>MSXO01000077.1 GCA_002083615.1 Proteobacteria bacterium ST_bin11 | reverse complement strand
TGTTGAATATCGGCCTGCCGGATCGCTTTGTCGAGCAAGGCAGCCGCGAGGAATTGCTGGCGCTGTGTGAGTTGGATGCCAAGGGCATTTTGGCGAAAATTCAAGCTGTGTGTGGGTAAACGACTATCGGATGGGCACATTACCGTAACCATGTGCCTACTTTAACAACATCGATACACGCTTTGTTTAACTAAACCTAACGGGACTCGGTGCAGTGCTAGGCTTTAGACTTCTGCTTTCGAGTGAGTTATATGTTGCAAGTCGAGATAATTCCTGTTCTGGCAGATAATTACATCTTTCTGCTATACGACTCCAACAGCCGTGAAACGGCGGTTGTCGATCCAGCCCCAGCTAAACCGGTGTTAGACGCACTTCAAAAGCACGGTTGGCAGCTCAACTATATTTTTAACACCCATCACCACAGCGACCATGTTGGCGCCAATCTGCATCTCAAGCAGGAAACCAACTGCAAGATTGTCGGCTCGGCAGTAGACCAGGCGCGCATCCCCGGCATCGATATAAAACTTGCCGAAGGGGATGAAGTAAAACTTGGCAATCAAACCTTTCAAGTTATCGACACACCGGGTCATACCCTAGGACATATCGTCTATTACAACGCTGGTAACCAGGCTTTGTTTTGCGGTGACACCTTGTTTTCATTGGGTTGTGGCCGCCTATTTGAGGGAAGTGCGGAACAAATGTGGCAGTCGCTGCAAAAGTTGCGAGCCTTACCACCGGAAACCCGGGTTTACTGCGCTCACGAATATACGGCGGCCAATGGCCGATTTGCCCAATCCGTTGATGCGGAGAATACTGAGCTGCAGCAGCGGGTTACGCAGGTCGCAGCACTTCGTCAACAAAACATCCCCACCATTCCCACCAGCATCGGCCTGGAATTGGCCACCAATCCCTTTTTTAGGGCGGATAACGTCTGTATTCGCAGCAATATCGGCATGGCCGAACAATCCGACTTGGCGGTTTTTAGGCAATTACGCCTAATGAAAGACCAGTTTCGATAAGCCTAGCCCGGCTGTCGATAGTGTTTAATTCTGCTAGACTGTTTTCCACATTTCGGCATGTGTCCCTGCCAACCTTTGGATTTTCATGAATAACATCCCGTCAATCAGCATCGTAATCCCTGCGAAAAACGAGTCGAAAAATCTACCGTCTTTTTTGCCAATGTTACATCTGCTATATCCTGATGCGGAGATTCTGCTAATCAATGACGGCTCGACAGACGATACCGCCGCCATTGCTCGCGCGGCCGGTGTCACTGTTATTGATCATCCTTACAGCATGGGCAATGGCGCAGCTATCAAAACCGGCGCCAGACATGCAAAAAACGATATTTTGGTGTTTATGGACGCTGACGGCCAACACCATCCCGGCGACATTCCGGCCTTGCTCAATAAACTGAACGACGGCTATGACATGGTGGTCGGCGCTCGAAACGCCGGTAGCCATGCCTCTTTATTCCGACGTCTGGCCAATAACTTTTACAACAAGCTGGCATCGATGATGACCGGACATAAAATAGAAGATCTTACCTCCGGATTTCGTGCAGCTCGGGCCAACAAATTCCGCAAATTTCTTTACCTATTACCCAACGGTTTTTCTTATCCAACCACCAGCACGATGGCGTTTTTCCGTTCCGGCTTCCCAGTGGCGTACATTCCTATCCACGCCGGTAAACGCAGCGGGAAAAGCCATATCCGGCTGATGCATGACGGTTTTCGATTTTTTATAATTATCTTGCGGATCGGGGTGCTGTTCTCGCCAATGCGGCTATTTTTACCCATCAGTAGCATAGTGTTTAGCTTAGGAGCTGGCTATTACGGCTATACCTATTTCACAGAAAACCGCTTTACCAATATGAGCGCAGTGCTGTTTCTATCGTCTTTGTTTATATTTCTGATCGGCATTGTGTCCGAACAGATATCTTCGCTACATTATAAAAATATCGAATAGCTCAGTTCTTAATACAGCTGAAAATCGCAAACTTGGCATTGGCGGCCACCTGCCGGCAATGTCCGAACAGCTTCTTCAAAGGCAAATGGTAATTTAAATGGCGATTGCCGATTACCCGTAATTCGCCGCCCTGTCGCACAACCTTATGCGCCTGCTGAAACATCTGCCAGGCGATATGGTCACCAATAGTATGTTGTTGATGAAAAGGTGGATTGCAGACTATGCAATCGGCGCTATTCGCCGGTAAACCGGTTAAGCAGTCACCCAGCAGGAATTCTGCTTCCCGAGGCTCGGTAAAAGCTGCCGAAAAATTTTCCCTGGCCGAGGCAATGGCCATAAACGATTCATCGATAAAACAGATTCGCGCCTGCGGATTTTGTTTCGCCAACAGCACGCCGACAATACCGTTGCCGCAACCCAGATCGATATAATCTCGATACGCGGCCTTTTGCGGCAAATGCTCCAATAAAAAGCGAGTACCAATATCCAGGCTATCGCGGGAAAACACATTGGCGTGATTGCAAACACTAAGATCGCTATTCTCCAATTGATAGCGGGTTGGGTAAGGGTTCACAGGCAATTGCAGATCTCGGTCCACTCGGGCAAAAATCAGCCGGGCTTTTTTGACCGCCAAAGAAGGTTGCGTAGGTCCGATCAAACCTTCCAGCAACTTCCAGGCCGTGGGCGGCAAATTCTTCACCATGCCAGCGGCTATCACTTGGCAATCGGCTTTCAACAAAGGCTTAAGCGAGTGCAACTGATATTCGAGTAGCGCCAGGGTTTTAGGAATTTTAATCAGTAGATAATCGATGCCTGCGGTCGGTAGCGACAAACTATCCAGCAAACCCACTCGCTCGTCGCCAATGCCATTCAATGCCAGGTTAATACGCGTCGCCCGCTGCGATAGCCAGGAATCGGAAACGGCGGTTGGTTGGTAAGCGCTTAGCGAAACCGCCAGCGCACCGAAGCTATCGTTAAGTATCACGATATTGGCATTGTCTGAAATGCCTTTGGTAGCCAAATGGTTCAAGAGATATTCGTCTGCGGCGTCCCACGCCCGCAACAATTCGTTTTTGCGAAACGGCAAGCGCTTAAGTTGAAAATTCCCTAGCGGACTAATTAATTCCAAATTCATATTACGAGAAAAGTAAATATGCTGTTAAGCCAGCCAAGAATGATAGCGCCATGCAATGACGACTTTTTTCGTGAATCAGCTTTAACACTAGGCTAGCGACAATTTGCCACGCGGCAAAATGCCACATTTTCAGGACGAGTTAGCTTCAGTAAACTGCGTTCAACTCTTGTATGCGCCCCTTTTGGGGAATGAGAGTTATACCCCACCTCTCCAAACGACCGCTTCATCTCACATGGATTCGGTCGTTTTTTTTGCGCACTTAATTTTGCCTAGATGCTGACGAACCGGCGAACAAACGATAAAAATTTTCTGTCGATTGCTCCGCCACTGCCTCAACCGAAGTCCCGCGCAAATCGGCAATATGTTCCGCCACATAACGCACATAAAGCGGGTAATTCGGTTTGCCACGATACGGCACCGGCGCCAAATACGGTGAATCGGTTTCGATCAAAAAACGGTCGGAGGGGATTTTACGCGCCACCTCCTTGATAGCTTCCGCATTCTTGAAGGTCACAATACCGGAAAAAGAGATATAAAAATTCAAATCCAAAGCCTTTTCCGCATAGGCCCAATCTTCGGTAAAGCAATGGATGATGCCACCCACTTGATCCGCACCCTCGTCCCGCAGCACATCCAACGAATCCTGCCCGGCTTCGCGGGTATGAATGATCAAAGGCTTATTGAGCAACTTGGCGGCGGCAATATGGGTGCGAAACCGCTGAAACTGCCATTCCAGATCGCCTTCGCTGCGGAAATAGTCCAGACCGGTCTCGCCGATGGCGATAACCTTATCGTTATCGGCCAATTGCAATAAATCGTCTAGGGTCGGCTCGCGTCCGTCGTTCACATTGGGATGCACGCCCACCGATAATGAAATGTCTGGATAGGGCATCACCTGTTCCAACATAGCCGGGTAGGCTTCCATATCGATGGCTATGCACAGCATGTGGTGGATTTTGGCAGCGCGCGCCGCATCGACAAAAGTATTAAAGTCGTTGGCGTAGGGGGCTAAATCGATACGATCGAGATGACAGTGGGAGTCGATGAACATGGGATTAGAAAAGTAAAGACAAGGGGCAAAGTCCGCCCGCAAAGCAGTTTACATGGTATGGGTGGAACGATCAGATTCCAATGCGCCAGCCAAATAGGTTTCGATTTTGTTACGCGCCGCACCGCCATCCTGATCGCTGAATTGCACGCCGATTCCGGCAGCGCGATAACCTTCTGCGCCAGAAGGGGTTTTCCAGATAATTTTGCCGGCTATCGGCAAGCGCTCGGTTTCGTCCATTAAATTAAGCAACATGAATACTTCCTCGCCCATTTCGTATTCGCGTTTGGTCGGAATAAACAAACCGCCGTTTTTTACGAACGGCATATACGCCGCAAACAGCGCGTTTTTATCTTTGATCGATAAGGACAAAATACCTTGTCTGGGTGCTGCTGATTCTGCCATACGCTTATTGTCTATTCAGTTGCGACCAACTAATCAATAGCTGCTCGAGCATCAATTGTTTATTAAGTTGCGTGTTCAATTGCGACTTAGTGGTAAGCACATTATCGTAAAACCGATATAGGCGTTTCAATTCTAGCCGCTCGGCAAGGGCTTGCAAGGCATTTTTCAGATCCGGGTTGGCAATCGCCGGCGAATCCGCCCGATAAGCGTATTTAATAATGTCCGCCACCCAGCCTGCCATCCAACGCAACACCACGGCCAAATCAAGTTTTTCCTGCTTTTGCCAAAGCTCGGCTATCGTCAGCAAATGTTCCTTACCTTGCGCGATACGCCACCAAGCCTCGAAATACTGCTGCCTGAGCTGAATCATATTATGTTCGGCATAGTGCTTAGCCAATAGCGGCGAACCTTGGGCCAGTGTCAATAACAGCTCGGTTTGTTCCGAGACACCTTGCTGCTGCAACCAACTGATAGCCACTTCGCGCGCCGGCGTTGCACACGCCACTTTTTGGCAACGGCTCCGAATCGTCGCCGGCAATCGACTCGGCTGCTCACTGATTAACAGCAAACACGTGCGTTCGGTCGGTTCTTCCAAACACTTCAAAAAAGCATTTGCCGAAGCATTATTCAAGGCGTCAGCCGGCTGGATAATCACGACCCTATAAGCAGCGTCATACTGCGGTTTCAATGCCAGCTTCACAATCAGTTGCCTGATTTTATCGATACCGAGGGCTTTACCAGGTTCGTCGGGTTCTATGGTCAGAAAATCAGGATGGGTTTGCGCAGCAAACAATTTACAGCCGACGCAATGACCGCAGGGGCTACTATCAGCGAGCGGGGTATGGCATAACAAGCTTTGCGTATAATGTTCTGCCAAATCTCGCCTGCCCTGCCCGGCCGCGCCGGAAAACAGCAGGGCCTGCGGGATGCGCTGTTGCTGGATGTAAGCGCAGAGTTGCCGCCAGTTGTCCGCTTGCCAAGGATAAATCGCGGTTTGGCCTGACATCACTCGCTCCATAAGCTGGCCAATTCGCTGCGCAACTGCTGTTGCACCGCATTCAGAGGCAGGCTGGCATCGATAATTTTATAGCGGCGCAAATCCGAAGCGGCACGTTGCAAATACGCTTGCCTGACTCTTTCGAAAAACGCTAACTGCTCGGTTTCAAAACGATCTAGAGCGGCTCGGTGCTTGGCGCGCTGCATACCAATTTCTATCGGCGCATCAAAGACAAAGGTCAAATCCGGCCGCAGGTTACCTTGTACGGCATTTTCCAACCAAGCGATGGTTTGCAGATCCATATTCCGACCACCACCTTGATAGGCATAGGTAGCATCAGTAAAACGGTCGCACACCACCCACTGCCCTTGCTGCAAAGCCGGCACAATCACCTGTTGAATATGTTGAGCCCGAGCCGCAAACATCAGCAACAACTCGGCCTGCTCGCACAAACTCTCTTCTTGATGTTCCAGCAAAATGCCGCGAATCTTTTCAGCAATGCCCGTCCCGCCTGGCTCGCGGGTCGCTACAAAGGGAATACCCCGCTCTTCTAATAGCTGCTTGATAAACTGCAGATTGGTGGACTTGCCGACGCCTTCACCACCTTCCAGGGTAATAAATCGTCCGCCGGTCATCGTTGATATTGATCGACGTATCGTTCGTGTTCTGCCAAAGTCGAAGAAAAGGCATGGCGGCCATTCCCGCGGGCGACAAAAAACAAGGCATCGCTGTGATCAGGATGCAAGGCAGCAACAATGGCTTGTTTGCCCGGCATCGCAATCGGCGTAGGCGGCAGGCCCTCTATGATATAGGTGTTGTAAGGCGTGTGTTCGCGCAAATCCTTATGGCGAATATCACCGTGGTAGTCATCGCCCATGCCGTAGATGACGGTGGGGTCGGTTTGTAACAACATGCCTTTTTTCAAGCGTCGCGCAAATACCCCGGCGATTTTTCTGCGTTCTTCGCCGGCGCCGGTCTCTTTTTCGACGATAGAGGCCAAAATCAAAGCCTCATAAGGGTTTTCCAAAGGCACCCCGTCATCGCGCTTCTGCCATTCTTCGTTCAAAACCGCTTGCATTCGATCGTGGGCACGTTTCAATAAATCGACATCGGAAGTGTTTTTTTCAAAGAAATAGGTATCGGGGAAAAATAAGCCTTCGGGGTGGTTCTTATCCGAGCCGATTTGCGCCATCAACTCTTCGAGTTGGTTATCGGTCAGCGTGTGTTGCAGGTTGGGGTTGTTCTTAATGGTGTTAAACACTTGCTTGAACGACCAGCCTTCCGGAAAGGTAATCGAATACTTTCGGGTCTTGCCGTCGGTCAGTTGTTGCAGAATATCGGCAGCGGTAGCGCCTTTAGCTAATACATACTCGCCCACCTTCAACAAGTGATCGAGATTTTTCCGGTAGGCAAACAAGCGAAACCATAAGCGATTCACTATCACTTGCTGCGCCCGTAGATTCTTTACCACCGATTCCAGCGTGTCGCCTTTTTTGATTTCAATCACCGTCTCGGTCATCACCACCGGCTTTTTTAGTATCAGGTGATAATGCATTCCCGCCCAAATCGACACCAAACCCAAAACCATTAATAACGTAAATGCGCTTATGCTTCTAAACACTGCTATACCTCCGCCATGCGGGCTGCGCTGAGCAGATCTTGCAAACGCCGAGTGATAACACCGACCTCAAATACCTGCCCTTCCAGCCGTTTGATCGGCCAAATACCGATTACCGAGTTACTGACAAATAATTCGTCAGCTTGCAAAACGGCAGCTTGATCAATTGCTTGCTCACACAAAGGTAGTTTGATCCGCTGCGCGAACTCCATAATCAACTCTCGCACAATACCCGCGACCCCGCATTGTCCTAGCGGTGGCGTGTATAAACTGTCAGATTTGACCAGGAATAGGTTGCTCATCGTGCCTTCCACGACGTGATCTTGAGTATCCAGCATCAAACCCTCTTGAATCGCCCCGTCCTGCCATTCCGCTCTCGCTAAAATCTGTTCGAGTCGATTCATGTGCTTGACGCCGGCTAATCGGGGGTTTATAGACAAACGCTGCTCGCAAAAACGCGCAGCAATGCCGTCTGTTTGGAGCTGTTGGGGATAATCGGGATAAGGATAGAGACTGAATAGTCTGGTAGGGATAATATGATCCGGCTGCCGGTAACCCCGACCGCCGCTGCCGCGCGTCACAATCAACTTCAACACGGCTCGCTCGCAAGACTCGCTGAATTGCCGAGCTTCAGTGTCGAGCAAGGCGCTGTCCGGCATGGGGATCAACAGTCGCCGGCACCCCTCGGCTAGCCGTTTTAGATGTCGGTCAAAAAACAGTGGCTTGCCCTGCAACACTTCGATAGTCTCGAATAGTCCGTCGCCGTACTGAAAACCTCGATCAGAAACATCGACACAGTGTCTGTGCTCGCCGTTTAATAAAAACATAGCCAGACACTGCGAAAGCGGAAGCGCTTATTGGTAACGTTTAAAAACCAGAGAACCATTGGTGCCGCCAAACCCAAACGAGTTGGAAATAGCGACATCGATGCTCATGTTTCTGGCGATGTTCGGGACGTAATCCAGATCGCACTCGGGATCGGGATTTTCCAAGTTGATAGTCGGCGGGGCAATTTGATGTTGGATAGCCAAAGCCGTCAATACCGCTTCGATACCACCTGCAGCACCCAGCAAATGGCCAATCATCGACTTGGTAGAACTGACAGCCACTTTGTAGGCCCAATCGCCGAGCGCCAATTTCATCGCATGCGTTTCACCAATATCACCCGCTGGCGTCGAGGTACCGTGCGCGTTGATATAGTGCACATCTTGCGGGTTAACTTTGGCGTCGCGCATCGCATTGCGCATGCAGCGTGCCGCGCCCTCACCGCCTTCCGATGGCGAGGTAATGTGATAAGCATCGCCGCTCATGCCGTAACCGACCAGTTCCGCATAAATTTTTGCACCGCGTGCCTTGGCGTGTTCCAGTTCTTCCAAGACCACTACGCCGGCACCGTCGCTGAGTACGAAACCGTCGCGGTCGCGATCCCAAGGCCGACTCGCGGTAGTCGGACTGTCATTGCGACGCGACAAGGCTTTTGCCGAAGCAAATCCGCCCATCGCGGTTGCCGAGGTTGTACATCGCTCGGCACCGCCAGCCACCATGACATCGGCATCGCCATATTTGATTAAACGCGCTGCGTCGCCGATGTTATGAGTACCGGTCGAACAGGCGGTGACAATCGCAAAATTGGGGCCTTTCAAACCGTATTTGATCGACAAGTTACCGGAGATCATATTGATAATATTGCCCGGTACAAAAAAAGGCGAAATCCGTCTGGGACCGCCCGCCACATAGGTGGCATAACATTCTTCAATACCGGTAATGCCGCCGATACCAGCGCCGATAGCCACACCGATACGCTCGGCATTTTCCTCGGTGACTTCAATACCCGAATCCTCAATCGCCTGGCAACCGGCCGCGATCCCGTAATGCACGAAGCCGTCCATGCGCTTAGCATCCTTCTCGGCTATATAGTCGCCAATATTAAAATTTCTGATGACACCGCCGAACGTCGTTGCAAAAGAAGATATGTCAAATGAATCGATCGGGCTGATGCCGCTCTTTCCGTTGACAATGCCATCCCAGGTATCGGCAACATTATTGGCTAACGGCGTAATGGCGCCTAAGCCCGTTATAACAACTCGACGTGTGCTCACAGTAAACTACCGGTAAAAAAAGAAGACAACCAGAGAAGGGGGATAAACCGGCTAGTGGATGGAGACCACCCACTAACTATTGGAAACAACTTACTGCAGATTGGCGTTGATATAATCGATAGCCAATTGGACTGTGGTGATTTTTTCAGCTTCTTCGTCTGGAATTTCGCATTCGAATTCTTCTTCCAGAGCCATGACGAGTTCAACTGTGTCTAAAGAATCAGCACCAAGATCGTCAACAAAAGACGCATCGTTCGCGATTTCTTCTTTTACGCCTAATTGTTCTGCGACAATCTTTTTTACTCGTTCTTCGATATTACTCATATTTTTTTCCTCGAACAATGCAAATGCCTGACTGCGAGCACTTACCTTATCTTTAGTGTTGTATTAATTGAATTTGCAATCTCGTCACTGGCCTTGCCTAACGACAACGCGGATTATACTTTATGTTCCAAAAAATTCACAACATTCGCCCGCGACTAGGCGATTCGGGCTCTGCGGCTATGTTTTTCCACTCAAATTTTTAATAATTTCTTCCAAAGGCACCAAATTCAGTTTGATTCTGAACAAAACGGCCTTATTGTCCAACACCCCAAAACATTCGTAGGTCCGCAACATTATACTGGTGTGATTGAGAGTTTTGTCCGGCGACTCCGGCAGTTGCCGGACCAGAATATGCAGCTTGTCGTTGTTTTTCAGCGTAGCCAGATGTACGCGATCCACCGAAATATCGTGCGAGGTATACACCATCGGATTGCGTTTGAAATCGTGATTTTCCAATTGCGCTTTCTCCAGCAAGGCCCCGGAAGTCAAGCTGCAAGGAAACACTTCCGGATATTGCGCCACCTGCAATAACTCGTCGAAATAATCCGACTGCTCCGCAAACGAACCCGACAAAAAATTCTTCACATTACCGTTATTCATCCACTTACGTTTCAGAAAAAACTCGGTGCCGGGCACCATAGATTTATCCGACAAAGCGTTCAAATCTGGCAAGCTGCTTAGGTCGGTATCCGCTAAAAATAAAGGTTTTTTAGTTTCTTTTTTATACCCCAGCAAAATCGTTTTACCTTGCGACTTAATCGCGATGCGATTGGTCAACGTCAGTTCGGGGATTGTCGCGATCAGGGTCCTTTTAATATCCAGCTTCATTTCCTGTCGTGGCCGCAAGGCATTGACGAAAATGATCTGATAGTTGCTAAACCGCAGCTGATTGTCGGCGATAATTTGGTCTTCATGATGGGCTTCCCGATACAAGCGCATCTGATATTCGATCAACGTATTCAATTGAAAGCCCAGTACGATTGGGCCCTTGAATGGATTATGGGTGACCTGCAACCACTTATGCTTGTCATGAAACAGGTTGAAATCGTCGGACGCGTTGCGGGCGACTTCGATATGAATTTGTTCGAAGGTAAAGGACTGATCTTTCATCGGCGACCAATGACAATAGGGATTAGCCGGCTATTCTAGGCCGATTGCAACAAATCAGGAAGTAACGCACCAAACCGGCCAATCTGGAATCGACAAGACCCCTCGTTCAGAGCAGGTAAATCAAGTTACTATCCTGCAATAACCCGACTTACTTTGTTAGCGAGAAGCCTGATGCACATCGAAAGACATAAAAATCACCGAATTGGCTGGCTGCGTGCGGCGGTATTGGGTGCGAACGACGGCATCGTTTCCACCGCCAGCCTGATTTTGGGCGTCGCAGAAGCCGGCGCGATATCCATGGCCGCCGGCGAATATCTATCCGTCTGTTCGCAAGCCGACACAGAGCAAGCTGATCTGGAGCGCGAACGCCTGGAACTCGCCGGCTATCCGAAACACGAACATGAGGAAATGACGGCTATTTATGTCGGACGCGGCCTGAACGAAGCGCTGGCCGCCGAGGTTGCCCGCCAACTGATGTCCCACGATGCCTTAGGCGCGCACAGCCGAGACGAACTTGGCATCACCGACACCTCAGCCGCACGCCCGGAATTGGCAGCATGTTCATAGGCTGGCAGTTTTTCAGTCGGGGCAACATTGCATTTATTAATTGTATTGTGGACACCAGCAGGGTTATTGATTTGGGCCGTCGCGGGTGGCTCATTGCTATTGCGGGTATCGCTGGGCGCCGCCTCCGCTCGTGCCGGCGGCGCGTCTATGCTGATCGCCGGTATGCGGGTGAGTTTTTGGGCCGCGTTGGCGATGGGATTGACTGCTGGGGTTGGCTTTTCAGTAGACCTAGCATTGTAGCCCCCCCCAAACTAGTTAACCAGCCAGCCATCCGTTGAACTTTGGAGAATGCCTCTTATGCAGAAAAACAGGGGGAATTTCCTCGGTTGGTAGCCACAGAAGCAAAACAAGGTACTAAGAAACAACCAACTAGATTCCAGAATAGGAACTTTCGAAACTGGACTAAGCAAAGCAACTCCATCCCAAGAGTCTTTAACTAGAATTTGGCCCATATCATTTATCCCGAAGGCTTCAGCAAAATAAAAACTATCACCATAACCAAGCTGATCTGTATCTACCAAGGAATTCAGGTCGGTCATCGGGCCACCATTTAATTCGGCAATAAATGCCCGTCGATTAAAGCTATTGGCTAAATTTGACCATCCAACAATTTGTCCGCTTGCATTGATATCGTTTGCACCACTGTCTTTTCCGCCTAAAGTACCTAGGTCAGTCATTCCAAAATTGCCAGCTTGATACAAGAAGGCATGAGAAGAACCATCAGCGACGTCAGATAAACCAACGACTTGACCACTTGCATTTAAAGCTTTAGCGCTACTCTCGCTTCCTCCAAGCGTGCCCAAGTCCATCATATTTGAACCATTCGCGCCGGTAACGAAGCGTGGGTTTGCCCAGAACTAAGCTTGGACTCTCCCACCACGTTTCCCATGTCATTAATACCATTTGCGTAGCTACTCACACCGCCAAGAGTACCTAAGTCAATTGCAGTTATCAAATCAGGTGCCGAGATAAACGCCCGCTCCCTCATGTATTCTCCTGATGATCCAACGACTCGGCCACTGTTATTGATATCAGTAGCGCGAGCGTCTTTACCCACAGTATTTATATAAGTAAACGACGTACTGTTAGGCTGAGTGTAAAAGGCATATTGATGAAACCCGGTATTATCTAAGTCCATTCGCCACCCGACCGCTTGGCCTTTATCATTAATGCCAGCTATACCTCCGCTTGAACTGCCCAAAACCGGAGAATAATAAGTAACGGGAAGAGAACCACCCGGACCGGTAAGATAGTCATCCACACCAAAACCGCCTCGATACACCCCGACGGCAACCTGCCCACTTATGTTGATGTCAAGGGGACTAGTCCCCCCAGGGTAACTAGGTAACTCGGTTATGGAGTAAAAGGCACTTGCTGATACTGATAACGGAAAAAAAATGAGCGCTTCTAAGAAAATCGCTATCGCGGGCAATTTCATATTGATTTGGGCGGAAGTATTTTGCGAGGTTGCTGGCAGCATCCTAACGCACACCCAATTTAAACACTAGCCTTGCTTATCAAACTGTCATTTACTCCTTGATAAGGGTAAGCTTTTTTGCCTGTGACCGTATTTCCTCCGTAATCAAGGCGTTTAGTCTAGCCAACCACCGCTCCGGAATCCGTTCCAATCCATATTTCGCCCCAGCCAGCATCCCTGCCAACGCCCCCGTGGTATCGGCATCGCCGCCCTGATTGACGGTGGCGATCAGGCAAGACTCAAAGCTGTCAGTGTTGAAAAAATGATGCAATACCGTCTGCACCGTATCGACGATATAACCCGTGGCTTTGCCCGGATAAGGGCGGTAAACAAACTCCCTGTATCGACCAATTAAACTTTCCGCTTCCAGCAGACAGGCGTCCAAGCCTTGTCCATGAATTAACAGATTGGTCATTCGCCCTAAAGCCAATGTCGCGGCGTCGGACAACAGGTTATGATGGGTGATATGACTTTGCTCCAAACTCCACGTCTCGAATTTATCGGGACTGCTCAATGTTGCCAACACCACCGGCAGATTGCGCATACAGGCACCGTTGCCGGCTTCGTCTGCGCGCGGTAACCCGCTCAATAAACCTTCATCTCGATAACGCAGGATGCCACGCCGACAAGTATTGCCGACATCCGGCGGACCGCTGTCCAGCCAAGCCAGGAAATTGTCAGCCACGGCCCGCAAATTCCAGCCTTGATGATCGATGATGGCTTGACCCAAGGCCAGTGACATTTGTGTATCGTCTGTCACCTGTCCAGGCTCCAAGCCCAGCCAGCCGCCGCCTATCATTTCCGTATGCACGCCGTAACGTTTTTGGATTTGCTTGGGCGACATGAACTCCACCGTCGCGCCCAATGCATCGCCGCAAGCAAAGCCCAGATAAGCGCCCAAGGCCCGATTCATTAAACGCTCGTTCATCGCTGCACCGTCACCCGATAATCGCCACCGATTACCAAATATTCCGCTTCGCCGCGCAATGCATGGCGCGGCAGCAGGTCGCTAAAAAACACCAGTTTCACCATCGGCACCTCCACTTCCAATATATATCCGCCAAATTCGCTGGCGATACCAGGGCGGTCGGTAAACGACACAATACTGTTGAAGCGGACGATTTTGTGCAGCTTGTCTTGCTCGGTAACGACCCAATCGTCCAGAGCATTGACGCCACGATACAGGGTTTTATGGGTTGCAGCCGGCACCTGAAAGCACTCAATCACCCATTGGCAAAACTCGTACAGCAAATCCAGCTGCATATAGATGCAATTGTTGTGATACCGGCTGTTCATCTTTTCTTCTATGTACACGATCCAGTCCTTGCTCATCAAGGTGCTGATCGGGTGTTTATGGTAGTTGGGAAATAAACCAAAACGGCTTTCCACCCAACCTTTTAATACTGCACCTTGCGCATTGTTGGAATCCAGCCCCCAATCCTGGATCAATCGCAGATAGCTGTTGCGATACCTGCGCCGCCCCTCGGCATCGTCGCGCAAACGTTGCTCGGCTTCAAAGCCAAACACCACACACATGTAGTCTTGAAATATCCGTCCACACTCGGCTAATGTGGTTTGTCCGGCCAACTGCTCGAACAAACCGGGCGCCGACTCACGGGTACCGGCGATGTGTAAGGGCTTGGGGTATTCGTTAAACAAATGACTGGCCATACACGCCGTCGCCATGCCGATCAAGTTGGTGCTGTGGCCGTGCTGAGAAATATCGGACATGGATTAACCGGTAAGAATGTCGGGCAATTATGTAAACGCCAATTCTCACATCGAATAGGGAAATTAGCCATACAGAGCAGACTTGCCCGAAGTAATTCTGCGGCAATTCTTGACGTCACAAAAACAAGCCTCTTCCACGCAACAGAGTCTCTAGCCAAAAATAGCAAGTACCAAGCAAGAATCTAGCCGTTTTTTGTGATTGACATCACACAAAGACACAGAATACAGTGCGCTAGCCGATTGATTATTAAACAAAAACAAGTGATCGATGACAGGCAAATCTATAACAACGCTCAGGAGAGTCATATGAAAAAATATGTTGCCGAGTCCTTTGGGACATTTTGGTTAGTTCTTGGTGGATGTGGAAGCGCGGTCCTGGCCGCAGCGTTTCCCAATGTTGGTATTGGCTTGCTCGGCGTCTCGCTGGCATTCGGGGTGACCGTATTGACCATGGCCTATGCCATCGGCCATATCTCCGGCTGCCATCTCAATCCGGCGGTATCGGTGGGCTTATGGATGGGGGGGCGCTTTCCAGCCAATCAATTATTGCCTTACATCGTTTCGCAAGTCATCGGTGCCATCGTCGCCGGCGGGGTCCTGTATTTAATCGCCAGCGGCAAAGCCGGCTTCGATGTCGCCGCTGGCTTTGCCTCTAACGGCTATGGCGAGCACTCGCCTGGCGGCTATTCCTTGCTGTCCGCGTTGGTTACTGAAGTTGTGATGACTATGATGTTTTTGCTGATCATCCTCGGCTCCACCGATGCCCGCGCCCCTGCAGGCTTGGCACCTATCGCAATTGGTTTGGGCCTGACTCTGATTCACTTGATCAGCATTCCGGTCACCAATACCTCAGTCAACCCAGCTCGTAGCTTGGGCGTGGCGGTTTATGTCGGAGATTGGGCTTTGGCGCAACTCTGGCTGTTCTGGGTCGCGCCGATTATCGGCGCAGTTTTGGGCGCGTTGGTCTATCGCTTTATCGGTAGCCCAGACGAGTAACTACCAGGGCTATCAGCCCGACCCCTAAATTCCCAAGGCCGTCAATCTCGCGAAAGCGGGAGTCCGAAATCGCGTAACGAACGCATATTAGCAACTAAGCTCCCGCCTGTGCGGGAGCGACGACAGTTAAAGACTAATCATATCCGTCCGGTGCGACGAAACAAATCACCGCTATTTCCTATTTGCTGACTGGAGTTCAGCCAGCTTGCTAAACACGCACAAAAGGACATAAAGCTTGCTGCGATCAGAGGCGTTTGCGAAGGCTTGCTTCCCGCTACGATCCATTGTTAGCTGGCACTGCCAAACTGGCGTGTCTATGAAGTAACGAAATGAAATCAATACTTTTCCTGAATACCCCCTCTCCCTTCTTCGATACCCTCGGTCAATCCGCGCAATTTCCGCTCGTACTAACCCAACTTAAAGAAATCAAATGCATCGGGAAGTGGCTATTAGCCTCTCGCCAGAGTCCCCAAGCCGCTGGCTAAGGCGTTGCTTCTCCTCATATTAATCCTGCACCTCGCGCAAATTTGACAATCAATCGATTGATTGATATTTTGCAAATCAATCGATTGATTTTATTTCTAGCAAGCATTTTGCCGAGGCAGCATGGTCATTTCCGAAATTTCCGCAACAGATACTCACGACGCACGCAGCCGACTGGTGATGGCGGCGTTGCGGTTGTTTGCCGAAAAGGGCTACAAGGCCGCCTCCACACGAGAAATCTGCGACGCGGCGGGCGCGAATATTTCGGCTATCCGCTATTACTTCGGCGATAAAGCCGGGCTATATCGTGCCGCGTTCACCGAGCCGATGGGCGATTTGCCTTGTGGTTCCAATGTTGCGGATTACGCGGACTTACCCTTGCGCGAGGTTTTACGTAGGTTTTTTAGCGAATTCCTGGAGCCTTTCAAAAGAGGCGAGGAACTGGGGCTGGTGATGAAACTCCACTTTCGGGAGATGATTGAGCCGACCGGCGCTTGGCAGCAAGAAATCGACACGGAGATTAAGCCGCAACACGAAGCGCTGGTGGCACTGTTGCAAAGGCATTTGGGACTAAATGATGTCGACGCCGATTTACACCGGCTGGCCTTCGCAATGATCGGTATGGCTGTGTATTTTTATGTGGGGCAAGAAGTGGTCTCAGTGATTTCCCCGCAAATTTTAGCCGCGCCCAAAGCAATCGACGTGCTCGCGGAGAGGTTAGCTGATTTCGCGTTTGCGATGATCGAGAACGAGGCCGCGCGTCGCACTGGAGGTGGCTTATGATAATAAGTCCATTGAGATCTGCGTATTTGAGTTTTAAGTCTATGCAGCCAACGGCGGACGCTTTGCTCAATAGCGCCAGCATTCGCAGATTATTTTTAAATCAAAACGCCACTTTCACCGGAGGAAAGTCATGAGTAAAGGCAAGATAGGTACACTGCTTCTCGTCCTGATTTCGCTAGTTGGCATTGGCATAGCCATGGGTCGGGCCAACGAACCCGCCCCATCACCCCCGCCGCCCGCTGCCAATCCTGCACTCAGTGTGTCTGTGATTCGCTTGCAAATGCGCGATATTCCGGTCAGTCTGACGGCTAACGGTTCAATCGCACCCTGGCAGGAAGCGGTGATCGGCGCCGAAGTTGGCGACCTGCGCCTAAGCGCGGTCAATGTGCAAATTGGCGAAGCAGTCAAGAAAGGCCAGGTATTGGCGACATTTTCCGATGAAAGCGTACTGGCCGATGTTGCGCAAAGCCGAGCGGTGTTGGCGGAAGCGGAAGCTAATCAGGCCGATGCGCGGATCAACGCCGAACGCGCCGAGCGGCTGGCCAGCAAAGCCTTGAGTGCGCAACAAGTTGGGCAATATCTAACCAGCGAAAAAACCGCCAATGCCAAAGTCCAGCTAGCGAAAGCGCAGTTGGATGCGCAATTGTTGCGTTTGAAATATACCAAGGTAATGGCCACCGACGATGGGGTGATTTCGGCGCGGAATGCCACCTTGGGCGCAGTGGCGGCCAAGGGTCAGGAATTGTTTCGGTTGATCCGGCAGAACCGGCTGGAATGGCGCGGCGAACTGACCGCCGCCGAAATGATGCAACTTAAACCGGGCCTTAAGGTGAGGGTAGAAGTGCCTAATGTCGGCAGCATAGACGGTCGCATCCGTTTCTTAGCGCCAACCCTGGATGTACAAAATCGCAATGGTCTGGTTTACGTTGATTTACCCAATGCCGTGCAGAGCGGTTTGCGCGCCGGGATGTTTGCCCGTGGCGAATTTGATTTGGGTAGTTCCAAAGGATTAACGCTGCCTCAAGAGGCCTTGTCTTTGCGGGACGGCTTTAGCTACGTGTTTGTGCTGACTGAGCAAAACCAGGATCGGGCGCGTGTCAAGCAGGTTAAAGTGCAGTTGGGTCGCAGAAACGGCGACCAGCTGGAAATTTTAGCGGGAGTGGCCGCCGATGATCGTCTGGTGGCTAGTGGTGCGTCCTTTTTAGCGGATGGCGACAGCGTGCGGGTGCTAACACAATGAATGTTTCCGCCTGGTGTATCCGCAACCCCATTCCGGCCATGATGTTGTTCGTGCTGCTCAGTTTCGCCGGTGTGTTTAGCTTCAAGTCAATGAAAATCCAGAACTTTCCCGATCTGGAACTGCCAACCATCTCAGTCTCGACCTCGCTGCCCGGCGCTTCGCCGTCGCAACTGGAAACCGAGGTGGCGCGAAAAATCGAAAATGCCATCGCCACTTTACAGGGCTTGAAGCATATCTCTTCCAAAGTTCAGGATGGCAGTGCCACTATTACCGCCGAATTTCGCCTGGAAAAACCGGTGCAAGAAGCATTGGATGATGTGCGTTCCGCCATTTCCAAAGTGCGCGCCGATTTGCCGGGCGACCTGCGCGACCCGATTGTCACCAAGCTGGATTTGGCCGGTTCGCCGATTTTGGCTTTAACCGTCAGCTCTAGCCAGCGCGATGAAGAAGCGCTGTCCTGGTTTGTGGAAGACACAGTCGCCAAGCGCTTGTTGGCCGTGCGTGGCGTTGGTGCCGTCAACCGGGTGGGCGGCGTCAGTCGTGAAGTGACGATTGCATTGGATCCGGTCAAGCTGCAGGCATTGGGCGCGACAGCAGCAGATATTTCCCGGCAATTGCGGCAAATGCAGCGCGAGAGCGCCGGCGGGCGGATTGACTTGGGTAGCGGTGAGCAACCGGTGCGCACTTTGGCGAACGTGGCTTCGGTCGATGAAATGCGGCCCTTGCAACTGTCCTTAGCCGATGGCCGCCGCATTCGACTCGATCAAGTCGCCAAGGTAGACGACTCGGTTGCCGAACCGCGCGCGCTGGCGCTGCTGAATGGTAAGCCGGTGGTGGGCTTTGAAGTCACCCGCAGTCGGGGTGCCAGCGAGGTAGAGGTCGGCGCCGGTGTGCAAAAAGCCCTGGCCGAACTACGCGTCGCCAACCCGGATATCGAATTCACCGAGGCTTTTAATTTTGTCACGCCGGTTGAGGAAGAATTTCAGGGCTCGATGACCATGCTCTACGAAGGCGCCTTACTGGCGGTTTTAGTGGTCTGGTTGTTCTTGCGTGATTGGCGGGCCACCTTTATTTCCGCCGTGGCCTTGCCGCTGTCGGTGATTCCGGCCTTCTTGGGTATGGATTATTTGGGCTTCTCGCTGAACGTGATCACCTTGTTAGCCTTATCTTTGGTAATCGGCATTTTGGTCGACGATGCTATCGTGGAAGTGGAAAACATTGTCCGCCACTTACGGATGGGCAAAACCCCGTATCAAGCCGCGATGGAGGCCGCCGATGAAATCGGTTTGGCCGTGGTGGCCACTACCTTCGCACTGGTAGCGGTATTTCTACCGACCGCTTTTATGAGTGGCGTTGCAGGGCGGTTTTTCAAGCAATTCGGCTGGACGGCGGCGTTGGCAATCTTGGCCTCGCTTGTGGTAGCCCGGATGCTGACGCCGATGATGGCCGCGTACATGTTAAAAGACAAAGAGTACGCAGAGGTAAAAGAAGGTGTGCTGATGCGCACCTATATGAAGCTGGCGGGCTGGTGTTTGCATCATCGGTTCACCACGATCTGTGGCGCGGCGGCGTTTTTTATCGGCTCGCTGTTTTTGATTCCGTTATTGCCCACCGGCTTTATCCCAGCCGATGACAACCCGCAGACCCAGGTATTCGTAGAATTACCGCCCGGTTCAAGTCTGGCCCAAACGCGCGCTTCCGCCGAAGCTGCCAGGCAATTGGTCGCCGGTATCGATTATGTGAAAACGATCTACACCACCATCGGCAGCGGCTCGGCGGGTAGTGACCCTATGGCCGGCAACCAAGGCAGCGGCGAGGTTCGCAAGGCCACGCTGACGATTACTTTGGCCAACCGCCAAGACAGGCCGGTGCGTAAACAGGTCATCGAGCAAAATATCCGTCAGGCTCTCCAAAAACTCCCCGGCGTACGTACCAAAGTGGGTTTGGGTGCTTCCGGCGAAAAATACATATTGGTGTTGAGTGGTGACGATCCGCAAGCCTTGAGCGTTGCGGCTCGCAACTTGGAGCGCGACCTGCGAACCATTCCTGGCCTGGGCAGCATCGCCTCCAGTGCCGCGCTGGTGCGTCCGGAAATAGCGGTGCGACCGGACTTTGCCCGCGCCGCCGATCTGGGCGTGACTACCTCTGCACTGGCGGAAACCCTGCGTATCGCCACCCTGGGCGATTACGACTGGTCTTTGGCCAAGCTCAATCTCGCGCAACGGCAAGTGCCGATGGTGGTCAAATTGGCCGATGAGGGCCGGCACGATTTGAGCGTGTTGGAACGGCTGGCCGTGCCGTCCGCCAAGCCGGGCATCGGCGCGGTGATGGTCGGCCAAGTGGCTAAACTGGAACTGTCCAGCGGTCCGGCGGTGATTGATCGCTATGACCGCTCGCGCAATGTCAACTTCGAAATCGAATTGTCCGGCCAACCGCTCGGCGAGGTTGCCGCGGCGGTGGAAAACCTTCAGAGCATAAAAAACCTGCCGGCCGGCGTGAAACGTATCAATATCGGTGACGCGGAAATGATGGGGGAGCTGTTTGCCAGTTTTGGTCTGGCTATGCTGACCGGCGTGTTGTGCATCTTTATTGTGCTGGTTTTACTGTTTAAAGACTTCCTGCAGCCCATCACCATTTTGGCGGCACTGCCGCTGTCGTTCGGTGGCGGCTTCGTGGCGTTGTTGTTGACGGGCAAGGCGTTTTCGATGCCGTCATTGATTGGTCTAGTGATGCTGATGGGCATAGCCACCAAAAACTCCATCTTGCTGGTCGAATACGCCATCGTCGCCCGCCGCGAGCACGGCATGAGCCGCATGGATGCCCTGCTGGATGCCTGCCATAAGCGCGCCAGACCTATCGTCATGACCACGATCGCGATGGGTGCGGGCATGTTGCCAATTGCGATAGGCATGGGCAACGCGGATTCATCATTCCGCAGCCCGATGGCGGTTGCGGTGATCGGCGGCTTGGTCACGTCCACTTTGCTCAGCCTATTGGTGATTCCGGTGGCTTATACCTATCTGGACGATTTTAAAAATTTGGGTTTGGCTTTTTGGAAACGCTATACCGCACCAAAAGCAGCCGCTGTCGAGTCGTGATTTTCGAAACAAAGCCGGCTATGTCAAACGGCTTTGAAAATCGACAGGACTTGCTTGGGCACAAATCTGGCAGGATTACTGATCATTACTGTCAGGCTGAGATTGCTGAACTGCGTGATTCTGTTGAAAAGCTAAGTCGCGTAAATCTCGCGTAGTAAAATTGCAGGCATAAGAAAACCAGCCGCCTGCGAAATCTAAATTTTTGATTTATAAAGCATTTTATAGTGTGTCGTGTGCGATTCGATCGCACGACCATCGCATTAAAAGTGCATCACCAACGAATTGAAACAACGTGAAATTACAGTCTATTCCTTATATGCACGCAGTTTCAAGTCGTTTCGTTTTGAGTCAAATTTGTCTTGCGTTGTTTGACTAGTGCGCCTAAATTTACGCCTTGTTCTAATGAATTATTATCGATGCTTTTGGCTTATAGCGCATGCTTAGCGCCATTAAACCTATCCACGCGCTAAACAACCACGCCGCGCCTGGCAGTGGCACGGACGTAAGATTACCGGGACTCACTGCCCAGGCATATAAAGGGAAGTCCTTGTAATACTTACTAAAAACGCCATTAGAAGTGATAAAATTATAGGCGAGGTCATTTGCGTAGGGGTCCTGAGTATCAGACCAGTAGACCCAATCTTGTTCGTTGCTGAAGTAGCTAGTTTTTGGAATTGGGTTACCGGCGGTGCCACCCAATTCTTTATAAAAAAGTTCGCCCAATTGACTGCTAGTTTGTTCAAAATTACCAGTTTGGTCGTTGCTTGGTGGTGTTATTGGCAAGCCCCACTGGCTGGAACCAGCGTAAGCTGTGCTGTTTAGGTAGTTTATAAATGCTTTGGCACCAAACCAGCTGACTGCTCCAAGTCTATTGCTATCAAAATCTAAACTTGAGACGGTGTGCTTGCCACTATTGGCAGGTGTATCAAAGATATTCGGCATATCAATGATGACCGGACTAACGGCGATGATAGAATTCACCACTACCTCGTACCCCAATTTGTTTTGAAGAGTACCCAGCAAATTGGCATCGCCAGTCCAAGTAATGTTGCCTAAACTACTATAAACGACACTTTTGCCGTCGGCATAACCAACAGTTAATGAGGCCTCTGTAGTTATAGAAGTGAGGCTAAGCAGCAGGCCGGCCATTAGGGTTCTATTTTTGCTCATACTTACCTCTCAATAGTGGATAACGAGTTGATTTTTCAGAAAACTTGAACGGGCTACCATCAAAAGGGTTTATTCGCTACGAACCATTACATCTAAAGCTTCGAGGAGCGACTGGCTATCTACAGCCATAACACATTGCCAAATATGCACATATTGACCCGGGCAAAGGTATAGAAATCACTGGGGCTTTCTGCCCATTCGGAAAGCTCCCGTTGCTAGTAAGCCAGATGCGAACATTAGAATGCCAGATGGGATAGGCACTGCAGTTCCATACAATGTGTAGCCACCACCATCATAGCCGAGGACATATACGGGTGAATTATCGTGACGGGTTAAGAATTGATTTACAGACGTGTAGCGCTGGTTAATTCCAAAAACCGCCTCAACAAAAGATGCCTTTGGAGGCCATTCTGAAAGCTGTATTACATTGTTAAATAGCCCCATATGGTTAGAAAACGATAAGCCGGGCGAAACCATATACGGTTTTGATTTGATAATGGGATTGTCATCTTTGATAGCATCAATACCAAAGTCAATTATTTTAATGTCGTTGCCAATGAAACTAGTCACAACATCAATAGACCCGTCGGGCAAAAGTGAAAACGAAACATTGCCGACCGATGGAATGCTAACTATTGATCCAGTTGCAACAGAATATTTGGCATCTAATGCGTAAGTGATTGAGTCAGCACTCGCGTTTGATTGAAAAAGAGAATAAGCAAAAAATATAGTTAAAAGGACTAGGAATGCTAACTTTTTCATTTAAAGACCTAAAAAAATAAAGGAAATTATTAAAAACAATTCATCTTATTTTGTTTCCAAATAAAGGGGGTGATCTGTGCAATATGGCGCTAAGGTGCGCGCCCAACTCGGGAACTAGATTTCTCTCCCATGTATGCACGATAGTGTTCTATCGCTGTTTGCTATTCACTAAAGGTCGCTCTTCTTACGAAAATCTGATTTCGCCTCTTTCATCACTTGCTGCCCATCACTATCCTTGGCTACCAATGCAACCATGGCTTGCAACGCTTGCTCGCGTATTGTCGAAACATAACCCCCTTCGCAAAAAGCAATGTCATCACTTTAAAGTAAATGTAGATTACCAAGGCCGATAAAACATAACACAGCAGCCATCAGTAATCTGTACGTTAACACTCACAGGCAATTCAATTGCTACGTTATTTTAGATGTTTCAGGCAATTGTTCTGCTCCGGTAATCCCCCTGAAAAAAGCAGTGTTTAAAAGTAGAATTTTCTCGTAACAGACGGAGGAAGTTTTACATGAAGACTAAAGTGGACCCCATTGTCCA
>MSXO01000076.1 GCA_002083615.1 Proteobacteria bacterium ST_bin11 | reverse complement strand
TGCGATGTCCAGCATCAATCCTGCGCAACAATTGGCGGCAGCTGACGCTAAATCTGCCGAAGCAGGTTGCAGCGCCAAGATGAAAGAAGGTAAATGCGGCGAAGGCAAATGCGGGGCCAACAAAATGAAAGACATGAAAGGCGCCGAAGGCGGATGCAGTGCCAAAATGCCGGAAGCCGGCTGTAGCGGCAAGATGCCTGAAGGTGGTTGCAGCGGTAAAACAACGAAATAAGCCGGAGCCGCGCCGATGTTTATCACCCATCCTTTCCGTTTGAACGGTGCCGGTTTGGGCTTGCGCCGCAGCATGCTGTCGGCCTTGCAGGTTGAAGTGCCCCACTGCATCGATTTTTTCGAAGTATCACCGGAAAATTGGGTGGGCGTTGGCGGTCATCTCGGCAAGCAGTTCCGCAGCCTGACCGAGCGTCACCGTTTTGTGGCGCACGGTTTGGCCTTGTCGTTGGGCGGCCCCGCGCCGCTCGATACCGTGTTTTTAGGTGATCTAAAACAGTTTCTCGATCATCACGATTTTGCCTTGTACACCGAGCATTTGAGTTTTTGCAGCGATGAAGGACATTTTTATGACTTATACCCGATCCCTTTTACGGAGCAGGCGGTCAAGCATGTCGCTAGTCGTATTCGTCAGACTCAGGACATTCTGGAACGACCCATCGCCTTGGAAAACGCTTCTTACTATGTCCAGTCGCCACAGGCGGAAATGGACGAACTGACATTCATCAATGCGGTATTGGCCGAGGCCGACTGTTACCTGCATCTGGATGTCAACAACATCTACGTCAACAGCATCAATCATGGCTTCGACCCGGTAGCGTTTTTACGCGGCTTACCCGGCGAGCGTATCGTTTATGGGCATGTTGCCGGTCACGACCTGGAACCTTCGGGCTTGATCATCGACACCCATGGTCAGAACACCATCGAGCCGGTTTGGGAGTTGCTGGCCGAAGCCTATCGAAGTTTTGGTGTGTTTCCGACTTTGGTAGAACGCGACAGCAATATTCCGCCATTGGCCGACTTAATGGTCGAAGTGGAACGAATTCATGCCTTACAAAAGCATCATCGGCATTGCCGAAGCGCACAAGGCATCAGCGAGGTGGCGGCATGAGCCAGACACCGGGATTTCAACAACAGCAACGGCAGTTTTTGAATTACTTGCGCCAACCGCAAGCAGCTCGATTACCTGCGGGTTTTGTCCCTGAGCGAATGGCCGTGTATATCGATCTGCTCTACAACAAATTCGACGAGAGCCTAACGGCCTGTTTTCCGGTCATCTACAGCATATTGTCCAAAGATGACTGGCGGGCGTTGCTACTGGATTTCATCGCCAAACATCGCTGCCTGACACCCTATTATCGGCAGATTCCCGATGAGTTTGTGCAGTATCTGCAACAGGAACGTCAGCATCCCGGCGATTGGCCGTTTTTGGCCGAACTGGCGCATTTCGAATGGATCGAGTTGCAATTGTCGATTGCCGCGTCCGAACCGGTGACACGAAAGCAGTTGTCTGATGCCGAATTACTGGCCAATGTGCCTGTGTTTGCACCGGTCATTCAATTGCTGCATTACCACTGGCCTGTGCAGGACATCGGTCCAAACTTTTTGCCGAGTGAACCGCCCGAAACAGCTATCCATGTCCTTGGGTTTCGCGATAGCGAGGATCAAGTGCAGTTTGTAACCCTGAATCTGGCTACGGCCAAGCTGATCCTGCTGTTAAATAATGGCTTGACCGGACAGCAGGCCTTAGAAGAGATGAAAGGCGACGACCTCTCGGACGCACAATTTTTAGAATTAACCCACTTCGGTCAGCGCATTCTGGCCGATCTGCATAGCCAGGGCGCGATCATCGACGTTCTGCCCGCATGACTTTTGGAGTATCAATCATGAACGACCTCTCTAAATCCGCCCAAGG
The DNA here is from genome assembly GCA_002083615.1 of Proteobacteria bacterium ST_bin11. GTDB lineage: Bacteria > Pseudomonadota > Gammaproteobacteria > Methylococcales > Methylomonadaceae > Methylomonas. Next base: position 3,564 of record MSXO01000076.1, on the reverse strand, counting down.
TCCTTGTACAGCTTGTCTGATTCCTTCCTGCATCGAGCGGCTATGCACTATGCCCAGCCTGCTTTCTCGCTGTTTCGACAGTAATTTACAGGGCTTGGCACCAATTTTTCTACGTCTATTGTTGGCTTACGAGTTCGGCGAAGCCGGATTGGAAAAACTCTATGGCGATAACTGGTTTACCGACGTGAGCTTCCCATTTCCGTTCAGCCTATTGCCCACGGATTTTAGCTGGACCTTGGCCACCGGCTTGGAAATCATCGCCCCGATGGCGTTGATATTGGGATTTATGACCCGCTTTTTTAGCGCGGCGCTAATGGTGTTGACTGTGGTGGCCATCGCGGCCGTACATTGGTCCGCCGAATGGCACACACTGGCCGAATTATGGAAAGGCTATGCCATCACCGATCAAGGCTATGGTAATTACAAGCTGCCGTTGGTTTATTTGTTCATGCTCAGTTCTTTGCTATTGAGTGGTAGCGGCCGCTTGGCTGTCGATGTCTGGTTGAAACCACGCGCGTCCTCAATCTAAACGGGTGAATGATGAAAATTGTCTGGTGGGTTCTATTAATAATATTACCGCTGCATCAGGTAGCGGTCGCAGATACTAAACTGCCTATCGGCGAGTTCAGCCAAAATCGCCTGGAGGGTTGGGAACATAAAAGCTTCAAAGGCGAAACGCAGTATCGGTTGCAAGCACTCGACGGCGTTACGGTACTGACGGCCGATAGTCATGCCGCTGGTTCCGGCATGTTCAAGGAGCAACGCATCAATCTAACCCAGACGCCATTCCTGAACTGGTCGTGGCGTATCGGCAATCGTTTGACCGGCTTGAATGAACAAAGCAAGGCCGGCGACGATTACGCGGCACGGGTGTATGTGGTAGTCAAGGGCGGTCTGGCGTTTTGGCAAACCAAGGCCATCAATTATGTCTGGGCCGGCAACAGCAAAAAGGACGGCGTCTGGCCCAATGCCTTTGCCGGCGATCATGCGATGATGCTGGCTTTACGCGGCCCGGAAGCAGCGCTGAAAGTTTGGCAACACGAAAAACGCAATGTCCGGGCCGATTTCAAACAACTATTGGGTGAGGACATCAGCGTGATAGATGCCGTCGCCATCATGACCGATACCGACAATAGTAATGGTCAGGCGTCTGCCGTTTATGGCGACATCTGGTTTTCCAAGGATTAAGCATGCACGACACTAAACCCTTATTGACCAATAGTGACTTTCCGTCCGTTTTTCGCAAGCCGTTGGAGATTTTGCAAATCAATCTGGGCTATTTGTGCAATTTGAGTTGCGTGCATTGCCATGTCAATGCCGGACCTAAACGTACCGAGATGATGAGTCGGGAGACCATTGATCATGTGCTGGCTCTGGCCGAAGCCGCCAACATTCACACACTGGATTTAACCGGCGGCGCGCCGGAAATGCATGCCGATTTTCGGTATCTGGTGCGAGCCGCGCGTGATCGTGGCATAGAGGTGATCGACCGTTGCAATCTGACCATTCTGGAAGAACCGGCATACGCCGATCTCGCGGAGTTTTTGGCCGCGCAGCAGGTCAACATCGTCGCCTCCCTGCCGTGTTATCTGGAAGAAAATGTCGACAACCAACGCGGCAAAGGTGTATTCAAAGACAGCTTGGCGGCCTTGCAGCGCCTGAATCGGCTGGGTTATGGTCAGCCGGACAGCGGTTTGATGTTGAATCTGGTCTATAACCCGCAAGACGCGGTATTGCCGCCCGATCAACAGCAACTGGAGCTGGCTTACAAACAGCACTTGCAGCAACATTACGGCATCGTCTTCAACCGTCTATATGCCATTGCCAATATGCCGATTCAGCGCTTCGGCAGCACCTTGATCAGCCATGGCCGCTTCGAATCTTATCTGACTTTACTAAAAAACAGTTTTCGTGCCGACAACCTCGAAAACCTGATGTGCCTTAACACCCTCAGCATCGACTGGCAAGGCTATGTCTACGATTGCGATTTCAATCAGATGCTGGATTTGCCGTTGGGCGCCGCAACCAAGCCCAAACTACACATCAGCGAGTTGCATCCGGAACAACTCAAAGACGCACCGATCGCCACCGCCGCCCATTGTTACGGCTGTACCGCGGGCCAAGGCAGCAGTTGCGGCGGGGCTTTGCTCTGACTTTGGCCTTATCCGGGCTTAAGCAAGCCATGCAAAAGTGCTTGCTTGGAGGTTCGGCGCATTACATAAAACGTGCAAGAATTTACAGAATATAACCTTAATGATATATTTTGAACAAAGAGCGTTACTTAGCGTTTTTGTCGCCAGTATTTAATCGCATGGATTTATGCGCATTGATTTTTGCCATACAGCGCGCGCCAAATCTACATTTTTGTTAGAGGTAATTCTGGATGTTGAAGTGGATTGGTCGCAATAACGCAGCAGGAAATTGCTTTGCAAAATTACTTGATCTGCATCGCACCGCCATCCAACTCGACATATACAGCCGCTCCGGCAAGGTTGCCTTAGTCGTCGGCACCCTGTTGAATTTGATCAATCAACCGCAAGCAGTAATTGGTCTGCTGTCTTTGGATTACCCGGCGATGCAGAGACTCGATGTGGTCAAGGCATTATTAACCTATAGCGTGCCTTTTTTGGTGTCTTGTTACGGCGCCTTAACCGCGATTGCCCATCATCGGATAGACCCGTAAAGCCAGCCATTTCCTTGACCTTAGCCCCGCAACCACTTCCCTTAACGCCATACAGGAACGCACCATGTCCATACCCACCGAATCGATAGGCAGTATTCCCCGTCCGCCGCAATTGCTCGAAGCACTCCGGGATTTTCGCGCGGGCAGCCTATCGCAACAACGGCTCGATGCCTGCTACGACGAAGCCGTGCGCGACACATTGCAACGTTTTGCGGACACGGGTTCACCGGTGATCTCCGACGGCGAACAGACCAAGTCGAGCTTCGCCACCTACCCCTTACAAGGTTTGCGCAACATCGCCGAGGACGGCATCGTGATTCCTTTTGCCGACGGCCACACCCGGCAACTACCCAGATTAACCGCAGGACCGTTTCGCTACGGCGTCTATGCCGGCGCATTTGTGCAGGCCGCCAAACGCTACACCACGCGCCCACTCAAGCAGGCGGTGATTTCGGCGTCCGCCTTGAGCCTGCTTTATCCGCAACAAGGCATAGACGGCTACTCGCGGGACGCTTTCATCGATGACTTGGTCAAGGAAACGGTGGCGGATATTCGCGGCTGTTTCGAACAAGGCGCACATCATGTGCAAATCGATTTCACCGAAGGGCGCTTGTCGGTCAAACTCGATCCGTCCAAGCAATTGCTGCAAAGCTTTATCGACCTGAACAACCGGGTATTAGCGCACTTTACCCCGGAACAACGCCAACGCATCGGCGTGCATACCTGTCCCGGCGGCGACCATGATTCCACCCACAGCGCCGATGTCGATTACGCCGAGCTGCTGCCGAGTTTGTTCCAACTCAAAGCCGGCAATTTCTACATGCAGATGGCCAGCGAATCCGATCCGGAACATGTATTCGCCATCATCAAGGACAATCTTC
>MSXO01000017.1 GCA_002083615.1 Proteobacteria bacterium ST_bin11 | reverse complement strand
GTTTGGCAAACTGTTGCGGATGGCGACGAGTCCCTGCTTGCCGTGCCACTACTCGATGCGGAATTGAGATTAACCATGGTTGGTGAAATCATTACGGATGCCTCTTGGCATGTTGGGGGTGAGTTAACCAAGGCTTTGCCATCGCAGGCTGCCCGCGTGCAAAGTTATCTGTTAAACCCGATGCAAACTGAGCTGCATGTCAACTTGCTAAGCCAGGGTAGCGCATACGCCAATGCCGTTTGGAGCGCGCTATTGGCCATTCCCGTCGGGCAAGCAGAAACATACTCGGGATTGGCTGAGAAGTTGGGCTCAGGACCTAGGGCAGTAGCAGGAGCTTGCCGCAATAACCCTTATGCGGGGATTATCCCCTGTCACCGTGTGGTGGCAAAGCATGGCATCGGCGGTTTTATGGGGCAGGCTGACGGCGAGTTTGTCGCGCTTAAGCACCGTTTACTTGAATACGAGCGTGGCTTGGCATTGGCCGGCGAATGAATTCGGCGCAGACCATAGAGTCTTTCTTAAACGCATTGTGGCTGGAATTTGGATTAAGCGACAATACGCTATCGGCTTATGGTAGCGATCTCAAATTGTTTGCGAAGTGGCTGAAGGATAAGGATATAACGGCTGTTGACGAAATCACGATCAAGAGCTTTTTGGCTAACCGTCAGCAACAAGGCATCACCAGCCGTTCGTCGGCCAGAATAGTGTCCTGTTTGCGGCGCTTTTACGGTTATCTGCTGCGCGAGGGTAAAATCAGTATCGATCCTACCCAATTGATAGATGCGCCGCAGCTTGGTCGCACGTTGCCGGATTCGTTGTCAGAAACCGACGTCGAATTATTGTTAAACGCTCCGGAAATTACCGATAAGTTGGGTTTCAGGGATAGAACCATGCTCGAAATGCTTTACGCCACCGGGCTGCGGGTTTCAGAATTAGTCGAACTTAAGTTCGGTCAAATCAATTTCCGGCAAGGTTGTCTGCGTATCGTCGGCAAAGGTGACAAAGAACGCCTGGTGCCGGTTGGCGAAGAAGCCATGGATTGGACCGAGCGCTATTTGTCTACTGCCAGACAAGCAATTCTGGGAAATAGACAAAGCGACTATCTGTTTGTTACCAACCGGGGCACATCTATGACCAGACAGGCTTTTTGGCATATTATCAAGCGCTATGCCGCGCTGGCCGGTATCGACAAACATCTGTCGCCGCATACACTGCGCCATGCGTTCGCCACGCATTTATTGAATCATGGTGCTGACCTTCGAGTAGTACAACTATTGCTTGGTCATTCGGATTTATCCACTACCCAAATTTATACGCATATTGCCCAACAGCGTTTGAAAGCGTTACATACCCAACATCATCCAAGAGGCTAACTATGACTGCATCGATTCATCCAACTGCTTTTATCGAAACCGGCGCCAGGCTTGGAGAAAATGTCAGCGTTGGGCCGTTTGCGGTGATAGAAGCGGGGGCTTTGATTGGCGCAAATAGTCAAATAGGCGCCCATGCCGTAGTGCATGCGCATGTCAAAATGGGCGACGGTAATGTGTTACACCCGCACGCAGTACTGGGCGGATTACCGCAGGACTTGGGGTTTGATGCGCAAACCGAGTCGTGGCTGGAGATTGGCGACAATAACGTGTTTCGAGAAGGATTTACCGCGCATAGGGCTACTGTAGCTGGCAGCGCTACCAGGATCGGGTCAGGTTGCTATTTCATGAATAACAGCCACGTCGCCCATGATTGCTCGGTGGGTGACAAAACTATTTTTGCCAATAATGTGGCGATAGGTGGCCATGTAGAGGTTGGCCATAACGTGTTTATGGGCGGCGCGGTGGTCGTACATCAATTTTGCCGGATCGGCGCTTACGCCATCGTGCAAGGCACAACAGGGATTAACATGGATGTGATCCCGTTTATGCTGATAGGTGGGCGGCCCGCGAAACATTATCGGCTCAACATCGTAGGGTTAAGACGAGCCGGTATAGTGGGCGAGAATTACAAAGCGCTCTCCACCGCGTTCAGATTGTTGAAAAATAAAAAAAGCCTTGAAGAATTGCAATCTACCGAAGAGCTGCAATACTTACGGCGTTGGCTGGCAGTCGATTCTAAACGTGGATTACACGGTTTTATCGATGTTACCAACTGAATTTAATAGTCAGGGGCAAATGCCGTAGGAATTTAACAAATTAGTTCCGGCGGCCAAAGTTGCAAGCCAGTCAGCTAACAGACAGCAAGATTTATGATGAAAATTCAAGTAATCGATAACATCGGTCAAATCCAGCCATTGATGCTGATGGCGGAAGCGGATGTTGCTTTTTATTCAGATGAGATCCAGGCCCTTAATGCTGCCGAACAGCTCCAACCCAATATCATTTTGCTGAATTTTGCATTGCGCGGTAGCCAAACAGCCGATTATACCAACTTGTTATTGGCGGCCAGTCCTGCCAGTAATATCGTGATCATCGGCGATGACTTACATGAAGAGCAAATTCTGCACTGCGTGCTGGCCGGAGCCAAGGGCTATCAAAACAGTCTGTCACTGGCGGCCTATATCAATAGAATGATCCACGCAGTCGCCGCGGGCGAGGCTTGGTTGAGCCGTAAGATCGTTGCTTACCTTCTGGACGCCATTCACAGGAATTATTCAGTTCAAGCAATTAGTTAAAAGTGTAAACCAGCTTCGAAATAAAACGTTTGTCCGGCGATGGGCAGATTATAAGGATAGCTGGATGTAGCCGGTTCCTTGCCATTGCTATCGAGTAGGTTCCGAGCGGATGCAGTTAGATCCAGATAGCCCATCAGTTTTTTAGCATTTAAAGTTAAATCGACCGTTTCATAATCTTTTAAAACGCGCGTATCCCCTGGGCTGCTAAGGCGGTGACCTATCCAGTTGATTTGAGTTTGAATCTGCCATTTAGGTGCAAAATTCCAGGCGAGTGCGGTGTAAACATGATGTTCGGGGACATTGCTAACCCGGGTATGAGTCGCTTCGTTGCGGGCAAATTGCCACGCATAGTTACCGCGTAGATTCCAATCCGAGTGAAACTTCCAATCCCATTCAAACTCGCTGCCGTAGCCGTCTTGACCTGAGGTGTTACGCTCGGTCAGGGTGCCTGCGCCGGAAATCGGGCCGCTAATCAAATCGCGGATCTCATAATGGTATAAATTCAACGCGGTTCTCAGATTCTTCGTCGGACGATAATCGAATGCCAGTTCGGTAGTAGAAATGGTTTCCGGACTTAAAGCCGGGTTGCCAAGGAAAAGCGGGCTGTTTTGCTGATATTGTTCGAGAAAGCTTGGGGCTCTGTAAGCCTGACCATAGAGCAATTTAGTGGTCAATTGTGAATTGATATTCCAGACCAGCGCGGCGCGGGGGTTCAATGTGCCGCCAAAGTCGGAATAGTGGTCAAAGCGCAAACCGGTGGTCAGGTGCCAGTCTTCGGCAAATTGCCATTCGTCTTGTATCGCTGCGGACCAAATGTCGCGATGATGGTCGTCAATAAATGTGAGAGGGGTTCCGGTTAAATCTTGTAAGCCCCCGGCAAGGTTGATGGCGGGAAATGCAGATAGTCCTGCGCCGTTGATAACGCCTACGCCATAATTCCGTGCTTCTTGCGTGTTCATTTCCTCATAGCGGAAACCGGCAATCATGCGGATCAAATGATCGGAGAAACCTTTGTAAATACCGGTGAACTCAAAGCTGGGTACGGTATTTTTAAAACCGGCTACGAAACGTAGCCCCTCCGGAAATAGCATTAAGCCTCTAGTCGACGCCAGCTGGTCGGTGACGTTGCCGTCCGCGCCGATTGGTAAAATTGCACCGGCCGGAAAACCGTATATGTTGGCCGAGACATCAGTATGCAGAAAGCTGGCGTGGGCTTGCAATTCCCAGTTCTCCAGGTCGTCCTCGGTCGAGTAACGCACATCCGCCAAGTAATTGCTGCCATTGCCCTTGCCTTTGTTATCCAGGGCACCATAGGCGCCGGAGCGAAAGCCGTAATCTGATTCGTTAAAAGCCCAAAATCCCAAATCCCAATGTTTGCGTTGCAAACTGAGATGGCCGTTCCAACGTTCGTTTTGGGTTTGCATTGGGCCGGGGGCGAGCGATATATTCGTGCCCAATACTTGGTCGACTTGGGTTTGCGCGTCGGCCGTGATGATTCGATCCGGATCGACCCCGTTATGGCTATATTGCAGGCTACCAGCCACATCCCAGCCTTGCCATTTGCCGCCGTATTGGCCCCAAGCGCTTTTAGTATCGGCATTGCCGCCGCGTGCGCCGACCGTGGCACCGTCAATATCCGCTGCTTTTTTGGTGACGATATTGATTACACCCGCAAAGGCGTCAGCGCCGTATAGCGCCGAGCCCGGTCCGCGGATTACTTCGACGCGTTGAATGTTTTCGACCGGAATGACCATTCCCGCCATATGCGTGCCCTGATAAGGCACCGAAAAACGCGTACCGTTGAGCATGAGCAACACTTCGGCATTGGTTTCATTACGCATGCCGCGCATCGTGTAACTATAATCGTTAGTAACCGGTTGAATCGTAACATGCATGCCCGGCACGGTTTCCAGCACTTCGTGCAGATCGGTAGCGCCCATCGTGGCAATTTGATCGGCGGTGATTACAGTGGTCACCGCGGCGGATTGCGACACGGGTTTGGCGGTGCCCGAGGCAATACTCACTGAAATATTGGCTAATTCCGCTGGCGATAAATCCAGTAAATCGTTTACGGTTTGTTCTGCATGGGCCTGCTGACCGACTAGACTAAGCACCAGAGAGTGTTTGAAAAGCTGCTTCTTGACTGTTTTCAGCATATTGTTTCTCATAATTCCCGCAGGGGTACCGGTTTGGCAATACCGTAGCCTTGCGCGTAATTCACACCCAAGGTTTGTAGGAGATCGAAAATATTTTGGTTCTCCACGAACTCGGCGATGGTCTTTTTGCCCATCACATGAGCGACCTCGTTAATGGCTTTAACCATAGTCAAATCCACACGATCATCCAGTATGTCCTTCACGAACAGTCCGTCTATTTTTAAATAATCGACCGGTAGGTTCTTCAGGTAAGCAAATGACGATAAACCGCTGCCGAAATCGTCCAGGGAAAAAGAGCAGCCTTTTTGGCGCAGCGAATCGATAAATTGCCGGGCATAGGAAAGATTGCTGATGGCCGCTGTTTCGGTAATTTCAAAACAAATTTTATGGGTTGGTATTTGCCATTTGCGGAATTGCTCGTCGATAAAGCCGAGCATGGCTTGGTCCGACAGGGATAAACCGGACAGATTGACCGAGCACATTTCCAAACGGTCCAGGAAGCCGGGCGTCGTTGCCAGATACTGGAACAAACGGGAAATTACCCAGCGATCCAAAGGCGAAGCCATATTGTAGCGTTCTGCCGCAGGTAGAAAGGCGCCGGGCGGAATCACTTTATCTTGATCGTCTCGGTAGCGGATTAAGGTTTCGAAATGCAGACCGCCGCGATCAGCGGCGATCGGCACAATCAGCTGGCCGAATAACTGGAAGCGGTCTCGCTCGATTCCAAGGCGGATTTTTTCGACCCATTGCATTTCGCCTTGTCGGAGTGTTAGCTCTTCGTCGTCCGGACTAAATATATGCACCCGGTTGCGGCCTTTTTCCTTGGCGGCGTAACAGGCGGCATCGGCTTCTTTCAATACATCCACGGCATTGCCGCAGGCCCGATTGATCGGGGCGATACCAATGCTAACCCCAATGTTGAAACTACGGTTTTCCCAAGCAAATTGGAAGTCGCATACCGCATTGCGCAGCTTTTCGCCGGTGATGATGGCTTGTTCGAGCGAGCAATACGACATCAGGATGCCGAATTCGTCGCCGCCCAGTCTAGCCAATATGTCCATTCTGCGCACTTGTTGGCGCAGTACCTCGCCGAGCTGCCTTAGTAGCTCGTCGCCAGCCAGATGGCCGCAGGTATCGTTGACGATTTTGAATTGATCCAGATCTAAATAACACAAAACGTGGTGGCTATCGTTGGCTTGCGCCTCTAACACCAAGTTTTGTATATGGATATCGAATTGGCGGCGGTTGACCAGACCTGTCAATTCGTCGTGGCTGGCTTGATAGGCGATTTTTTCCGACAGGCGTCGGGTTTCGGTAATGTCTTCGCAAACCAGCAACAGGTGAGAACGATTGTTTTCGTCCTTCACCAAGCGCGCGGTTTCCCTGGCCCAGATGATGTTGCCATTACGACAGATGATACGGCTTTCCAACTTATGGACTTGCTCGGGATGATTACGGCATATTTGGAAGAACTGATTGCAGTTGCCGATATCTTCGGGATGGGCAAAATTGAAAATAGAGCAGCCTTGCAGTTCCTCAACACTTAAGCCCAACTGGCGGGCGCCGAAGCGGTTTACCGAGATGATTTGCCCTTGCATATCCAGGTTAAAGACCATGGTCGGGTTGTTGTCGTACAAGGCCTGGAAATTATTTTTGACGCTAATCAAGGCTTTGTTTTGAATTTCGACGGTATCCAGCATATCGTTGAACGCATCGACCAAAATTCCCATTTCATCGCTGCTGTGCTTAGCTGCGCGCAAAGAGTAATCGTGTTCCTGACTGACTTTCTGCGCGGTTTTAGCCAGTTGGGCAATTGGCTTGGCAACCCGGTTTAATAAGGGCGCGGTGAGTAAAAAAGTGATAAACAAGGCCACAAACAGCACGACCAGTACCACGCCGACAAATTGCAATTCGCGCCAGAACGCAGCACTGAGATCGGAGGATAGAAAAATTGCCCCGACAATTTCATCGTCCAGGTGCATGGGTTGATAAACATAGAGATTGAGTTTATCGAAATGGTTGCGCAGGCCATTAGAGACGGTCGGGCAGGTTGCGGTTTGTTTGTCCAGCGAAGTGAATAGCTGGCCTTTTTTGGTGTAGATGCAGGCGCTACGCAAATCGGGGAGATTATTCAAGGAGACTAGGTTTTCCTTAGCTAAATTGGCGTCGTCGAACATTACCGCTGCGACGCTTCGGTTAGCAATCAAGCTGGCTACGGCCATTAAATCGCTCTGGGCTTTGCGCTTTACTTCGCTGACATTAACCGTTACCAAAATCACCAAGGCCAACAGCATGGAAAACAGGCTCGAGGTAATGGCGATGGTAAACAACTTGCTTTTGATGGACAGCCTGGAAAAGAACCTACTCATGCTCGGTTCCCTCTACCAGCGTGGCCACTTCGATGAGTTTGGCGCTGACGTTAAAGCCGCTTTGTTTTAAAGCCTTAAGATTGATATGTAATTTGACTTTGCCGTCGTCCAGCGCAAAGCCAATCATCCCGCCGGATTCTGCAAAAAACGGCTCGCTGCTGACGGTCAAGGACTTTTTCAGCGAACCGACCAATAGCACACCCGGTAGGGCGAGGTCCGCGCGCTGCTCTGGGTTATCAAAATACACGATATCGCAATCTTTAGCCTGTTTGGGCGTCTCTAACTTGAACAAACGAATCGGTTTGTCCTGAACGGTTTTGCTTTCCAGAGGGCTTAGCAAACTGCCGAAGGGGTCGGTACCGATGATGCATATATTAAAGGTGGGGCTGGCTTTTTCCGGCCAAGTGATGAATTTGGTGAAGTTGTAGAGATAAGCGGCCTTGACCTTGTATTCCAGGTTCAATTCGTCCGCCTGCAATGCTGGGCTGACACAACAGCACAGGATTATCCACCTTACGAACCGAACGGCACGCCGCGACAATGCGTCATCAGTGGAAAAGACGGAAGCCAAAGTTATTCCCTGCCGAATAAAATCATCAGGCAAGGATAGTTGAAAAAATATCAGCTGCTGAAAAAACCCCGCAGAGCGCGGATCATATACGCATGATCAAGTACGCCGGCACTCTCCCTGAGGCTATGCATGGCCCACATCGGTGAACCTACATCCACGCTGCGAATACCCAGTTTCGCGGAGGCAATGGGGCCTATGGTACTGCCACAGGGTAGATCGCCATGATGCGCATACTTTTGAAAAGGCACTTCAGCTTGTTGGCAAATCCGCATGAATAGGGCTTCAGAGATACATTCTGAGGCATAACGATGGTTAACGTTTAACTTGATTACCGGTCCCTGGTTGACTATGACTTTATGCCCTGGCTCATAAGCGGCAGGAAAGTTGGGGTGGTAGGCATGCGCCATATCGGCACTGACCATAAAGCTGTTGGCTAGCGTGCGCTGAAAATGGTCTGAGCCCTGGTCGATAGAGCGGGATATACGTTCCAGTACATCAGGGAGGAAACTGCCTGCCGCACCCTTACAGCTTTCACTGCCAATTTCTTCATGATCAAAAAATGCGCAGACCAGAGTATTGGTGCCGTTCAAACTGGCTTCATCCAGTAAGGCCGTCAAGCCCGCATGGCAAGAGGCTAGATTGTCGAGCTGGCTGTCCGCATAAAACAGCTGTTCGTCGCCCCAGAGGCTACCTTTCTGGGTGTCGTAGACATTCAGTTCCCAACTTAAAATGCGGTCGGCAGCAATCCCGGTGTTTTGTTCAAGTAACTGCCGAAAGCGGTCGTCGGTTAATTGCTGATTGACACTGACTGAGAAAATTAGCGGCAATTCGCTTTGCTTTTTTAGTTTCAAGCCGTCTTCATTTACGCCTCGATTCATGTGAATCGCCAGATTTGGTAAACGCAGCAGCGGTTCGTCGAAGCGTAGCAGCCGGCTGGCGATATGACCGTCGCTATCCAGATAGGCGATACGGCCTGCCAAACTCAGATCGCGGTCGGTAAACGTCGCGAGAATTGGGCCGCCATATACTTCGACAGCCAGACGCAACATTTTGTCCGACTCGAGCAGCGGCTGCGGCTTTACCCGCAGACCCGGCGAATCGGTATGAGCGCCGAGTATTTTGAAGCCTGTTTCTACCAAGGCTTCTTTGCCAATCACGAATGCGGCGATTGAGGAATCGTCTCTGATTACATAGTAACGCCCGCCGCTAGCCAATGACCATGCATCGCTTTCCTGGATACGTTGGAATTGATGCGCCTGCAATCGTCCTTCTATGCTGGCGACCGCGTGCCAAGGGCTGGGACTGGCGTCAATGAAATCCAGTAAGTCTTGAACTTGGTGCTGGGCTGTCATCATTGTTTATCCAGCGTTAGCGCCACGGAATTGATGCAATAGCGCAGTCCGGTTGGTTGCGGGCCGTCTTCGAATACATGCCCAAGATGTGCGCCGCAGGATTGGCAGGTTACTTCTACCCGGCGCATGCCGTGGCTGTGATCGGGGTGCTGATCCAGGCTCTCCGAGTTCAGCGGATTCCAAAAACTGGGCCAACCGCAGCCGGAATGGAATTTGTGTTCGGAGGTAAATAAGGCGTGACCGCAGCAGACACAACGGTAGACGCCGGCTTCGTCGCAATCGGTATATTTGCCGGTGAAGGGTGGCTCCGTACCCTTTTCCCGGCAAACATGATATTGCTCGGGAGTCAGTTTTTCGCGCCAGGCTTGTTCAGTATCGATTTTGTCGCTCATCATGGTGTTCCGCAGTGGCTGGATGAAGTTGGCATTGTACTCAGTCTACCTCGGCATCAGAAGCTAGCAAAAGCCGGGAATATTTCAGTTGCTTGCATCAGGAGGTTCTAATATTCTTGAGAAGTAAGCGTTTGAAGCTTATAACAGCCGCATAAAAACAATAAATACTGGACAGTGTTCAGCTAAACAGCAGCGAGGAGAAGGTTATGGCAAGAATTATAGTGTTGGGTGCGGGGATCGGCGGTGTGCCGATGGCTTACGAAATGAAGGAAACGGTGGGAAATGCGCATGAAGTCGTGGTGATTTCCGATTCACCGACCTTTCACTTCGTGCCCTCCAACCCTTGGGTGCCGCCAAAATGGCGCAAACCCGAGGATTTAAAAATCGAGCTTGCGCCGGTCATGGCGAAAAAAGGCATCAACTTTATCCAAAAGGCGGCCACAAAAGTCGATCCGGCCAACAACAAAATTGATCTGGCGGATGGCTCGTCTGTTGAATACGACTATCTAATCATCGCGACCGGCCCACGTCTGGCTTTCGATGAAGTGCCGGGCTTGGGGCCGCACACGGGATACACTTCCTCGGTCTGCCATGTCGATCATGCCGCTGTTGCCGCGGAAGATTGGCAGAAATTTGTCGCGGATCCGGGTCCCATCGTGGTCGGCGCAGTGCAAGGCGCGTCCTGTTTCGGGCCGGCGTATGAATATCTGATGATTCTGGAAACCGACCTGCGAAAACGTAAAATCCGCGATAAAGTGCCGATGACCTTTGTAACCTCCGAGCCGTATATCGGCCACTTGGGCCTGGGCGGGGTCGGCGATACCAAAGGCTTATTGGAAAGTGCATTGCGCGACAAAACCATCAAATGGATAACCAACGCCAAAGTAGACCGCATCGAAGCGGGGATGATGTTTGTTACCGAAGTCGATGAAGACGGCAACGATAAGAAAAAACACGAAGTACCGTTCAAATACTCCATGATGCTACCGGCGTTTACCGGCATCGATGCGGTGCGACACAGCGGTGCGGAAGGATTGACCAATCCGCGCGGTTTCGTGATCGTCGACCAACATCAGCGGAATCCGACTTTCAAAAACATCTATTCGGTCGGTGTCTGCGTGGCCTTGCCGCCGGTGGAAAAAACCCCGGTGCCGACGGGGACCCCCAAAACCGGTTACATGATTGAATCGATGGTGACCGCCACCGCCCACAATATCCGCGACGAATTGGCCGGCAAGTCGCCCACCGAAATACCCAGTCTTAGCGCGTTATGCTTGGCGGACTTGGGCGATACCGGCGTGGCGTTTTTGGCGGTGCCGCAAATTCCGCCACGCAACACCACTTGGTCCAACCATGGCAAATGGGTGCATCTGGCCAAAATTGCGTTTGAAAAATACTTCATGCGCAAAATCAAAAATGGTATCAGCGAGCCGTTTTACGAACGCATGATTTTGAAATTCTTGGGCGTGGTCCGTTTGAAATAGGAGGCTCTATGTCTATTGACCGTGTGGTGTTCGCAGTGGCCGGTTCGTTCGTCCTGCTCAGTGTTGCGTTGGTGCACTGGCACTCGCCGAATTGGCTGTGGCTTACTGCGTTTTTGGGGGCAAATCTGTTGCAGGCGTCCTTCACCGGCTTTTGCCCGCTGGCGATTGTTCTGAAAAAGTTTGGGGTTAAATCCGGCTGCGCATTCTAAAAACTGACATCTCAGTGAGCCGGATCGTTGCCATGCAGCGATCCGGTGTTTTCCGTTTTGCCAAACCGACCTTGTGAAAAGTATCGGGTTTAACGGCGCCAATTTTTTTTGGGATCACACCTTCGTTGTCGCAAAAGTTACAGCAGACTATTTTAAGTAAGCCGCCACCGTTCGCGATTCCCAAGCACCGTGTGGCAATTCGCCCGGCGGGTTGACCGTCCAATTCCAACTCGCCAGCTGATTAGCTTGCTGCACATAGTCAGCCAAAATTGGCCGGTAGTCGGTTTGATCCAACTGTCCGTTGCGGTCATGACGCTGATCGTCAAGTTCCGTGACTAGGCAAACCGGCGTTTGCCAGTTCTCCAGCCACTTTAGATGGGCCAGAATCAGTGTTCTGCCAAAAGCTTCCAATTGCTTCGGTTCGGCAGCGCTATGCGTTAGCCAGTCCAGTGGCAGCAAGGGCAACTGGGTTAGGCAATTGACCGACGCCACCCAACGCTGCTTGACCGGTAACTCAGGAAGCGTTGGATTTAGGACTAATGCCGGCGGCGGGATTTGCCGATGTTGCGCCAGCCAGTCCACGATGCCGGTCACGTCATGCAGATGACAAAAAATTCGGTTCGGCCAATGTTTGGCAAGGCGTCGGCTTTGGTAAGTAAAGGTAATATCCAGCAGTACGATTTGTTCGAAATGCTCCAATAACTCAACAATGGGCAGGTCGTGCGCGCTGCCGCCACCAACTATCAGGGCGGCACCACCGTGATCGCCAGTGGCTTGTGCGGCAAGCAGCAGCGCGTCTTTCGTTGCCTGGAGGTGTGGACGCCAAGCGTCGCGACAGCGGCGATGCCTAGCTTGCAATGCCGCCATCTCCCGCCGGTAGCCGAGCAAGCAGGCTGCGCGGTTGGCGGCGCGCACGCCCAGCAAATGCCACAATTCTTCCAGCATCAGCCGATTATCTGTACGGTTGATTGTCCGCCCAATTCCGCTGTCACTCGTCCAAACGATGTCCGCAATACTTGCAATGCGCTGCGTCGAAATCATGGCTGGCCGCGCCACAATTGGTACAAGCGCGGTTATCCAAATTCTGGTTTTTGTGGGTATTCAGCAACTCGGCGCTATAAATGCCGGTTGGTACCGCGATAATGCCGTAACCCATGATCATGATGGTGGACGCAATCATTTGCCCAAACGGGGTTTGCGGGGCGATGTCGCCGTAACCGACAGTCGTGATGGTGACGATAGCCCAGTAGACGGATTTTGGAATGCTGGTAAAGCCAGCGGTTGGGCCTTCCACGACATACATCAAGCTGCCAAACACCACCACCAATGTCAGCACTGCATACAAAAACACGGTGATTTTTCGCACGCTGTTGACTAAGGCCACCAGCAAAATGTCGGCTTCTTCCAGGTATTCGGAAAGCTTCAGTACCCGGAAAATCCTTAACAGTCGCAAAATCCGCAAGGTCAGCAGATATTCCACGCCCGGCAGGAGTAAGCCCAAGTAGGCCGGCAGTATCGACAACAAGTCAACAATCCCGAAAAAGCTGCGGGCGTACAGCCAAGGACGGCGCACGCAAATCAAACGCAATGCGTATTCCAGCGTAAACAATCCGGTAAAAAACCATTCCGACCAGAGCAATAAAGCAGCGTAGCGCTGTTGTAACTCATAAACGCTGTCCAGCATCACCACAACGATACTCAACAAAATCGCTACGATCAGGGCGATATCGAAACGCCGACCTGCGGCGGTTTCCGAACCAAATATGATTTGGTTCAGCGCTTCACGCCATGCCGAAAGTATCGTGCCTTGGTTATAACCTTGTTGGCGTCTGCGCTTAGTAGTGCTCATGGATCTCGAATGTCAACGAAGGGCAACTGGACTGTGGTGGTTAAAGTATAAATCGAGCCGGTGTTGTCTGACGAACTCAGACAATATTTTGTTTGGCACTAGCGGTGCATTGTAGGGTTTGCTACAAATTATTCCGATTAAAATCTTAAATAATTCAGTTGCTTATGAGTTGGCACAACCGTTGCTGAAACGTATTAAAAAACGTGAGGTTGTGCTATGAAATCGACCAAAGACATTGCGGAATTGTTGGACGAACCGGCTTGCGAGCATAACAAGAAGGAAAAGTCCGGCTGCGCGAAACCCAAGCCCGGCTCAGCGGCGGGTGGTTGCGCGTTCGATGGCGCACAAATTGCGTTATTACCGATTGCCGATGTCGCGCATATCGTGCACGGCCCCATCGCCTGCGCCGGTAGTTCTTGGGACAACCGCGGTACCCGTTCTTCCGGCTCGGAACTCTACCGGATCGGTATGACCACCGATTTAACCGAACAGGACGTGGTGATGGGCCGCAGTGAGAAGCGCCTGTTCCATTCCATCAAACAAGCGATCGAAACCTACAATCCGCCAGCGGTGTTTATCTACAACACTTGCGTCCCGGCTTTGGTGGGTGACGATATTAACGCCACCTGCAAATCTGCAGCCGAGCGTTGGGGGGTGCCGGTTGTGCCCATCGATTGCGCTGGCTTTTACGGCACCAAAAACCTCGGTAACCGGATTGCCGGTGATGCAATGGTCAATCATGTGATCGGTACTCGCGATCCCGACCCCTTGCCGCTCGGAACTGAACGGCCGGGCATTACGGTGCATGACGTCAATTTGGTCGGTGAATACAATATCGCCGGCGAGTTCTGGCACGTGCTGCCGCTCCTAGACGAAATGGGGCTGCGGGTATTGTGCACCTTATCTGGCGACGCCCGTTTTCGTGAAGTGCAAACCATGCACAAAGCCGAAGTCAACATGATGGTGTGTTCTAAAGCCATGGTCAACGTGGCCCGCAAGCTGCAAACCAGCTATGGCACGCCCTGGTTCGAAGGCAGTTTTTATGGTATCACCGACACCAGCCAAGCCTTGCGCGATTTCGCCAGGGTGATTAACGACCCCGATTTAATCGAACGCACCGAAGTAATTATCGCCCGCGAAGAAAACCGCATTCGCGAAGCCTTGGCACCCTGGAAAGAGCGCCTAAAAGGCAAGCGCGTGTTGCTGTTTACCGGTGGCGTGAAAAGCTGGTCGGTGATTTCGGCGTTGCAGGATTTGGGTATGGTGGTCGTTGCCACCGGTACCAAAAAATCCACCGAAGAAGACAAAGCACGGATTCGCGAACTGATGGGGGAAGAAACCCTGATGATCGAAGACGGCAGCCCGAAAGCCTTGTTAAAAGTCGTTGCTGATTACAAAGCCGACATCCTCATCGCCGGTGGCCGGAATATGTATACCGCTTTGAAAGCGCGCATTCCGTTTCTAGATATCAACCAAGAGCGCGAATTCGGCTACGAAGGATATCAAGGCATGCTGGAACTGGTCCGCCAATTGGCTTTGACTTTGGAAAGCCCAGTTTGGGAAGCCGTTAGAGCCACACCGCCATGGCGCACCGGTGGCCTGAGAAAGTCAGCGACCCCAGACGTTCAAGCGGAGCCACTATCGGCTCAGGCGGCATAACATGGCCGAAATCGTCAAACGCAACAAGGCCCTGTCGGTCAACCCCCTAAAGGCTAGCCAGCCCACCGGCGGCTCTTTGGCTTGCCTGGGTTTTGATCGAGCGATCCCGATGTTGCATGGCTCGCAAGGTTGTACCGCGTTTGCCAAGGTGTTTTTTGTCAGGCACTTTCGCGAACCCATTCCCTTGCAAACTACGGCGATGGATCAAGCCAGCTCGGTGTTGGGTGCGGACGAAAATGTCATCGAAGGCATCAAAGCCATTGCCGAAAAATCCAACCCAGCTTTGATAGCAGTGTTGACCACCGGTTTGGCGGAAACCCAAGGCTGCGACGTGCATCGTAATGTTCGTGAGTTTCGTGAACGTTATCCGGAATACGACCATGTCGCGGTTGTGGCAGTCAATACCCCCGATTTTACCGGCTGTGTGGAAACCGGTTACGCTGCAACTATTTACGAAATCGTCAAGGCCTTAGTGCCCGACGCGACCAGTGCCGGGACTAAACCCGGTAGTCGCCAACGGCAAGTCAATTGTTTGGTTAGCCCGATGTTGACGCCGGGCGATCTGGAAGCCTTGCGCGATTTGATCGAGCAATTCAATTTACGGCCGGTGCTGGTGCCGGACTTATCCGACTCGCTGGATGGCAGCTTAACCGACGATGACTTTTCGCCGGTAACGATCGGCGGTACGCCAGTCTCGGAATTGGCAACCCTGGGCGAAGCTCGAGCCAGTTTGATAATCGGCGCTTCGCTGCGAAAATCCGGCGAGTTGCTGGAGGAAAAAACCGGCGTGCCCAGTCATTATTTCGATCATCTCTATGGCTTGCAAGCCAACGATGCCTTGATCCACGCCTTAGCTGAGATTAGCGAAATGCCGGTGCCGCAAAAAATAGAACGGCAGCGCGCGCAATTACAGGACGCGATGCTGGATACGCATTTCATGCTCGGTCAGCTTCGCGTCGCTATCGCTGCCGACCCCGATCAGCTCAATGCCCTGATTCATTTAGTGCAAGGCATGGGCGCTGAAGTGGTCACTGCAATCTGCGCCGGCAACACCCCGGTGCTGGCGACCGCGCCGGTGGAAAGCATCAAGATCGGTGACCTGGAAGATCTGGAAGTGATGGCGAAAGAGCGAAAAGCGCAATTGC
The DNA here is from genome assembly GCA_002083615.1 of Proteobacteria bacterium ST_bin11. Lineage (GTDB taxonomy): Bacteria > Pseudomonadota > Gammaproteobacteria > Methylococcales > Methylomonadaceae > Methylomonas. The sequence goes on along the minus strand of MSXO01000017.1, from coordinate 73,449 downwards.
TGATCGGTAATTCTCATGCAGTATCCAGTGCCGAACGACTGGGCATCCCCATTCTACGCATCGGCTTTCCGCTTTACGACATCATCGGCGGCTATCAAAAAACGTGGATTGGTTATCGCGGCACGCGACAAACCCTGTTTGATTTAGCCAATCTGGTGATCAATTTTGCCCACGAAGAGATCGAGCCGTATTACTCGCCGTATGCGCAAAAACCCGAATCCGAACGTCAAGCCTGCTCGCCGTCATGTCATTAACACGTCGCATACACGTTTTGAATACAAACGAACAGAGGATTTCCATGGAAACCGCTATTAAAGTCGCTTTTGCCACTACCGACATGGCTCATGTGGATCAGCATTTTGGCTCTGCCAAATCGTTTGCCGTTTACGCAGTCGATCCCGAGCAGTCGGAATTGCTGGAAGCTGCCCAATTTGGGGAACTGGCGCAGGATGGCAACGAAGACAAATTGTCGGTGAAGATTAATTTACTGGAGGGTTGCTCGGCGGTTTATTGCCTCGCCATCGGAGCCTCGGCGGTTAATCAAATCCTGTCTCATGGCATCCAACCCATGAAAGTTAGCGAAGGCAGCACGATTAAAGGTTTGATCTCGGACTTACAAGCCGAAATGAAAGCCGGTCCTGCCAGTTGGCTGGCGAAAGCCATCAACCAACACAAAGGCCCGAGTCCGGAGCGCTTTAACGCCATGGAAGAGGAGGGTTGGGATGAATGATTTTATTGCGGTTATTTAATCGCCGAATTTTTGTGTCGCTGTCGCGACGAATAATTTTGATGTCGGTTCGCGGACCGACAACCGCGATACTTTTCTTTGCTTGTCCAAAGAAAAGTATCCAAAAGAAACGACACCCGAAATGCCGCTTTCACCCTGCGCGCCGTAGCGTTTATCGAGGGTCGGCAGAAGGGGCTTCCCAGCCCCTCCGCCGACGTGCGGCATCCATGCCGCACCCCTTCGGGCTGATCTCGATAAACGCTACGGTGCTCGGCGCGGCATACGGGGTTTAACCCAGCGTGATTAAAAGTATTCAAATTGATTAAACACTAAATTAGGAGAACCACCATGGCCCAACCCGCATTAGTCGTCGAAGCCGGCGACCCCTTCATGACAGCGGATATCGTTGTCGAGATGGTCAAACAATTGCGCGCACTCGATACCTACGATACCTACGAAGGATGGTCGGAAGAAAAAATCATCGATCCTTTGGTGATGACCAAAGAACGTAAACGCGAGATTCCGATTATCGGCGATCCCGACGAAATTACCTTGGCGCGCGTTAAAGCCTATTACAACTCCATCGCCTCGCTGATAGAGAAAAAAGGCGGTTTAATGGCTGTGCCTGTGATCAATATCACCCACGAAGGTTTCGGCCGGGCTTTGGTGCTAGTCGGTAAATTAATCGTGGTGGATAAAGTATTGCGCGACGTGCATCGCTTTGGGTTTCCCAGCTTGGAAGATCTGGCATCTAAAACCGATGCGACGATCGAAAAAGCCCTGGGCTTGATTACAACCTATAGAGAAGTAGCCGAAGCTTGAGGTGAGTGATGAGCGACGAAGAACTTAAAAAATTGGAAAAAGACGTCAAGAAAGCCAAACGTATCGCTAGCGAGGCAGCTTCGGTCCTTCACGATTTGATCGAAGATCGACTGCCTGATGCCTACAGCGAACTGATGGGCATTGCGCAGGCGACTTACGACGCTTGCAAAGCCTGGGACGAAGCCAACAAGAAATTCTTGGCTGCCAGCAGCGAAACGGCATAGGAGGCGATTATGAGCGAATTTGTAACAGGTATTACCTATGGTGGCACAGTCTGGACGCCTTCCTACGTTACCGACATCAACCAACGCACCTGTATCGGTTGCGGTCGGTGTTTCAAGGTCTGTCCGCGTGATGTATTCGATTTAGTTGAAAAAGACGAGACATTGTCAGCCGAAGACTTCGGTGACGACTACGGCGACTTTGAAGACGATGACGACAACACCATGGTAATGAGCTTGAAGAACGCGGCTGATTGTATTGGGTGTGAGGCGTGCTCTAAGGTTTGTCCTAAGGATTGTTTTACGCATGAGCATAAGGCGGCGGCTTAATTTTTTAGCTTTTAAGTTGCGTAGGGTGGGCACGGTTTTTGTGCCACGCGGATTCTAAATAATGTGTCGCTGGCGCGACGGCTGGTTTTAATGTCGGGTCTCGGCCCGACAGCCGAGTAACTTTTCTTTGTTTGGCCAAAGAAAAGTCACCAAAAGAAAGGCCACCCCGATGCCGCTTTGATCCTGCGCGCCGCAGCGTTTTTCGAGGGTCGGCAGAAGGGGCTTCCCAGCCCCTCCGCCGACGCACCGCATCCCTGCGGTGCCCCTTCGGGCTATTCTCGAAAAACGCTACGGTGCTCGGCGCGGCATAGGGGGAACACCGTTTCTGTGTGGCTGGGTTCGATTGATTTTTTCTAATTGAGAAACTGTTTCCTAGTGGAGGGTTGTTGTCCCGTATTTCGACCCCGAGCATCGCAGTTTTTGGCGGGATTAGCCCGGAGGGGAGCGGCAGGGATGCCGCTCGTTGGCGAAGGGGCAGGAAGCCCCTTTCGCCAACCCCTGCAAAAAACGAGAAGCGCAGGATCAGGGCGAAATCCGGGTGGCTTTTCTTTTGGATACTTTTCTTTGGCCAAACAAAGAAAAGTATCCCGCTTGTCGGTGCGGGAACCGACATTAAATACTCCGTCGCGATAGCGACACCTCATTTAAAGCGAACTAAATAAGGATACTTACTATGCCTCGTCCCGATAAACACGTATTCGTCTGTACACAAGCTCGTCCGCAAGGCCATCCACGCGGCTCCTGTAGTGCCAGCGGCTGCGCCGATGTGATGAACGAGTTTATGAACCAAATCCAAGCGCGGAATTTGTTCGAGAAAATCGGTTTAACCAACACCGGTTGTATGGGTCCCTGCATGCTCGGACCGAGTGTGCTGGTCTATCCGGAAGGCATTATGTACGGCAAAGTTAGCAAAGCAGATGTAACCACGATTATCGAACAGCATCTGTTAGGCGGTGCGCCGGTCGAATCTCTCATCGCGCCGGCTGAGGTTTGGTAAATCATGAGTCAGCTTGGTTTTTTTGAAGAACGGGTTTTATTCAGTCCGGATGTGCCGGAAGAAGTAAATAGGTTGCTACAAATGGCAGTGGCTGCCAGTCATGCCGACAAGCCTTTGGCGGAGAAGTATTTCCGGCAGGCGCAAGCCCTGGATGGTACTTGTCTGCAAACCTATTTTGCTTTGTATAAGTTCTATTTTTATCAAGGCCGCCTGCTGGAAGCCGAATGTGAAGTGATGGCTGCGCTGACGGAATCGGCTCGGCAGGGCGGCTTTCCGGCGGATTATCGGCAATTGGGACGGGAGTTGGCACAGTGGGATATGTATACCAGTGAAGTGGCGCTTTTTTATCTGTATAGTCTGAAAGCGCTGGCATTTATCAAGCTAAGGCGGCAATTAGATGCCGAAGCCCAGTCGATTCTGGTGCTGATGAGAGCCCTCGACCCTGAAGATCTCTCCGGCGCGTCGGTGATTATGGATTTGGCCGATGCCGTGATGGAGGACGCCGCATGAGTACCGAGCAGTTAGCGGAGCATGTCGCTGCGAGGCGGGTTTTCGGTGAGACAGTCTGCCAGCGCATGACTGAGAATATCGTCAAGCTGGGTTTTCCCGTGCAAACCGAACTCAGTTTGCCAAAATTCGATACTGCAGAATTCAGCTTGGTGACTGATCCGTTTACCCAAACCCAGGATTTGGTCGGCTATTGGTACAGCGCTGCCAAGCAGCGCATCGGCCAGATCAAGTTTCATGGCGACGGCAGTTTTTATGCCGAATACGATGTTGTGCAGCCGCACCCCACCAAAAAGCAATGGTTTGTCGAAGCCATCAACGCCTGGGGGCAGCAAGACAATATAAAAACCGAAGCAAAATTGCTAGACATCCCACAATAAGGGGGGGCTATGGCTAACCCAAAACGATTGTACGAATTGCTACTGGATTATTGCAGTAGCGATGCTGTGGTGGACAACCTGATGATAGGTTTAGTGTGGACTGTTTGCCAGAGCCATGGTCGGGCAACCGCTGGCTTGGCGATGAGTCCAGGTTTGCATACGCGCACCTTACCTTGGTCGGGGACGCTGGTCGGCAAGCCGGTCACCGACCTGGCCGCCTGGATTACCGAGTGGGAGCCTTATAAAGCCACCGTGGCAATGGCGGCAATTAATAGCTGCATCAACGCCCGGCCCTTGCCTGAGTCAGTAGTTTTAGAGTGTCATGACGAGCATGCCAATCTGGCCGTGTTCGATTATTTTTTGCCGCAATTACACGGTAAAAGCGTCGTGGTTATTGGCCGCTATCCGGGGATCGAACGCTACCAGGACTTAATGCGGCTGACAATATTGGAACGACAGCCGACGCCCGCCGATTTGCCTGATTCGGCGTGCGAATTTTTATTGCCGCAAGCCGACTGGGTGTTTCTCACAGCCAGCAGTATTCCCAATAAAACCTTTCCGCGTTTGGCAGAGCTATCCAGTCACGCCAAAACCGTATTGATGGGGCCTACCGTGCCATGGCTGCCGCAGCTACACGAGTTTGGCATCGATTATCTGGCCGGCGTGGAAATTGTCGATCAAGACGCTTTGTATCACACCGCCGCTCAAGGTGGTGGCGTGCGGATTTTTAACAATGGTTTGCGCTATCGCGTGGCCGAATTAGCACCGCAAAGCAGTATTAGTTGGCTGAAACAGCAGATTGCCGATTGTTTCAGCGAACGAACCCAACTCACTGAAGCGATGGAGCAATGGTATCGCGAAGGCAATCAAGCGCGCTTTCCGCATTATCCCTTGTTAGACCAGATCAATAGTCGGCTGTCGCGTTTGGATAGTAGCTTTAAGACACTTTGGGACGATTGTGCCGCCGGGTAGTCGATGAATAGTGCAGTACCGGAAGCGTTTGTCAGCCATAGATTATTGTTGATGTACAAAGGCGATATCAGCGCCTTGACCATGTTCGCGCAGCAGGCTAGCGGTAGCGTGTGTTTCCCGCAACCGTTGCCGCCGCTGTCCAGCGCCTATGATGAAGACGCGACGGTTAGCGAAGGCAAAATTACTTTTCATCCGGCCACGCTGGTTAGCGCCATGAATCGGCACTTGCAGTTGGATAACGATTTATTACAGGCAGAGGCGGGTTACAAAGAATATGTCGATACGCCCCAAGGGGTCGTTACAGTCTATATGGCCCGCTTCAAACTATTGGACCCGCCGCATCACTTAATGCAGAGCTTGGGCTGCCAGATGCGCACGCTGCCGGAGTTACGCGGTCGTCCGCCCGCTGAAATGGAATTGTTACGCCGGGCTTACACAAAAATGATGGAGGGCTGATATGTTCGATATTATGGATTACAGCATCGGGGAATTTACCGGCGACAACGGCTCGGAAGCGCCTGCGCCCAGCGGTCCGTATATCCCGGAAGCCAGCGAATGCATGCGCTGCGGCATGTGTGTCAGTAGTTGTCCCACTTTTCGTCTGTTCGAAATAGACGCAGAAACCCCCCGCCAACGCATCCGCACCATCAGCAAAGTCTTAGTGGAAGATGTGCCGATTAGCGCAGAAGAGCGCGAACACCTGGACAATTGTTTGCAATGCCGGGCCTGCGAAACCGCCTGTTCCAGCCGGATGAGCTACGGTTCTCTGTTCGATCAGGCCAGAGCCAAACTCCAGCAAACCGCTTCGCGGTCCTGGATAGCCAAACTAGCCCTGCATCTTATCGAGCATAAACGCCGCCGGCGCATGCTGCTGCCCTTGATGTCCTTGTATTTACGCTCGGGTTTGCGAAAACCCCTGCGAGCCAGCGGCTTGCTGCGCAAATTAAAATTGTCGACCGCAGAAAGTTTGCTCAACGAGCCGGCCTTGGGCAGTTTGGCCGGGATTTATCCGGTCGGCAGACGCCAACGCCAGCGCGGACGAGTGGCCTTGTTTACCGGTTGTCTGGCCGAACATTTCGACCGCGCCACCCAACGCGCCGCCATCAAATTACTCAATACCATAGGCTATGAAGTGGTGGTGCCGGAAGGGCAGGGTTGTTGCGGGGCGATTCATCAGCACCACGGCTATTCCGCGCAAGCCTTAAAAGATAAAAATATCGCAGCGTTTTACCAACTGGAAGTGGATGCGGTGATCTACGTCGCCAGCGGTTGCGGCGCCATGCTGACTGAATATCAAGGCGACGATAGCGAAACCGCCGGTTGGTTCGGCAAGCGCTTGCAAGACATCAACGAATTTTTAGTGGCGCATTGGCCGGACAACCTAGAGCCCGCCGCCTCCAATTTAAACGTGGCGGTCCACGAGCCCTGCAGCCAGCGCAATGTGTTGAAAAACGGTCGCTGGGTTTCCGAGCTGCTGCGGAAAATCCCTGGATTGAATATCGAAGCCTTGCCGGACAATCAATTGTGTTGCGGTGCCGGCGGCAGCTACATGCTCAGCCACCCAGAAAACGCCCAGCAACTGCGCAACGCCAAGCGTCAAGCCATCGAAGGCTCAGGTGCCGATGTGGTCGTCAGCAGCAATTTCAGCTGCGCGTTTTATCTTAATGCTGAACGCGCCGAGACCGCGCGGAAATTGGTGCATCCGATCCGCTTGTTGGCGGATAGGTTGTAACTCAGACCTTGTTTTTAAACTGCGATTTGATTAAGCAGGTCTAAAATTAGTTTTGTGGCGTTCTAAACGGCTGCCGACGGTAAAGACGCCTTCACGAATTCATCCTAATGCTTAAAGTTGATGCTACAGGCAACGCCGAAAACAAACGACTCAGCCAGAACCCTGCTCAGCATTGATACCCATCACCCCTCAAATTTACAGCATCCGGTGCTTGCACTGATGTATCTGACAGGCAAGCCCTCCTCGGCATTTTCGGCAGTGACGGTTTTTTTTACACCATCAATATCCGCTTTTCTGCTTTAAAGCAGGCCTAATGCATTGAATTTAGAGTTATTTTCTATTGAGACTGCTCTGCAGTGAGCCTATGTCTAGGTGTCTGGAGAATAAGGCGTCCTAAATTGACTGTCGGATAATTTTACAACTTCGCAATTTTTCTGGGTTTTAAATAGTCTCTTAATTAATAAGTATATGTTTTTGTTTAAAAAAAAAATATATGGCACGCTACTGGCTAATGTAATTGTGAAATATCTTGAATCACAAACTTTTTTAACGGAGATCAATCATGAACAAAAAATTATCAGTACTGGGCGCTGCAGCCTTAGCATTCAGCGTTAACGCAGAAGCTGCTTTCGTAGACTTGTTTACAGAAGTAGGTTTTGTAGAAGACAACACAGCGGATAGTACTGCTGTAACCGCCACGCAAAATAACATTGCTTCTATCATCGGCGGTTTTCGGGATATATCCGTTAGTTTGATTACTGACACCAACCCCGGGCCCAACAACGCTGTATCATTAGATATCAACAGCGGTGTTCTGAACTTCAGTAATGACAACGGGAGTGGTGGCGAAGGCTTGGTGCAATGGAATGGTCAAGCTGGCATTCAGGATCTTAGCGTGGCAGGCGGCTTCGGTTTGGGATTGAATGCGTATGATTTAGGCAGTAAATTTAGCTACACAGTATTATCTTTAGATTTGACACAGTTTGATTTTACTATCGAAGCTTACACCGACGAAAACACTTTCACTAGAGTTAGACTTGTAACTACAAGCCCAGGTACTGAAGTAATCAATTTTGCAGACTTGGAAAACGCTGCACTTTGCGGAACCAGCTTTGGCCCGATTTTGAGTGTTGAGTGCGGTAGTAGCGGCAACGTAAACATGAGCAATTTGGGAGCGCTGCAATCTAGATTGAATATTAACGGCGCGCAAGTTGCTGTTGACTTGTCAATCGGACCTATCACAACTGTACCAGAGCCTTCTGTAATTGGTCTGGTTGGTATGGGCTTGCTGGCTGCTGGCTTTGCTGGAAAACGCCGTAGCAACCAAGGCGCGTTCCAAGCTTAATCTGCTACAAAGTTTTACCGCTGACGGCTCTATCCAGAAATGGATAGGGCCGTTTTGTTTTGGCCCGCTAACTATTTCTAATTGATGGGGTCTGGTTTAGGTGGAATAGGTTGAGTCTTGCCTAAGTGTGTAACCGTGTACGGATGGCCCACGGCCCACTCTAAACAGGAAAACCCCCATTTCGCCGTTGTCAAAGTTAATGCTGGGGAAAGATTCCGCTAATAATTGAAAGGCAGTTTCCAGTATCTGCTGTTCCTTAACACTATACAGTTTTGCTCCACCCAGCCGCCAGGCCCAGTAAAACTGCAGAATGGCGTTATGGGCTTGCAAATCCAGACCTAACGCTGTGGTTTTAAGCCAAATATCCTGCAATGCCACTCCGCCGCTAAGTAAATCCTGTGAGGTTTGGCCCTTCACTGTCAGTAGGCCAATCGCCGCGCAATGGGTTAAACCCTGGCACGCACGTTGAGCCTGATTCTTGTAGGCACCGAAACAATTCATCAATTGCATCATTTTCCATGGCTTGGTAATGCGGAAAAAACTTTTGCCAAACCCGCAGGCACCCATGCTGGGTAATGTGTAGCCGGTTTTATCCGCCCGGGCTTGTTGATCATTCCAGCGGATCATTCTGTGCAGTTGTTCATGTAACTCACGTCTTGAGAAACGAAGCTGTTCAGCGCAGGCTGCCGCCGAGAAGACTTTTTCCTTGTCTGCTGCGCTGCTTAGTAAATGCAGTGATAGCCCCGAGTCACTGTTAATTGACGTTATTAGGCTGTTCCATTCGTTGTTTGCTAAAGGTGTATTTTCAAACAATAGGGTATTGGTGTGCCTAGTCCAAATGCACTGCTCGGTCGCTAGGTCTATCGCATGGGGTGGGGATGGGTTTTCAAAGGTTAATCCGATGCGGGCGACTATCGCTTGATCGGCTGCGTTGGGGGAAAAATGGGTAAAAGTTTGGATGCCCCTGCATTTTGCCGCTAATTGTATGTTTTTTAATGCTGCGCCACAGGCCAGCAAGGAATTGAAATGGCCCCAGTCGTAAAAAGATTGATCCCTGGAGCAGTCTAAGATTATGTCTATCGCGTTGTCTGTGGCTGCGAACTTCCAAGGCTGGCAGTTGTACCATGATGGCGCTTGAGCGCCAGCGTTAATAAGATAGGCTATAAGTTTTTTAACGCTTTCCGCCGTGCCGGAATATACCGGCGGGCAAGGCGCTTCGCGTAAACCTATCAGTGACTTATTCATTTATGCCCCCGCGTAGCTTTTTTGCAGGGACGCCCCCCCAAACTTCCCCATTAGCAATGTGAGTACCTTTGGTTACTACGGCTCCTGTCGCCACTAAGGCATTGTCTTCGATCGTGCAACCCGCTAAAACAACGGCGTGTGCACCGATGGTGACATTGTTGCCAATGCTGATCGGGTAGTGCCCCAAGCGTTCGTTTTCCAGCGCGTGAGGCACGAGCAAAGCATATTGGCCGATCAGCGAATTAGCGCCCACTTGGACAAACTGCGGGTCGAGGATAATGCCAGAGCTATAAGTATTGTCGCCAAGCTTGGCCCCTAACGCCTGGTAGACCAAGCGCATTATGGGTAGCGGTACTGCGCCGCTGCGCATAATAGGATAAAAAATGATCAGGAAAAACAGCAGATAAACATGGTAAACAAACTCCTGCCGACTATCTTTAGCGATTTCGCCGGCTTGTAGCGGCGTTGCCCAAAGAAATGCCCGAAACGTTAAAAGTGCAAAAATATAAAAAACAATAAATCCGGTAATAAATAAGATGACGCCACGAAAATCACCCAGTCCGAAATGGTCGAATAACAGGGGTGTGGTGATAAGGGTGCAAACTGAAATGATGGAAAATAAAATCAAAAATATCAGTATTTGAAGCAGATTAATTTTTCGCATTTGTTATTCCTCAATTTGATCTTTTTGTAAGGTATTCGAAAGGCTGTCATTCAGCGTCGGTGTTGGGAATTGCTGATTTTTGGGATGCCCTATGCTTGCGGATTGCTTTTGATAATCCCGTCTTCAAGCTCTATGATTCGGTCAGCAATATCCAGAATACGATAGTCGTGCGTGACGAGCACAATAGTTGTATTTGATTCTTTGGCAAGTCGTTTCAGAATGTTGACGGCCTCAAGGCCGCTTTGTTTGTCGAGCGAGGCTGTTGGTTCGTCGGCTAGAATAATCTTTGGCTTGCCGACTAAGGCGCGAGCAATAGAGACGCGCTGGCGTTGTCCCCCCGATAACTGCTCTGGCTTATAGTGTAATCTATCCGCTAGACCCACCGCCCCCAATATCTCAGCCGAGAGTTTTAAGCGTTGCTTCTCGCTCATTCCCTGTTGCAGTTCAAGGGACATTCCAACGTTCTGCAAAGCAGATAGGGACTTCAGCAAATTGTGTTGTTGAAAAATATAACCGATTTGCCGGCGTATCTTGACCTTGGACTTTTCGTTACTGTTGACAAGTTGCTGCCCCAAAACTGTAACAGCGCCATCATTAGCCTGGCGAAGACCACCGATGATGGTTAAAAAAGTCGTCTTCCCAGAACCGGAAGGGCCTGTCATGATGACAATCTCCCCTTCGCCAATGCTTAGATCTATATTTTTAAGCACAGGCCTTTTTAGTTCTCCGACCCCATAACTGAAACTCAGATTTTGGACATCGATAATCGATTGCATCAGAACATATCAGCCGGATTAGCAGCTTTCAAACGGCGAACGGCAAGTAAGCCAGCCGTCGCACACATGGATAATATAAAAGCGAATACGGTAATGGCTCTATCGGTTGTCATGGGCATAGGGATAGAGGTCTGCGATTCCGCTAATTGATAAAGGCTGACGGAAAGAAAATAACCTGGCACAAAGCCTAGCAATGCAAGATAAAACGCTGAGGAAAACACGACCTTAACGAAATAACCGTGTCTGTATCCCATAGCTTTAAGCGTTGCAAATTCATTTAAATGATTGGTAATGTCAGTGAATAAGATTTGATACACGATTACCATGCCGACAACCAGGCCCATGACAGTACCAAATCCAAAAATAAAACCGATAGGCGCCGTATTTGACCAGTAGCCTTTTTCATATGCCACTAATTCTTTGTAAGTAAATATATTGACATATTCATTCAGGCGACCACGTAAGTCTGACTTTACTCGCTGGATATCAGCATCGGCTTTTAGCCGTACCACTCCCAGATCGATTTTTTCGGCGCTTCGGTTGGGGAATATTCTTAAAAAATTTAGATCGCTAGTGACCACGTTTCCATCCGCAGCAAAAGACACTCCAAGATGGAAAAGTCCGACGAATTTAATTTTGTAGTCGTTGATTTCAGTAACGCTATTGTTTTCTTTCAGAAGTTGCCGCATAGGCCCAAACTCAGGGCGAGATGATTCGTCGAATATCGCGGTATCTTTGAGCAATAGCTGTTTGCTTTGGGCTTTAACTTCTTCCAGCGACATTAACTGGGCGTCCGGGTCGAAACCGTAAACCATTAAAGTTCGTTTAATATGAGTTTGAATGTTTTTAAACTGCCCCAAAGATAGGTATAAGGGATATGCCACCATCACTTCAGAGTGGCCTAAAGTTCGCATTAATTCGCTACGGTCAAATTGCACAGGTCGCCACATTGCTTCGGTTTGTTTGTGCAGAACGAATAAGTCGCCATCTAAATTCATCGGAGCGGATGCAGCGCTAGCATAAAGCGAATCTTTAAAGCCGAGTTGCATAAACACCAGTACGCATGCGAACAGTACGCCACTGATAGCAGCAATGAGTTTTGGCGGTTCGTGTATTAGTTGTCTGCCGGCGAGTCGCCCGGCAAAATAAAATTCGGAGAAAGGGTTCACATCAATATCCGCACTTGGACTTGACGGTATATTTGATGTCGTAAATCGTTAACAGCTCGGTCATCGAGTGTCAAACGTACCTCTATTATTCGGTTGTCGCGGTCAGCGAGCGGGTCCGTGTCATTTTGATCGTTTTTTCTAACTTGGAAGCCGATTTCTCGGACAATCGCGCTGTAAGAGGCTTCGACGCCGTTGAGTTTGATGTCAGCTTTCTGGGCCACTCTGATTTTGGGGAGGTCGGATTCGTAGATTTCCGCCACCACATCCAGTTGAGATAAATCAGCCATTTCTAACAGGCCCTCGTCTCTAATTCTCTCGCCTTGCCAGGTGTGAATTTTCAAAATTGTCCCGCTCAACGGGGCCAAAATAACGGTATTTTTTAGCTCCTCTTCAGCGATTTTTTTATTTGCTTGTGCGGTGGCTATCTCTGCTTTAAGTTGTCGAACGATTGCTTGTGATTGTTGAAATGCTAATTGCTTAGCATCAATTAGGGAGCGACTCGCGGAAAAACTGGGTGCTAATGATTGGTAACGCTGAAACTCCTTTTCTGCATAAGTTAAGTTAATTCTTTCGGAAGCCAACTTAGCATTTAGGGCCAAAATGCTCGCGTTTGCTGCCTCGACATCAGCTTGTTTTTTATCATGATCAGCTAGGAATGCTAATGTTTCTCCTTTGCTAATTTCGTTGCCTTCATTTACGAACAACTGTTGTAGGTTTACTCCCTCTGCGCCGGCATTATGGGATACTCTAATTACTCGCGATCTAGGTTCTATTCTACCTAATGCTCCCACTGCATTGAGTTCGTTGCTTGGGCTGGCGAATGCCGGCGTGAAAACAAGGATTGAAAGTATAAAAATTATAGTGGCTTTGCTAGGAAACATAATTAAATTCATTTAACCTATTTTTTGTTTTGCATAACTAAATTATTTTAATGAAAGCTATAAAATATTTGGTTAAACAATATATTTAGTTGATTATAGATTTTCGGTTGAGTTTAAATCCGTATTACGCCACAGTATCTGGTTATAAATATAAATAAATTTCCAAAAATTTTTTCAATTAATTGTATTTTGCTAGAAACTGCAGCGCTTTTTAGCGCCGATATAGCGTACTGAATACTGAATACTGAAGAGCATCACTAAAGTCCCTATAGATTCAATAAAAATATGGTTGGTTTTCAATAGTTACTGAGCAAAAAAATTAAACAGCTTACAGATTGGCTAGTTAGCCTGCATGATAAAGCGTTTGTGTGATTAGGAAACTTCTGATTAATTCGGTATCTCGAATTTAAATTTTAATAAAATCAATGGCGTGCAAATATTCCTTTATTGAAAGGTTGCGTTAATCAGAGGTTCCTTAGCGTCAAAAAGTCACTTTAATGAGGGCCGAGGATGATCCTCGTCTAATAGCCCTAGATTGTCTTTTTCAACCCTAAACCAGCCAAGCTGTGCAGTGGATTCACTAGCCTTAAGAAAGTCTAAGGGTAAACTCATCCGGATTGTCGGTATTAGTCGGTGCAGCTTGGTTGCACCGCCAAAACTCTTTTGATCACTCGACTTTTTGCAGCAATCCATAGCCCCCATATAAGCCATCGGGATAATAATCGTTCCAAGTACTTAAAAGAGTGCTTTCGTAATATCCCCCGCCTCTCTTCACAGGAGGAATTACCTCGCTCCTTTCCCCCACAAGATCACTTCCACAGTACTGAGCATGATCGTCAAATCCAGAAAGAGACTGTAGTTTTTGACGTAATACAAATCGAACTGCAGTTTTTGTCGGGTATCGTATTCGCTTGCGCCGTAGGGATAACAGAGTTGCGCCCAGCCGGTTATGCCGGGCTTTACCCTATGTCTTTCTTTATAGTATGGAATATTTTCTTCAAAACCTTTGACGAATTCAGGCCTCTCTGGACGGGGGCCTACAAAGCTCATGTCACCCTTCAATACATTTAGCAGTTGCGGCAACTCGTCTATCCGATATTTACGAATCACTTTGCCGACGCGAGTGACGCGATCATCGGTTTGGCTCGCCCATTGCGCGCCATTTTTTTCAGCATCGATACGCATGCTGCGAAATTTGATGACGTCGAAAGGAACATCTCGGTAGCCGACGCGCTTTTGCCGGTAGAAAACCGGCGCACCGAAGCCGCTTTCGATATAGATTGCCAGCATCGTGAGGATCATCAGCCACCAACTAACGGAAAGCAACAATAGGCTGGCTACTATGTCGAAACTGCGCTTTACGATGGGGCGTAATCCGCCACTGACAAAACCATCGGAGAACATCAGCCAACTTGGGCTCAACGCCTCGAGAAAAACCAGACGTTGTTCTCGCTCATAGAAGGTTTGTAGGTCCATGATTAGGGCGCCGGACATTTTGATGTCAAGCAGTTCTTCGACTGGCAACTTTTTGCGCCTATCATCGACAGCAATGACTATTTCATCGACGTTGGCTGCCTCAACAATGTCCGTTAACCTGATTTTTTCATTCAGGGCTATCGCGTGAGGGACACTTAGCGGTTCGTCCTCCAGGGTGATGTAGCCGACAATTTCAAAGCCTTTGTAAATGTAGCTGGAGTTAACGACACTAAGCTCGCCCGCTCTTTGCCCGCAACCCACCACCAATACCCGGCGTTTTAAATTATCCAGATTAACGAAGCGGTAAAACAAATAGCGCGTTAGCAATAAACCTACAAATGAAAAAATAATCGCCGAAATTAAAACGCTACGCGCGAGCATCAAGTCCGGGATGATGTAGTAAATGAAGGCCAGAATAAAAACCGCAACAGCAAAGCTAAAACTGATGCGCTGTAGAATATTGTATTCTTCTTTATCCAGTGTTTTTCGGTACAAGCCCAAGCCGGAGCAGCTGGCAATGAACACAATAGAAAAAACCGCGGCTGAAGCTGCAAGCTCGGATTGGGAATACCAGGACGCTGTGTGTAAAAATCGCAGGCCCGCGCCGCAATACATTGCTAAATAAAACACTAGCGACTCCGCCATAAGCAACCACAGATAGGCGGTGGAAATGTAATGTCGAAAAATTCTTATCATATAAGGCTACCGCTTAGCTCCTGACTAATAACTATTTGACGATATTCTCGTTTAGAAGCGTCTTGATATGTTCAGCGGGTATGGCGTAGGTAATCCCGCTGGGATTGGATATCGCATTTTCTTTACTACCCTGCACAAATACCTTGTTAATGATACCAATAACTTTTCCGGAATTTATATTGTATAAGGGGCTACCGCTATTGCCTGGATAAGCGGTGGCGTCTAATTGAAAGATATTGAAAGGGGTCTGCAGCCGCTTCAGCATGTTGACATTGAGCTGGCGAGTAGCTATGGCCGGTATGGCATTGGGCGAAATGGCGGCGATGATGCTCCGGTGAGTGACTGGGTACAAACCCAGCACCATGCCTATCGGGTAACCGGTAAAGGCGTATTGCTCGCCTTCTCGGACTCTAGGGGATTCACCGATTTCTAGGGGCGGTAAGGCTCCGCCGTCTAGCTTAAGTAGGGCCAAATCGTGATCTTCATCGGTAACGACGAGCTCCGCAATTTGCATTTGCTCTTTTTCTTGGTGGCGATAAAAAACCGCATAACGCTCTAGGTGTTCACCATCAAGTTTTTTCGCTGTGACGTGCGCATTGGTGACTACTTTTCTGCCATCGGCAACGGCGAATCCGGTGCCTAGGAAAACCGCGCGCGGATTGCGGGTTGGCATATACGTGCCAATGGCTACGATTCCGGGTTTGATGCGGTCAAGAATGTCTGGGAGGTTATTTTCATTGGCATGACTTAGGGAGATTCCGGATAATCCGGTAGATAGCGCCAAGAGATAAAGAGTCGGTTTTTTCATGGCTGGAGGATTTATGGGTCCTTAGTTGGCGTAGCTTGGAAAGTTTAGCCTAACTTAGCATGAATGCGGGAGACATCGTGAATTAACAGTCGTTCGGAAATAGATAGGTATTAGCTTCAGGCTAGGCGCATTGTAAAGATTAGGGGAACGTCTATGCCGATTGAACCGCTTAGTTTGCGGTTATAGGAGATACATAGACGCCTTACTGGACCATTTATAGTGACTGAGCGCGGTTAGTGCTGTTTTGGCATTGTCGCGGTTGCTTGTTTAGACAGGCTCTGTTTTGAAGTTATCGTTGCGCCAGCATAAAACTTCTGCGCCCTCTGCTTTCCAATCCGCCAATACATAGCGCTTTGCCGGCTTGCCGTCGAGCATAAATTCGTGCAGTTTCGGTCGATGCGTATGCCCATGAATCAAGGTGGCACAGGCGTATGTGCGCAGCGATTCAAAAACGGTATCTTGATTGACATCCATAATGTCCAGCGTTTTACCGCGTTTGTGATAATAACTACGGAATCTGTACCAGCGCGCGGCTATCAGTCGCAGCCACAAAGGTTTAGACAGTACATTTCGTTGCCATTGCGGGCTGTGCGATTTTAGCCTAAAGGCTTGATAAGCCAGATCGTCGCTACAGAGTAGATCGCCGTGGGTCAACAAGATGCGCTCGCTACCCAATTCTATGGCGGCAAATTCGTCCAACAAGCGGATGCCGGTTTCCTCGCAGAAACCTTTGCCCAGCAAAAAGTCGCGGTTGCCCTGTAGCAGAAAAATCTCGGTGCCCGAATCAGTAAGTTGTTTGAGCGCCTTTTTGATGGTCGGTATGGGCCGGGTATTATCGTCATCGCCGATCCAGGCATCGAATAAATCGCCAAGAATGTAGAGCGATTTCGCGGCGATGGCGCGCTGCTGCAAGAAGCTTAAGAAACGCCGGGTTATCTCCGGTTTCTCGAAAGCTAAATGCAAGTCGGATATGAATAGTATGTCTTGCTTCACGTCTAGCAATAGCGGCTTCCGCCTGGAGTCTGGCGGAAGCCGCTAATCCTTATTCGATAACTTCGGCTTTCTCGATGACGATGTCGGTTTTTGGCACATCCTGATGTGGACCGCGGCTGCCCGTCGCTTGTTTGGCCATGCTATCCACGACTTCCATGCCCTCGATCACTTCACCGAATACCGCATAACCCCAACCGCTCGGGCTAGGGCTGGTGTGGTCCAGAAATGAGTTATCTTTGTAGTTGATAAAAAATTGTGCAGTCGCCGAATGCGGATCGTTGGTGCGCGCCATCGCCAAGGTGCCGCGTTTGTTTTTTAGGCCGTTCTCGGCCTCGTTTTTGATGGGCGCATTGGTTTCTTTCTGTTTAAACGTGCTGTCGAAACCGCCGCCTTGCGCCATGAAGCCTGGAATTACCCGATGGAAAATGGTGCCAGAATAAAATCCTTGTTTTACATAAGCCAGAAAATTGGCGGCGGAAACCGGCGCTTTTTCGTCTTCCAATTGGATGACGACATCGCCTAGTGAGGTAGTTAATTTGACTTTGCTATGTGTATTGGACATTTTATTTTCTGTTGCAAATGAAAGGGTTGAGAACAAAAACAGCATCAGGTAAACCAGTGGGGTGCGCATTAAAAGCTCCTTAATATCGCTGCAAGCCGCGAATTCTATGTGTTTTTATCTTGAAAGAGAAGTCGAAATCTTGATAGATTGCCAGATGTTTCGCTGCATCCATTTATCATCGTCATGCTGAAAATTTACAACACGCTCACCAGAAGTAAGCAAGAGTTCACCCCTAAACAGCCGGGTAAAGTCGGCATGTATGTCTGCGGTATGACGGTTTACGACTATTGCCATATCGGCCATGCGCGGGTAATGGTCGTGTTTGACACTGTTGCTCGCTATTTGCGGCATGCTGGGTATCAGCTGACTTACGTAAGAAACATTACCGACATCGACGACAAGATTATTCAGCGTGCCAACGAGAATGGTGAGGCGTTTACCGCGTTAACCGAGCGTTTCATCCAAGCGATGCACGAAGACGAACGGGCTTTGTCGGTGTTGCCGCCGGATATCGAACCCAAAGCTACACAATCAATCACCGACATCGTTAAAATGATTTCGACATTAATTGAGCGAGATTTTGCCTATGTTGGCAGTAATGGCGATGTGTTTTATGCGGTAAATCGCTTTGATGGATACGGCAAATTGTCCGGTAAAAATATCGAAGACTTGCAGGCGGGCGAGCGGGTTAATGTCGATACCGCCAAACGTGACCCACTGGATTTTGTGCTGTGGAAAATGGCCAAGCCCGGCGAGCCTTATTGGGATTCGCCATGGGGGCAGGGTAGACCGGGATGGCATATTGAATGTTCGGCAATGTCCACCTGTTGCCTGGGAAATCATTTTGATATTCACGGCGGCGGCATGGACTTACAATTTCCTCACCATGAAAACGAGATCGCCCAGTCGGAAGGCGCAACGGGTGAGCCTTTTGTTAATTACTGGATGCATAACGGCTTTGTAAGAGTCAACGAAGAAAAGATGTCCAAATCACTGGGTAATTTTTTCACCGTGCGTGAGGTGTTGAAACAATATCCACGCCCAGATGTTATCCGTTTTTTTATCTTATCTAGTCATTACCGTAGCCCCTTGAACTATTCGTCTGAACAGCTCGATGAGGCGGTATCTGCACTAACACGTCTATACACAGCTCTTAAAGATATTGATGTCGTGGATGAAGTTATCGATGTCGAGTATCTACGGCGCTTTGAGCGCGCGATGGATGATGACTTTAACACTCCAGTTGCTTTAGCAATTTTGTTTGATGTGGCAAAGGAACTTAATAAGGCAAGAGAGCGAAATGACGCTGGAAAAGAAGCTAGTTTGGCTACCGTTTTAAAAAAACTAGGTGGCTTACTAGGGATATTGCAGGAGAACCCTGGAGACTGGTTAAAAAGCCCGCGTCGCGTTTCCTTGGATCATGTCGTTGATTCCGTAGCTATCTCTGACTCTGTTTCTGTAAAAATTATTGAGAAAGGAGGAGATGATTGGGTGCAAGAACGTATTCAAGAAAGACTTGAGGCCAAAAAATCCAAAGACTGGGCATTGGCTGATCTTATTCGGGATGAGCTGAATAAGCTTGGTATCGTGATTAAAGATAGACCGGATGGAACGACTGATTGGCACCGGTAAAATAAGGTAAGTTGATGAGCGAAATCAAAGATAAATCGGTGGAAACGTTTCTGGACGAGTTGGCCAGCAAGCAAGCCACCCCTGGTGGCGGCAGTGCGGCGGCGGTAATGGGCGCGCAAGCCGCAGCCTTGATCAGCATGGTTTGTAACCTGACCATCGGCAAGCCTAAATACGCGGCAGTGGAAGCGCAGATGCAGGTCTTGCTGGCGGAATCCGAAACCCTGCGTCAAACCTTAATGGCTATGATCAAAGCCGATGTCGATGTGTTTGACAAATTGATGGCCTGTTACGGCTTACCGAAAAGCACTGACGAAGAGAAAAGCCAGCGCACCGAGCAAATTCAACTTGCGTTAAGAGATGCCACTTTGGTGCCCCTGGAATGCGCGAAAGCCTGCGCCAAAGCTATCGAGTTGAGCCGGCTGGCCGCAGAGTACGGCAATCTGGGCCTGATCAGCGATGCTGGTGTGGCCGTGATGGCGGCTTACGCCGGATTAAAAAGTGCGGCCCTGAATGTGCGAATCAACGCTGCAAGTTTGAAGGACAGAGCCTTTGCCGAAGTCCAACTCGCCGAGCTGGATAGTTTGTTGCAAACTGGCGAACAGGCTACCGAACAGATTTACCAGATAGTGGGGGATAAGCTTTAACGCATTCAATACAGTCGCATTGTATAGGGCGGGGGCAAGCGCCTCTGAGCCATGGGCGCGGTGGTTCCCTAAATCTGCTTTACGTTGATATTCAAGGTTTGAATCCGATAGGCGATCTGCCGCGGCGTCATGTCCAGTAATCTAGCCGCCTTCGCTTGTACCCAGCCGCTTTGTTCCAACGCGGCAATCACCCGCTCTCGTTCGTCCATATTCTCGTCGTGTAGATCGATATGTTTGATGGATTGCGGGGTGCGGCTGATGCCGATCTCATTTTCCAGGCCGGTGCTGGCAATGACTTCGCGATCGATAATGCCTTCCTGGCTCATAATCGCCGCGCGTTCCAGGCGGTTTTCCAATTCGCGGACGTTGCCTGGCCACTCGTGTTTCATCAAAATCCGAATCGCGCTTTCCTTGATTTCCAAAGGCCGACCGCCTTGCTGGCGGGAAATCCGGTTTAACAAAAAGCTGGCCAATTCGGGGATGTCCTCGATACGTTCGCGGAGTGGTGGCATATTGATGGGCATCACGTTCAAACGATAATACAAGTCCTCGCGGAAATTGCCTTCGGCCACTTCCTGTTCCAGATTGCGGTTGGTGGCAGCAATAATCCGCACGTTTACTTTAAGCGTTCTGACGCCGCCGACGCGCTCGAATTCGCCTTCTTGCAGTACGCGCAATAATTTGGCCTGGAAGGATGCGGAAATCTCGCCAATCTCGTCAAGAAACAGTGTGCCATTGTCCGCCAGTTCGAAACGGCCCTTACGTTGACCAATCGCGCCGCTGAAAGCGCCTTTCTCATGGCCGAACAATTCAGATTCCAATAAGGTGTCGGGCAACGCGGCGCAATTCAACTTAAGAAAGGGGCCGTTGGCGCAAGCCGAATTGAAGTGGATCGAACTGGCAACGACTTCCTTGCCGGTGCCGGATTCGCCACGAATCAGTACGGTGGTATGCCATTTCGCTACTTGACGAATGATGTCGAATACTCTCAACATCGGCTCGGAATGACCGATGATATTTTCGAAACGGTAGTTTTTGACCAGTGCTTGTTTTAAATAGTCGCGTTCGCTGGTCAGTTCGTTTTGCTTGCGCTCCATCACCCGGAGCATGTTCACGCTTTGGGCGATCAGGTTGGCAACCATCTCCATGAAACGGGCGCGTTCCCCCAAAAACGTTGAGCTGCAGGGCTGTGCGGCCAAAATGCCAACCACTTCGCCTTGCTCGATGGCTAGCGGGGAGCCTATAAACGGTAAATCCGGATTGTAGACCCCTAGGCGGCTTAAAAAGCGTGGCTCATCGGCGATGCGCTCCACCACAATGGTGCTGCCTTCGTCGAGGATAGCGCCAACCAGGCCTTCGCCAGGTTGGTAACGCACGGAGCGATCTATGCCTTCACCATAGATTTCGCAAATGCTCATGCTGTCGTCATCGACACCGCGTAGGGTGATCATGCCGAAATGCAGGCCGTTACGCTTGTGTAATATCTCCAGGATGCCCTTTAGTTTGGTACGTAAGTCATGGGTGCTATTCAGCAATTGACTTACTAGAAACAAGGTATCTAGCTCGGATTCGACCAGCAATAAACGATCACTCATGGATATTTACCCTGGCTAGGCTTTTTTGACACGGAAAGCGGATTTTAAAGCTGCAGCCGCTTGTATATTGCGGGTCGATTTCTATCATGCCGCTGTGCTGATTGACAATTTCCTTACTCATGACCAGTCCCATGCCGGCCTGGACGCCGCCGGTACTTTGATTTGTGGTAAAAAACGGCTCAAATACTTTGCTTCGTTGGTTGGCGGGTATGCCGGGGCCGGTATCGGCTACGGAAACGCAAACCCATTCATGTTCGAAAGTCGTGCTGATTTTGATCATACGTTCTTGACTACCCGCTCGATTCATTGCGTTGACGGCGTTGTCTATCAATTGTTTGAATAACATACGTAACTTGTTCTCTGCGCCCAGAATATTTGGCAATACTGGGTTTGGCAGCCAATCCACAACGATGCCATTTGCCAGAAACTTGGTGCTATAGAGCAGCATGACTTCGTGCAACAACTGATTCAAATTCACCGGGGCGACTGCAGACTCCGGAATTTCCGGCACACAGCGCTGCAAGGTGGCCAGCGTTTCTTCGCCCATTTTTTGCACTTGACCCAATAGGTCGCGTATCGGGCTATTGTTGGCATCGTTACGCTGAGTCATGATTTGAATCGCCGCGTTGATTTGGTTTAAGGGCTGGCGAATCTGGTGCATCGCCCCCAGCAAGGTTTCGCGGATACTGCGTATGTGTTCTTCTTCGGCCATCATGGTGCGAAGCGTCTGGATTTGCAGCTTTTCTTGTTGGCGGCGCAATGGGCTAATGTCGTTAATCGTCAGCAACAAATAGTCTTTGGATTGGCGGGCAAAGAAAGTGTCTGCGCAGACGTCGTTCTCTATAAACCAGTTACCCGAACAGGAAAACCAGCGCGTACCCTTTATCCCTGCGCTTTCTATCCGTACTTCGCGATTCGCAAAGCCTTGTTGCCTGTCAATATTCTCGCCCCACAAATCGCCCATTTCTTGTTCCAGAGCAGCGAGGAAAAATAAGGCCGGTTCCTTCTTATCTAACTCGCTGATCAGCATCTTGTACATCTGATTGTCCAGTACAACGCGCTTGTCGTTATCCAGGACCGCCATTGCCACCGGAGAGGCGTTCAATACGGATTCGATTAACTGTTTTTGGTTATTGACCTGCTGCTCTGCGTAATGCGCTTGGGTAACGTCGCGGTGCATCCCTATATAGTGACTGATGGCGCCGCGGTCATCGAACATCGGCGCGATGATCAGATCCGCTAAATAGCGCTGGCCCATTTTTTGCCGATTGACCAGTTGCCCGTGCCAAACCTGTTTGCGGGAAATGGTGTGCCACAAATCGTAATAGATTTGTCTGGGTGTGGATTTGTCGGACAACTCGGATTCGTTTTTACCGAGAATCTCGGCAGCGTTGTAGCCAGTCACATCGGTGAAGGCTTGATTTATATAAAGGATGTTAGCTTTTTTATCGGTAATGGAAATAGCGACTGGCGCCTGTTCTACAGCTTTGACGAATAGGGAGAACGGCAGGGTTTTAGAGGCCTTTCCGCTTTTTAGCGAATTTAGGGATGGCGATAGTAAATCGGCCGTTTCAATCTCAATCTGGCCTTGCAGGTAGTCAGGGGTGGATTTTGTCATGGCAAATGGTTCTCGGGTCTTTTTTTGGGCTTGGGTTAAAAAAATACATGCAATTAGAGAGCCATATGCATATTGGCTTAGCTACCGCCGGAAAATCCCGGTGTGTTGTAGGGTTTGCGACAAAATTTAGCCGAGTTGTTTCGGCTCTGTGTTTTTTAGGACAGGGATGTGGGTAGCAAATCGCTCGGCTTTTTATCAAAACTTGGGTGTTTCGGCGCTTTCACGGCATTGGCACAAATGATGCTGACTTGTTACAAAACACCGAGTCTAAAACATGAGCGAATACTTACTTCTGATACTGGGTACGGCCTTGGTCAACAATGTCGTGTTGGTCAAGTTCTTAGGTTTATGCCCTTTTATGGGGGTTTCCAATAAGCTGGATACCGCATTGGGCATGGGTTTGGCGACAACCTTCGTATTGACCTTGGCGTCTGCGGCCAGTTGGGTGCTGGAGCATCGCCTGCTGATACCCTTCGATATCGGATTTTTACGGGTGTTGGGTTTTATTCTGGTGATTGCCGCAGTGGTTCAGTTTACCGAGATGGTGATCCACAAAACCAGTCCGATCATGTATCAAGTTTTGGGGATTTTTTTACCGCTGATTACTACAAATTGCGCGGTTTTGGGTGTGGCGCTGCTAAATATCCAAGAGAAATACGATTTCGTGCAAAGCCTGCTGTTTGGCTTTGGTTCGGCAATGGGTTTTACCCTGGTGATGGTGCTCTTCGCCGGTCTACGTGAACGCTTAGCGTTCATGGCAGTGCCGGCGCTTTTTTCCGGCACCCCCATCGCATTTATCACCGCCGGTATCTTGTCGCTGGCGTTTATGGGCTTCGCGGGGCTTTACAGCAAATAAGAGGCACACCATGTACGTTTTATCTGCCATTGTTATTTTGACATCACTAGGATTGTTGCTTGGCGTGGCTTTGGGGATTGCCGCCAAATATCTGAAGGTGGAGTCCGACCCGCTGATAGAAACCATCGAGGCGTTGATGCCTGGCTCGCAATGCGGGCAGTGTGGTTTTCCTGGCTGCCGGCCAGCGGCCGAAGCCCTGGTATCCGGCACTGCCCCTGTGACTTTGTGTCCGCCAGGCGGCATGTCCTTGGTCGAGCAACTTGCCAAGCTCCTGGGGGTTGATGTCGATTTAAGTCAAACCCAAGATCAAGAAGCGCTAGTGGCCCGAGTCAGCGAAGAAACCTGTACCGGCTGCACTCGCTGCTTTAAAGTTTGTCCTACCGATGCCATCGTCGGCGCACCAAAACAGATCCACGCTGTCGTGGCGGATGCATGCATCGGCTGCAAAAAATGCGTGGAAGTATGTCCCACCGAATGCCTACAAATGCACCCTGTTGAAGTGACTTTGCGCAACTGGCGCTGGCCTAAACCGCTGGCCGCTTGAGACGGAGACAACTATGTTCGCCTTGTTCGAGAATCCCCGCTTGCGCGGCGGCATCCATGCCGAAGAGCACAAATCCGAAACCTCACCGCTGAACATCGTCACCGACTTTCCATTGCCCAAGAAATTGTACATTCCGGTGCAGCAGCATGTCGGGAAGCCTGCCGAGCCGGTGGTTAAAGTCGGCGAGAAAGTACTGAAAGGACAATTGCTTGCGTACAGTCAGGGCACCATTTCGGCGCCTGTACATGCACCAACATCGGGCGTTATTGCCGATGTGAAAGACTTTCCGGCGCCGCATCCGTCAGCATTGCCCATCCGTACCGTGGTCATCGAAAGCGATGGTAAAGAGCAATGGGCTGAATTGATCGTACCAGAAGACCCTTTTGTACTGGAACCGGAAGAGATCTGCCAACGCGTCGGCGCCGCCGGGGTGGTGGGTTTGGGTGGCGCGGTATTCCCGTCGGCGGTCAAACTTAGTTTGGGTCGAAAAAACAAGATTCATACCTTGCTGATCAATGCCGGCGAGTGCGAGCCGTATCTGACTTGTGACGACCGCTTGATGCAGGAACGCGCCGAACAAATCGTCGCGGGTATCCGGCTAATGTTGCGGGGTATGGCTGCGCCCAAGGCCTTGGTGGGTATCGAGGATAACAAGCCTGAGGCGTTCGCGGCCATGCAATTGGCCAGTCAGGATTTTGCCAATATCGTCGTGGCGCAAGTGCCGACTCGCTACCCGATGGGTTGGGATCGGCAAATGTTGCGTTATCTGACCGGCCAGGAAATTCCCGCCGATGGCCGGGCCACCGACATTGGTGTGGTGGTGCATAACGTGGCTACGGCCTATGCGGTTTACCAAGCAATTTGTTTGGGACAGCCTTTGATTAGTCGAGTGGTGACGGTCTCCGGTGCTGCGGTGGCCAAACCCCGCAACGTGGAAGTGCCGATCGGTACCTTGATGTCGGAAGTATTGGCATTCTGTGCTTTGGACAAATCCAAAATGGCGCGATTGGTGATGGGCGGACCAATGATGGGTGACGCATTGCCGATCGCCGAAGTACCGGTCGTCAAAGCCTGCAATGGCATTTTAGCTTTGACGGCTGCTGATATTCACGAGCCAGAGGTGCAGCCTTGTATTCGTTGCTCCAGTTGCGTAACTGCTTGCCCCGTAGGTTTGTTGCCCTTGGAAATGGCCAGCCGCATCAAAGCCAATCAATTGGACGCCGCCGTTGATTTAGGGCTAAAAGACTGCATCAGTTGTGGCAGCTGTTCGTATGTCTGTCCTTCCAACATTCCGCTGGTGCATTACTTTAAGTTCGCTTCCGGTGAATTGGTCAAACGCCAACAGGCCGAGCATAAATCTGAACAAACCAGGCGTCTAGCCGAAGATCGCAATCAGCGAATGGAGCGCATCAGACTGGAAGCCGAAGCGGAAGCCTTGCGTGCTCAGGAAGCCCGAGCGGCGCGTCTGGCGGCTGCCCAACAGGTGCAGACGGCGGAAGCAGAGGAAACCGTATGAGCACTAAACCGATAAGCGGACCTCACGTTGCGGCGACCCGTCGCGTCGATCAAATCATGCGCATGGTGATTATTGCCCTGGCACCGGCGACTGCCTGCGGTGTGCTGATTTTCGGCTGGCCGGCTTTGTACTTGCTGGCGGTGACGATGTTGTCGGCGATGGCTTTTGAAGGCTTGTGCCTGAAGATGAAAGGCGTGGCAGCCATGCCCTATTTGCGCGATGGCTCGGCGGTAGTTACTGGCTTATTGGTGGCAATGACCTTGCCACCTTGGGCGCCCCGGTGGATAGGAGTGGTCGGCTCGGCGCTGGCGATTATACTGGGCAAGCATGTCTATGGGGGCTTGGGGCAAAATTTGTTCAATCCAGCCATGTTGGCTAGGGTCGCTTTATTGATTTCCTTTCCCATCGAGATGACAACCTGGACCAATGTGTCGCCGCTGTTCACAGGCCCAGGTGTGATTGATAGCTTGGCAATCACTTTTGGCGGCCTAGAGAGTTACGATGGCGTAACTGGGGCGACGACATTGGGTTGGGTTAAGACCGAGTTTTCCCAAAACCGCTTATTGCCCGGCAGCTTGACCGAATATTCAGGTTTTTTGGCGTTTATCGGCTGGGAGCGCGGCAGCCTGGGGGAAACCTCCTCATTATTAGTATTGGCGGGTGGACTTTGGTTGATGCGGGAGGGTGTTATCAAATGGCATGTCCCCGTCTCGTTTTTGTTGAGTATTACTCTGCTTGCGACGGTGTTCAGTACGCTGGATAGTCAGCATTACATGGGACCCTGGGTGCATTTGAACTCCGGCGCGGTTATGTTGGTGGCCTTTTTCATTGCTACCGACTATGTGACTTCACCTAATACACCGCTAGGTCAGGTGATTTTTGGCGCCGGCTGCGGCTTGCTGACCTTCGTCATCCGCACTTGGGGTGGCTATCCAGAAGGCACCGGCTTTGCGATTTTATTGATGAACGCGGTGACGCCGTTGATCGATCATTACATTCGTCCGAGAATCTATGGCCGCTACCGTAACGGCAAGCCGCTTGATATTTCTAATTCCTGAGAGCGGCGATGAATTCCGAACCCGTTAAATCGACTCCCAAAGCGAACCAATATACTGAGTACGCGTTGCGCACCCTCAGTAATACCAAGCAAAAATTGGCTGTGTGGTTGGAGCCCGCGCACCTGGAACAATTGCGACCGCTATTGCAATATCAGGCGGGTGTGTTGGGCGGTTTTGCATTGTTGGCAGCGATTTTATTAGGCGTCGCCGATTTAGCGACGCGCGGAGTGATTGAACTGCGTTTGCAGGAAGATTTAAAAGCGAATTTGGAGCAAGTGGTTCCTGCTAAATATTACGATAACAATTTGCTGCAAGATAGCGTGTTGCTGCCGTCTGCCGATGCCAATATCGGCGCCGAGCAAACTGAGGTGTATCTGGCTAAAAAAGCCGGTGCGCTTAACGCGGTGTGTTTTAAGTTTGTCGCGCCGGACGGTTATGCCGGACCGATTAGTTTGGTGATGGGTATCGACAGTAAAGGCGAAATCCTTGGGGTACGAGTAATCGCCCACGTCGAAACACCGGGCCTAGGCGACAAGATAGAAGTGACCAAGTCCAAATGGGTGCTGTCGTTTAACGGTAAGTCCTTGGACAATCTCACGGTCGAACAATGGGCGGTCAAGAAAGACGGTGGCGCTTTTGATCAGTTCAGTGGAGCAACCATTACGCCGCGCAAGGTGGTACAGGCGATAAAGCGGGGTTTGGAGTTTTATAAGGTGCATCAGGCGGAGTTGTTGGGGGCTGGTTAATTGGCGGTGTGTCGAGTTTCCTTGAGGGGATTTGGAATGTTTGGAATTTGCAAATCATTTTTAAGGTGTCGCGGTCGCGACGGATTTTGTTGAATCGGGTTCTCGCACCCGAAGGCGAGATACTTTTGCTACGAAAACCATCCATGGTTTTCGCCCTCACGGGCCAGCCCTTTGGCTGTTCAAATTCGTTCCAAACGAATTTGTGCTCCGCCAAAAGAAAGTATCCAAAGAAAAGGCGGCCCGGATGCCGCCTCGATCCTGCGCTCCGAAGCGTTTATCGAGGGTCGGCAGAAGGGGCTTCCCAGCCCCTCCGCCGACGCGCCGCTTCCTTGCGGCGCCCCTTCGGGCTGTTCTCGATAAACCCTACGGTGCTCGGCGCGGCATGCGGGAATAAAAACTCGCTCGATAACAAGTTTGCTGAGTTTTTGGAGAAACTATCATGAATCTTTCGATTCTGTTTTCAGAACAATATAGAAAAATCGCCCGCGACGGCCTATGGGACAATAACGTAGTCCTGACCCAAAACCTGGCGTTGTGTCCCTTGTTGGCTGTCACGGGTACTGCAACCAACGGCTTGGGCATGGGTTTGGCGACGATGGTGGTAATGGTGGCATCCAATGCCGCCGTGTCGGTGAGTCGGCATCTGATTCCCTCGGAAATCCGAATCCCGATTTTCGTATTGCTGATCGCCGCCTTGGTGACCTTGGTGGATATATTTCTGAATGCCTGGATGCACGAATTGCACAAGGTGTTGGGCTTGTTTATCCCGCTGATCGTCACCAATTGCGTGATTCTGGGTCGAGCCGAAGCCTTCGCCTCCAAACAACCGGTGATGCCGTCGATGTGGGATGGCTTGATGATGGGTGTGGGTTTTACTGCAGCAATGGTAGTACTAGGAGCCACGCGGGAGATTAGTTCCGCCGGTACCTTATTCGCCAATGCGTCTGTCCTGTTGGGTGAAAGTTTCCGGTTTCTGGAGACAACCTTGATTCCAGAATACAGAGGCTTTTTGCTGATGGCCCTGCCGCCGGGCGGCTTCATTATGCTGGGTTTCATGGTGGCGCTGAAACGACTGGTCGACAGCAAAGCGCCTGCTAAGGTTGTTGAAGCTACCATCATTGAAACCATTGTCTTGGAAGAAGGAGCGTAAACTATGAATGTGGGTGTATGTTATGCGCAGGCGGATAGGCAAACGTGGTTAAGATTGGATGTACCGGAAGGCAGTACCATTGCCGAAGCTATCGAATTGTCCGGCGTCTTGTCGCAGTATCCTGAAATAGATCTTGGCAGCCAAAAAGTCGGGATTTTCGGTAAACTCGCAAAATTGGATGCTCAGGTCAAAGAAGGCGATCGCGTCGAAATTTATCGTAAAATTACCGCTGACCCTGCGGAAGTGCAGCGGAGGCGGGTGGTTTAGCTTATGTATATTTGTGTCTGCAAAGCTGTAACTGACAGCCAGATCGATGCCGCCATCGACAGCGGCTTATGCTCGCGGAAACAGTTGCAGAAATGTTTCGGCGTTGGCGGTGACTGCGGCAAATGTAACAGGGACATAACACAAATTTTGGATCGAAAAAATGCATGTCGGCTATTGCAGACTGCCCACGTGCACAACTAATCACTAAAACCCGGGAGATTTAAAATGCAAGGCGATAAAAAAGTTATCGAATTTTTAAACAAAGCGCTTGAGAACGAATTAACAGCCATCAATCAATATTTTTTGCACGCCCGGATGTTTAAAAATTGGGGCTTTCAAAAACTGAATGAAAAGGAATACCACGAATCCATCGACGAGATGAAGCATGCCGATAAACTGATAGAAAGGATTTTGTTTCTGGAAGGCTTGCCCAATTTGCAAAGTTTGGGTCGATTGATGATAGGCGAGAATCCTAAGGAAATGCTGGAATGCGACCTCAAGTTGGAGCATCTGGCCCTACCGCTGTTAAAAGACGCGATAGCGTATTGCGAAAGCATTAACGACTTCGTCACCAGGGAGCTATTTGAGCATATTTTGGAAAACGAAGAAGAACATGTTGATTGGCTGGAAACCCAAATGGACTTGATCGAAAAAGTCGGTATTCAAAATTATCTGCAATCGCAGATGTAAGCAAACGCCAACCTCAAGAATCCAAGGGGCCGCATGTCGGCTCCTTCCAGTTAGAGCTTGATCGCTACAACAACTTGAACGAAAATTAATCTTTGGTGCTTAGGCTTGAAACCGGTTTGTTTATCTTACTAGCCTAACGTTGTTGTTGGAGCGACCGATCAGCGTCTGGCGGCAAGGTTGAATAAGCCGAACCTCGGCAAACAGTTGATTGTTCCGTTGCATTACTAGCAAACCCAGCAGTCCGGCGGATAGCAATATTGCGGGATCGGGCGCCGGCGCATTACCTGAGTTGGGACCACGGGTCGCGGCATTGTGGGGATAATTCATCGGCCAATGTTGATCATTGTCTCTTGCAAATCCGCTAAAAGCCTTCAATGGCCTCGATCCTTTGCTAACACCGTTGTCGTTATGGGTAAAACCTCCCCTGTTCCTGAACGGGTTGTCGCTAGTATCGCAAAGTCCCTGTTCCCAAACACTGACCCCGAAGACACTGCCTGCTTGGTTAGCTATTGTTCGCATGCCCCATTCAAGCGCCCCATTACCACCGAAATCGAGTTCAAAAACGCCACGGCTATGTCTATGATGGGCCCCCTCCTTTAAGGTGCCTGGAGAAATTCCGGCGAAATACGAATTCGTCGAGTCTGTTTCGTAGAGCGCTCCAGCATCCGCTTGACCGTCGAAGCCCGGAAGTAAATGCGCGCCAAAGCCAGCTTGACCTTTGAGCAAATATCGTAAACGCGGTGCTAGAGTGGGGTGGAGACGCAAGTCTGCCAGATCAGCGTCTATAGTTATGTTAGCCGCATTTGTGTTAAGGCTAAAACAAATGCTCATGAGTATCGCTAGGTGTCGGACTTTCATGGGTATTCCTTGCTGATGAATGCGTTATCCTTAACGTTTTAACAAGATTGATGCCAAGTGCTGTAGGCCTTGATTCGCGCCGATTCTGGTTAAAATGGCTTTTAAGCGCTGACAAATATTGGCGATAGTCATGACGATATTGGCATAGAACCTCGCCGAGTCTGTCAGCGGACGTTTCAAACTCCGAAAATATTGATAGGAATTTATGCCGCAAAGTGCTTTTACGCTGGAATCCTTGCTGGAAACTCATGATCTGCCACTGATCATCATAGGTGCCGACTTACGTATCGTTGCGGTAAACCGCGCATGGGAGCAGAGTTTTGACGTAATGCGACAGAATTTGGTGGGTCAACCTTGTTGTCAGGACAACAGTAATTGCCGTCATCAGCGCTTGTTTCAGACCCTTGAAGCGTATGCCGGTATCTTTGCCGATAATACAGATGCTAGCTCTCAGCGCTTACTCAGTGCGCGCGGTTTTCCGTTGTTGGATGCCGATGCCACTTTATACTTGGGTGAAACACTAACCGTGTTAAAAAAGTCTGCGGCTAAGGGCGGTGAGGCACCGGCCATGATCGGTAAGTCAGCAGCATTTACCCAGTATAAAACCCGACTACATCAGGCCGCCGACACCCAAGCTCCGGTATTATTGCTTGGTGAAACCGGCACTGGTAAGGAGCTAGCGGCCGAGTTTGTGCATCGGCATTCCCGCCAGGCAGAGGGCGATTTTGTGATTGTCGATTGTACAATTCTTGGGGAAGAGTTATTTGAAAGCGAATTGTTCGGTCATGAAAAGGGTGCGTTCACCGGCGCGACGGCCACAAAAAAAGGCTTGTTCGAATTAGCTAATAATGGCACCTTGTTCTTCGATGAGATCGGCGATTTACCGTTGTCGCAGCAGCCCAAGCTGTTGCGGGCCCTCGAGAGCGGTCAATTTCGGCGGGTAGGCGGCACGACGATGCAAAAAGCCAATGTCAGATTAGTATGCGCCACGCATAGGAATTTGGCGGACATGGTCAAAGCCGGTCGATTTCGCGAAGATTTGTTTTACCGGCTGTCGGTATTTCCGGTCGAAGTGCCGCCATTGCGGCAGCGTCGACAGGATTTGCCGCTGTTGATAGACCATTTTTTGGCCTTGTTGAATATTGACGCCGACAATGCTTACACGATTACCCAATCAGCCTTGATTAAGCTTATCCAATACGCCTGGCCCGGCAATATTCGTGAGCTGAGAAACTGTATGCAATTAGCGTCAGGGCTGTGTAAGGATAAAACCATTCAGGAAGCTGACATTTATTTTATGCAGCGCCAAGGCAGTGTCGAAGCTGCCCCCGCCAGCGAACCAAGCAGTGATGCGCATCCCTTGCCAGTCAACAGTATGGCGCAGTTCGAGGCGGAGTTTATTAATAGCTTGATCAGCAAGTATCAGGGCAATCGCAAATTGATAGCTGCGGAAATGAATATCAGCGAACGCACGCTGTACCGTAAACTTAACCGATTGAATCTGAATTAAGCGGCGGAGCAATGATGGAATCCAACCTGATTAACTGGACACTGGACAATATTGGCAGCCAGCAACGCAATGGTTTAACCCCGCCACGTGATATGCGCGAAACCATCGCCCAGATCAAAGCCTTGCCGCCCTTGCCGGGCAGTGCCTTGCGTATCTTGAATCTGATAGCCGATCCCAGTGCAGATGCGCGTAAATTAGCTGACATCATTGAGCTAGACCCCTTACTGACCGCGCAAATTACTCGCTGGGCCAGCTCCGCGCTATACGGTTATCGGGGCCAAATCACGACGGTGCATGACGCGATTACCCGCGTTTTGGGGTTTGATTTTGTCCTGGATTTGGCTTTGGGTTTGGCGGTATTGGCACCGCTGAAATCTCCCAAGGAAGGGCAGATAGGCACTCGGATGTTTTGGACGCACGCCCTGGCTAGTACCCGCTTGATGGCGCAGTTGGCCGCCGCCATGCCCGCCACCGCGCGGCCTGAGCCGCAGGCTTTATTTTTGTCCGGACTTATGCATAACATCGGTTTCCCGTTATTGGGGCATCGTTTTCCAGACGAATTTAGCTACTTGAGCGGCCTGATCGTAGCCAATCCCAGTCTGGCGATTTTTAATCTGGAAAACTTCGCATTCGGCCTCAATCATGCCGAAGTCGGCGCTTGGCTAATGAATGTGTGGTCAATGCCGCGCATGATCACCGATATTGTTTATCACCATCACAATCCCTATTATCGCGGCGAGAATCATCAACTAAATTTGTTGACGTTTTACTGCGATTGTCTGTTGGGGCGCTTGGGTATCGGCGACGCAGCTAATCAGATTTGTCCAGAAGAAGTGCCGGAGCTACTCGGGTTGGATCAGACGGTTTGTTTGGACATACTCGACAGCCAGAATGACGATTTAGCCAAAATTCAGGCTACGGCAGAGCAACTTACGGATTAAGTGACGCAGCAGCTTCAATACCTTCCTGGGGCGGCGCTGGCGCCGCTAGTTGTAATAGCAGGCGCCAGGTCAACTCATCGGCTAGTCGCGCAAAATGGCATTGCGCCGATCAGATTGTTTCATAATGCCCCCTAACACCCACATCTGGTACATGGATACTGTCCACATAAAAGCAAAGGAAACCCCTAGGCCGGCCCCGGCAAAAAGCACCAGCAAGGCGAAGTGGGGATTAAGCTTGGTTAGCCACCAAGAAGCGATGTCTATGAGTAGAAACAAATAAGGCATTACGATAGCCGGATATTTGTATTTGCAAGGCACGCCGGTGCTGAAGCTGAAAATGATGCCGACAAACATAAAAATAAAACTGATGCCGAATAAATGGATGTGCGACAGGCGGGTCAGCGATTGAAAGGTGGCGCCTTCGTTCGATTCGGTTAGCTTTTTTAGGGTTTCAAATTTGGTGAAATCCGGAAGGGACCCGGCGTTTGGGCCATGACAGCCGATGCAGAATTGATCCACAATCGGTTTAATGTCCTTGCTATAAAGGGCTTCATCGGCCCCATCCCTGACCCATTGAATGATTTTGAAACGCTCCTGTTCCGGCGCGTTGTATTTCATCGATCCGTTTAACTTGGATTCCAATACCGAGCCGGAGCGGTCACCATAGTAGCTGTAAACTATATCGTCCATCGACAAACCAAATTTGCCGTCGGCCATGCCGTGGGTAAATAAGATCTGGATTAGTGCCATTAGATAACCGGCAGCTATGGTTGTTAGATAGCCGGTAAACAGTAGTTTGATCGAGAGGCCGAAGCTGATCAGATTCGCGCCCTTATAGGCATACTTAACGGGTGTTTCGTTGCGATCAGACATAGGTGAATTCCAGGTTGTTGGGGATGTTATCGCTTCGAGCAAGAGATTTTAAGCGGGAGGCAAAGCCCTGCCTCCCGTGAGAAACATATTACTATTTTTTGATATTTTGGTAGTAATAACCCAGTTCGCTGATTTCTTCGTCAGACAAAGTTTGGGCAATGATACGCATCCTGCTGTAGATGTCGTTTCGACGCGTGCCGTTCTTAAACGCCTGCAGTGTAGTCGATATGTAGTCCGCATTCTGGCCAGATAGGGCCGGAATGTCGACCACTTGGCCCTTGCCGTTGCTGCCGTGACACACTTCGCAAGGCGGCATCACCCGCTCGCTACTACCGGTTTTAACCAGCGTTTCGGCTTTTTCGTAGACCATTGCTGTTACTGACTGGAATGCTGGCGTTTGCGAGCCGAACCATACCGCTAAATCGGCAGCGTCTTGTTTGCTGAGCGTTTTAGCCAAACCCGACATCATGGCGTTATCCCGGCTACCGTCAGCGTAGTCCTGCAATTGCTTATATAAATAAGTTGGCAATTGCCCGGCCAGTGACGGGAAAGCCGCCGAGGTACTGATGCCTTTTTCGCCGTGACAGGCGTTGCAAGTCTTGGCCAGTGCTTCGCCTTTTTGCGGGTTGCCGGCTTTCACAAAATTTAACTGATCGGCGGTCCAGGCGACTTGTGAAGACGGCTGCGCAAACGCCGCGGTGCTTGGCAACAATAATGCTGCGCTTAAAATGAGTTTTTTCATGATCAGACCCCCCATCTGCCTGAACCAAAGGTTTCCATCAAGAAAAATTGCAGGATCGGATAGCCGAAGGCAATTAGCATGAATACGCCTATCACGATGTTCCATAAGGTGAAGCTGTTTAGGTAGCCGGGCAAGTAGTCAGGGCTGTCGAACTGTTCAGCATATTCGACTTCACCGCTGAATACTTCAGTGCCGGTTTGAGTTTTATAGAGGTTATACATCAACAATCCCGCAGAAAAGATCAGGATCAGGCCGCCGAATATCATGGTTACTTCATAAGGCTCCCAAGACAAGGTCAGTAAATTATTGTAATTGACGCTGTCGATGCGTCTTGGTTGGCCCAATAAGCCCAAGATGTGCCAAGGCGTGGTCATGATGACCATGCCGACGAACCAGGTCCATAATTGAGTGGTAGCCAATGAATTGCTAAATAAGGGCTTGCCGGTCAAAACCGGCCAGAAGTAATAGGCTATGCCGAAATACATGATGATGGTCGTGCCACCGAAGATCAGGTGAAAGTGACCGGAAATCCATGCGGTGTTATGCACCATGGCATTCATCGCGTAGCTGGCGTTGACCAAGCCGCCGAAGCCGCCAAAAATCAGCATCAACAAGCCCAGGATAATCGCCAGTACCATCGGATTGTGCCAAGGTAGGGCGGCTATCCAGCCAAACAGGCCTTTACCCCCGCGCAACCGACCGGCAATTTCCAGCGAGGCGATAACCGTAAAGCCGGTAACAAAGGTCGGTAAGGTCACCACGAAAGTACCAATGGCATGCAAAATCTTCCAGCCGTGATTTTGTTCCGGGTCCATGTACAAATGATGGAAACCGATCGGGAGGCTGAAGACCACCAGCAGAATAAAGGCAGCGCGGGCCATAATGTCGCTGAACAAATAGCCGCCAGCCTGCTTTGGAACCAAGGTATAAAAAGCGGTGTAAGTAGGAATCAACCAGAAATATACGATGGGGTGCAGGGTCCAGGCGAAGAGCGTCCGCGCCAGACCGGGGTCTATGGTATCAATAAACCCCAGAGCCCAAGGAATCAATTGGAACAATACCTCAGCCGCTACCCCTGCGCTGGTCCATAGCCATAATATTGCGTTGGCAGTGGTGGCAAACATTGCTAGCGGCACGGGCTTACCAGGATTTGCTTTTTTCCACTGCATGTACATGACGATCATCGTCACGGCCCAAAACCAGGAGCCGACCACCAGTAAGGTTGCCCCTATGTAAAACAAAGGATGCGCTTGTAAGGGCGGGTAAAAGGTAAACATAACCGAGGCTGCGCCACCCAACAGCGGTAAGGCTGCGAGTACTACACCCGTTAAAGCTACACCGAAGCCGGTCCAGGCAAAGGTTTTATTCCAGACCGGCAATTTCAAGCTGCTGGTGGCTACGTAATAGCCAAAACCCATGATAAAGAAGGTAGTCAGCACAAAGCCCATCAACACACCGTGAGTACTGACCGATGCGTAATACACTTCCCGCGATTCCAGAATTTTGAAAAAGCCGCTACGTTCAATAACTTGATAGCCGCCCATTACACAGGCCAGCGCGAACGCGCCAAATGCCACCCAGAAATGGGTCAGCGCCAGCTTTTTTTCCGCTGTGTTATCCATGATTTACTCCCCCTTGTTTGTTGAGCGCTTCCCACTGCGCTTTGCCGACTACCTTAATATTGCTCCACATGTGCGCGTGGCCCATGCCGCAATATTCGTTGCACAGCAGCGGATAGTCGCCAGTATGGTGTAACAGGGTTTTGACTTGCGCGACGTAGCCGGGCACGATCATCGTGCTCATATTGGTCATCGGGATATGCACGCCATGAATCACGTCAAGGCTGACCCAGCGGAAGGTAATGTTGGTTTCTGCGGGTAAAACCAGGTCTTTAGGGTAAAACCCATAACGACCGGCCACCATGCGGACAGTGATGCTGCCGTCGGAATGTTCTTGCACACCGAGTTTATCTTCGGCAAATTCTACTGATAGATGCAACTTGGCCGAATCGATGGCTTCAACATTACTCGGAGCGTGAATGCCGTGGAATAAAGCGGACGATAAAATGACTACCACAAACAGTCCGGCGATCATTAGGGCAATGGCCGCCCATTGTTTTTCGAGTTGATGTATATGCATTAGGCCCCCTAACCGATATGACCACGAGGTAAAAACACCCCGTAATACATTAGTAGCCAAGCTATCACCATGCCGCCGCTGACGATCAGCATTAATGCCCAGGTGCCAATCGGGGCACTTTGCAGAATTTCTTTACGTTCTTCTTCAGAGAGATTGTTCATAGTCTTCCTTACTTGTATGCGTTTTTATAGGAATTATGTTGGCAACCAACGTCATGAACAGCACGGGCTTAGTCATTCTTATTAATGACTTTACCATCTGATTGCTGGGGTAATCATACCCTTAGCGCCCGGCTTATCGATAGCGCTAAATCAATGACACCAATTGTGTTATGGCGGTTTGTGCGCATGCGCGCCAAGAGTGTTCGCGGCATTTATCGGTCGGAAGGTAAAGCTTAGTCGGCTAAGACTTTTAGATATGTTTTGTAAGGCGGTGTCGGCTGAAAGCTATGTTGTGTTGTCACAAAACCGAAATAACTGGCAGTGATGGCGTTGGCATGGCACTATCGCGGTGTAACCAATGTTAGCCCCTTATAATAAACACAAGGACGCGCGCGCATGAAAACTCCAAAACGTGCCCGCAAGAGTCCCTGCCGAATCACCAATTAGCGATAAACACTATGAATCAGCCCATCGATGAATTTGAACAAGACCGTCCGCGACAAGTAAAGTATCGATTAGTGGGGTTTTCGAATGCGGCTTTATTGTTGGCAGCTTGTAACTTCGTTATTTGGTTATTCGTGTTATTTCCAATCTACGCCGCGACAGAAGGTGCATCGAGCAGCGAAGGCTTGCGCTTCTTGATTGCGGTCTTCATCTTGCTGGATGTCGTTGGCCTAGGATTGGCGTCTGTCGCGATGGTCAAGTCGAGACTACGAAAAACGATGGCTAACTATGGGTTTGTGCTTAACATGGCAATGATTGGTTTAAATCTATCGGTGTTTCCGTTTTAAAAAAATTGGGAGTCCTGATTACTGGCAGCGTAGACATGAAAACGGTCAATCCTGTGCAGCTATGCCACAATATGCCGTTGGGATTGCGTGTGCTTGTGAGCGAGGCGTTATAAATCAATGGTGCGCCTAATCGATCAGTTGAGCAAGAATCGGTAAATAGGCTCGTATTGGTGGTTGATGTTGTTGACAGGCCGATTTTCCTAGCCGTGCTACGCGCAAGAACTCCAGCGAATAAAGGATTTCCAGCGTTGTATCCAATTAATAATTATTATTAGCGACGGTTTGCCCAGGAGCAAATATGCAAACATCTAAATCAAAGTTAAAAACACGTCTGGTCCTTTTTGTCGTGATGGCCGCATCTTCGGCGCTTAATCCGGTATTTGCTGAAACGGCGGGGGCGGACCATAAAGATGCTCATCACGAGCATAAGAGCCAGGATTGGCCTGGGATTTATAACGGCCTGACCCCTTGTGCCGACTGCATCGGCGTCAAAACGACGCTGGCTCTAAACAAAAGTGGCAGTTATTTGCTGATGACTCAATTTCTTGGTAAGTCGGAAAGAGAATTTGTGGAAAAAGGCAAGTTCGCGCCAGGCGAGAAGGCCAATATCCTGGTTTTGACGCCAAAGACTGGTTCAACTTCGCAGCAATATCTGGTTGAAAAAGATGCGCTGATTCAGTTGGATAGTAATGGGAATAGGGTCGCCGGCAAACTTGCAGATCGCTATATTCTGCGGAGAACCAGTGTTACGGACACGCCGCCTGAACATTCCGGCCATTGATTAATCTTCGGGTGGCGGCGTGTGCTAGCAACCACCCGGGTATCAATATCGTTATTTCGATTTCTGCTGGTTTTTGCGCCGAAAATACACAATGGCCAAAAGCACTGTCAAAGCCAATGCACCCAGCATGAAACGCGGTTCAACGACTTTGACCGAATGATTCTCGTCCTTAAACTTAAATTTCGCGAGTACGCCTAAGGCCGGGTCGGTGATGTCAATGACAATCGACTTGGCGGCAAGATTTAAGAATTGTAATTCGCTGCCATCAAATGGCTTGTTGTTGCGAGTATCGTTGCTCACCATGCCTGGGTAGAGCGGGGTTTCAGCAAGTTGAGCAATACTTAATTGCTTGGCTATTTCTTGCTCTAGTTCGCGAGTGGTTTTGCCGTCGGTTTTAATATGAATCGGTTTTTGGTCATCTATCTTAATCTCGATTTCGCCTTGCGAGGCGGTTAGGGCTTTCTTCGAGGTAAAGCCGTCCAAATATTCAACATCCGCACTGAACACCAAATCAAGTGCTACTTGCACGCCGTCGGCGTTAAAGTGCTTATCGGCAAGATCGAAACGCAAGCCTTGGTTGCTATAGTCTCTGACCGTTACAGTCGTTAACGAATAACCGCTTTTGTTGGCGATGATCAATTCCGCTTGCTCCGGAGGCTGAGTAATAGTGATACCGCGCCAATTCGGGTCGAGTTGGATCATGCCGTCCTTCATTGACGTTAGCAATTTTTTTGTGACCGCGTGAGGCGGCGTTGCCTCATCAAATTTATGCGCATTTAGAAAACTCAAGCCTGTAGAGCGGTACAACTCCCCGTCATCGATACGCCATTCCGCTGTGTAAGAAAACAGAGCATCGGTGGTTCTTCTGGGCAGACTGGTATGGATGCGCAATTTGTCCTGCTCTGCTGGTGTTGTGATTGCCAAGGCTGGCTGGATAAAAATAACCGGCGTACATACTGTCAGAACGATAGCGAGAGTGGATCGTTTCATTGTGGTTCCAAGCAAAAAAAATTTCACGTTAGCATAATGCGGCGGAAATAACACAACCTTTAGTTGTCATAGCATCGCGCTGCAAATTTTCACTATTTGCCACCGCAGATTATTCGCGAAAAACTCCGACATGATTGTTTCGGGAGTGTGGGCTAAGAGGCCTATTCGGCTGTTTGAAATAAGTTATCCAGATAAAAAGCAGGGTTATCTGCCCTTGAAAACCAAGTATCAAGTGTTCAAGCATATAAACTGTATTACAATCTCGACCCACTGGGTGTCCCAGTTACTTGGAGCTAACTCAGTATGTTTCAAGCGAGTAAATTGTCAGCAAGGTATCGGTAAAATCCGAAGACGGTAGAAGTTAAGTGGACGAATCGATAGGGAGTAAAAATCGTGGGGATTAGGGTTTTCTCGCGAGTTTGTTCAAAAATTATTATAGATAAATAAGGAAGTGCCATTATGACATTAGATTCTCATGCTGCTAAATTAAAAGAAATGGCGGAGAAAATCATAGATTTTACGCCTCAAGAAATCAGTAGTATAACACCAGACGAAATTCAGCGTTTATTTTACGATTTACAAGTTTACCAAATTGAGTTGCAAATGCAGAATGAAGAGCTGCAAAAAGCGCAACTTGAATTATCAAGACTAAATAATAAGTTAAATTTTACTTATCACTGCGTGCCCATTGGTATTTTAACTTTGGACTATCAAGGTTTTATAGAACAAGCAAATCATACGTTTGCGGACATGTTGGGCTATAAAGCTAGTAAATTGCAGAAAACGCATTTTTCAAAAGTTATTTTCGAAGAAGACAAGAATATATTTATCCACCGTTTTGACGCTTTTTTCAAAGCTCCGGCCAACAAAAGTTTACAGTTGCGTTTACAAGGGGATAAAAACATACCTTTTCCGGCGTTTGTTAAAGGTAACGCGGATGATGGTAATGATACGGCCAGTGAGTCATTTGATTTGAAGTCGCGCAAATTGATCGTCACAGTCACCAATATTAGCGATGTGATAACAGGCGCGAACAAACCTTGATCAATCTATTTCGGCATTGTATTTAAAGTTGTCCAAAGGCTTTTTTAATTTAAACGATTGATATTAAATAACATGGTTTTATGGATAATGAAAAAACTGTAAAAGTGCCTCCGCAGTACGTTGTAGGGATAGGTGCGTCTGCCGGAGGCTTGGAAGCGATTGAGGCATTTTTTAAGAATATGCCTGCCAATAGCGGCTTGTCGTTTGTAGTGATACAGCATTTGTCACCGCAATATAAAAGTTTGATGGCGGAGTTGTTGTCTAAGCACACTCCCATGCCGGTAAAGCGTATTGAGGACGGCATGAAAATCGAACGAGACACTGTCTATTTGATCCCGCCCCGAAAAAACGTCACCGTTTTTCACAATCAACTTTTGCTGGCCGAGCAAGATCCCAGCAAAGGCATCAATTTGCCGATCGATATATTTTTGCGCTCATTAAGCGAGGATGCTAAAGAACTGGCCGTCGGGATTATTTTGTCGGGCACCGGGAGTGACGGCACGCGCGGCATTCGCTCGATCAAGGAATTTGGCGGCATGGTGATGGTGCAGGACGAAAACTCCGCCAAATTCGATGGTATGCCCAAAAATGCTTTTGCGACGGGTTTGGCGGACTTTAGTTTGCCCCCAGAGAGGATGCCAGATCAACTGTTGGCCTTCGTTAAGCATCCCTACGCCACCTTGCAGGAAAAAAATATCGTCGCTACCGACGATAGCGATATCAATCGAATTTTTTCGATTCTTCGGGAAAAGTGCAAAATCGATTTTACCTTTTATAAACCCAATACCGTTATTAGGCGGATTGAACGGCGCATATCGATTAACCATTTAAAAGATATATCTGAGTATTTAAACTTATTGCAAACAAATCCTCACGAAGTTTTGATTCTGTTTCAAGAATTGCTGATAGGGGTAACCAGTTTTTTCCGCGACGAGCATGTGTTTGATGATATTCGCGAACATTGGTTAAAAAAAGTGGTTAAGTTATTACAAGACGACGAACTGCGCGTTTGGGTGACTGCGTGTTCGACCGGTGAGGAAGCCTATTCTCTGGCCATGTTGTTATCAGAATATAGAGAGTATTCAGGTCATTATTTCCGGGTGAAGATTTTTGCGACCGATGTTGATCTGATGGCAATCGAGAAGGCCAGTAACGGTAAATATCCGGAAAGTATTATCGCGGATATACCACCCAAGCTGCTTTCAAAATATTTCATTCGCCGTGAAGATTACTTTCAAGTCAGTCAAAAAATTCGGGAAATGGTGGTATTCGCTCAACATAATTTGATTAAGGATCCGCCGTTCACCAATATCCATATACTTAGCTGTCGAAACGTGTTGATTTACTTGCAGCCAGTGTTGCAAAAGAAAATATTGGAATTATTTAATTTTTCTTTAGTGAAAGAAGGTTTGTTGGTGTTGGGTACCAGCGAAACTATAGGCGATATGGGTGAGTTTTTTGATGTCGCCAGTGCTAAATCGAAATTATATCGCTCTAAAGGCAAGTATAAGTCCCTAGGTTTTACGGCATCCCCCGGGGCTTTGATGAGTTATACGCCTTATCCGACCTCCATCCGGCCATCGAATATTCTTAGTGGTCAGGAGGAGAGAGTATTGGATCGGTTTATCAGAGCAATATCCAATGATGTATTACCGTTTACGATGATAATCAATGAGAATATGGAAATATCCCATATTTTTGGCGATTCCAAGGATTATTTGAGTTATCCCAGCGGTAAGCTGGTGAGTAATGTCAGTAAAATTGTTAAAAAAGATTTATCGATCCCTATTTCCACAGGTATTCAAAAAGCCTTAAAAGCCAATAACGAAATTGTATTGTCCAACATCCGGGTTAGAGAGCAGGATAGCCTGCGAACATTCCGACTGCAGTTTAAACCCCTGCCCGGTAAGAAAGGCCAAGAAATATTGGTGGCGGCTATGATCACCGAGACCGTTGATCCTTCCTGCTTCAGCGAGGCCGAGACCTTGGTGTATGACGTCAATTTAGACGCCAAACAGCGGATCATCGATCTGGAACAAGAGCTACAGTTTACTCGTGAGAATCTGCAAGCCACGGTGGAAGAGTTGGAAACCTCGAACGAGGAGTTGCAGGCCACCAACGAAGAATTGTTGGCGAGTAACGAGGAATTGCAGAGCACCAACGAGGAATTGCAATCGGTTAACGAAGAGCTTTACACGGTCAATGCCGAACATCAGGGCAAGATAGTCGAGCTAACTTTATTGAATAACGACTTAGACAATTTATTTAACAGCACCAATATCGCTACCCTGTTTTTAGACGAGAATCTGGATATCAGGCGGTTCACCCCCAAACTACAGTCGATATTCCATATTTTGGAAACCGATCTTGGTCGACCGTTTTATCATTTAACCCACACCATAAAAAATATCGACGTTATTTCAGTGGTAAAAAGCGTCAACGATCGACATAACTGTTTCGATCAGGAAATCCAGCTCGAAAACGGCACCTGGTATTTGTTGCGCGTTATACCTTACGTGGTCTCAGCCAAAGTCAACGCCGGCGTGATTCTGACGTTTGTGGACATCAATCAGCTGAAAAATGCGCAGTTGGAGTTGCATAAGCGCGAGGAACAAGAAACGCTCAGGTTGGCCAAGTTTGTGCAGTTCTCCAACGATGCTATTACGTTGCTTGAACCTGACGGTAACATTGTTACCTGGAATCATGCCGCTGAAAAACTCTATGGTTGGTCGGCGCAGGACGCGCTGGGGATGAATTTTTATAATCTGATCCCGGACGAAGAAAAGTATTTTGCCAAACAAGGTTTGAACAACTTAAAGCTCGGTAACACCTTGCCGTCCTTTCAAGCCAAGCGCCTGACCAAATCCGGCAAAGTGGTGCATGTCTCCGCATCCGCCTGTGTTTTCCAGGCCGAAAATTCCAACCGGGAGTTAATCGCTTTAACCGAGCGCGACTACGTTCATCAACATCAAGTTGAGAAGCAGGAGTGTTTGAACTGTTTGCAAAAGCTGGCGACGATAGTCATGGACACCGATGAAGCGATCATCTTGTTTGAGGTGTCGGGCAAAATTACGGCTTGGAACAAGGGCGCTGAAACCCTGTATGGTTGGGATAGTCTGGATGCGGCCAGTATGGCGTTTGCGGAGATTGTATCCGACGACGAG
Source organism: Proteobacteria bacterium ST_bin11 (assembly GCA_002083615.1). GTDB lineage: Bacteria > Pseudomonadota > Gammaproteobacteria > Methylococcales > Methylomonadaceae > Methylomonas. The sequence continues at coordinate 29,836 of MSXO01000017.1, read as the reverse complement.
CGCGCCATTACGCAACAACTTATTCAAGAACTAATTGCCGGTGGCGGGGTGAAAAGTATCAAGACCAAACGCGTCACCAAGGACAAAAAAATTATCCCGGTGCGCATGCATGCCACTGTGTTAGGCAACCGATCTGGAGAGGCTTTGTTGATTGTCAGCAGTGAAAAAGCGGTGCACTGAGCGGGGAAATCTTCCGGCGATCAAGTCAAGCGTCCTGCTAAAGATTGCTCCACCGCTAACAATTCAGCTGGCGTATTGATGTTGACGAAGATGTGCGGCGTGTCGCTGAAGTCGACTTGGATTGTCAGATGTCGCTGAAACCACTGCTGTAACTTGCGTTCGCCCCTAAGCAGATAAGCCTGCAAATCAGTTTGTAGCTCGGTTCGAAGCGCGGCAAATACCGGATGTAAGCGCTCGCCGTCAAAGGCCACGGCGATGTCCGCTTCCTGTGTTACTAAGGCCTCTAGCAAACGTTGTAAATGGACGGTGTCAATTAATGGGGAGTCGCACGGTGCTATCAGTAATACAGAATGTTTTGCGGCATGCATCGCGGCTAAAATACCGGCCAGCGGGCCGTCGAAGGTCTGTTCGGCATCGCTGATGACCGGGTACGCCCATTGCCCGTAGCGGTCTTGATTGCGATTGGCGCTGATCAACAGCTCGTCGACCAGTGGCTTCATGGCCGCCAACGCGTAACTGACCAAGGGCCGGTTATTGCATAGGATCAAGCCCTTGTCTTGCTCTTGCATGCGCCGTGCCTTGCCGCCAGCCAGCACTACGCCGCTTACTTTGTTTTGCCCGCTCATGATGGTAAGCTTTCTCGATGTTAAAAAGTCTGGTCATTTTCGCAAGCCTGCCGTTGATTGCAAGTTGTGCCGCGCAGTCTCTGCATACCGAAGAAGTCACGTATTACCAGGTGGAAACCACAAAACCTTACGACGAAGTCTTAGCGGAACTGGAGGTGGCGATTGCCGAACATAACTTTCGCATCACCGGCCATAGCCGGGTGGGGAAGGTAATCCGTGATAGAGGTGCTACGAATTTTCCAGAATACGATACCGTACAGTTCTGTAACCTCACGCAGGCCAAGCTTGTGTTGGACATCACCCCGCACGCCATAGCGTATATGCCATGTAATGTGGTGACCTACCAATTCGAAGGTAAAACCATCGTCAGAACGCATCTACTGCCTGAAGATACCGGCAATCCGGCCTTGAATAAATTCGCCAAGGAAATGAACCCGCAGTTGCAACAGATTGTCGACTTCGCCGCCGAACAATAAATCCTATAACGATAACAACCGAGCATCATGAAAAATTCACTATTTTCCACTTTCGCTGTTTTCGCGCTGCTAAGTGGTTGCGCAACTACCCAGGAAAACTCAAAGCCCGAAGCTGCTGCCAGCGAACCGACGGTAATGGTCAACGATTATCCCACCCGTGATCGCGTCGAATATGTATTGGAATGCGTCGCCAAACACGGCGGCTTGACGTATATCAGCCAATACGCCTGTGGCTGCAAGATCGACAAAATTGCCGAAAAGCTGAGTTTCGAAGAATTCGAATCAGCCAAAACGTTTACCCAGATGCAAAAAACCCCAGGCGAAGCCGGCGCCGCCTTTCGCGATCCCAAACAGTCCAAGGACTTGCGCACCAAGCTGAAAGAAGCAGACGCTGAAGCCGAAAAAGCCTGTTTCGTTAATTAGTCCTCAAACTGACCGTGACGACGGCCAGCCATTTGGCTGTCTTCATGGTCTCAAATGCTACTCTTCGCTAGCCCTTTACAAATAGTTTGGGTTTTTAGCAGGCATCTCACTTCAATTTTCAATTATGCCCAACGCCCAATTCTTGCTTGCTTACCCCAAATTCAAATTGGCGATATTGGCCTTGTTGACTTTGAATATCGGTATTTATGCCACCTTAGATACGATGACCAGTGCGGTTGATGCCTTGGTTTGGGTGGTATTGTTGGTGATGTTCGAGCTGGAGACCCTCAAAGCCACGCGGTTTAATCAGACAACCTTGCGTGCGGTTAGGAACGGTTTGATTGTGGTGATTGCCTTGGTGTTCGGCAGCTATATTCGCGATAACGAATGGTTGGATGTGCTCAACTCCTTACTCTGGTTTGCCTTGATCGTATTGCTAGAATTGGAAGTGCGATGGCCGTCTTTGGTGGCGCAACACCGGCAGCTGTTTTGGTTGATCACCGTCGCTGTGTTTGTGGGTTTAATCGGCATGGTCGTGGCTTGGCTGATGCAGTCGGCTTGGCTGGATGCTTACGATGCGCTGTTGTGGATCGTCGCTTTTGGTGTGATTGAAGTGGATATCTTTCATTTCCTGCAGTTGACGCGCAGTTAATCGCAACCCTTTCAACTGTTATCAAACATGGGCAAAACTGTTTTATTGCTTATTTTGGCTGCGCCTTTACTGCTGAAAGGCTGGTATGTTGATGATTTTATTTATCATTATACTGGAACTCGTTTGCTGGGGGTTTCTCAGGTTTTATTTAACGATGCCCTGATTTATTTCGGAATTTTGCTATTACTGTATTTGTCGTTTCTGCCGACTATGATGCGTTGGCTGGCAGCATTATTACGCTTGGCGGCATTATTCTTGTTCGCGGTTTATATAGTCGATTACCTCATTATCGTTAATTTTAATACCCATTTGGCTTTGGGCGACGCAATAAAATATGCCGATTATTCTTATAAATACATTCAGCAAATTTACGGTTTAAGCGATATTGGTATATTGTCGCTTACATTATTCATCTTGGCTGCACCTTTTTATTTCTCATGGGTAAGATTTCAATCAGTAAAACGGTATTCTAAAAAGTGGCCTGTTGTCTGCCTTCTTGCTCTGCCGTTGGCGGCCGGGTTTGCCGACAACGAAAAGTACGCGCATGCCTGGATCTATAAAAACGTCATCGATTATAATTTAACCATACTATCGGAGGCGGCTCAGTATAGTCCGGCTTATGTGGATGCGTTCCGCTTTCAAGAGAATATGAACTGCCATAATCAATCGCCGCAAACCAAAAATATTATTATTTTGATGGTGGAATCGCTTTCTGTTTATCAAAGTCAGTATTTCTCCGGCATTCACGATTGGACACCCAATCTGGATGCAATTGCCAGCCAACATCAAGCGTTCAAGAGTTTTTACGCAAATGGTTTTATCACCGAAGACGGTGAAGTGGCGCTGTTGACCGGCCTGCAACCGCTCTATCCGCCGTCCAGTTATACCGACGACGGCGGTACGTCTTTTTATAGTTTTTATAATATAAAAGACTCACTACCGAATATTTTAAAAAAATATGGTTATGAGTCCGAGTTTTTAACAACAGCCGATTTGGACTTTGGTAATACCGGTGTCTGGGCAAAAAGCGTGGGTTTTGATTATATCGAAGGCCACGACCAGCCCGAATACGATAAATGGGAGCGCTTCCATTTTCAGGCCGCGCCGGATGAGGCACTGTATTTAAGAGCTTTGGACCGATTTGAGAAACATAAAAGTAATAAATTTTTAATGTTTATTAAAACCGTTAGTAGTCATCATCCTTATATTAATCCAGAGAATAAGGAAAAATCCGAATCAGCGGCGATTATGTATACCGATAAGCAACTGGGTCGATTTTATCGGGAACTACAAGATCGGGGTTTTTTTGAGAAGGGCGTGTTGATTATTGTCGGTGATCATCATTCGATGACGCCTTTAAAGAAAGCCGAAGTCGAGTTATACGGTCAGTATAAAGCGTCGGCAAAAGTGCCCTTGGTCATTGCCGATGGTGAACGGTCGCCTGGCGTGGATAATAACCAATATCAACAAATTGATGTTTTCAACAGTCTGCAGGGGTTGCTTACTGGCAAACAATGTTATTCCGATTGGAACGGCTTATTGCTCGGCAGCGCCAAAACCCCGCCCAAATATATTATTCATCGACGCGGTGATAATCGGGATAGGGTTAGTGTGTTTGGCGAGAACGAAGACTTTCTTATCAAACTCGATGGCGATAATACCCGGGTAATCAGTAAGCTACCGGCCGAGCAGGCAGTCAGACAGTTATTGGAAGAAAAAATTAACGCATTGCGGATCGCGCGGGCGAAATGGGCGTTGACAGAACCCGCCGAAAAGTCAGATTAATACGGGCTTGCTTGGCTTGGCGAGTTTTTGGTAGTTCGTGACGCCAATGATGTTGTAACTCGCCGGCCATGACTAGCAAGTCGCCGTGACTTAGTCTTAGATCCAGCGTGGTATGACTGCGGGGGTGGCGCAAGCGCAGCAAGCGGGTCTCGCCGAAACTCAGGGACGCAATCAGCGGATTTTCCCCCAGTTCCTTTTCGTTATCGGCATGACAACCCCTCGAGTCACGACCGTCCCGATACAGATTGGCTAAAACACTATTGAACGGCGTTTGGCAAGCCGCTTGGACCTCGGTTCTTAAGGTTTGCAGTTCGCTGGTCCATGGTAACGCTGGGTGATCGACCCCGGAATAGCGGTAGTCGGCGCCCGGATCGCCATACCACGCCATCAGGCGAGGTACCAGCAGCCAGCGGCCGTAGAGATGGATTTGCTCCGTTTGCCAGGCCAACGTACGCAGCAGGCTTTGCAAGTAATTGTCTGCAACGCTTTGAGGGTAGAAGCCTTGTAGCAAATACAGCTCGCCATCGCTGGGGACCAGATTTTGCTGGTTGGCGAAGGCGGTGCTTGGCGATGTCATCGCGTCAGAACCTAGGCTTGGTTCGGGGATATTGGCCGCCCAAAATCAGGCTAATGATTCGATTTCAGTTTGCTAACAAAATGATCAGCTGCGCGGCAATGATCCGCAGAATCATTACCAAGGGATACACGGTGGCATAAGCCATGGACACCGCCGCCCCAGGGCCGAGATTATTGGCAAATGCCAAAGCGGGCGGATCGGTCATGCTGCCTGCCAGCAGGCCGCAAAGGGTGAGAAAGTTAAGTTTATAGACTATCCGGCCAACTGCGGCGATGATCAGCAAGGGCAGCAAGGTTATCAATGCCGCGCAGGCCATCCAATAGAAACCGTCGCCTTTCACCAAGGTTTCGACGAACTGATCGCCGGAGTGCAAGCCGACACAGGCCAAGAACAACACAATCCCGATGTCTTTCAAGATGATGTTGGAGCTTTTCGGTAGATGCCAGGTCATGGTGCCCCAGTTGCCGACGCGGCTGAGCATGATCGCGACTAATAAGGGGCCACCCGCCATGCCTAATTTGACCGCTGACGGAATGCCGGGCAAATACAGCGGAATACTGCCCAGTAACACCCCTAGCGAAATACCGATGAAAATAGGCATGATTTGCGGATGAGCCAGTTCCTCCAGCGAGTTACCGAGGGCTTTCTCGATACTGCTGAGCGCGTCCGCATTGCCGACAACGTGCAACTCGTCGCCAAATTGCACATGCACCGAACTACCGGGGGAAAACTCCACGTCCGGGCGATGAATCCGAGATATGGTTACCCCATACAGCATGCAGAGGTTGCCGATAGTTTGGCCGATTGCGGCTTTATTGGTAACCACCAGGCGTTCGCTTTGCAGATTGGTGGCAATTTGTTTCAAATCGATATCCGACTCTGGACCGATCAGAATTTTTAGCTGCTCCAAGGGTTCTCGTTCGCCCACCAAGCGGATGGTATCGCCAATCGCCAGTCGGCTTTCCTGGCCGGCGACATCCACCGCGCCATTGTGCAAAATGCGCGTCATGACCACCTTCATACCCTCGAAAAACGGAATTTGGCTCAGCGTCAAACCGTTTAAATTAGGGTTTTCCACCCGCAAATCCTTCCAGATCGGCACATGTGCGTCTTCCTGCTGTTTGTCGGCAAAACGTTTGGCTTCGTCGACAATATCCACTTTGAACAGGCGTTTATTTAACAGCATAGCCAGGATGATGCCGGCGATGCCGAATGGGTAGGCTACTGCATAACCCAAGCCTGGCATTTTCAAGGTTTCGCTATCAATGTCGGCAATCCCGCTTAGGACTTGCTGGGCGGCGGCGAGCGATGGGGTATTGGTCGTGGCTCCTGAAAACAGGCCCACAGCTACAGGCACCGGAATATCGCCGACACTGCTAATCAATACTGTAATCAGGGCACCCAATATTACAATCGCAGCGGCCATGCCGTTTAGGCGCAGGCCGTAGCGAAAAAACGAACTGACGAAACTGGGGCCGACTTGCAGACCGATGGCGTAAACAAACAACACCAAACCGAATTCACGCAAAAAATGCATGACTTCCGTATTGATTGTGAGCTGGAAATGTCCGAACAGCAGGCCAGAAAATAGCACCCCGGCGATACCCAGTTGAATACCGGCCAGTGATACTCTGCCCAAAACCAGGCCGATTGCCACCACCAGGCTAATGATCAGCAGCGTGTGCGGCACGGAATCATGATTGAAAAGCGCTATAAGCCAGGACATGGCCTGCTCCTTTGGTTTGAGTTAAGTGAGGAGATTTTAGGTTTGCTTAGTCAATGTTGCCTGACTATGATGCAGAGGCCTGATCGCGCATTCTGTCGACAGGATTGTACAACAAGCCAACCAAGGGTGATCTCGATGAATAATAAATATCATAAAATCAAAACTATCGTCATGCTCGGGCTGTTTGCCGCCGGCGTCAATGCAGCGGATATCGAAGCAGGTAAGGCGAAAGCCGCTGCGTGTCAGGGTTGTCATGGTGCGGCGGGGGTAAGCAGCAGCCCGTTGTGGCCCAGCTTGGCGGGGCAGAGCGCTGTCTATATCGAGAGTCAGCTAAATAAATTCCGTAATGGTCAACGTGAAAACGCGGTAATGAAGCCGCTTGCCATGGGCTTGAGCGACCTCGACATGCAAAATATTTCCGCTTACTTCGCCAGTTTGCATGGTAAATCGGCTGGTAGCAGCGATGCCAACTTAGTGAAATTAGGCAAAGATAAGGCCGCTATGTGCTTGGGTTGTCACGGCAATAATGCACAAGGGATGGGCATGGTGCCAAAGTTGGCCGGTCAGCATCCGCAATATTTAGCCAAACAGCTAACCGATTTTAAAAAAGGCGCACGTAAAGCGCCGCAAATGAATGCTCTGGCGCAATCGCTGAGTGAAGATGATATCAAGGCCTTGGCCGCTTATTTGGGGTCTTTGTAGAGTATTAGATGTTCCGTCTCGTTCAGCGTATCGGCGCGAGCCAGTTGCGTTAAGTCGAGTTTCGGCTAGTCTAATGCGCAGATTTTTTCAACCTCCATACTCTCCAGCGCGCAGCCAATTAACAGTCTGATGAAATTAAATGGTCCATGGCGGATTGGTCTTTTCCTGGCTTGTGCCTCGGAGGCTTCACAAGCCGATAGCCTGTCGTCGAATGTGTCTTGGTCAGTGATTGGGAGGAATATCACAATTACCCAGCCGGCCTTTGCCGGTGGTGGCAGAGGCAGTTTTGTCGGTAATTCGGCAACGGTAGATTCGGGTTCGAGCCTCAATTTGACGGGTAGTTACAACATCCAGGAAGGCGATACTAGCTATTGTCCTGGCTGTATTATCCAGCTTTATACGGCGTGGATTGCGCCGGCGCAGGCGGGCTCGGCGGGCTTCTACTCAGGAGGAATCGGTCCAGGTTTTGGTAGTCTGAGCGGATCCTTGTCTAACCAACTCACTGCGCCTAAAGCGCCGGGTACTTACTTCATTGGCCTTGGCGCAACGCTGGATTTTAACTACCTTCCTAATGTCGCCGGCGGTTTTGGGCAAGACACCAACGGTATTTCCGGGTTCGCGCCTTTCCAGGTCAGTGTGAGGCCTATCACTCTCGGCTCTCTTACATCTAGCGACAGTTTTACAACTCTGCCGGGCTTTTTCTATGATACCGGTGGCGATTTCAGCAACGATGGCACACTAGTAAACGATGGCGCCACGGTCAGTCACAATGCCGGTATTTTCTCCAATTTCGGTCTGATCACCAACCAGGGCGTGGTGGAGAATGCCGGGCAGATGGTCAATAGCGGCAACATTGATATTTTTACTGGTCACACCCTAACTAATGCCGGCGAGTTGGTTAATCAGGCGAGTCTCGCGAATGCCGGACAACTAAGCAACCAGGGCACTTTTACCAACCACGGCATCTTAAACAATACGGGGGTCATCACTAATACCGGTCAATTCAATCTGGCGCATACCGGCCAAATTATCGGAGCCGGCGATTTCTATAACAGCCAACAAGGACGCGTTGACATCTCCGGTGCGAGTGCGCATCGGTTCGACGGAACCGTCAGCAATGACGGTGTCTTCAGAACCCTCGATACATCTGTCGCGTTCACCGGCAATTTTCTTAACAACGGTCGCTACGAAAGCGATCCCTCAGTCAATGTATTCAACAATCTTTCGATCGGTTCGGGTGGCTACTTGGTGGGTGGTGTCGGCGACGTCTTTGTCGTCACTGGCGACTTTACGAATGCCAGTACGCAAAATACGCTTTGGAATACCGCCAATTCCGATCTGATTTTCAGTGGCCCCAGCACCACCCAACACGCAATGAGCTTGGCGGGCAGCGACCAAGGTCAAACTACTAGCGGCGCGATCAACAATTTTGCTTGGGGGTCGGTGACAGTGGCGAGCGGTAATGGCCTGCAGTTGCTGGATGGCAATGGCACGCCCGGCGCGGCCCTGTATACCAGCCGACTGCTATTAGCGGATGGTGCAAGCCAATTGAGCAGTATCAGCAGTGACTACAACATCTACATCGATCCGACTTTGCCGGAAAACCAGTATTTATTAGGTGCAATACGCAGTTTTGGTGGCGGTAGCGGTCGATTAGCACCTTGGAGCTTGCAGCCTTTTGCTGAAGAGACTACTACCGCTCCGGAATTAACCTTTAACCAATTGACTTTCGCGCCGGCCTTAAACGAGGCCTGCGCTAACCCAAACGGCATTTTGGCTACTCGTTGCCTGCAGTTGCAAGCTCTGAGTCCGGAGCAGCAGACCAGTGCCGTCGCCGCATTGACTCCCGATCAAGTGCCAGGACAGATGGCCGGGCCGGTGAAGTTGGGCGCGACGCGCATGGATGGTCCGCTCACACGATTGGCCAGTTTGCGGAGTGGGGGTGGTAGTGCGCCTCTATCGGTGAATTTTAACGGCATCCAATTGTCCAGTAACACGTTGTCTTCTCGTGGGCTAGGCGGCGCAGCTGGCGACGACGAATTGTTCCGCGATTCGCCGCTGGGCCTGTTTTTGCAAACCCGGTTCAATTTTGCCAATCTGCAAGGTGACGCCTGGGATCGCGGGTTTGATTCCCAGGCGCGCACCGTGACGGGCGGCGCTGATTATCGGCTTAGCGATAAACTGGTGGTCGGTTTGGCCTTTAACTACACGCATTCGGCGACTGAGTATGCGGATTCGGCCGGCAATATGAAAAGCGACACTTATCTGGGTGCGTTCTACGGCAGTTATTATTTGCCTCAAGATATCTATCTTGATTGGGTGGCAAATTACGGCGGAAATGACTATGCCTTCAACCGCCAATATGCTTTTTCTGGATTCGCCGGCCAATCCTCGTCCACAACCACCGGCAATCAATACGGCTTTGCAGTGAGTGGCGGTAAAGACTTACATTGGGATGAGTGGGCCATCGGGCCTTATCTGCGTTTGGAGTATTTAGGGATGAACATCGCCCAATATCAGGAGCAAAGCGGCAATGGCTTCGACATTATCACCGCCGAGCAGATCAATCATTCTTTCGTCAGCAATCTCGGTACCCAACTTAGTTATGCATTGAGCACTCCCTGGGGAGTGGTCACGCCAGCGGCACGAGTGGAATGGGAGCATCAGTACCTTAACGACAACCGATTCATCCATATGCGTTTGGCCCAGGCCGAACCGGGGCAGGGCAATTTTACGATTCAGACCGGTGAGCCTGACCGCGATTATCTCAACCTCGGCGGTTCGGTCAGCGCTACCTTGGCTAATGGTGGTTCCGGATTTGTGCGTTATGAAACCCGCTTGGGTCAAGCTAATATCACCGATCACATTTTGGAAGCGGGCCTGCGGATGAGCTTTTAAATCGGCAAGTGCTGCCCAAATGGCCGGATTGTTACTTCTGCGGTGGCGGTGGCGGCAATCCCGGCGGTGGCGGCGGAATGCTCGGTTGTGAGGTTTTGGGCGTTGGCGTTTGGTAAGAAAACTGCCCCGACACTGGCACCCGGTGGCCCTTACCATACATACATTGCACATAGGCATTGTCATAGCCTTGTTGCGTGGCGTAGCCGGAACGCCTGGATTCGCCGCTGCCAACGATGGTGCCGGCTACCAAACCGCTGCCGGCACCGATTGCTGCGCCTCCGCCCCCACCAATCGCCGCGCCGGCTGCGGCACCCACAGCCGTGCCGACCGCCGCGCTTCCAATTTGGCTGTCGTTGCTAGCCTGGTTGGGCGTGGCGCCGACTTCCCCTGCCGCGTAATGCCGGCATTGATAATCGTCTTGCCGAAATTGCTCAAACGATAGGCCGGTGCCGGGCAGCGTCATCACGCTGGGGCCAGAGGGCATCTGGGCGCAGCCGCTCAAGGCCAGCGCCGCGCAGATTCCCGACATTTGGTTTTTAGTATTCATGTTTGCGGCGGTCTCCTGCTAATTTTGTGGCGTGGGCTCGACTGGTTGCCAGCCATTCACACACTCTTTTACGTAAGGATAGTAGCCGGCCGGATCGTTACAGTAATACCAATAGCCCTCGGCTAAGGGATTGTTCTGGGGCTGACTGCGCTCGCGCTCGATATAAACCGGGGGTTGCACGGGGATGGTCACAATCTCCCGCGGATAATAGGGATATGGTTGGTAATAGGGATAAGCTGGGTAAAACGGCCTAGGATACAGTGGGGCGCCGAAGTAGAAGCTAAAACCCGGACGGTAATACCCGCCAAAATGCCGACCACCGTGATGGTGAAACGGGTCAGCGTTCGCGCTTAGTGCACATGCCGACAGTAAAGCTATCAGCGGGGCCGTAATCCACTTTTTGAGTTTGAGCATACTTACCTCTCGTTTGCTTGCGGCGTTGGAAACGGGATTTCAATCAACACACTTAAACCACCCTGCGACCGGTTGCTGGCGCTGATGTTGCCGCCATGCGCCTCAACGGCTCGATGCGCGATGGTCAGCCCTAGGCCAGTACTATGCGGTTTTTGCGGTTGACCACTGCGGAAAAACGGCTGAAAAATCGCCGTCAAATCCTGATCCGTTACTCCAGAGCCGTCATCGTCCACCCGAATTCTTAAGCGACGATTATCGCCACAGAAATCGGCGGCAATTAATACCGTACCGCCCGTTTTGCAATGTTGCACGGCATTACGCAGCACGTTTTCGATGGCGCGATGCAATAGTTCGCTTTGGCATTCGACTACCGCATCAATGTCGCCGTAATAGCTCAGTTCGATACGCTTCGGTTCCGCCTCGAAACGCACGTCGGCGACAATGTCGGCCAACAGATCGGCGAGATTAATGCGGTCGATTCTTTCCGGCGTAACGCCTGCTTCCAACTTTGATAGCATCAATAGTTCGCCGACCAAATCACTGATACGTTGCGATTCCCGTTCGATGCGTTCCAGCGTGGCCGGCAATTTTTCCGGTTGTTGTTGGGCCAGACCGATAGCCGCCTGAATCCGCGCCAACGGCGAGCGCAGTTCGTGGGATACATCGTGCAACAGATTTTGCTGGGCGTTAATTAGCGAGCAAATTTTCTGGGCCATGTGGTCAAAGTCGCGACCTAGGTCCGCTAATTCGTCGCCACGTCTACCCATTGCATTACCAATGCGGGTATTCAGCCGGCCTTGGGCGACGGCGCTGAAAGCATCGCGTAAGCCGCGGATCGGTTTGGCAAAATACCAGGCCAAGAGCCCACTGAACAACAGACTGGCCAAGCTCCCGGATACTATCGGTAAAATCGGGGGCGGCGGCTCGTTACGCGGGCGGCGAATTCGGTCATCGGGAGGCGGTGGGGGCCGATCTCCGAGGATAGGGCCGTCAAAGCCCATTGGCGGAAGTCCCGGATTGCCACCCAGAAATGAGGGCCTGAATAAGTCGCCAAAACCGTGCTCGGGCAAGGGTACAAAAAGCAGATAGCGATGACCGTCGTCAGCCGCAACCATTTGGATGGCATCCGGGTAGGCGTTTTTTCGATGTAAGGTTCTGGCCTGTTGCAATACTTCTTTTGCTAGAGGCCTGTCCAACAATTCCCGGTCCGTATCGTCTACTGCGTATATCGGTGGGAAACGGGTGTTTTGCAAGGTCTGAATAAAATCGTGTAAGCCCTTGACGCCGCCATGCGGCAAAGTGCTGGCGGCCAGCTTGACCAGCGAGGCGCGTCTGACATCGACGACATCGGCCTGCTTGGCCGACAGGTTTTGCTGCGCGGAGTGTCTGAGCCAAACGGCGGTACCCACCCCAATGCCCGCCGTTAACAGCGCCAGCCAGAATGCAAAGAAAAACTTCCAGAACAATCTACCCATCTTATGACTTGATCAGCTGGTAGCCCTGGCCGCGCACGGTCTGGATATAAGAGCGGCCGTCCGGCTGATTGCCAAGTTTTTGGCGGATGCTGCTCATATGCACATCAATGCTGCGGTCGAAACGCGCCAGTGGCCGGCCCAGGGCCTTTTCAGAGAGCTCGTTTTTGCTGACGACCCGGCCGACCTGACTGGCCAAGGTTTCCAGCAAATTGAACTCGGTACTGGTTAGATCCAGGTCTTGTTCTAACCAGGCGGCTTTGCGCTTTTCCGGCCACAGTTTCAAAGGACCGGTCACAATCGGTCCTGGCAATACATTGGCGGCAGGGTGGGTTCGCCGCAAAATTGCGCGGATTCTCGCCACAAGCTCCCTGGGCGTGCAAGGCTTGGGGACGTAGTCGTCGGCGCCGGATTCCAAGCCGATAATCCGGTCTACGTCGTCGCCTTTGGCGGTAAACATCAGTACCGGAACCCGGCTTTCCAGGCGGATGCGCGCCAATATCTCGGTACCTTTGAGGTCCGGCAGCATGATATCCAAAATCACCAGTTGATAGTCGCCGGACAGGGCATATTGCAGTCCGGATATGCCGGTATGGCTGACGTCCACCGCAAAACCGTCCTGCGCCAGATACTCCTGGAATAGTCCGGCCAGTTCGACGTCGTCATCGATAATTAACACTTTGTGCATGGTTGTCGCTCGTTGGCTGTGTGGTCATCATCATAGCCCCGGCTTCCGCCGACAACCAGCTAGGTTTACCTGATTTTACACGGCACTAACAGCACTTAACCTCTGATTTGAAATACTGACTACGACGAAATCGAATAGGTTTTGTCTCTTTTTTTATCAGCGTTTTTGCGGAGAGTTTTATGAAAAAATTAGTGTTAGTACTTGGCTTGTTACCCTTAACCGCAATGGCTCAGCCACCGAATGGCGAACACCACGGCGGCGGCAAGCCGCCGATGCATATGTTCAGCGAAGCGAACGTTGAGCAACAGTTGCCGCGATTTTTAAATAAACTGGATCTCAGTGAAAAGCAGGAAGCCGATATCAAGAAATTAATGAAAACCCGATTCGGCGACGGGCACGCCCGGTTTAAAGAAGATCATGCATTGAGAGCCGAATTGCACGCTTTGAGCTTTTCCGCCGATTACGAGGAGGAAACGACCAAAGCCTTGCTTGAGAAATCTACTGTGATGCATCAGCAGATGGCTTTGGAGAAATCAAAGCTTGATCATGACATATTTATGTTGTTAACGGCCGAACAACAACAAAAACTGAAAGCCGAAATCGGCAAATTCGAACATTGAATGAACCTGTTGTCCTTACACAGCCCGTTACTTTGGTTGCTGGCACCCGGGCAGTCCGGCTAAGGCGGAATTGGCAGTAAATACAGTGTCTTTGTGAGGGAGTGGAATCTCGGCGACGCACCAAGTTAGAAAATTGTTAATGACCAAACAGCCATAATTTCGTAAAATCGTCTGGTTTTTATCTATCAGGAACGGGATGAGTCGCAAGACTTATCCCGTTTTCTACATCTAAGGTGGCCAATCTTGAACAAACCTGCATTACTGGTACTAGAAGACGGGACGGTATTTCACGGCATTTCGATCGGTGCCGATGGCTGTTCTGTGGGCGAAGTGGTTTTTAACACGGCACTGACCGGCTATCAGGAAATTCTCAGCGACCCATCATACGCGCGGCAAATCGTTACGTTGACCTATCCGCATATCGGCAATGTCGGCACCAACGCTGAAGACGACGAGTCTGCAAACGTATTCGCCAGCGGTCTGGTGATACGCGATTTGCCTTTGCTGGCGAGTAGCTGGCGTATGGAAAAAACCCTACCCGAATATCTGCGTGAGCACAAAGTGGTGGCGATTGCCGACATCGACACCCGCAAATTAACCCGCTTGCTTCGTGATAAAGGTGCGCAGCGCGGTTGCATCATGGCCGGCGAAACTGTCGATTTGGATGCTGCCAAGCAGGCTATCGAAGGCTTTCCAGGTTTGCAAGGTATGGATCTGGCCAAAGAAGTGACCACGCCTGCAAGTTATGAATGGACCGAAAACGTCTGGCAGCTGGGAGAAGGGCATACCCAATCGTCTAATCTGACCAAACATGTGGTGGCTTATGATTTTGGCATTAAGCGCAATATCCTGCGTTTGTTGGCTAATCGCGGCTGCCGGGTGACGGTAGTACCGGCCACCACGCCCGCCGAAACAGTGCTGGCAATGAATCCCGATGGCGTGTTTCTCTCCAACGGTCCCGGCGATCCAGAGCCTTGCACGTATGCAATTGAGGCGATTAAAACCATCTTGGCGCAAAAAGTGCCAGTGTTCGGTATTTGCTTAGGTCACCAATTGCTGGCTTTGGCTAGCGGCGCGAAAACCGAGAAAATGAAATTCGGCCATCACGGAGCCAATCATCCGGTGCAAGAGTTGGCGACCGGTCGCGTGATGATCAGTAGCCAAAACCATGGCTTTGCAGCCAGTCAGGGTTCCTTGCCGGCCAATCTAAAGGCCACCTATGTCTCGCTGTTCGATGGCAGTTTACAAGGCATTGCCCGCACCGACGTGCCTGCCTTTAGCTTTCAGGGGCACCCGGAAGCTAGTCCCGGTCCGCACGATGTAGAGTCCTTGTTCGACGATTTCATCGATTTGATGAACCAGCCTCGTTCCGCTTAAGTTTTATACAGAGTGATATGCCAAAAAGAACCGACATAAAATCGATTTTATTACTGGGCGCCGGACCGATTGTCATCGGTCAGGCCTGCGAGTTTGATTATTCCGGTACTCAAGCTTGCAAGGCTTTGCGGGAAGAGGGTTACCGGGTGATTCTAGTCAACTCCAATCCGGCCACCATTATGACCGACCCGGATATGGCCGATGCGATTTACATCGAGCCCATCGACTGGCAAACGGTAGAAAAAATCATCGAAAAAGAACGCCCAGATGCGGTCCTGCCGACGATGGGCGGCCAGACCGCGCTGAATTGCGCGTTAGCGCTTGACAAGCATGGCGTATTGGAAAAATACGGCGTGGAAATGATAGGCGCGACTAAGGAAGCCATCAACATGGCCGAGGATAGGGCGCTGTTCAATGAAGCGATGGCGCGCATCGGCCTGGAAGTCTCCAGAGCCAAAGTGGCGCACAGTATGGAAGAGGCCTTTGCTGCGCAGGAAGATGTAGGCTATCCCACCGTGATTCGCCCCTCGTTTACGATGGGCGGCAGCGGCGGCGGTATTGCGTATAACCGCGAAGAATTCATTGAGATTTGCGAGCGCGGCTTGTATCTGTCGCCGACCAGCGAATTGTTGATCGAAGAATCGATTCTGGGCTGGAAAGAGTTCGAAATGGAAGTGGTGCGCGACTCGAAAGACAACTGCATCATCATCTGTTCGATCGAAAACTTTGACCCCATGGGCGTGCATACCGGCGACTCAATCACCGTGGCTCCGGCACAGACCTTGACCGACAAGGAATATCAAATTCTGCGGAATGCGTCGCTGGCGGTGCTGCGGGAAATCGGCGTGGATACCGGCGGCTCCAATGTACAGTTTGCCATCAACCCTGACACGGGCCGGCTGATCGTTATCGAAATGAATCCCAGGGTGTCGCGCTCCTCGGCATTGGCCTCTAAAGCCACTGGTTTTCCGATTGCTAAAGTCGCGGCCAAATTGGCGGTCGGCTATACGCTGGATGAGTTGCGCAATGAAATCACCGGCGGGGCTACACCGGCATCCTTCGAACCGTCTATCGATTATGTCGTCACCAAAGTACCGCGTTTTGCCTTCGAAAAATTCCCGCAAGCCAATGATAGACTGACTACGCAAATGAAGTCAGTTGGCGAGGTGATGGCGATTGGCCGCACTTTCCAGGAATCGTTACAAAAAGCTTTGCGTGGCTTGGAAGTGGGTGTCGATGGCTTGGATGAAATCGCCGATTTGAGCGACACCAATTGCGAAGACATCATTCTCAGAGAATTACGTTATCCCGGCCCTGAACGCTTGTGGTACTTAGCTGATGCGTTCCGCAGCGGTATCAGCTTTGAGGATATTTATCAGGCATCTAAAATTGATCCCTGGTTTTTGGCGCAGGTTGAGGATCTGATTAAAACCGAAAAGACCTTGGCTACCAAAACCCTAGCGACTTTGGACAAAGGTGAGTTATTGCGCCTGAAGCGCAAAGGTTTTTCCGATAGACGTTTGGCAAAACTACTGGAAACCAAGGAATCGGAAGTGCGTAACGTCCGCCATAGACAAGGCATACGCCCGGTATACAAGCGTATCGATTCTTGTGCAGCGGAATTTGCGTCTGATACCGCCTATCTGTATTCGACTTACGAACAGGAGTGCGAAGCCAATCCGTCCAATAAAGAAAAAATCATCATTCTCGGCGGCGGTCCGAATCGTATCGGTCAGGGTATTGAGTTTGACTATTGCTGCGTACACGCCGCGTTGGCGTTGCGTGAAGACGGTTACGAAACCATTATGGTCAACTGTAACCCGGAAACCGTTTCGACTGACTTCGATACTTCCGACCGTCTGTATTTCGAGCCGTTGACCCTGGAAGACGTGCTGGAAATTATCGAGCTGGAAAAACCCCTAGGTGTGATTGTGCAATATGGCGGGCAAACGCCGTTGAAATTGGCGCGCGCTTTGGAAGCCGCTGGTGCGCCTATCATTGGGACATCGCCGGATTCTATAGACTTGGCTGAAGACCGCGAGCGTTTCCAAAAATTGTTGGAGCGTCTGAATCTGTTGCAGCCGCCCAATGCCACCGCGCGTTCGATCGATCAAGCTGTTAATTCCGCCCGTGAATTGGGTTATCCGCTGGTTGTGCGTCCATCCTATGTGTTGGGCGGCAGGGCGATGGAGATCGTGTTCAATGAGGAAGGCCTGCGCCGCTACATGAAAGAGGCCGTCAGTGTGTCCAACGATTCGCCGGTGCTGCTGGATCGCTTCCTTGACGATGCGGTCGAGATGGATGTCGACGCGATTTACGACGGCGAGACTGTGCTGATTGGCGGTTTGATGGAGCATATCGAGCAAGCCGGCGTGCATTCCGGTGACTCCGCCTGCTCCCTGCCGCCTTACGATTTGCCCGCGCATATGCAGGATCAACTGCGCGCGCAAGTTGCGAAAATGGCCGAAGCTTTAGGTGTGCGTGGTTTGATGAACACCCAGTTTGCGATTCAAGGCGAAACTATTTACGTGCTGGAAGTCAACCCGCGTGCCTCGCGTACCGCGCCCTTCGTATCCAAAGCTACGGGGTATCCGCTGGCAAAAATTGCCGCGCGGGTGATGGTTGGTAAGTCTTTAATAGAGCAGGGCGTCACCGAAGAACGCATTCCTGAGTATTTCTCCGTCAAAGAAGCAGTGTTTCCATTCATCAAATTCCCCGGTGTCGATCCTTTGCTGGGGCCAGAAATGAAATCGACCGGCGAGGTGATGGGAGTTGGCAAGACGTTCGGCGAAGCGTTCGCAAAATCGCAGCGCGCGTCCGGTGTAGATTTGAGCAACAGCGGCAAGGTTTTGATTAGTATTCGTGACGCCGACAAGCCTAAGTTGCCGGAGCTAGCCAAAATGCTGATTGCTAAAAACTATGAAATCGTCGCTACTCGAGGAACCGCTAGAATATTGAAAGCAGCCGGTATTCCTTGCAAAGAAATATTCAAAGTTAACGAAGGTAGGCCCAACACGGTGGATATGATTAAAAATGGCGAGGTGCAGCTGATCGTCAATACCACCGAGGGAGTTAAAGCCGTCGCTGATTCGTTTACGATGCGTAGAGAAGCCTTACAACGCAAAGTAACCTATTACACGACAATGGCCGGCGCGCGCGCTGCTTGTTATGCCTTAGGCGAATTGGATGCTGGCGATGTCAATTGCTTGCAGGACTTGCATAAAACATTTAACGGATGAATTTGAATTCAAGAGGGGAGCAATAAATGCAAAAATTTCCACTGACAGTGGTCGGAGCCAACAAATTACGCGCCGAACTGGAAGAGCTTAAAACCGTGGTGAGACCGCGCATCATTCAGGCGATATCTGAAGCGCGCGCGCACGGCGACTTAAAGGAAAATGCCGAATACCATGCGGCGCGCGAACAACAAAGCTTTGCCGAAGGCCGGATCGCTGAAATTGAAGGCAAGTTATCTAATGCCAATATTATTGATGTCACTAAAACCGATGCTAACGGCAAAGTCGTGTTCGGGGCCACTGTGGAAATCGAAGACCTGGATTCCGGTAAGACGGTAACGTATCAGATCGTTGGCGAAGACGAAGCCAATATCAAGGAAGGCCGTATTTCGGTAGGGTCGCCGATAGCTAGGGCATTGATAGGCAAGGAAGAGGAGGATGTAGTTACGGTAAAAGCGCCGGGCGGCAATATCGAATACGAGATTATCTCGGTTAAATACATCTAAGTTGTATTGCTAATAGGCAGAAAATCCCCATGCTGTTAAGTAGAGCCCTAATCGATCTAGCTTGGGTATAGGCTAGGCTGAATGTTTAAGCCGGTCATGTTTCGACAGTGCTCATCACGAACGGCTTAACTGAGCGGCGTTGAGGAAAGACTCCCCCTTTAGATTATTTTTTGGGGTTTAAACGATAGATAATGGCGACTTGGCCAATCGATTGCACTAGTTCGGCAGTGGTTTGCGTGCAGATTTGTTCTCTAATAGCGGCGCGTTCGTCTCGTTCAGCGCGAATTTTAACTTTAATCAGTTCGTGAGCGTCCAGCGCCACATTAATTTCTTTAATAACCGCGTCGGTCAAGCCGGCTTGGCCGATAATCACCACAGGATTTAGCGGGTGAGCTTGAGCTTTCAGCTTTTTCTTTTGAATAGGATTCACTCTGTTTCCTTATACTTTAAAAACCCCGCAATTTTACACGAATAGAAAATATGGCACGCAGCAAAAGTAGCCAGCAATGGATGCAGGAACATTTTCAAGACGAGTATGTCAAGAAAGCGCAAGCGATGGGTTATCGCTCTCGTGCTGTATTCAAGCTGATAGAAATCCAAGAAAAAGACAAAATCATAAAACCTGGTATTAATGTAGTCGATTTAGGCGCCGCGCCGGGTGGTTGGTCAGAGTACGCCAGCAAAATCGTGGGAAAAAGAAACAAGGTGATTGCGCTGGACTTGCTGGCAATTGATCCAATCGACGGCGTGGATTTCATTCAAGGCGATTTCCGGGAAGATGAGGTGCTGGAGCAGCTATACAAAGTGCTTGATGGCGAGCCGGTTCACTTGTTATTGTCGGACATGGCCCCCAATATGAGTGGTAGTCGAGAAATGGATCAGCCACGGGCCATCTACTTGGGCGAGTTGGCCCTGGAATTAGCGCAACATGTTTTGGCTAAGGGTGGTACGTTTTTAATCAAGATGTTCCAGGGTGCCGGATTTGATGAATACTTTAATCAAGTGCGTCAGCAGTTCAGCAGTGTCGTAATTAGAAAGCCGAAAGCGTCGCGGGCCAGAAGTAACGAAGTGTATATTTTGGCGAAAGGTTTTAAATAAATGTGCGAAAGTCGCCGTCCTTAGGGCTATGATGGCGGTGGGATGCGAGTAGTCCTGTTACAATTACTCGGTTTTTAAATTTTGAGGCCAATTCAGGCCGGAGCGCGTAACTTGAGCGATATGATTAAAAATTTAATTTTGTGGGTGGTCATCGCCGTGGTGTTGATGGCTGTATTCAACAGTTTCGGATCCCGGGCGATTCGTAGCGACGCGACCTTTTCGTATTCGCAGCTGATCGACGCTGTCAAAGCTGGGCAGGTACAGCAGGTCGCGATTTCCGATAACACTGTCAAAGGCAAAATGGTCTCGGGTGATAAGTTCAAAACTTATATGCCTAACGATCCGCACTTGATTGATGATCTGTTGGCTAACGGCGTTGAGATATCCGTTCAGCCGCCGGAAGAGCCCTCCATGCTAATGCAAATATTCGTGTCTTTTGGCCCGATTCTGTTGCTGATCGCAGTCTGGGTATTCTTCATGCGCCAGATGCAGGGTGGCGGTGTCGGCGGTCGTGGCGGTGCCATGGGCTTTGGCAAAAGCAAAGCCCGGATGCTTGACCAAGACCAGAATAAGGTGACCTTTGCTGATGTTGCCGGCTGCGACGAGGCCAAGGAGGAAGTCGAAGAAATGGTCGATTTTCTGAAAGACCCAGCGAAATACCAAAAGTTGGGCGGCAAAGTGCCGCGTGGCGCTCTGATGGTTGGCCCTCCGGGTACAGGTAAAACCTTATTGGCCAGAGCGATAGCCGGCGAAGCTAAAGTGCCGTTTTTTACAATTTCCGGTTCGGATTTTGTGGAAATGTTCGTTGGTGTCGGTGCCTCAAGGGTGCGTGACATGTTCGAACAAGCTAAAAAACATGCGCCTTGCATTATTTTCATCGACGAGATCGATGCGGTCGGTCGTTCACGCGGTGCCGGCTTAGGTGGCGGCAACGACGAGCGCGAACAAACCCTGAACCAATTGCTGGTTGAGATGGACGGCTTCGAAGGTCACGAAGGCATTATCGTGATAGCGGCAACTAACCGTTCAGACGTGCTGGACAAAGCCTTATTGCGTCCGGGTCGTTTCGACCGTCAAGTTGTGGTCGGATTGCCTGATGTCCGAGGTCGCGAGCAGATTCTTAACGTGCATCTGAAAAAAGTTCCGGCGGCGGACGATGTCAAAATCAAATACATCGCTCAAGGTACGCCAGGATTCTCTGGCGCCGACCTAGCCAACTTGGTTAACGAGGCTGCCCTGTTTGCTGCGCGCTACAACAAGCGTTTGGTCAGTATGGTGGATTTGGAAAAAGCCAAGGACAAATTAATCATGGGTGCGGAAAGACGCTCCATGGTAATGGATGAAAAAGAAAAGAAAATGACTGCTTATCACGAGGCTGGCCACGCCATTGTCGGTCGCTTGGTGCCTGAGCACGACCCTGTTTACAAAGTCAGCATTATGCCGCGCGGCCGTGCATTGGGCGTGACGATGTTCTTGCCAGAGCGTGATCAATATAGTGCCAGCAAACGTAAGCTCGACAGCATGATCTCCAGCTTGTATGGTGGTCGGATCGCCGAAGAATTGATTTTCGGTTGGGAACAAGTGTCAACTGGTGCTTCCAATGACATCGAACGTGCGACCGAGTTGGCCAGAAACATGGTGACCAAATGGGGCTTGTCGCAGCGCCTTGGCCCATTGGCCTACAGTGAAGAAGAAGGTGAGATTTTCTTAGGTCGCTCCGTAACGCAACATAAATCTGTGGCTGAAGAGACTTCGCATACCATAGATGAAGAAATCCGGTCTATCATTGATAGGAATTACGAAAGAGCGGAAGCGATTCTGAAGGAAAACGAAGACATTCTGCATTCAATGGCAGATGCCTTAATGAAGTACGAAACCATCGACAAATATCAAATCGATGATTTGATGGAAAGAAAGCCGGTTAGAGAGCCAAAAGGTTGGGATGACACCCCGTCTTCCAGCGGCGGTATCAAAAGTGATCACTGGGATCACAAAGATACCGACCCATCCATCGGAGGCGCAGCCGAGCAGGGCTGATGCCTTAACGGCAAAAGCGAGAGAGGCTCCGGCCTCTCTTTTTTTTGGGATTTAGTTAAGAGAGTTTTGAGTATGGCAAAAAAATATTTCGGTACCGACGGTATTCGCGGCAAGGTTGGAGAATACCCCATCACTGCCGACTTTATGCTAAAGCTAGGCTGGGCGACCGGTAGAGTATTTGCCAAGGAAGGCAGTGGCTTTGTGTTATTGGGCAAGGACACGCGCATTTCCGGCTATATGTTCGAGTCTGCGCTTGAGGCGGGTTTGTCGGCTGCTGGCGTTGACACCCGTTTATTGGGGCCTATGCCTACTCCAGGTATCGCATACCTGACTCGTACACTGAGAGCCAAGGCTGGCATTGTAATCAGCGCTTCCCACAATCCCTACTACGACAACGGAATCAAGTTTTTTTCGGTGGATGGTGCCAAGTTGCCCGATGATGTTGAGCATCAGATCGAACACTATTTGGATACACCAATGACCACCGTCGAATCCGCAAAATTGGGAAAAGCCAAGCGCGTAAGCGATGCCGCTGGTCGATACATCGAATTCTGTAAAGCTACCGTGCCGCCGGAATTGGACTTTAGAGGCATGCGGATTGTTATCGATTGCGCTAACGGCGCGACTTACCATATTGCGCCGCATGTATTCAGCGAAGTCGGTGCCGAGGTCTTCACTGTTGGTGCGGAACCCGATGGTTTAAATATCAACGACGAATGCGGTGCGACCAAGCCAGACAACCTGGCCACAAAAGTCCTGGAATTTCGTGCCGACCTAGGTATAGCGCTGGATGGCGACGGCGACCGGATTATTATGGTTGATCACAAAGGCGAAATCGTCGATGGTGACGAGTTGATTTATATCATCGCTAAATCCCGTTTGGAGGAAGGCAAGCTCTTAGGTCCGGTGATCGGCACCCTTATGTCCAATCTTGGCATGGAGCACGCGTTGAAGGCTGTCGGTGTGCCGCTGCTGCGCGCCAAAGTGGGCGACCGTTATGTCATGGAAATGTTGGCGGAACATAAAGGCATCCTCGGTGGTGAAGGCTCCGGCCATATTATCTGTTTGGACAAAACGACTACGGGCGATGGTATCGTTTCCGCCTTGCAAGTACTCGCCGAAATGCAGCGCACCGGCAAGAGTTTGAATGAACTTAAATCCGGTATGAGCAAGTATCCGCAAGTATTGGTGAATGTTAGGACGGATAAAAAAGTCAAAATCGAAGAGATCGATAGCATCAAAAAAGCGGTTGAAGCGGTCGAGAAAAAGCTCGGAGACCGGGGCAGAGTATTGCTAAGGTCCTCAGGCACCGAGCCTTTGATCAGAGTGATGGTAGAAGGCGTCGACGAAGACGAGGTGGTGAGGTTTGCAAATCAATTGGCAGCCGATGTCAAGAAAGCGATTCCGGCTTGAACTAAAAGGTCTAAGCCGATATTATATGCGGTCTTATTTAGCTCGGAGGATGTAATGCGTCGGTCTTTGATTATGGGTAACTGGAAAATGAACGGCTCTTTGGAAGATGGGCAAAAACTTGCTCAAGCTTTGGCCGAAGGTCTTGGTAGCGTTGAGCAAGAAGTCGCAGTTTGCGTTCCATTCGTCTATTTGTCAGATATTCGTAGCGTATTGGCTGCATCCCCTATTGCATTGGGTGCACAAAATGTTGCTGACCAAGCATCCGGTGCATATACAGGCGAAGTATCAGCAACGATGCTGAGCGAAGTAGGTTGCAAATACGCGTTGGTTGGCCATTCCGAACGCCGGAGCTACTACGGCGACACTAACGAATCGGTTGCTAAACGATTTTGCCAAGCCTTGAGTAAAGGCGTATTGCCGGTACTATGCGTTGGCGAAACCCTGGAAGAGCGCGAGCAAGACAGAACTTTTCAAGTGGTTGACGAGCAATTGGACGCGGTAATCGCCGCAGCAGGTATCGAAGCCTTCGAAACCGCTGTCATCGCCTACGAACCGGTTTGGGCTATCGGTACTGGAAAAGTAGCAACCGATGAGCAAGCACAAGAAGTTCACAAGTACATTCGTCAACGGATTGCCGATAGAAATCCGGTAATCGCGGAAAAAGTACAAATTTTATACGGCGGTAGCGTCAAGCCAGATAACGCAAAAGGCTTGTTTGCGATGCCGGACATTGATGGTGGTTTGGTGGGTGGCGCGTCGCTGGATGCAAAAGGCTTCCTGCAAATTTGCCATTCGGTTTAGTTTCATCCGATTAAGGTCTTTATGTTGTACCAAATTATAATAATTATTCACATCTTCCTAGGTTTAGGCATCGTTGGCTTGGTCCTGATGCAGCAAGGAAAAGGCGCAGATGCCGGCGCGACTTTCGGCGGCGGGGCGTCAGGGTCGGTATTCGGCGCTCAAGGTTCGGCCTCATTTCTTTCCAGAACCACCGCTATTTTTGCAACCTTGTTTTTTATCACCAGTTTGGGTCTAGCAGTATTGAGTGGCTATCAAGGTAAGAAAGCCGACGTGATGGATGCCGTTCCCGCTGCAGAGCCTATAAAATCTGATGTACCGTTAACCCAAGGCATTCCAGCAGACGGCATATTGCCTATTCAGGAGGCAACCTTACCTGAAGCGCCGGTGATCAAAGAAGTAGAAAAACCAGCGGAAAAGTAAGTCAGCAAAAAACAAAGCCGACGTGGTGAAATTGGTAGACACGCCATCTTGAGGGGGTGGTGACGCAAGTCGTGGCGGTTCAAGTCCGCCCGTCGGTACCAAACAAGGGTTTTAAGAAGCCCAAAGAAGTACAGAAACCCGCAAGCTGCAAGGCTTAGCGGGTTTTTTATTGTCCAGCGACATGCAGCCAGATACAGGGGCATGCACCTAAAAATGTTACCTTTTTTGTTACCGTGCCTATAATGCCTTTTAAAAAGGTAACAATCTGAACGGGCGAAGGTAACAAAATGGCGGTTAATCTCAATAAAGACACGGTCTACAGGTCGGCTAAGCCAAAAGACAAGGATTACACCATCAACGACGGTGGCGGCTTGTTCCTATTCGTTGGAGCAACAGGGACTAAGCTTTGGCGCTTCATTTACGCTTTCGACGGCAAGCGGAGAAAAATCGCTTTCGGCGCTTACCCTGATACAACCATTGAGAATGCCAGACGCAAGGCCGAAGAAGCGCGCGAACAAATAGCTAATAGCTTAGACCCCGGCGAAATCAGAAAAGAAGCGAAAGTAGCCAAGCAACTTGCCAAGGCAAATGACGAACGGGTTAGGGAAGGTTTGCCGATCCTGAACAGTTTCGCCGATGTTGCCCGGCAATGGCTGGCTTCTATCGCCCACCTTACCAGCGAAAAAACCCACACCAAAAAAAACAGTAGGATTGAACGCTTAGCCTTTCCGTTACTAGGGGATAAGCCAATCAAGGAAGTCAAATCCTCTGAAATATTGGCAGTGCTAAAGCCGATGATTGATAAACAGCAGCTTGAAACCGCCCACCGGCTCCACGCTGAAATCAGTTCGATATTTGCCTATGCCATTGTCCATAACTTTGCTGAATACGACCCAGCGCAACCTGTCGCCAAACAGATACCGGCGCAAAAGGTTAAACACCGAGCTGCAATCATCGACCCAAAACTTGTGGCGCAATTGCTCAGGGATATAAGCAACTATCAGGGTACCTTTGTTGTGCAATCGGCGTTTAGGCTTTCGCCTCTACTGTTTCAACGACCCGGCGAAATCCGACAAATGCTTTGGGCTGATGTTGACCTAGTGGCGCGGGAATGGCGGCCCTATGTGTCAAAAACAGACTTTCATCATATCGTGCCGTTATCAACGCAAGCTATTGCCATCCTGGAAGCCGTCCAACCGCTAACCGGTGGTGGTCAGTATGTCTTTCCATCAAGTCGAGGCGATGGTCGGCCCATGTCGGATAACACCATCCGTACCGCGCTTAAATCGCTTGGCTATGATTCCGACGTTATGACTGCGCACGGATTCAGAACAACAGCCTCAACCCTGCTTAATGAACAGGGCTGGAGCCCAGACGCAATAGAGCGGCAACTAGCCCACGCGCCACGTGATCAGGTGAGGGCCGCTTATAATCGAGCGCAATACCTGGAAGAACGGCGGCGGATGATGCAAAGCTGGTCGGATTACCTGGATGGCTTGAAGGCTGGGGCCCAAGTGATACCGTTTAGGAAACAAAGCTAACAAGTAAGTCTGAAGTCTCGCTATTAGGAAATAACAAAACCCTAATTTCCTAAACATACCATGCAAAGAGGCAGTCGTATAAGCAATATGAATTTTGAGGCAGAGACTTAAGGTACTCGATTTCTTCGGTTGTATCGCTACCCAGCAAATCATCCCTATCGTCGTCATCGTCGCTAAAAATAGGGTTAGTGATAAACGGCACATCTTCTTTTAAATCGCTCTCATTCAGTTCAACCAATCCCAACTTCTCGGCAAGGTTGCGTAAATCATTTATCAAACCGGCCCAAGGCTGATATTGGGTATCACTCAACCAGAAAAGGGTTTTAAGCCCGTCATCGTATTTTCCAGCCCCTTTATCGCCAAACGTATCGGGGTTGAACCAAGTTTCCTTGATGTTGAGGTAAATTGCCGAAATCACGGTACTGACTTCAACACGAATGGTTACATGTGGTTCTCCGCTTGCCTGCAACTTAGCTATTTTTTCAGCGCGGTTATCGGTGAAATACCAATAGTCCGGGTCGCCATCACGGCAAATATCAAAGCCAACAACCCGTTCCTCGCCAGACCAAATATCAGGCTTTTTGCAATGGAAGCCATGTATCGCCAAAAGCTCTGGCAACTCTCGCCAAAAAGCTTTGGCCGGCTCGAAATTAGCCTTCTCCTTATTGAATAAACGAAACAGCCCGTGCGGATAACAAGTATTTAATCTAGCGTTTAGTTCTGCGTCCATATCCTTACACCATAAAAACACAGGAAAGCTTTTGGCGTTCAAATCGATTCGAGTCTGAGTGTCGACCTGCGCGCACAAACCCCCAATAGATCCTTAACGCATCGCCTGCCGCGCGGCTTGAGCCAAGAACCCGGAACGGGTAGCGCCGTGAGCTTTGGCGTATTCGTCAATACGAGTCAGTAACAGCTTAGGCAATGTAATATTGACCTTCTCGGCGGGGCCTAAATACCGTTCTACCGGCACCTCTACGATAGACCACACCCAACCGGCAAATTCAGGGTCTGCTTGGTGTTCCGCTAGCGTTTTGCTGGGTGGAATCATTGCACCATCTTCGATAACTGTTTCGCACCATAGATCAATGGCTTCTTTTGCGTTTTCGAATGCCTCGTCCAGGGTGTCGCCTGCCGAAAAGCAACCCGGCAAATCGGGCACCACTACGCCAAAAGCATGATCCTCATCACCTGGTTCTATCGCAACAAAAAATCTCATACCTTCAACCCCGCTTGTTTTAACAGCTTGCTTACCAACCCTTTGCCTAAATCGCTCTTTGGATGCGGCACCGTCAAATGCCCCGGCTTAACCGGGTGAACAAAGACATGATGACTGCCTTTAACGCTACGCAGCGTCCACCCATCATCTTCAAGTAGCTTGATTAGTTGCCTGCTATTCATGGTGTGTATTATAACCACCATGGGGTGGCTGACAAGTAGGCGCTCCCTTTGGTATTTGAATCTTCCTAGGATGTAATGAATGACTATTCATCGATTTCTAAGTCACTCGCTTCCATTTCACGGAGCCGCTTTTCCCAGTCGGATTGCATGGTGGACTGCAAGTCATCGCATATTGACTCAAGAAACGGGTCAAACGTATCGGTATCGTGTAGAACATTGAAATGACCTTCCAATGTGTGGCCACCAAGACTTTCTTCCGGGTTTTCACAAAGGTCAAACCATAAAGCGAGTTTTTCAGCAGTGGATAATGCCCTAATCTCGCTGTAAACCGCTCCTCGTAATTGGTCGATTCCCATTTGCAAGAGAATATGCGAGCCATCGAACAGCATCGCACCCAACTCCTGCCATTCATTCTCAGGATATTCACCCGCCATATCGTTAGCTGGGTTGGCCTTATATTGCGCTCGAACTGTCGCCTCGATTTTTATCCGGATGGCGGGGGCAAATTCCCGCCCCATTACCTGACTCAATGACAGGTAAAACTGCATGGATTTTTCTTCAGCTTCATAAGCCGACCCTTTTAAATCGGTGGTAACCCGTTCCATTAGCGCCAGCGCATGCCGGGTAAACAACCCAAACTCGTGGGCCGCATCAACACCATCAAGCGCGATCACCCATTCATGAGCAACCGGTAATAAGCTTTGCCATTCAAACGGGTCGGGACGGTTTAGTAATTGTGGGGGTATGTAATGGTCGATTGGCCTGTTAATGACGGAATCCCCAATGGCGGCAATTGCAACGACATACTGTCTTTCGTCAAACTCCAGCATCACGGAAACGATTTCATCGCGTAACTGATTGCCGAAACGGGCGCGAAGACCCGGCAAAAGCTCCAAACGTTCGGGTAACGATTTATTGACTTGGCTTTCCACAAAGTAAAACCAATCGTCTGGGTGGCAGAGGTGATTAGGCATTTTTTGGTTTCCGGGCGATTTTCGGTTTGGGCGTTGCTTCTGCGTGAATATCCGTTGTGTCCGCTGCTTCGCCGCTTGCGGCCCTGTCTGTTTTAGCTGTCAATGCCTGATATAGGCCAAACAAAAACGCCACCCGTTCCGCGTCGTCCTTTTTGCCTTTGTAGCTGTAAGCGGCATCGACGGCTTTGTCGAGTTGTGCATGAGCTTTCACCAACTCAGGTGGCATGGCAAGCGGATCGTAGAGGTCGGCCAATGTCGAACTGGTAAACTGGATGCGCGTATCCAGCACAGCTTGTGCGGCGGCTTCGATGGCTGAGCGCTGCTTGTCGGCGGGTGTAGGCCACGGGAAATTGTTGTAAACAATTCCAGCGGAGTATTGATAATCGCTTTTCATTCGCCCGCAAACCGTTCTCATCCATGCGTTGTGCGTATTAGATTGCAAAATGGCAAATTCATATAGTGTGGCATTCGGCACAACTAACAAACTTCCACTGGCTATCCAATTTTTCTCAACAAAACAAATTGGCAGGTATTTTCGGCGCTCAGATGAAACTTTTGGAATTGCTAAATAACCTGTATTAGGTTGTCTGTTTTCACTAAATAAAGTCGGATACTGCGCCCATTCACGTGTTCTGGCTTTTCCACTTTCCAAGCGAGTTTTACGAACTTGCTCTACACGTTGAGCGATTTCCGGCAAGGCTTTCAATTCATTCGGAGCTATACCGACTAACCAAAGGCAATAGCGCTCCAGGTTGTTAATCAATTCATCACCTCCCACAAAGCGCCTGATCCATTTTTCAGCTTGAGGTTTTTTAACCAATAACTCCCGTTTTTCCTCTGGCGATAAAACCAGAAAGCCAAAGTCGGTAGCCTCACTACCTTTGTTGATTTCTGCAACTTTGCAAATTGGCTTAGTTCGTTTTTCAACCCAAATATCCGATGCATCGACCAAGTACGGATTAATGTTTTTTGCTGCAATTACTTTGGGTTCACCCGAAATATCATCACCATAGTCATATAGATAGCACTGATTGAGTTTCTCCAAACCAAAACCGACGATAACGCAATGAACCGCTGCTACGCCTTTACCCTCGTTACTCCAGCGGAATGTACGATGGGCAAAATGAATTTTTAAGCCTTGCGACAGCATAAAAGGCCACAGTACCCCAACTTGCTCGCCTTGGCAGATACTATTGGTAGAAACAAATGCTACGGGTATGCTCTTTGTTGGCGCCGATTGAAAACT
>MSXO01000001.1 GCA_002083615.1 Proteobacteria bacterium ST_bin11 | reverse complement strand
TGCCGACGATCTGCACACTGGCGGGATTTAGAGTGCCATCCGGATCGTTGTCGTTGCCCAGCACGTTGAGGGTGACGGCGCTGCCGGGGGCATTATCGTTGGAGCTGTCGTTGCTTGCGTTGGGGGGCAGGTTGCCAAGTGCACTAACGAACTGGTCAGGATCTAATATCAGCACTTCCTGCAAAATCAGCGGAAATGCGACATCGGGGCCCGTGGTATCGAAGCCATTGGTAACTGGGGCGACAGGATTGAGGTATTCGACGATGACCGGCACATGGCCTTCGTTACCGGCTCCCGCTGCGCCACCAGCCCCTGCTGCCGCGCCAGCTGCCGTCGCTTCTGCTATGACGGTTGGATCGGCACCCGCCAACAAGGCGGCTTGAATTTCTTCGGCGCTGAGTCCTGTCGCTTGGGGATTTTGTCCAGCTTGAACGGATTCGCCCTGTTCCTGAAAGGCAGCGCTCAGAAGCATGCTGTCATTGCCACCCATGTCAACGAATGAACCGTTTGCAAACTGTATGAGGACAGTACTCCCAACTGCAGTGGTCAGCAGATCGGTAGAATAAACACGGTCGCCCACCTGCAAAATTCGTTTACTGCCGTCGGCGGCAATGGCTGTAACGGTGCCAGTTGCGATTTTAACGATGCCGATTTCTTGGGCCATGCTCTGCTCCGGAGATTATTCCAAACAATTAACTAGATTTAGTACCCGAATAATAAGCTAGTTTCAATGAGTTGACATAGTGCCATTCGTTGAAAATTTGCTTATAGTAGCCTTTAAGAGCTACAAGACAGCATGGAACAGCCGGCACGTTGCTTCGCCCAATCGGGCCGTTTAGCAGCAAAACTATGTTTATCCGCTTTTTCGGCGTAAGGCTGGCGCAGCACGTCGAGTAACTCCCGAACTAAGCCAAAGTCACCTTGTTCGGCCTGGTCGATTGCCAACTGGGCCAGATAATTACGCAACACATACTTCGGATTCACCGCGCTCATCGCTGTGCTGCGTTCCAGTGGCGACCTAGCGTTTCGCTGGCTGCGCACACAATACATTGCAAACCAGCGCATGGCTCGCTCCCGGTTTTCGTCGCTCAATGGCTCGTAGCTGGTTCGCTGCAACATGGCTAAAAAATCCGCTGGCGAATTAGTTGCTGCACTGACCTCTATGTCTGCCAGTTGCCGATAAAACAAAGTCATATCGGTCTCGCAGGCTTGCATTAATTGCGTTAATTCGTTAACCAAGGCATCGTCTTCGCTTGGCTCGAAGGCAGCTAAACCCAACTTGGCTGCCATCATCGCCTGCCAGCCGGCGTCGAAGGTTTCGGTGTAGGCCAACAACGCTTGCTGCAAACTTTCAGCGCGCATAATCAAAGGGTACAAGGCATTAGCGAGTTGGACCAAATTCCAATAGGCAATTTTTGGCTGATTACCAAAACGGTAGCGGCGACCCTGGGCATCAGTGGTATTGGGCGTCCAGTCCGGATCGTAGTTTTCCAACCACCCATAGGGGCCGTAATCGATCGTTAAACCCAGTATCGACATATTGTCAGTGTTCATCACTCCGTGCACAAAGCCCACGCGTTGCCAATGCACGACCATCTCGGCAGTTTTGCGGCACACCTCTTTAAACCAATCCAGATAGACAGGAATCGATGGCTCGCCCAGTTCCGGAAAATCGGTGCGGATGGTGTAATCCACCAATTGTTTCAGAGAGTCCAAGTCATCGCGCGCAGTGAATATCTGAAAACTACCAAAGCGGGTAAACGACTGCGCGACCCTGCACACCACTGCGCCAGCTTCCATTTGCGGATTGCCGTCGTAAAACATGTCGCGCACGACTTGCTTACCGGTCAGGCTGACGCTTAACGCGCGGGTGGTTGGTACGCCAAGATGGTGCATTGCTTCGCTGCACAAAAATTCACGTATCGACGAACGCAACACTGCCAAGCCGTCGGCACTCCGCGAATACGGCGTTACACCCGCACCTTTTAGTTGTAAGGTATAGCGCTGGTTGCGCTGACTAACCACTTCGCCCAAATTGATGGCGCGGCCATCGCCGAGCTGACCGGCCCAGTGGCCAAATTGATGGCCGCCATAACAGAGCGCGTAAGGCTCCATGCCTTTGGCCAATCGGCTACCGGTAAAGACTTGGCAAAAATCCTCCGATTCACAAGTCTCAGCCGATAATCCCAAATCCTCAGCAACTTCTTTGGCATAAGCAACCAAACGGGGCTGTTGCGCCGGTGTCGGATTAACCCTGGAATAGCAAGCTGAGTAAACCTGGCGCCGAAAATTGTCCAGTTCGGCATCGCCAGGCAACTCGCGAATAAAACGATTGTCGAAGTTGAGATTATCGAGGCTTGAATTGTCGTTTTCGGTAGACATGATGACATCTTATCGGTGGCTAAAAAATTTTCGAATCGCAGCTGCAACCGGCTAAGATAAGCCAATATCAGCGACTTTATATCAATTAACTTTTCAATTAGGGAACACAAATGACAAATTTTCTTGCAAAAGGCGGACCACGCGCCATTAGCTTAAGTTCACTAGTCTTGGTCGCCAGCCTTGCAACGACGCAATTGGCCGGTTGCTTTACCGTCGGTCAAGAGTTTTCGCCGGTGAGAGTACCGGAAATCAAAGTGGGTCAAACCCGCAAGCAAGATATCACCGAAATGTTTGGCACCCCTTGGCGTACTGGCATGGAAGATGGTAAGCCTACCTGGACCTACGGTATCTACAAATATGCGTTGTTCGGGGGTAACGATTCTCAGGACTTGCTGGTTCGCTTCGATGCGCAAGGCGTGGTGCGCTCCTACACCTTTAGCTCCACCCGTAAATAATTCGGTGACTGAGCTTGTTCCGCCGATTTTTAGCGATTTCGCTATTACTAGTCTGCAGTACCGGCGTAGCGAAAAAGCTCTATAAATATCAGGATGCCGAAGGTAACTGGTATTTTACCGATCAGCCCCCGGCGACTAATCGGCCGGTAGAAGTCCGGCAATTAAAAGCCGCCGGACCAAAACGCGTTTGGCTGGAAAAAACCGCCGATGCTTTGCAACCTAGTTTTTTTGCGCTAAACGCTTATCCGGGGCCTATCGAACTGGCCGTCGATTGGCGCGAGCGGGAAAATGTCAGTGCTGATCCAGATTTACCGCGCCGCTTTATCTTAGAATCGGGGCAATCCGGCAACTTGTTTTCGCTCATACCCAACGAACGAGCCGGGTCTTATAGCGTCAATCTGCAATACAGCTATGTGATCGGGCGCCCCTTACCCGGCTATGTGAGTCGGACGCTTTATAAACCACCTTTGCCGGTCGGCGCACAGTTTCAAATTACCCAAGCTTTCAATGGCCCCTACAGCCATAACGATCAACAAAATCGTTATGCGGTAGACATCATGATGCCTGTGGGTACACCGATTTATGCGGCTCGCGGCGGTATCGTGCTGGAAGTGGAAAACGATTACACAGGCAATGGCACCAGCCAAGCATACGCCAGCAAGGCTAACAGCATCAGGATCTTGCATGAGGACGGTTCCATGGCTGTTTATGCACACTTGGCTCTGGAAAAATCTCAGGTCAATTCGGGAATGCAGGTCGCAACAGGACAGTTAATTGGCTATTCCGGTAATACCGGATTGACCACCGGGCCTCATTTGCATTTTGCGGTGCAGATTAATCGGGGTATGGAACTGATTTCCGTACCGTTTCAATTCGCCGACGCGACGGGACTGGCCGTGGAGCCTCGACTCGGCCTTTGGCTGTCTGGGCCCACGCCGATAATCGGC
The DNA here is from genome assembly GCA_002083615.1 of Proteobacteria bacterium ST_bin11. GTDB lineage: Bacteria > Pseudomonadota > Gammaproteobacteria > Methylococcales > Methylomonadaceae > Methylomonas. Next base: position 20,581 of record MSXO01000001.1, on the reverse strand, counting down.
AATTAACCGTCGGCTTCTGAACTAAAAAAACGGTAGCAACCGCGACCGGCGCATTTAGCTCGGTACATGGCATTGTCGGCGTTTTTCATCAGGATATTCGCCTCCATGCCATCCTTGGGATAGATGGCAATACCCACGCTGGAAGAGATGTCCAATAAGTGTTGTTGCACGACAAACGGCTGATTCAGACTGGTCAAAATGTTTTCCGCCACCAAACCCGCCGCTGATTGCCGGTCCAATTGACCGAGCAAAATCACAAACTCGTCGCCGCCTAAGCGCGATACGGTATCGGTTTCGCGCCGCACGCAGGCCTCCAGCCGATTCGCAACTTCCTTCAATAACAAATCGCCGACATCATGACCGAAACTGTCATTGACGGGTTTGAATTTATCCAGGTCCAGATAAAGCAAAGCCAGCACGCTTTGTTCGCGTCTGGCTTTGGCAATAGCCTGATGCAGGCGATCAATCAACAATGTGCGATTGGGCAGATCGGTCAAGGCGTCATAATGAGCCAAATGATGAATGTGTTGCTCTATTGCTTTACGCGCCGTGATGTCCATCATCGTCGCCACGTAATGGCTAACTTTATAGTCCGCGCCTTTCACGGCGCTGATGGTTAGCCATTCTGGAAATATATTGCCGTTCTTACGGCGATTCCAAATTTCCCCTTGCCAAACTCCCTGACTCTCGATGGCTGTCCACATCTCCGTAAAAAACAGCGCATCGTGAATGCCGGAATTAAGCATACTCATTTTCTGGCCGATGGCGTCCTCGCTGGAGTAACCGGTAATATCGGTGAAGGATTTATTCACTTTTAAAATCACGCCATCGGCATTGGTGATCATCATGCCTTCCTGCGATTCGAAAGCGGTCGCGGCAATACGGAATTCGGTTTCCAGACGTTTGCGCTCACTAATGTTTTGCGCAAAGGTAAAACTCAGCTCCAAGCCATTGTGAGCGATGTAGTGACAGGTAATATCCACCGGAAAAATCGTCCCATCTTTCCGCCGGTGCCGAGTTTCGTGGCTGACGATTTCCCGATCTCGCAAACGCTCCCATATGCCCGACCAGGCGCTAGGCTTTAAGTCAGGATCGAATTCGCAGGGATGCATACCCACCAATTCGTCCCGCGAATAACCTAAGGTCTGACAGGCATAATCGTTGACGTAAGTCACCAGCCCTCTGGAATCCAGGCAGAAGAAAGCGGTTTTACTTTTGTCGACCATGGTTTTGGTGAGCCACAACTCATTTTCGATCTTCTTTAGGTCGGTGATGTCGTCGTACACGCCCAGTACGCCGACAGTTTCGCCAAGACTGTTACGCAGCGGCGCCTTTGAGGTTCTAAGCAAAATCTCGCGACCATCCGGCGTGGTTTGCGGTTCTTCGTACGCTAATTTGGGCGAATTGGATTGCATTACCAGATTGTCGTCTGCGCGGTAGCTCTCAGCCTCATTATGCCAGCATAGTTGCTGATCGACTTTACCAAGAATGTCTTCGGCTCCCGTGAAACCGGCATCCCGAGCAAATTGTGAATTGCAACCGAGATAGCGGGATTGGCGGTCTTTCCAAAACACCCGCATGGGCATGGTTTCGATCACCGATTGCAGCAGGCTGCGCGAATCGGCAAGCGCGTTCATCGCTTCAATGCGTTTGGAGATATCGTAGAGCAAAACGAGTTGCATCTGGCTATCGGCCCGGCCTATTTGCGTAGCAGTGGCCATGACGTGTTTAAACCGTCCGCTTTTGCAACGGATTTTTAATTCTAAGGGCTGATGGTCAAGACCAGTATTTTCCAAACGTTTTTGCCATTCCGCGCTAATCGTTTCGCGGTAAGCTGATTCTGGGAAGGCTTGCAGATCCCACTCGTATAGGTTGGGGATATCCCTGCTTTCGTAACCGAACACCTTGGTAAACTCCGGATTGAGCATTTGCAGCTTGCGCTCTTCGTCGAATACCGCCAAGGGAATGGGCAACTTAGTGACAATGTTGCTTAACTGGACGTTATCCTGCTTCAGGCCGGCCAGTTGATCCAAAAACAGAATAATCATGGCGCAGATCAACGAGGCCACAATCAGCGAAGCAACCAAGCCGGTTAACAGGTAGTCGGAGCTGATTTTGCCGTTCAACAGCAAATCCATGAGTGCGACGATGGATTCGGTGAGTAACGTGGACAGAAACACCGAGATCAGCCAAAGCTGGTAGTGGTTTATATGCTGTAAACGGCTGACAAGGATGTGATTCAAACTAGGCGTAGTTATGCGGCTAAAAAGCTCGGCCACCTGCGAGATTTCTTGTACGTTAAAGATTACCTCTTTGTAAGCCAGTTTCAAAATTTTTCGGGAATTTTTCCTTTTTTTCCGCGCACATCAATGAGCAGTTTCGCCGCTGCGGCGAACGATGAGAATGCACAGCGCCAGCAAACAAAACCCGGCACCGGCATAAAAGGTAAACTCGGCACCATAGCTATCCCAGAGCAAACCCGCTAAAACGCTCGCAAACAGCATGGCGATACCGCTCACCAGGTTGAAAAAGCCGTAAGCGGTGCCCCTCAGGTCTGCCGGCGAAGTGTCGGCCACCATTTTTGCCAGTAAGCCTTGGGTCATACCCATGTGTATCCCCCACAGCCCCACCCCCGCCAATACGACTCGCCAATCGGCACAGCTGGCCAGCACTAAGTCTGCGGCAATCAGCACCAGCAGGCCCCAGCCCAATAATTTGCGGTGCGATACGCTGTCGGACAGCCGGCCGAACGGGTAAGCCGTGGCCGAATACACAATGTTCATTGCTACCATCGCCAAGGGTAACAGCGCAATCGGAATACTGCTTTGTTGGGCGCGCAGCACCAAAAATGCCTCGCTGAAACGTGCCAACGTGAACACCGCGCCGATAGTCACTACTCGCCAATAATCAGCATGCAAGCGTTGCAGATTGGCGCGCTTGATTGGATTGCCGTGCTGCGCCCGTCGCAAATGCTTGGGTTCTTGCACACCAAACAGCAACATCATCACCGACAACATACCGGGAATAACCGCCACCCAAAATACCGCCCGAAAATCATTAGCCCAGAGTAGCATGAGCACTACCGCCAGCAATGGTCCGAGGAATGACCCTACTGTGTCCAACGATTGCCGTAGTCCAAAGGCCGCTCCACGAATTTCCGCTGGCGTGATGTCGGCTACCAGCGCGTCGCGCGGTGCACCGCGTATGCCCTTGCCGACCCGGTCCAGCAAACGCGCGGTCAATACCATACCGCTGCTACCGGCCATGGCAAACAAGGGCTTGGTCAACGCGCCCAGGCTATAGCCTAGCAAAGCCAAACTTTTGCGCTTGCCTAGGTAATCGCTTAGTACACCTGAAAAAACTTTTACGATTAGCGCTGTCGCTTCCGCTAAGCCTTCGATTAAGCCGATACTCAAACTGCTGGCATGTAAGGTGGTAAGCATAAATATCGGCAGCAGGCTGTGGATCATTTCGGAGGAAATATCCATCAACATACTTACAAAGCCCAACGCCCAAACACTTTTGGGGATTTGGCGCCAGACGGGTTTTGCGCCGGAGCGTGTCATAAAGTCTCTTCTACCAATTGGGGAGGTAATGCAGGGGCTAGTTTGCGATAAATCCCGCCGCTCCGGCGAATTTTTATCGTGGCAGAGGCCGCAGAGATTGACAATATCCGTTAGCGATGTAACCGTAACATCATTTTTGCACGGGAGGTCTTCATGATGCGCGGCTTATTCTTTTTGGCTCTATTGTTTAGTTCCGGTTTACAGGCGGCTTTGCAGGAGCAAACTGTCAGCTATACCGCCGGGAATACCACGCTAAGGGGCTATCTGGTTTGGGACGACGCCAAGGGCGAAAAGCAGCCTGGCGTGTTAGTGGTCCACGAATGGTGGGGCTTGAACGACTATGCCCGGCAGCGCGCAAAGATGTTGGCGGAACTGGGTTACACCGCACTGGCGGTCGACATGTACGGCGACGGCAAATCCAGCGAGCATGCCAACGAGGCATCGGCATTCATGAGTAGCGTGGTGGAACGGGCCGGGGTTTCGCAACTGCGCTTTACGGCAGCGTTGGCCTTTCTGAACAAACAACCCCGAGTCGATCAGAGCAAGCTTGCGGCGATAGGCTATTGTTTTGGCGGGGCGACGGTATTAAACATGGCGCGTCTGGGTACCGATCTGGCAGCGGTGGTGAGTTTTCATGGGACTCTGGGAACGCAAACGCCGGCAAGAACCGGGCAAGTAAAAGCAAGGGTATTGGTGTTGAACGGCGCGGCTGACGAATTCGTCAGCGCAGACAGCATCATGGCTTTTGAAAAAGAAATGAGCCAAGCCGGCGTAGATTATCGTTTCGTCAACTATCCCGGCGCGCGACACGGTTTCAGCAATCCCAATGCCGATAGCTTAGGAAAATCCAACAACCTGCCTATTGCTTATGATGCCGAAGCGGATAAACAATCCTGGGACGCCATGCAGCAGTTGTTTCGTGACGTTTTCAAGTAATAGCTATGCTTGATTTAAGTCGCTGGCAGTCGGCGCATAGGCTCTCATGAACACTTTGACGGCACGTTCGACTGTCGCTTTAACTTCTTTGGGTTTCAATTCCCGGCGGGCGTTGAACAAACCCGATTCGTAGACCTCCGATTCCAGTAGACCGCGAAAATGCGCGGCGGCCACTTTAGGATCGACGCGCCGCAACTGACCGGCATCCATCGCATGTTCGAAAAATTGAGCCGTAAATTGCATACCCTTGGCCGGACCGTTTTCGAAAAACAAGCGTCCAGCGTCCGGCTGATTGGCTGCTGCAGCGATCAGCATGCGTCGGGCCGCCAAGCTTTTCAAATTTAGAAAATGACTCATTACGCCTTCACCGAAACGCTGCAAAGTGGCCTCCAAGTCTTGCGAAGGTTGCAGTAGCTCAAGAATCTCGTCGACTTGGCCCGGCAAACTGAGGAGCGGAGCGTGGTCGGAGTGCGGCCTTAGCAGTGAAAACAATTGCTCACTGTGGCGATCCGCAGAACGGCGTGCCAACTCCAGGAACAACTGTTCCTTTGAACTGAAATAGTTGTAAAGCGTGGCCTTAGAATGGCCAGCGGTCGCGGCTATTTCCGCCATGGTTGCCTGTTCGAAACCGACTTTTTCAAAGATTATTTTTGCCGCGTCAAGAATGGCTTGGCAACGTTCCCCGCTTTTTTTTCTCATGGAACCTCTCTTGTGCAAACGTGTCGGCTCAGATTCGGTCGAATGGCCATTGCTTGACGAGTTCCTAAACCCGATGGTTCAGTTTTAAATTGTCGTATAGACTTGCAACTGAGTAATGTTTACCGAGATGTTCTGTCATGATGACACACCTAACGCGTTCTATTAGCTTTTATAATCTGCATTCCCAGCGCGGCATCCTTCGCGGCATGTCGGTTATTGGCGTTTTTATCGCGTTGGCACTCTGTACGCTATACATAGTGTGGCCCTTAAGATCGAAAAGTCCAGCAGCTTCCGCTTCGGAACAAACGGTGCCGGTCCTCACAGTGACCCGGGCAGTTCCGCAATGGCGGCAATGGCCGTCCGCCATTGAGGCTTCCGGGGCGATTGCCGCCTGGCAAGAGGCTGTAATCGGCGCCCAGCAATCTGGATTAAGGTTGATCGAAGTCGATGCCAATGTCGGCGATCAGGTAAAACGCGGTCAACTCTTAGCCCGCTTCGATGCAGACATGCTGCGTGCCGATCTGGCACAGCTTAAGGCGAATTTAGCTCAGGCCCAGGCAACCGCCGTCCAAGCCCAAACCAACAAAGAACGGGTATTGAAATTAAAAAATGCCGCAACGCTGAGTCAGCAGGAGTTGTTACGATACGAAACCGAAGCAGAAACGTCTCGGACGCAGGTCGATGCGATCAAGGCCCAGCTTGCGGCTAAGCAATTGCAACTCAGTTATGCCGAGGTGCGGGCACCGGACAACGGCGCAATCAGTGCCCGGCTGGCGACCTTGGGCGTGGTAGCAGGCAGCGGTCAGGAATTGTTTCGATTGATTCGGCAAAATCGGCTGGAATGGCGCGGCGAATTGACTGCGGAGCAAATCGCCCACATTCGCACTGGACAAGCTATTCAACTAAGCCTACCAGACGGCAGCTTCGCTCAAGCTCGTGTCCGGCAACTGGCACCCGCCCTGAACGAGCAGTCACGATTGGGCCTCATCTATGCAGACATTCTGCCCGGCAGCCACGCTTTGGCCGGCATGTATGCCAGCGGTCGTATCGAGCTGAGTCAAAGCCCGGCACTGATTGTGCCGGCAGCCTGTCTAGTCATCCGCGATGGCCGAAGCTACGTAATGAAACTGCAGAGCGATGCCGACACCGCGCTGGTTAGTTTACAGACGGTAGATACCGATCGACGGCAGGGTGCGGAAATCGAAATAACCCGGGGCTTGAGCGAAACCGACCGTGTGGTAGTAGAGGGTGCCGGCTTTCTCAACGATGGCGATCTCGTACACATCGCGCCGACGCAGGCGGCGAGGGTTGATTAATGAGTTTTGCCTCTTGGTCGATCCGCAATCCGATTCCCTCGATTTTACTATTCATCTTACTTTCACTGGCCGGACTGCGAGGTTTGCAGCAGTTATCGATACAGAGCCTACCGGATTTGGATTTACCCGGGGTTATCGTTAGGCTCAATCAACCGGGTGCCGCGCTAACTCAACTGGAAACCGAAGTGGCGCGCAAAGTCGAGGACTCCATTGCCGCCTTATCCGGTTTAAAGCATATCCGCACCTCGATTACCGATGGTTTGGTGCAAATCAATGTCGAATTCATCTTGGAGAAAAAACTCTCGGATGCCTTGATAGAAACCAAAGACGCAGTAGACCGCGTGCGGTCGGATTTACCTTCCAGCGTATTGCAACCCAGTATCACTGCCGTGAACATAGGCGGAGCACCGATCTTGACCTACGCGATTACCTCGACCAAGTTAAACGAGGAAGCCTTGTCCTGGTTGGTTGATGATAGTGTCAGCAAACTGTTGTCTGGGTTGGCGGGTGTCGGTCGTTTTGAACGCCTAGGAGGTGTGCAACGGGAAATACACCTGGAAGTCGATCCGGTGCGTCTGACATCCCTCGGTGTCACCGCGACTGACGTATCCCGAGCCTTGAAACAGGCGCAGCAGGAGTCCTCGGGCGGGCGGGGCAATTTGGGTTTGGCGGAGCAATCGGTGCGCACGCTGGCGACCGTGCGGCAGGCCCACGAAATGGCAGCCTTGCCGGTAGCGATAGCCAATGGCCGCGAGATAAGGTTGGATCAAATTGCTACCGTCCGCGATACCGTTGCGGAACGCATGCAATTCGCTGCCCTTGACGGCAAACCCTTGATCGGTTTCAACATCTATAGGGCCAAAGGTTTTGATGAAACCCGCATTGCTAAAGATGTGGAACAGACATTGGCACAAATACAGGAAAGGGATCCTTCCTTGAGTTTTACCCTGATTTCCGGTTCGGTAGCATATGCGCAAGAGCAGTATGAAGGCTCGATGATGATGCTCTACGAAGGTGCGATGCTGGCGGTGTTGGTGGTCTGGTGGTTCTTGCGCGATTGGCGGGCGACCTTGGTATCTGCTTCCGCCTTGCCTTTGTCAATTCTACCGACGTTCGCGGTGATGCATTGGCTGGGATTTTCTCTGAACATGCTGACTATGCTAGCGCTGGCTATAGTGGTCGGAGTTTTGGTTGACGATGCGATTGTGGAAATCGAAAACATCGCTCGGCACGTGCGGATGGGCAAAACCATCCGGCAGGCCTCTGCCGAGGCGGTCGACGAGATCGCGCTGGCGGTTATTGCCACAACACTGACCTTGGTGGTGGTGTTCATGCCTACCGCGTTGATGAACGGGGTTTCCGGACTATTTTTCAGACAATTTGGCTGGACGGCGGTGGTGGCGGTATTGGCGTCCTTGCTGGTAGCTAGGTTGTTGACGCCAATGCTAGCGGCCTATTTACTCACCGAAACCCATCATCCTGCCAGCGTCGATGGCAGATTGATGCCAATTTATCTACAAGCCGTGCGGTGGACGCTGCGTCATCGCAAGACCACGATGCTGCTATCCACGCTATTTTTTATCTGTGCTTGCTTATTGCTGCCACTGATTCCGGCGGGTTTCGTCCCACCGGCTGATCGCGGCTACACGACTGTGCAGTTCGAGTTAGCACCCGGCAGTTCGATAAACGATGCCCGTCGCGTCGCCGAAGCGGCCAGAACAGTATTGCAACCGCTGGCGGGTGTCGAGCATGTCTTTACCGCTATTGGCAACAGCCAAATGGGTGGCGGGGCGGTCAAACCCGGCGAGCAACGCAAGGGAACCCTGACATTAACACTGAGTGAACGCGGACGGCGACCGCAGCAGACCCAGATTGAGCAAGCGGTGCGAGCGGTATTACGCGAGGTGCCCGGCGCTCGTTTTTCGATTGGCATGGGCGGTCCAGGCGAGAAGATGTCCTTAATTCTGTCGAGCGACAACTCAGGCGCATTAAAAGCCAGTGCGCAGGCTTTGGAACGCCAACTGCGTGGCGTGGGTACTCTCAGCAGCATAAGTTCAACCGCTAGCCTGGAGCGCCCGGAAATTGCCATCCGACCGGACTGGCAACGCGCAGCCGAATTAGGTGTGACAGCTGAGCAAATCGGCGAAACCGTGCGGATTGCTACCAGCGGCGATTTCGACACCCAACTGGCAAAGCTAAATCTGGATAACCGCCAACTTGCGATTCGGGTGCGGATACCTGACACCGCTCGGCAGGATATACAGGTACTGGCTAATCTTAGAATTAGGGCCGGGGACACCTTGGTGCCGCTCTCCAGCGTTGCCTCGCTGGCGTTAGGCAGTAGCTCCGCGCAACTGGATAGGTACGACCGTCGCCGCTATGTGATGGTCAATGCCGAACTGGGTGGGATGTCTTTGGGGGATGCGCTTGCCCGCGTCAAAACCTTGCCGGCGGTGGTTAACATGCCATCCAGCGTCAAATTGATTCGTACCGGCGATGCCGAAGTGATGGCTGAATTAGTCGGCAGTTTTGGCATGGCGATGCTGACCGGTTTGCTCTGCGTGTTTTGCGTGTTGGTGCTGCTGTTCAAAGATTTCTTTCAGCCTCTGACCATCTTGTCGGCCATCCCGTTATCGATGGGTGGTGCGTTTATCGCGTTGATGCTGACTGGCGGGGAATTGAATATTCCGTCGATGATAGGTTTGATTATGTTGATGGGCATCGTTACCAAAAACTCGATTTTGCTGGTGGAATATGCCTTGCTGGCGATTCGCGAGCACAATCTGAGTCAGCAAGAGGCTTTATTGGATGCATGCCATAAGCGCGCCCGACCGATTGTAATGACAACCGTGGCAATGATTGCCGGCATGTTGCCGATTGCATTGGGATGGGGGGCCGACGCCAGCTTCCGCCAGCCCATGGCCATTGCGGTCATCGGCGGCTTACTCAGCTCTACTTTGTTAAGTCTGCTGGTGGTCCCTGTGGTGTTTACTTACGTTGATGCTATTCGTCAGTGTCTGGTTAAGCAGCTAGGCCGAACACCAAAGGGCGACTGAATTCGCCCCGCCCTTACCGACCCGCTTCAACGAGTGCCAAATACCACAATGGTTTTGCCGTGCGCAGTGATCAAGCCCTTGTCTTCCAACTCTTTCAACACTCTACCGGCCATTTCCCGCGAGCAACCGACGATGCGACCGATTTCCTGACGGGTGATATGTAGCTGCATGCCGTCGGGATGAGTAATCGCGTCCGGTTCTTTGGCCAGATCCAACAGGGTCCGGGCGATACGGCCTTCCACATCCATGAATGCCAAGTCGCGATATTTGCGGCTAGTAATCAGCAGACGTGTCGATAGCTGCTCTCCGAGGACAGTCAGAATCTCGACAGCCTGATCTCGTAATTCGGCGTTCAACAGCAATTTGAACCGCTCGTAGCCGATTTCCGCCATTTGGCATTTAGTTCGGGTCTTCACCAATACGCTGCGGGTTTCAGCGTTTTTAAATACCCCGATCTCACCAACGAAGTCGTGTTTATTTAAATACGCCAATATTAATTCGCGGCCTTCCTCATCTTCAACGCTGACGCTGACCGACCCATCTACTACGAATAGCAGCTTGTCGCCAACGTCGCCGGGACGCACGATGGTAATTTTGGCTGGATAACTTCTTACATGGCAGAAACGTAAAAAAGCGTCCAGGGCGGATGGTGAAATCTTGTTTTGTTTAACAAAGCTCATAATTTGTAATAATACTGTGAACTAGATTGGTTACCCTATCAAGGTGCAGTAGTTTTACAAAAAAATCAAGACATTTGACGGGTTCGTTGTAAAATTCGCGACAATTTTGATTTTGGTTGGGATTTATCATGCAGGCAACGATTAAATGGGTCGACGGGAGATTGTTCGTCGGCGAGTCCGGAAGCGGACATACGGTGGTGATGGATGGGCCGCCTGATCACGGTGGTCGAAACCTGGGATTACGGCCCATGGAAATGCTGTTAATGGGCGTTGGCGGCTGTTCTTCATTCGATGTAGTGGATATTCTGCAAAAGGGCAGACATGAGATTGCCCATTGCACTGCAGAGCTCACGGCGGAGCGCGTGGAAACCGTGCCGGCCGTATTCAGCAAAATTCATCTGCATTTTAAGGTCACCGGGAAAAATCTTCCACTCAGCGCCGTGGAGCGAGCGGTAAAACTATCCGCTGAAAAATATTGCTCGGCCTCCATCATGTTGGGCAAAGCGGGTGTGGAAATAAGCCATGATTTTGAAGTTTTAGAGGGTTGATCGGTTGAGCAAATTACAGTTACACGGGTTTAATAACCTGACCAAATCGTTAAGTTTTAACATTTACGACGTTTGCTACGCGCCGAAAGAACAGGAAAAGGCCTATATCGAGTACATTGATGAAGCCTATAACGCCAAGCGTTTAACCCAAATTTTAAAAGATGTGGCCAACATCATCGGCGCGCAAATTTTGAATATCGCCCATCAGGATTACGACCCGCAAGGTGCCAGCGTCACCATGTTGATTTCCGAGGGCGCTGTAATCCCGGCTGGCATGAATTCAGAATCACCCGGCCCCTTGCCTGAGACAATTTTGGCGCATTTGGATAAAAGCCATATCACGGTGCATACCTATCCCGAAAGCCACCCGGATACCGATATATGCACGTTTCGGGCAGACATCGACGTCTCCACTTGCGGGCAAATTTCGCCGCTGAAAGCCCTGAATTATCTGATTCACAGCTTTGAGTCCGACATTGTGATCATGGATTATCGGGTGCGCGGCTTTACCCGCGACGTGTCCGGGCAAAAACATTACATCGATCATAAAATCAATTCTATCCAGAACTACATCGCGGAAAGCACGAAAGAGCTTTACCAGATGATCGACGTCAACGTGTACCAGGAAAACATTTTTCACACCAAAATGATGCTGAAAGAAACTGAACTGGAAAATTACTTGTTTGAAAAAGAGAGTAATTTCAGCGATGACGAGCAGGAAGAAATCCAGGGCATGCTTCAGGAAGAAATGGCCGAGATTTTTTACGGTCGAAATTTTTCATAAAAGGTACAGGCAAGTCATCAACGGCCTCAGCGGCAAAAGCAACCGCTGAGGCCGTTTTATTTATGGGGCAGGCTTACGCATTTGTTCCTGATGCTGTTTGCGCAAGTCGTCCATTTTCTGCATTTGATCCGGGCTCAACACATCTTTCATCCGGCTGTGCGACTCTTCGTGGATGGCGCGGAATTTTTCGTGCTGCTCTTTAAAGATTGCTTCAAGCTTGGTTTTTTGCTCCGGGCTGAGTTGCAGCAGTTTGTTCAAATGTTCTAGCTTGTGATCCACCGGTTGACCATAGTCGTTTTCGCTGGGATAAGCAAAGACGGTTAAAGGCAAAGCCAGGATGGCGGCAAGGAACAGGTTTTTTCGCATTGGCTAATCTCGGGTTAAGGTGTTGATAGAGCACTTGGTTTGCGAGCAGGTTGATGCCGAAAAGCCGACAAAAGTTCACTGCTCTGAAAAAGCCTTGGGATTATGGGTGGCTGCGCAATCGATGCTGAAGCGCTTAGGTCGTTCAGACAGTTCTAGCGCCGTCAATTGTCCACCCCACAAACAGCCTGTGTCGATGGAATAACAGTTATAACCCTCGAAATAGCCCAATGTGGACCAATGGCCAAAGATAATACGCATATCGATACTTTTACGGCCCGGCACTGCAAACCAGGGAATTAAGTGGCCAGGCTGGCTGCCTGGTGCGCCCTTCGGCCCAAAATCCATGACGCCATCCACGGTGCAATAGCGCAGACGGCTGAAACAATTGATGGCAAAACGCAGTTTTTCGGTTTTCAGCAAATTCTCGCGCCAGACCACAGGTTTGTTGCCGTACATGGACCGGAAAAAACGCTCATGATCCTGACTTTGCATGGCCTGCTCGGTTTCACGCGCCATACGAAGCGTGGTTTCAAAATCCCACTGCGGCGGCAAACCGGCGTGCAACATGCAAAAGTCGTCATTGTGATGAAACAGCTTTTGATGCCGTAACCACGTTATCAGCTCTTCGCAATCTTCGGCTCTTAAAATATCGCCTAAGGTATCTTTTTTGCCGGCTTTACCCAAGGACACCACGGTAGCGATTAAATGCAGATCGTGATTGCCGAGCACGCTAACAGCCGCTGAACCCAAGCTCTTCACAAACCGCAGTGTTTCCAAGGACTTTGGACCGCGGTTCACCAAATCGCCGGCCAACCAAAGTTGATCCTGACCGGGATCGAAGCTTATATGATCCAATAGGCGGCGGAAGTCGTCGTAACAGCCCTGAATGTCACCAATTGCATAAATCGCCATTAGTGCAGCGTTCTAGGTATCGATAGAGTGAATTTAGGAATAGCTGCATTAAAATTTTCGCCTGCGTCCGACTGCATTTGATACTTGCCCTGCATCACGCCGACCGGGGTTTCTATCATCGCCGCACTGGTGTAGCGGAATGAGTCGCCGGGGCTGAGATGTGGGTTTTCTCCGACCACGCCATCGCCGTTTACTTCCTGCACCTTGCCGTTGGCATCGGTTATCAACCAGTGCCGAGTCAGTAATTTTGCCGGCGTAGAACCGACGTTGGTGATGGTGATGGTATAAGCGAACACATAGCGGTTCTGTTCGGGGGACGATTGGGCCTCGATGTAATAGGGTTGGGCTTCAACTAAAACTTTGTTTTTTTCGCTCATTGATAGATGATGTAAATCAGTGTTTGCCTTATTTCAACCCAACTCATACCCAAACGCAAGCAAGCAATCCGATGAATATCCGCAGATTTATAAGTGCCTGGCTAATAGCCTGGTCATTGCAGGCGCTTGCCGAAGACAATAAAGATTTATTTGCCGCTGCGGCTAACGGCAAGTTGGATCGCGTTGAGGCTCTATTGGCGCAAGGAATAGACGTCAATGGTAAGCTGGAAACCGAGCGCACAGCGCTCATGGCAGCCAGTTTTAACGGCAATTTACGGATTGTCAAGGCGCTGCTGGCGTATGGTGCCGACGTCAACCTCGCGGATAAATTGGGCGCCACCGCGCTAACGGATGCGGTAATGTTCGGCAACGCCGACGTTGTTGGTGTGTTAATCGCCGCCGGAGCCAACGTCAATGTCGCAGATAGCCAAAGTGTAAAAGTTCTCGATAAAGCCAAAAAGCTCGGTCGTGAAAACATCGTCAAATTATTGGAAGCCGCCGGGGCGAAGGGTACGGAGGCGAAAGCCGAAGAAAAAACTGAAGCTGAAGCCAAACCTGCTGAAGAAAAACCGGAAGAACCGAAGAAATAATGTCTTAAGTTGAACATCAAGCACTTGCATTCATACCCTATCAATCCCCGTTAACATTACCAGAATGACAGACTCACAACAGCCATTACACATTCATATCCTCGGCATTTGCGGCACCTTCATGGGTGGCCTGGCCTTGATCGCCCGCGAATTGGGCTACACCGTCAGCGGCTCGGATCAAAACGTTTATCCGCCGATGAGTACCCAGTTGGAAGAGCAAGGTATCCGGCTGATGAATGGGTACAAGGCTGAAAACCTGGACAGCAAACCGGATCTGGTGGTGGTAGGTAATGCGATGTCGCGCGGTAATCCGGAGGTCGAAGCGGTGTTGAATCTGGGCTTACCTTATATCTCCGGACCGCAATGGCTGGCAGAGCATGTGTTACAACATAAATGGGTACTGGCAGTGGCCGGTACCCATGGTAAGACCACTACCAGCAGTATGCTGGCGTGGGTTCTGGAACATAACGGTTTCAAACCAGGTTTTCTAATCGGCGGCATTCCGCTGAATTTCGGCATCTCTGCGCGCTTAGGCGAGTCGGACTTTTTCGTGATCGAAGCCGACGAATATGACTGTGCCTTCTTTGATAAGCGTTCCAAATTTGTGCATTACCGGCCCAGAACCGCGATCTTGAATAATCTGGAATACGATCACGCCGATATCTTCGAAAATCTGGACGCGATCAAAAAGCAGTTTCACCATCTAGTGCGCACCATACCCAGCCAAGGGCTGATCATCTCCCCGGCTTGCGAGCAGCATGTGATGGAAGTGCTGGACATGGGTTGCTGGACACCGGTCACGAAAACCGCCATCGATGGCGAAGGTGATTGGCAGGCGCACTTATTAAAAGCCGACGGCAGCCGTTTTAGCGTCAGTTTTGCCGGTCAAGAGCAAGGCGTAGTCGATTGGGCATTAACCGGTCGCCACAGCGTCTATAACGCCTTGTCAGCCATTGCCGCCGCTCGGCATATCGGTATCGCGCCAACTGGGGCTATAGCGGCTTTGCAGCATTTTCAAAGCGTGAAACGGCGGATGGAAGTTATTGTTAAAAGCGCTAGTGTCACCGTTTACGACGACTTTGCCCATCATCCGACCGCGATCAAAACCACCTTAGATGGCTTGCGTAAACAAGTTGGGAGCGAAAAAATTCTGGCCATCGTCGAGCCCCGCTCCAACACCATGCGCCTAGGTGTGCATACCCAATCGTTGGCCGAATCCTTGGGACAAGCCGATCAGGCTATCGTTTATCAGCCGGATAATCTGGGCTGGGATTTAAGCCAACTCCTGAAATACGCCAACAATATCGAGATTTGCAACAGTCTGGAAACCATCATCGCCACCATCAAAGCCCAGGCTGGTGGCGTCTGCCACGTGTTATTGATGAGTAACGGCAGTTTCGGTGGCATTTACACACGTCTGCGGGACGAGTTGTAAGCCATGAACCGCGTCGAAATTCGCTACTGCACGCAATGTCGTTGGTTGCTGCGCGCGGCCTGGATGGCGCAGGAATTGTTAAGCACCTTCGAGCAAGAGTTAGACGAACTAGTGATGCAGCCGGACACCGGCGGCATCTTTGAAGTGCGCGCCAATGGTGCATTGGTTTGGTCCCGCAAACAGCAAGGTCGGTTTCCGGAGATTACCGAGTTAAAACAACTGGTCCGCGATCAGATTGCCCCGGAACGCGATTTGGGGCATGTGGACCGCAAACCGCAAACTTGAATCGGCTTCGTTAACGGCAAATCAGGCTAAGCTTTCTGAGATTATGCTCCCAGAAGACGACGCCACTATCATCAAGCCTCAAGACCACGACCTGACTCGGGTCAAACCCAGGCCGTATCCACAACTTTTGGAGCCAGTCGCTAGCCCCGCACTGGACGGTAAATTCAACGATGATTATTCCTTGCGCGGTGCCGTGGGAGTGGGGGGTGGCGGCCAGGTTTTGCTGGGCTTTGACGAACGCATCGGCCGGGAAGTGGCAATAAAGGAGTTATTGGATCAGGGGGCGAACGACGATATAGAGCTAAACACACGGTTTCTGCGCGAAGCCCGGATCACCGGACGTCTGGAACATCCGGGTATCGTGCCGGTTTACGACTTGGGCACGAAACAGAGCGGCGCGCCTTACTACGTCATGCGCTTAGTGCGGGGCGACACGCTGGCAAAGGCCTTAAAGGCTTGTAATACCGAGCTATTGGCCGAGCACGCCTTGTCTCGGCGGCTGAGTTTGCTGGAC
The DNA here is from genome assembly GCA_002083615.1 of Proteobacteria bacterium ST_bin11. Classification (GTDB taxonomy): domain Bacteria; phylum Pseudomonadota; class Gammaproteobacteria; order Methylococcales; family Methylomonadaceae; genus Methylomonas. The sequence continues at coordinate 4,517 of MSXO01000001.1, read as the reverse complement.
AGACTCATCGATGTCTGCGAAGCCGTGGCTTATGCCCACTCCAAAGGTGTGATTCACCGCGACCTCAAGCCTGGCAATATCGTCCTAGGTCCGTTTGGCGAAACCATTGTTTTGGATTGGGGCTTGGCCAAAGTGGAAAATGAGGCCGATTTAGCGCCGACGACGGTTGCTAAGCCCAGCCAGCCGAGCGACGATGCCGAGCTGACCCGGATAGGCGATATTCTTGGCACCCCGGCCTATATGGCACCGGAACAAGCCAACCCGGATTTCGGCTCGGTCGATACGCGCTCAGATGTGTTCGCGCTTGGTTGTATTCTTTATTATTTACTGACCGGCCATCCGCCCCTGCGCGGCAGCGCCGATGACATTCTTGAACAACTCAGTTCGCTGGCGCCGATGCCCTCGGCCCGTGATCCGAAGTTACCTATGCCGCCTGAGTTGGTCGCCATTTGCGATAAGGCCTTGGCCAAAGATAAATCCTTACGTTTTCCGAATGCGGTAACCCTAGCAGAAGAACTGCGCGCGTTTCGAGACGGTCGTTTGGTGAGTGCCTATGCCTATTCGCGGGGCGAACTGCTGCGTCGCTTTATCGCCCGTAACAAGGTAGTGTTGGCGGCGAGTCTGGCGGTTTTATTGGCGATTTTGCTTGGCGCCGGACTGGCGTTCAACTTTGGGGTAGAGGCGCACAAAGCGCGTCAGCTGGCCGTGGCCGAGGGTGAAGTCGTCAAACAGGAAAAACAACAAGTAGAGCGTGCGTTGGCCGATGTGACGCGAATTGCCAACGAGAACCTAACTGCTGCTAATCAAGTCGCAGCCAACATACTTGGCAATCTGAATCAGATGCGCATGGGGATGCAGCAAGCGGCTGATGCCTTGCGCAGCGTTAAAGACTTATCTAAATCCGATGTTTTGCTGGAAAACTTGCGGCAAGATTATCCGCGAGCTGAAAGCTTCGCCACGACCCGCGCACCCGGCACTATTGTTGCGGTGGCACCCGCCAAATACAGCCAAGCTATGGGCGCCGATACTTCGCAACTTGAGCACAATCGGCTGGCATTGGCGCGGGGTGTGCCAGTACTCAGCAGAATTTATCAAGCGCCCGAAGGTTTTGCCGCTGTCACTATGGTAGTGCCCATCAAACAAGGTAATTCCATCCCCGGCTTTATTTCGATGCGTATCAAACCGGTAGACTTTCTGAGCGGCTTGTTGGCTGCGGATACGCAATCCAAAAAACGCACAATTTGGATTGTGCAGGATGACGGCCTAATTCTTTACGATACTGATCCCCGCGAAATTGGGCTTAATTTGTTCCGTGAGGAGCGCTTCAATCAGATACCGGAGCTTCGTCAGCTGGCCAAAGAAATTGCCGAGCAGGATAGCGGCGTGGGCTTTTACCAGAGCCAGCTGGCGGCACAGGACCAGCCCTCTCGGCAAATTGCAGCATGGGCGAGCTTGCGGTCGACGGAGAATCGGGTGTGGAAGGTAGTGGTGTTGGAGGCTTGGTGATGCGGAGAACGGGTATTTCTATCCACGCGACAGACCATGCCTACCGTCGTCAAAAACTGTAAAACAAGTGAGCCCAAGGCTCTGATTAGGTTAGAAACCAATCGAGTAGTTGGCTAAAGCCGTAGTGGTATTCGCATCCGAGAACGCCTGTTGCTGCCACAGTACATTGATACCCAGTCTTTGTTGCTTGCTGATGTCATAAAACAGGCCAGCCGTCGCCGTCGCCATGGAATGATTGGCACTTGGCATTTGCACGCTGAAATGCTCCAGGCCCGTAATCGCACTGGTGCCCTGATAGTTCGCCATGGAATGATGCAGGCTCTGCTGAAAACCGACCGAAGCCGTAGCGGTTAATTTTTCAGCGAGATGACTGTAAATCCCGACACCACCGATGGCTGATAAATTATTTTGAGCCATATCGTCGTAAGACAGCGGTGAAGTAACTGCAGTAGAGGTATTTTCCGTATAAGCATCCGCCTGAATATGGGTATAACGCAATCCAAAATAGGGTACCAAGGCAAAAGAATCGCTCAGCGGTTGCAGAAAGTTTGTCGTCAGTTGATAGCCTTGACCGTCAAATTGGGTGTTGCCCAAGCCAGCCTCTGTGTTGTCCAGTTGGGGGCGCGTGACAGTCAGTTTGCTGGAGGAGGTAACGACAGATGCTTGCACCCCCAAACCCGTGCCGTCCTCATTCAGGTTCCATTTTGCGAACAAGCCCCACATCGGACTGGGGTTGCTTTGTGAGAACCTTGGCGGCGAGTTGCTATTGATCGATTGGTCGGCAAAGGCACCGAAACGCAAGTTTTTCAGTGGGCGATAGCCCACGACAACCAAGCCAGCTTGCGCGTTTGCGGAAGGCGAAGCATCGACGTAGGTATAACGACCGCCCGCTGTCACACAAAAATTGTTTTCATCGTACACCGGACAGTCATATGTCAAAGCGGCTTGATAGGGCGCGGCTTGCTGGTTATACATTGTTGCCAAGCTGCTGGCATTTATCTGCACGGACTGAAGGGTATTTGTCGCTGAGTTTTGTACCACCAGATCCCAACTATTACTGGCGTTTAGAACCAGGTTCCATGCCGTGCCGTTAAACATGCCCGTGGTAGCATTTACATTGGTACCAGAGGCGAGTCCGGTCAATACCGAGGCGTAAGTACCTTTGGTCAGTGAGGAGCCCAAATAAACTCCAAAAGTCGTAACCCCCGATACCCCTGATCCACTTAATTGCCCGTAGTTCGTTGGGCTATTGACGATGATGTTGTAAGCGCTTGGCAGAATCCCGGTATAGGTTAAGGCACCGTTTGGATTACCAACGCCCTGTGAGTTATTCAAAGTACCCACGCTACCCGCGACATTACTGATGTCAGCAGTGGTGCCGACTAAGCTGCCGGTGTTGGTAATAGTGCCTATAGAGCCGCCGTTCTGACTAGAGACGTAAATTGCGCCATTGCTCGATAGATCTGCGCCACTGGCAGATATTGTGCCACTGTTCACTATGTTGGTGATTGTTCCAGAGGAGTTGCCTATGCCTTTGCTTTGCCCGCTGATCATCCCAGTATTCACAATAGAAGTAATACTTTCGTTATTTGAGATACCCACAGATATAGGATTGGTTGCCGAAGCGCTAATCTGCCCTGAGTTGTTGATCTCAGCTAAGGTTCCCTCATTCTTGATTGCATATCGGGAGCCACTAATTGTTCCAAGGTTATTTAATTGGGAAATGACTGCAGTGGCGGTATTGTTAAGTCCCCAGCCGGCAGATGAGGTGATCGTGCCTAAATTGACTACAGAGGTAATGATGGATCGATCATTGTAAATACCAAACCCATCACTTGCGCCTGTTATAGATCCAGAGCCTGTGATCGAAAGGCTGGTTAAAGTAGCAGCAGGAGAATTCCAAAGGCCGATACCGGTATTTCCTGAGACGTTATTGGTGATCGAACCCTGGACGCTTATGTTGGATGTACCTGGATTAATCAGTGCGAAGTGCCTGGAAGTGCTGCCAACGATGCCTAGGGCATCTCCCGTTATTGAGCCAGCGGATTCAATGGTCAAGGTACCCTTTGCACCGCAGGGTCCTGACGTCGTCGTGATGGTTGACGAACAATCGGAGTATGCATATGAAACCGACGGTAGTGTACTTAGAATCAGTATTTCAAAAATCGACTTTCGGCTTTTCACAATGAGTTTTCGCATTTAGTTTTGGCTCCGCCTCGTACCCATGGGTCGGCTTGAAGCGATTGTTGATGGGCTGTTTTGGCGTCGAAACCTAAATTAGAGCTCAGGCAAAGTGCCTGGCTGCTTATCTTGACGGTTTGTGAATTATAGGGACCACCACAACTTTCCCTCGTAAACCTTCCAAATAACTTGATGTAGGCCGCAAGAAAACTAGAGATGGCCTGTACTGGTCTAATAAAAAAGGACACCAGAATAGGTTGATAAACTATCAATCTTTAAGGTGAAATAGATGAAACAAGAAAGACGAAGTTTTGATACGGCGTACAAGCTGCAAGTGGTGAAGATGATCCAGGAGCAGGGTCTGAGGGTTACACAGGTTTGTCAGGAACTCAAACTGGGTGAGACGGCGGTGCGCCGCTGGCTGAAGCAGGTGCAGTCTGAACAATCCGGTCAACCGGGCATTGGCAAGCCATTAACGCCGGATCAGCAGCGGATTCGGCAGTTGGAACAAGAAAATCGTCAACTGCGTTCGGATAACGAATTACTAAAAAAGGCTTCGGCCTTCTTTGCCAAGGAACTGCGATGAAGCACCAAGTGATTCACCAGTTAACCGCAGAGAAGGTCGTCACGGTGCAACAAGGTTGTCAGTTGTTGGGCGTCAGCCGTTCGGGATTTTATGCGGGTCGGCGGCGAATTCGTCAGCCCAAAACGCTTTGCGGCACGCGGGTTCGGCTGCGCAGTCTGTTCGAAGCGACTGGTCAATGCTATGGCAGCCGCCGTCTGCGTAAGGAGTTGGCGGAACAGGGCATCGAGATCGGGCGTCATCGTGT
>MSXO01000016.1 GCA_002083615.1 Proteobacteria bacterium ST_bin11 | reverse complement strand
CTGCAGCTTTGAAAAGTGACAACAACATCCATCGATGGCGATAACCATGTCGTAAAATACATGTTTTCCGACAGTGTATAGCCGATCTAAAAATTGCCTGCTAAAACAGCCCTAAAAATCACCGAAAAACCCTGTCGGAATGAGGTGCTATACGGAAACTAAATTTGATAGGTTTTTCGTCTATGTTAGTAGGCTACATGCGTGTTTCATCGGATTCGGATCGGCAGAGCACCGATTTGCAGCGCGATGCATTGCTTACTGCCGGGGTAGATGCCCGGCACTTGTTTGAAGACCGTGCTTCCGGAGCAAAAGATGACCGAACAGGTCTGGTAAAAGTACTTGAATTTGTCCACCCTGGCGATGTTCTTGTGGTTTGGAAACTGGATCGGCTGGGTCGGTCGTTGTCTCATCTGCTGGAAATCGTAAACACGCTTAAGAGTAAACAAGTCGCCTTCCGGTCTCTAACCGAGGGCATGGACACCACCACTCCATCCGGCGAACTTCTATTCCATGTATTCGGCGCACTTGCCCAGTACGAACGAGCCTTGATTCAAGAACGGGTCGTTGCGGGATTATCCGCTGCTAGGCGGCGTGGACGGATAGGCGGTCGCCCGCAGGCCATTACCGGCGAAAAACTGGACGCGATTATTGCCGCACTGAATGGCGGTATGTCCAAAGCGGCAGCTTGCCGCAACTTCGGCGTCAAACGGACTACCTTGATCGAAACCCTTGCGCGCATTGGTTGGACTGGTTCGAGTGGAACATCGTCACCATGATCGCCAAAAGCGAGCGATTAACAGTCCTCTCGGAAGCTGAACAAGTCGCCCTGTACGGCCTGCCGGATTTCGATGATGATCAGCGGTTGGAATACTTGGCTCTGTCTGAAACAGAATTGGAGTTTGCGGCCAGCCGACCCGGTCTTCATGCGCAGGTTTATTGCATTTTGCAAATCGGTTATTTCAAAGCCAAGCACAGCTTTTTCCGTTTTGACTGGAACGAAGTCGAAGACGATTGCGCTTTTGTGTTGAGCCGTTATTTCATCGGCGATGTATTCGAACGAAAGCCGATCACCAACCATGAGCATTACACCCAGCGCGGACGAATCGCCGAACTGTTCGGTTATCGGCTGTGGACATCCGACTTCCTGCCGCAGCTTGCACATCAAGTCGAGTCTATTGTACGGCGCGATGTCTCCCCAGGATTTATCGCTGCGGAGTTGCTCCTATGGCTTAACGAACACAAAATCATTCGGCCTGGCTATACCACTCTGCAAAAATTGATCAGCGAAACCCTATCTGCCGAACGCCGGCGGTTGGGCGGCCTGCTTGCGGAAATACTTGATGACGAGGCCAAAGCCACACTGACCCAGCTCCTAGTGCGTGATGATACCCTGTCTCAATTAGCGGCGCTAAAGCAGGATGCCAAGAATTTCGGCTGGCGTCAGATGACCCGCGAACGCGAGAAGCGCACCCTGCTGGCACCTCTGCACAGGATTGCAAAAGCCTTGCTGCCCAAGTTGGGCGTTTCACAGCAGAACTTGCTCTACTATGCGAGTTTGGCCAATTTTTATACTGTTCACGACTTGCGAAACCTCAAGCCGGAGCAGACCTATCTCTACTTGTTGTGCTATGCCTGGCAACGCTGCCGGCAGTTTACCGATAATCTGGTCGATGCGATGGCTTTCCACATGAAACAGTTGGAAGATGAAAGCAGTGAAGTCGCAAAGCAATCGTTTGCTGCCGTTCAGGTACAACGCCGCCAAGAAACCCAGCAAGTCGGGCGCCTGTTGCTGCTCTATGTGGATGACACGGTAGCTGATGCCACGCCATTCGGCAACGTGCGGCAGCGTGCATACAAGATCATGCCGAAAGACACGCTTCAGGACACGGGGCAGCGCATGAGTGTCAAACCAGCAAGCAAATTGGCCCTGCATTGGCAAGCGGTTGACGGCATGGCCGAACGTATTCGCCGCCATTTAAGACCGTTATACGTTGCGCTCGATTTCTCCAGCGTCACACCTGACAGTCCCTGGCTTGCCGCGCTTGTTTGGGCCAAAGAAGTATTCACAAAGCAGCAGCGCCTTTCGCAGAGACCACTGGATGAATGCCCGCCAACCACGTTGCCGAAGCGGTTGCGACAGTATCTATTAGTCTTCGATGCCGACGGTAAGCCGACCAGTCTGCATGCTGACCGCTACGAATTTTGGCTGTATCGCCAAATCAGGAAACGCCTGAAGTCTGGCGAAATTTACATTGACGATAGCTTGCAACACCGCCATTTCTCGGATGAATTGGTATCAATGGAAGACAAGTGTAACGCCGCGCGATTTTTGTCGCAATTTTGCGCGATTTTTGTCGTTAAGTTTGGGCGGGATTTAACGAAAAATATCACCAATTCACAGCTGAAATTTGTTGCAAATTATCAGGGGCTAAACTGAGCGTCGAAACCCGTGAATCAAAATGATTTAACGTGCTTGTTATATGCGCCTCCATCGCAAGCGCAACATCTATGATTTGGGAGGCGCTGTGGTCGCGCCTCAGCCAATTTCCAGCTTGATCAGCACACATAAACTTATAAGGTTCGCCCGCAATGCCAATAGCCTGAGCTTTTGAAAATCTTGCAGTCATAAACTGCTGATCATCTTTAGTCGTTGGATAGCGATGCATGGCGCCGAGCGCATTGTGATCGATTCCGGATGTTATTTGTGCAGCACAAGCCAATCGCAATTGACTAATTTTCGCGGCTCTAGCCGCTGCATAATCGATAACCCAGGCAGCACCATCCCATGTGTAAAAACCATCAGGGCGGGGGATTTTAGTTAAATTCCCGGGCAATGGCCCAAGAGCAGGATGATGTGTTGCAAGCCTCGTCTCTGTGTCCCAGACCTCACCACGATTATCCTCGGTAATCGCCCAGTCGGTACCATCAAAAACAGCGACTTGATTAGTGTTTGTGACTGGAGGCGAAAGCGTAGTGTGATGCGCTGGTAACGCTAAAGGGTCGCCAATATCTAAATACTCGCCGGTGACGGGATGATACACATAATAAATAGGTGCAGCTAAAGACGCGCTTGGAGGGACGGTATCGCCAATGTCGGTTATTTCTCGGGTAGCACCGTCGTCTGTGAAATAAATTGTGCCGCGATAATCGCTGAATAACGCCCACTCGACGCCGTTAAATACGGCCACTTGATTAGGCTCAGCAGTAGGCAGAGAAATTGGGGTAGTCCATGCGGGGACCAAAAAAGCACCTGGAATGAGCGGATCAGGGTCAGCGATAGAAGCGCCTAAATACTCGCCGGTGACGTGATGAAAATGGTAAAGATCCATAGTTATCCTCAGTATTTAATACACGGTAAAAGAGCGATATTGCGCGGACGGGCTTCTACACCTTGCGAACCGGTGTTGCCAGTGTGATAGTGGCCTTGGGTTTGGTTGCTCAGAATTGCCTGGCCAGATTGAGTATGAGACCAAACTTGATCGCCACCCGAATTTAGACCAACCGAGGGATAGGGAACTGAACCAGAACCGTAAAGAATGCCGTAGGAGCCTGAGGGGTGCAAATGCCCAGAATCTGTATGAGTGTGGTCATGACTTTGAACGCCTGTTGTAAACGGGTGAATATGCGGAGCATTACTACCAGATTGAGCCGATCCCATTGCCCTGGCCACATCAACACCACGCACTGACCCCTCCATGCCTCTGATAAACTCACCGCGCAGATCGGGCAGGCTAAATGTGGTAACACCGTCTCCGCCGAAAGCAGTGCCAAGTACGTTGTAAAGCGCCCAATATGTTGTAACGCTGACAGACGACCCATCGCATTTAAACCAACCAATCGGCGCGGAGGTTCGCGGGAAATAAGCAATTAGACCGGTGGTTTCCGTGTTCCCAGGCGCGGACTGCGAAATAGTCCAGTCAGATATACCCGCCCCGGAGCCGTTTATTGTTTGTGACTCTACAACCAATGCGCCGCTGATCGGGCTGTATGAAATCACATCGCCCAACATCCAATTGGCACCATTTGCAGTTGAAGCAATCTTAACCGTCATGCCGGGAACATAACTCTTAGCGGGCTGTACTGTAAGAGACACCGTGCCAAATCCGATCGATAAATTCGTAGTGCTAATAGAGCTGACAGCGCCTAGATTCATCGCCTCAGCAACGGCATTTGCTTCCGTGCGAAATACAGATAATGCGCCCAAAAACGCATCGGCTTTGGCGATAAAAACCGCCGGCGTATCGCTCCGGAGCGGAACGGGTGGGAGTGGAGAAATAGCCATTAGGTAAGCCCTTCTAATTCAAGAGTACAAAGTGATTCCGTCGGGTAAGCAATCGTCACGGAAAAGTCCTTATAAAAACCGTAAATCACCGATGAACTGTATTCTTCGGTGCCCACGTATAAAATCGCTGTGGCTCGATAACTTGCCAGCATTGCTTTGAAATAATCGACATTCCCAGCAACCACCCAAAATGTAAAGCTGGCGTTGTTGTTATAAGCGCGTTCCAGAATGGTGTAGTTGCCGAAATCGTCGCGCTTTTTGACCGAATAGTCTTGAATGCCTACCTTAGCGCCATATTGCGTGCCGCCTAGCACCTTTTTAAATCCTAGCAACAATGCGCCAATCGCCACGTTATAGCCAGGATCGCTCACAATTACACGCACCGTAGCGGAGTAATAAGGTGGCAAGTCCAAAGCGACAAAATCGGTTTTGCGGGCAATGGGCTCGTAAAAATACGAATACCAGTCAGTGACACCGCTGTCTGAAATCAGCGTAGTAGTTTTGTCATACACCACGCCATCAATAGCGTCTGTCATGATGATGCGCACAGACAAACCGGCCACATTCAGCAGCGCCACGGTATCAATGCGGTCGGTAGTAGCAAATGTCAGATCGATAGTGTTGGGATTAACCGATTGCGAGTTAATCGCTTCATCAAACATTTTCCAACGATTTGTGGCCCCCACATCCAGCCACCAAGTAGGCGACGTAGCGGGGGTGCGGCCAACATTACCAGCCTGCAACGACTCGTAGACCTTATGCACATTTGCACCCACCACGCGCACCCTGGCACCTAAGCCATACGTAGTGCCAACAGCCCAGGCGGTGTGATCGGTTTCGGGGATGTTGCTGGCACTTAACGCGGCATCGTTAACCAGAAACGGCCTGACCAACATCATTAGACGGTCCTCACTGCCGGCATGCCATCACCGTTCCAGCGTTTCAAAATTCTGGCCGTATCGGCGGTGTTTTGTGCGATCGCAATATCCTGCGCTTGCATCTCGATCCGCAATTGCCGGATTTGCTCGGCAACGGCTTCGTTGCTTTGCTCGACGGTCGTATAAGCGCTGGTCACTGCATTCCCGGGATTGATGCCCGGCAGGGTTTGGCCAGGCAAGCCGGAAGGCATAAACACTTTATCGGGTGTGGGCGGCAACAGGCTGTCGGCTTTGGAAATACCGGCCAACTGTGCGAGGCGCAGATAACGGGTGTAATCCACTGCCGTAGCAAACGTGTCTTTACTCAACAGCTCCATGCTTTCGCGGAGCTTTTCATTAGCGGCATAGTAGGTGTCGGCGGCTTCGGCCAATGACAATAATTGGTTGTAGCGCTCGCGGCCTGCTTCGGTATCCAGCTGCTGCGCATTCACCAAGTCGCGATAAGCAGAGCGGCTATCAGGCAGCATCAACCCAAAATCGCCCAGGTTTGCAATTAAGCGGCGAGTGGTGTTCGCCAGCTGCTCGGCTTCAGTATAAAACTTGCTGTAATAGTCCTGGAACAGACCTTGAAACTCTTTGATACCGCCAGCCAAAGTGATTAAACCATTCGCCATTTCCACAGCATCACCCTTAAAGCTGCTGCCCACCATATCGATAGCGTCCAGCACCACGGCTTTTTCCGCGACCAGCCGAGTGGCGGTCTCGAACATGCCTTCACCGAGCTTTTGATACTTAGCAATCAAGTTGCCGAATATCGAAGTGGTCATGGTATCCAGCTGAGTGGAAATCACATTGTTAAGCGTTTTGACCATTTCGTCGGCAGTCATGCCGAACAGGTTGACCTTTATCCCGGGAATCACATATTGATTAACCGCAGTGGTCATATCTTGCCCAAACTGATCAGCCATCGACAGCATCGAAGTACCCATGCCTTTAAACATCTTGGTAAGGGCGTCAGTAAACTCAGGGTCAAGAGCACCCATCACTTCAGATACGGTGGTTTTTTTGCTAAACCAGCTCTTCTTTGTAGTGGTGATTTGTGTATATTGCTGGCCGGAAATCTCCCCACCATTCATCAAATCAGCGAGGTTTTTCGCATTCAGAATCACCCCGTTGCCAGTCACTTCGCGTTTCGTTGTGCCAAATAACCCATTGAGAATAAATTGACCAATTGGATCTTTAGGCAACAAGGCTTTGGCATTAGAAAATGTGCCGGTTTTTAAATTCGGCGGCAACTCCAGTCCACCGCTTTGGAATAATCGAGTAATCGAATTAGTGATGCCGTCTTTAAGCGCCGCTACGCCAGCATTGATGCCACGCAGCTCGCGGTATTCTTTCGCATGAATGTCTTGAAGCAGCTCGTAAGTATTGCTCAATGATTCGGATTTAGCCGCCGAGTCGCCCAGCACGGTACCACTGTCGGGTGATGTTGGAATAGACGCAGTGCCCACTGCAGAACTACTGGATTTTGAAAAACCCAGGCCGGCCATCACTGCCAACATAGCCGCCACACCCGCAAAACCCAGCCAGCCCGATTGACTAAAGAACTTGGCCGCACCGGCTGCCACGCTGATAACCGTCTCTTTTAATTGCGCAGCCATCCTGATGGCAGACAAGCCCATTTCCAATGTATGGAAAGCCTTATAGGCTGCTGTTTTTTTGTCAAATAGCTGTGCAGTCGCACCGGCCAATCGGGCGGAACCGGCAATCTCGGCAGCGGTTTTTTGCTGGTTTAGCTCTTTTTCCTTTGCCATACCACGTCGAATCAAATCAGCGTTAGCCAACGGGTTTTCTTGGGCTTTTGCCAGTTGCTCGGCATTCGCGGCTTGTGCTTGCGAGTATTTGTCCATTTGATCTGACAGGTCAGAAAACGCCCCCGTCAACAGATGAATGCCACCCAACGCCCCATCAAACACATCGGCGCTAGTAGCGCCCATCCTGCTTAAGCTGCCATCGATCTTATTCAACCATTTGTCATACTCTTCAGCCGACTTCGATGCCTGTTCCATCTCTGCATTAATCGATTTATCGGCTGCCGAATACGCACTCAAGTCTTGCCCACCATCCGTAAAGTACGGCACGGCCTTCACGGTAGGATTGGTTTTTTGCGTCGACTTATCGCGCGCGTCGTCCGCCTTAGCCAGCAGCATAATGTACTGTTCCAGGCTGAGATTGCGGGTGTTGTAGGCCTTGGTGTACTCGGCCACGGTATCGATAAACACCTGGTCCGTTGTGCGAGCCTGGTCGCGCAAGGCCTGATAGCGTTCTTCGATCTTTAACGCTTCTTGCTTGGCCTTGTTCAAAGCTTGCTGGGCAACTTGTTCGGCTCTGCTTGCCGCCGTCCTTGCATCTGCAGCGGCTTTTTTTTCCGCTTCTTTCCGCTTGTTACCATCAGCGCCGGCCAATTCATCAAGCCATTGCTGGGTTTGGGATACAGCCGCACGACTGGCGGCGCGTTGCTGTTCGGATTTAGCCAACTCGTCTTGCGCTACTTTTTGCGCTTTGAGCATATCCAGCTGGGCAATGTCTTCGCGAAGGGTATTGGAAAACGGCGTGGCACCGGCAACTGAGTAAGCGAACTTACCCAGAAAACCGAAGTTGCGAAACTGCAACCGTTGCTCGATGCTGGCTATCTGATCGTCTACTTGGCCGGAAATCTCGCGCGTGAACAGATTTAGCGTGTCAGTCCAACCAGTCACAATCGACTTGATCAGCCCCTCGCTTTTGTCCTGTAACAGCGTGTCTTCAAATTGGTGCCAGGCATCCGAAAGATTACTGATTTTGCCGTTGAGCGTTTCCATCGCCGTGGCATTGCTACCGCTGGATAGTTCGCCCATCTTTTTAATAATGGCGTCGATCGCATCGCGGCCCATTTCGCCCTTGGCTGACATCTCCATGATTTCCGCGCCGGTTTTGTTCATGGCTTCGCCGGCCAGCTTATAAATGGGGATACCGCGCTCTGCCAGGATCACCATATCTTCCTGCTGTAACTTGCCTTTGCTGTAGGCTTGGCCCAGCTGCAAAGCAATAGCGGTCAAGGTTTCCTGGCTGCCGCCCAGCTTGCTGGCCTGGTCCGTCAATGCCTGCATTACTTCACGCGTGGGGTTTAGGCCCATGCCTTGCAACGTAACGAAGGTCTTGGTTAAGCCCTCGATCTCGTAAGGGGTGCGGGTGGCAAAGTCCTGGATAAACTTGAATTGGATAGCGCCGGCCTGGGCGGAACCGGTTAGCGATGTCAACTGCGCACGGAGCATCTCCATGCTGCGGTTAGTGTTCAAAATGTCGCGGGCCAGGGTGGCGGCCACGCCGACCGATAAAATGCTGCCGGCCATACCGGCGATGCTGCCTCGGACGGCTGAGGCAAGGTCGGCAGTTTGCGACCTAACCGACGCCACGCCTTTGCCCAGTTCTTGGGTCGAGCGATTGGCGGCATTCATGCCGGCGGCCATATCGGCCCCGGCTTTTTGGGCATCCTTGCCCAGATCGACCACGGAACGGTCTACTTGATTAACAGACGCAACGGCAACTTTGCCGTCGGCTGTTATTCTTAGTTTCAGTTCCATGTCGCTCATTTCTTAGCCCTTTGCTCTCTAAATGCTGCTACCGCCGCGCGTTCCATAATTTGCAAATCGTCAAACAGCGCCGCTCGATCTTTAATGCGCTTAATCCGGAACACCGCATCGACCCCGCCGTAATTAAGTCCAATCACTTCGCCCATTGCGCCTATCTGCCATTGTGTATCCAGCGAGAGGAACAACATCACTGCATCCCAGTTTTCCGGCTCCAACTTAAAAAACGGTTCCGGCTGATCAAAGCCGGCGGGTAACTCGATACCAAGCGCGGCGCAGTCATCAGCAAACTGTTGGGCCTTGTTGCTGCCACTGCTTGCCCACCACTGCGCCGCCTCGATTAGTTTTTTCTTTTTTGCCCGGAAATGCTCTCAAACCAAGCGGCAATCACTGACGGACGCACCGGGAATATCTCAAGCAACTTGTCGCGCATGGCCGGGGAAAACTCGACCGGTTGGCCCTGGTCATCGGTCACTTCGTCCCAGCCAATCAGGATTTTTTTAGCCAGCTCATCATCGGTTAATTTGTCGTCGACGCTGTCGCTGTCGGCCTCTTCGGTCACCCTGACGCGTTTGACGATTTCGTCAATTTCGGACTGCGGCAAGCGCGGGAAATGCGCTATAAAGGTTTTCGGTGTTGCTTTGCCGTTTCCGTCCACAAACGCCACTTTTACCGACCATTTTATTTCGTCGGATTGGCCTACGAGTTGGAACATGTTTACTCCTGGTTGCGTCCCCCTTTTAAAAGGGGGATTGAGGGGGATTTATTTACTTGGCAACAATGACAAATTCGTCATTGCCGTTGATCGGCATAAACTGCATGCCGAAATCCAACATGGCAATGCCGTCGGAATCCGCATACTTCGGCGCGGTAATCTGCATGGATTGCGAGGTGATTGAAATAATGTTGCCAGGTGTTAAACCATGCTTAACCCCAAATGGCCCGGTGGCGGCATTCTTGGCGCTGGTCCACCAATCCTTGGTACCCACTGCAACCGCCTCGATACTGGCGCTGCCGGTGGGCTTGCGATTAGTGATTAACACCGATTCCGCCCCGACCAACTGGCGATAAGTCACGCTGTTTGCGACATCGAACGTTAGTTTTTCCAGGATCGCATTGTTGTAACCCTGCAAATTGAGGTTGGTCGTGTTGGCGGTGGAAATGGTTTGCGGTGCCTGGAAGCCGCTGAACGAGACAGCCGGCAGAGCCGCATCCGAGATCGTACCCAGCAGACCGGTAAACGAGAACTTGATTACCGGCAGCGCTTTCGCGGACATATCCATTGTGAAGGTGCCGCGCGCGCCCAGCAAAATATGCCGAGTACCATCTAGGTTGAAATACAAAGATAACGAAGTGCTGGTACCGAAAGCACTAGTCGGCGCATATTGTGCCATCGCGCCAATGCTGTATTGGCTAGTCGCGTCGGGGGCAGACGACCAAGGCACCGACACAGTAGCAATCTTTGTCGTGCCGTTGTAACTCAGTATCTCGCGTGATGTACCGTTGTTTGTGCCGGCGGTAATGTTGATAGTTGCGCCGTTATACACGCCGTCCAGAGCAGATGCGCCCGCGGCCAATCGAATACTAGACGTGGATCCGCCCACTTGAGCCGTGCCGGTTACAGCAGACGCCAACAGGGTTTCCGTAAAAGCGCAGGCCGTCAGCAACTTGCCCCAAGGCGGCGCGGTACCGGCAGTACCGGAGCCCACCAACTCGACTTCAAAATCCAGCTTGGCAAAGTTGCTGACGCGGATCTCTCCGGATGAACCGAAATAGGGCCGGATAAAATCACGCTGCACCACATCGCCCTCGAGGGGCATCAAATCCAGGTTTCGCAGCAACAACGCGTCACTGCCGACCGGGCTGGCGTCGACGCCGTAAGTGCCTTCGAGTTTCGCGATAATTACGCGCTTGTTAGTTAATAACGACATACATTAGTCCTCGTTGTTGTTGCGTTTTTCGCCGGTGATTGGATCTAAAATCCAGCGGCCATGGTTAGGGTCGTGCGGCGGTGTTTGTGGCGCCGGCGCTGGCTCGACCGACGCTGGCGGCTCTTTTTGGTTGCGGGGTGTTTGCTTTGGTGGCATATCAATATCCAAAGAGTTAAAAATCCAAAAAGTTAACGCCAACCCAACAGCATGGAGATTTCAATTTCATGAAATGGGTGGCGAATCGCCAGGTCGTGAATCACGCGCGCTTCGCCCAGGTAAATAGCGCCCGCGCCTAAATCGCCGGTTTCCAGACAGTTAAAAATCAATTGCTCTGCGACTGCCAGCTGGGTAATGCCGTCGAAGACATCGTTAGTGATGTCCGGCTCATGCACGCCCACGACAATCGCAACGCGCTCTTGATGCCAGCCGCCGACTTGTTTTGCGCGGGTTGATAACGCGGGGGAGTAACTAACGAAGGGAAAATCAGTAGCGCTGACCGCACGTTTATAACCCACCAAATGTCTAGCAGATCGACTATACCGCGCCTGCCAAAAGGCATTCAGCGGCGCATCGGCCATCAGTTTGGTACGTGCAGCATGGAGAGCGGCTATGCTCATCGATTAAACCCAGGTTGGAAACCAAAAAATAAGCCTCCGCCCGGTAATCGGGCGAAGTGCTTAGTGTTGGGGGTAGTCTAAAGAGGGAGGGGTTAAGCGTGTATCTGAAGGGATTCACAAGACGGGCTATTGAGCAATGATGCGGCGAATAGAATTCGATGGGATTTGGATCGTGGCTGCGCCATTGATAGTTGCACAAATAGTCAGCTCAAACCATAGGTGTCTCATGCCGTCATTTCCCGGCGCGGTTTTAAGCGTTAACTCTGGCGTAAAAATAGTCCCTTTTTTGGGCCAAAATGGGGTTGGCACACCCTCTGCTGGCAAAAGCGTAGGCACTTCGGAGTAGGCTTTTGCGAAACCGCTGTTAAAATCAGCTGAAAGACCGGCAACAAATCGTCCTGACATCACAATACCGCCTGTTAATTGTGTGATTTCATAGGGGATTGCACCCACAAACACATCACCGGCAGCTGGCCGCTTCTGCCAAATCCATGTCGCCACGCCATCCGTTACGAGATCGCCGTAATTAGCTCCAGCGCTCGGTGCTGGCCCTGTCACATAACTATCTCCAGCAGTCAAATTGATGAGCGTATAGATACCGTTGTTATTACCACTAATCCTGAAATGGTCGCCAATTGTTTCGGTTTGCCCAGCCGTCCATACCTGATCATATCGACCGATTTGCGCAGGGATAGCGTTTGTAGTATCGCTGGAGCCAAACCGGACTACAAAACGCGCCCAGTCCGCAGACGCTCCAGCATACTGTATCTGCATCACAGGTATACCATCAGCATTGACACTCTTTGTGATCAATGGAGTGGACGATACCGATGCAAACGCACCGCTCACCAAGCCGACTGATACGCATTCGGGCAACGTTGATGCGACTGTATTTAAAGCCGTGGCAATTTGAGCATTTCTGACACCGTTAGCAACGTCACCGACTAGATTGGGGTTTGGTGAATACTCTAAATGATCATATCGATTCATGCCCTGAATTGGGTATTTTTTAAGCCATGGCAATGCGTCATGCAATGCTCTTGCCATTACGCATTGACCGCCATATGTCGGATGGACTCGTTGTCCGGCGTCGCCGGTCTGAGCAAACAACGTAGCATTTGGGTACCCATCACGTGAGCCTATCAGCACTGCCGAATACACGTCTGCAAAAAAGATATTATCGACAGCAAGCCCATATCTCCTCACCCAGTTTGCTAGCTCAGCACATGCTGTACGAGCCGCCCCAGTAGTCATCTGTCCCGATGATGTAGGCGTGAGAAATAGCACCGGCTTGCCATTACTCAATAATGCATCCACTATCCACTTTAAATCACTAATCATGCTTGCCGCGCTTTGCCCAGCGTGAACAGAATTAGGACCTGGTTCCAGAATAGCCCAATCGAACGTATCGTAATACGGCGCAACATCGGTTTCCCAGTTTGCGCGCATTTCGGCTATGGTCCGGCCCGATACTGCTGAGTCAATGATTTTTGGAAATACTGGGCCAAACATTATTTCTAACATAGCCAAATACGAACTACCTTTGTTATCCCCCAACCCAGCAGCAGTCCAATATGCGTTTGTTATGGATGTACCAATAGCGATGCATACATTAGTTTTGAAATTATTGGTCTTGTCATCCAGATTGATTAATTTTTCGGAATCTTTTCCAAAAGTTAATGCTACCGAACCTACTATCGCTGAAATTATCAATTGCACATCACTGGAAAACGGCCCTATTTTTAGCCGGGACGCAACCCGTACTGGACTTTGATTTACCCCATCAATTTGATATTCCACCAACGCATTGCCGCTGATGGTCAATACGTCCCCAGACCGCAATAACTCCCCGCTTTTATCTGGCGCATTCAAGGTTTTCATTCATGCTCTTCCCAAAGTAATTGACCCAAAACCGCCGTTGGTTGGCTCAGCCAAGCCCAGTGCGGCGCGGTTTAGTTGTTTAGCCAGCATGTCGGCGCTGGTTTTGTATTGATTGGCTTTATCGATCATCAGCGAGTTATCGCCCATGCTGCCGTCGATGGCGGCTAGGCGTTTGGCCCAGGCCACGGCGACGGCTTTTAAGATTGCATTCGGCAAGGTGATGCTTGCCGCATCGACTGGCGAAATGCCAGCTGTACCCAGTGCCAGATCGACATACACATCCGCGCCTTCCAGATGCTCGTTGGTGACGGCTACGACCGGATCGGCGCAATCTGCTAGGGTGCAATATTTAGCCATGGTTGCCTCCGGACGCTGCCAGATGTGCGGCCAGCACAGACGCGGCATGCGTTAGCATGCGTTGTTGGCGGTTTTCCATGTCGGCAAAGAAAAACGGATGTGGCTTGCTGCCTTGGTGCGTGACCGAGCGACGGATGATATAGCCGCCGCCGGCCATTTGCGGCCCAACCGGTGAGGCATTGCCGCCGGTCGGTATTTTTAAACCCTTGCGGCCTGGCTTAGGCTCAATCACCCACGGCTGATGCCCGACATGAACACCGGTACCGTGCTCGACGTAACCGGCATAGTCTTTTTTGGCGTATACCTCAGCCGAACCGTCGTTGTTTGGCTGCCAGTTAATCGCCTGCTCTAAACCGCCGCCAGGGCTGCGCGGGGTAAATCCATGGCCGGCTTTAATCCAGTCATGGATGTCGGTGATGTAGCTTTCGGCCATCGCATTCGCCAGCCGCTGCGCGTTACGCGGATCGCGAAACGCGTTCAGCACCGAGGGGACGCTGCCGGTGTCCAGGCTGATAGATAGCACTTACTCGCCCTCAGCCTGATCGGTAGCTAAGGCCCAACCCGCAGCCAACCAGTTGAACAATTCGTCCGGATGCACATCGGCGGTGGTTGGACCATCTGCATGCACGGGCGTCTCACGCGTCATTTTGACCAGATCGAACGATGCCGACACAGGTTCCTCAGTTACATCCGTGTCCTTGTCGGCAATGTCCTTTGTATTGGTCCCTACATTAAGTTCGCCGTCCGTGGCTGCTGGTGTATCCGTGGTCACCAAGGCGGGATCCACCGACAGGGTGTATACCCCATCGGGCACAAGCACCATTGGATCCCAATCAGATGTGGTTTGTTTCGTAGCAGCGGACTTAACCGCTCGTTTAGACGCCATGTCCTTAACCCAACAGGATGGCAGTATGGGCGGGGTTCATGTTTGCAACACCCCACGATAATGCGACTTCGTATTGCACTTGACGATATTGCATATACGTAGACACCTCAAAGGTCAACCCGCTATTCGGATCAGTCAGCATGTATCTATCGTCTGCCATGTCAGTACCGTCTGGCAGGGCTGGCGCACGCGTTGCAGCGACTATCGCGGACCGACTAAACGCCATATTAGCCGCGTAGTTATTGCCCACAGTGATCGCTACATTGTCAGCCAAGGTAGCGCGCAGGCCCGGTTCGCCTATACCAAATGAGCCACCGCTTAACGCGTTGGCGACAACATAGCGATCGGCGTTGCCGGCAAATGCGACCACATCGCCGGCTAAAATCGTGCCGGCACCTGTATCGGCGGCAATAGTAGCCGCACCTGATGCATAACCCGGGCCATTGTTCACGAGGTAACTAGCGCCTGTGCCTCTGACGTGATTGCGCACTTGCGCAGACTCGCGGATCTGCATGCCGTGAATATCCAACAGCAAGCCTTGTCGCTGTAAAGCCACATCGCCAATCATTTGCGCCTGGGACTGCTTCCCACGGAAGACCGCGCCGGCGGTGGTATTAATTACGAGCTGCAAATCGCTAATCGGCGCGCCGTTATCCACCAATATCTGGCGCACGAACGACACATCCGAATAATCGCCGGCTGTGTTGAATGGATTAGTACCGGCAATACCAAAGGCGCGGGATGTGGTTCTGTACAGCGCGGCGATATCTGCTTCCATTTCATTAGTCAACGTCCGCATCGCTTGAGCAAAGCGCTGAGCCCTGACGGTGAGCATGCCAGGACCGTTGTTGAGCCCCCGCGATTCTTCGCCATTAAACCGCACAGGCACTCGCCGCGATTTGGTAATAGTGATCGTTCGATTGGTGATATTGGCATCACCGTCGTCCGGCGGCGTCACGCCTGGGATCACGTCCGTTGCCACACCGGCTGGCGCAATCGGGCTTCTGACCACTTGGCCCACGGCGGCGCGGGCCACATCCGCATCCAGCGTGACAGCAGGAATAAAACCGACCTGTTCGCGCGAGACTACAGCCAGCGCGGCATACATATCGGGGATTAAATTAGTTAGGGTATTGGGCATGATAGGTTCCTGATGAAGAAAGGGGCGCTTAAACGAGCTGCTTAAACGACTTTGCCGCCTTCGGCGATGAATTTGGAACGGGCGGTATGGTCTAGCGCCTCAAACTCCGCGCGGGATTTGGATTGCGGGCCGCCGGCGGTGTTTTGTGGCGCACCGGAACCGGTACCGCCCTGGGCTTTAGCCAAAAATGGCTTGGCTTCCAGCAACGCTTTCACCGCATCTGCGACCGGTTTGCCGTCGATGGTGACATTGCCGGCGTCGTCCACTTTGGCCTTGCCGGCCAGCAGATCTTTGACGGTGGCCGGGTCTACAGCATCGCTAGACGCCGCCAACAGCGCATTGCTGATCGCCGCGCCTTCGAATTTGGTTTTGTAGGTGTTCGCCTCTGCGGCTTTCGCGTCGGCCAATTCTTGCAGCTTGCCCTGGGCCTGCAATTGGGCTTCGGTCAGCGACTTGATGTTTTTATGACCGGTGGCTTTTTCCAGCTCCGCTGCAAATTCGGCGTCTTTCTGGGCAAGTGCCGCATTGATTTGGGCCTGCACATCCACAACCGGCGCGGGAGCACCCGCGCCGGACTGGCTCGCAGAGGTTGGGGTGTTGGTGGGCGCGCCGCCGGATTGGCCGGCGTCGTCGTTGCGTAAAACGTGACGGACTTTAAACATGTTCGTAATCCTGTGTTGGATGGGGTGAAAATTGAATTCGATGACAGAATACGAAGCATGGATCTTCGCGGGTATGCGAAGTGCTTCAGAAGGGACATTTACCGGTTTACTCCGGCATTTGGGTTTTCTGCCACCTTCCTTTGATCGGATGCGGATAAATAAGGAAATTTAACGGGGGGTAACAAGAAAAAGCCTTGCCATTATCGCGCTGGTTGACTAAAAACGCCTCAAATCGCTTTATTTTCGATTTCGGCTTGGGTCAACAAACCCAGCCCATCGGGCCGAATCAATGACTCAATCGACGCGCCTTTTTCAACCGCCTGCCGTGCCCACTCCGGCATCACGGCTTTTTTGTTTTCCGGCGACAAGTTACGCAGCCACTCGGCGTAATTTTTATTACCGCGCTCCAACTTAGGCGACACGCGCGGAATCAGCAAACACATACAAAGCGGATGCGCTTTTTTCCGTGGCACTGCGACTTTTGTGAATACGCCTTTGCCCAAGCCCATGTCGATGCTTGCGTAGTAATCGCAAATATCAATCACTGGATGACTGGCTGACAAGAGCCACTCATAGCCGATGATACTATCGTCTTGAATGGTGCTGTCGATTACTGCCCCATGGCCGGCATTCGCCATTTCAGAACGCGCAATAACTTTTAAGTGATACAGCTGCTTGTCGTAGGTCCACCATTTCACAGCCTTATCCAGCAACTCTTCACGGCCTTTTTCCACGGCCTTTTGCATTTCGGATAACACCCGTTCGGCGGCGGATCGGCTGCCGGTGGTTTTTAAGCCGTCGATAATATCGCGGGCAGTTTCCACCGCCGCATTCCAATCGGCACGGGCGGCGGGGTTGTGAATCAACTCGATGGCGGCGCTGTGCAATTCGGCTACCCAATCGTCGATATGCTCCGATACAATCTTGAAACGCTGGCCGCCCGCCGCGCGTTCGATAGTGCGCTGCATGTCCATGGCAATACCGTCCACGGCCTTACCGGCGCGGACGCCGTCTTGCAGCACTTGGCTGACGCCGTTCCGGGTGGCTTCGTCCCATTTCCACAGCCGGTCGCTAAGCGTTAAACCGTCAGGCCATTGCTGTTTAAACGATTCCTCGGCCAGCTGCAACACGGTTTCCGATTGCAAGGGTTGCTTGGTGGCTGTCGCGGCGGCTTTATTGATACCCAGGCCGATAGCAGCCTTCATCGCGTCTATGTATTTGCTCATGGCATTCTCCGTTTCCGGAGTTAAAACATAGCCGTCTTTGCGTAATTGTTTAACTAAAAAATCGGTAAATTGTTGCGTATCGGCGGTTAATTGGCCTTCGTGGGAAATGATTTCTTGCGCCAGGCGGCGGTAGAGTGCGGGGTAATCAACCATGTGCCAGCAATTCGTCAATCATAGTTAGGCCCACCGTATCCGGTCCCCGGTGAATGGCAGGCCGTGGACGCGGCGGAACCAGTCGCGCATTTCCGCCGCGTTTGCGAATCCGTCGTGGCGGGCCTCGTCGTCATCAGCAAAATCCTCCCCGATAGCGATGCGCTCCACGCCCTGGCACACGGCGCGGAATAACTCGCGCTGAGGGCTGCGGTAAGGCGCTCCGGTCCATGCGCGTAGCGATAGGCTTTCACCCGGTCGAATCGGGCTAATACAGCGATGGGGTTAAGCCGCTCGCCACATGCAGTACATGTCACCTCGGCCAAATCTTCATCGATCTCGATTTTTTGATGCCTACATTTGCCAATCTTAAAACGGGCGCGAACAACGCTGAGATAAACAATATTGTCTTCGATGAGATCAATCTCGATCATGCCACTGCCTGCTGCGCAATCCTATCCCCATAAACATCACCCTTCGCATCGATCTCGTTATCAATCGCTGTCATGGTGCTGGGTGCGGTATCGTTTGCCAGGATTTGTTTTGCCAGGCGTTTTTTGATGGCCTTATCAAACTCGGCACCCATGCCCAGCGTCACCGAATCCATAGCGATATTGATCGCCGTTTGCAGATCGGACAGGTTAAAGTCTTTTGGATAGGCGATATTGCCGGTAAATGTCTTGCCTTGCCAGGCATAGACCAGGCTGGCGATTTCCACTTCTGCCGCTTCGCAGTTTTCCGCCATGTCGCCTAATGTGCTGTTGCATTCCTGAAAATGAAACGACAACGCCACGCCGCTTTGCTGCACGCCGCCGACAAACTCCAGGTTTGCCACCCGGTAAATATCGGTCACGGTATTGGCGATTTGCTCCATGTACAGCTCAACCGGATCGGGCGGTGGTGCTAAAAACTTGGGCTCACCGCCGCCGGCGGGATTGTAGGTCAGCGCGTTTTCCGTGCTGATCGTCATGTTTGTCAGGCGTTGACGCTCGTTATCATCCGCGACCGGCAAGGCCAGAATCGCAAAGGTTTGGGCGCGGAATAGCTCGCGCATCTCTGATCGGGCGTTATACAAGTCCCAATTTAGCCCGGCCAGGTCGTAGAAAAAGCTTTGGCTCGCGCTGTCGGTCGGGTTGAGCGGTTTAGCGATATGCAGGCGCACTACCGGCACGCGGCCAATTTCGTATTCGCCTTGCTCGATCAAGCCGCCGCCGTCTTGCTCTTTGCTCAGCCGCCAGCCGGTAGTGGTGTAGGTGCGGTATTGGGTTTCGCCGTTTTCGACTTCGCTAAAAGTCACGCTGGTCCAGGTGCCGGCGGCGTCTTTCGTTTCCGCAACCAATTGGCTTTTCAGGCGCAGGGCCATGTAGGGCATGGCTTGATCGGCGCGGGTCTGACCTTGGGTTTTCGGCTTGTCGACAATCACGTACACCGTGCCAAGGATCATCGCCAGGCGTTGATAACTGCTGAGCAATGTATCAAGCTTGCCGCCGGCACCGTCGGCATTCATCGCAAACGTGGAGTACAGGTCATCGATTTCGCGGCTGGGGGTTTGCTTCCACAAAAAGCCCCTCATCACGTCAACGATTTTGCGGCTAAAGTTGGGATACACCGCCAGCTCTTTGCGGCGATTCAGCTTTTCGTCCGTTTCGCGCGGGTGCGGTATCAGGTAAGCGCCTGAGGCAAAGCCGCCTTGGCCGCTGTAGGCGTCGAGCAGGAATTGATCGGATGTTCGGTCTATAGCCATTTCAACCTCATCGGAGTGTAAGCAGGGCCGGCAGCGCCGTTGCTGGCGGCGTGTACGCCCAAGCCCAGCGCCCAAAAGCGGTCGGCGTGGCCGTTTTCAGAGCGTTCGGCAGTAAAGCGGATATTGCCGGCAGCGGTCGTTACCTTAGTAACGGCGCGCAGATCGGCACGGATATTGGGTTTGTAAGGGATGCGTAGCTTCTGATCTTCCATGCGGCCGCGTACCGGATAGGCCAGCTCTTCTTTTACCCGGTTGGTAAAGGTCACTGCCTCAACGCGGTATTGACCAAACTGCTTTTGTGCGTCGTCGGCCCAGCCGATACCCAGGCCGGTAGCGTCGATGCAGGTGCGATCCATCAGAGACATGATCGGCCACAGCACTTTTTCTTGATCGGGCTTGCTCATGTTTTGCAACTCAATCACGGCGCGGGTGTAGAGCACATCGCCCAGCAGTTCCAGCACCCACAGCACGGTTAAATCCTTCTTGCGGCCAATATCCAGCCCGGCGAATAATTGCGCGCCACGGCGCTTGGCTTCGATCAGGTCGACTTCCCAGACTTCCTTTTCACCATACTCGCAGCGGGCGATCAGGTCGTATTCCAAAAAGGCCGAGTCATCGTCAGCCGGCTCGCACATGTATTCCTGCAGAAAGCTTTCTTCATCGGCGCAACCGGCTTTGATGAAGTCGAAATACGCCGCTTCGTCCATCTCGTGGACTTCGTGGCCTTTCGGCAGGGCTTTTTGCAGCTTCCACAAAAATCCGGCATCCAGGGCATCTTGCAGGGTGACGCGGTGCAGGCTGATGTTCTTGGGGTTGTTGTGCTCACGTACTTCCCGAATCAGCTGATTGAAAAAGTTGTGGCTACCCCGGTGGGTGGAAATGATCTCCATCGAGCCGCCCCAGGTGATACCAGGATAGGCAATCGACCATAGCTTTCGAGGATCGGGATGTAGTGCAAATTCGTCCAGGATGCGGCCGCCGCGTTTACCGGCTTGCGCATCCGGGTTGGATGACATCGAATGAATGCGTTTTCTGGAGGCGAATTCCAGAACGTACGCGGTAAGCTTGGTCTTCTCATCAATCACCCGCTCGCCCAGATCCTCGGCGGCAATGGCTAAAATATTGGCGAATAGTTTGCAGTCTTCAATAAACAGGCGGGCTTGTAGATCGTCTCGGCTGGATACCCATTGATCCCACTTTTGCCCGACCATGGCGGTGCGTTCGGCGGCTTTGTAAGCGGTGCTCCAACTAATACCAATTTGGCGGGATTTCTCCATCAGCTTTAGACGCGCGTCGTCCTTGATCCATTTCTCTTGAAATGGCAGGAAGATGGCGTCGGGGTTGGTGGGGATAATTTTGGCGGGCATTACGCAGCCATGCCTAACGCTTCGCGAATCCGTGCCACCCCAGCTTCCGATACGCCTTCGGCTTTGGCGGCGGCGCTGGCAGCTTGGGCCGCTTCTTCGAGAGCCTGGCGTTTTGCCTCGGCCTCAAATTCTTTTTTCCATTTAGCTGAACCAATGGCACTTCGACCGATATCGGCAATAGCTCTACCCAGCTTAGGCACAATGGCGGCTTTGTCGGCGGCGTCCCAGCCTTGCATCTCTTCAAGCACATCCATAATCTGATCAATAGCCACCATTTCAGAGGCTTCCAAAAGCGCGGCTTTTCCTTCATTGCTCATGCCTCCCATCGCTTTGGCAATTTCCACACGTTCCCGGGCGCGGTTAATGGATTTCTCCATGGCCGCTTGCAATTCCGAGCCATGGCGATGCACCGCTGAGCGGCTGATTTGATAGCCTTGCTCCGACAACCATGCGGATAAACCGGCATAATCGCTAAAGCCGCTGTCTATAAGCTTGCCGTTCAGCAGGTTTAACAGATCATCGGGTAAGGTGGTGATGGCACTACGCGGCGGCATTACTTAGGCTCCGGCCGCGCCACACCTGGCACTGTGCTTAAGCCTTGCCGCACATCGCCACCCTTGGCCGTCAACGTGGCAAACCAGACGCCGCCGGGTTGATTGGCTAGCACCAGGCCTTGTTCGTGCAACCATTGCAGATCGGCACGTAACACGTCGGTCCCGACTGGCTGACCGCCGGCGGCCAATGCCGCTTTAAGATCGACTTCATGGGCGGTGTATGTGGCGGCGCGGTTGAGATATTCCAATACGGCCAGCCGGCGATGCGCTGTAGCAAATTCGTTATAGTCCATAAATCACCGTATCAGGTTAGTGTGTTTCTCTATGCCGTGGTGTCGCCATTCGACACGGCGCACGCCATATTTGCGGAGTTTATCGGCCAAATCGCGGCGGTCTGCGTGACTGATAGAACCGTCCAGCCCTTCCAGGCGGGCAATCCCTAAATCATTGATCAACACCACAATATGATACAGATAAGGGTCTCGCATATCGCACAGCGGTTTGTTAACGTCCACCGAGTTAACAAACCCCCGCGCATGCAGCATCAACGGCGCGACGTGTACACTCATGACTTGCCACCGTTGCGCCAAAACGAATCCATGCGTTCCACTTGGCCTTTCAATGCGCTGAGTGTCGCGGTTTGCGCCGATATCGCGGCATTCATGGCCGATAGCGAATCGTTGAGTTTGCGCATTTCCCGGTAAATCTCCGCTAAATCGGCGTGACTGGGGGCGTTTTTTAGGTCTTGTTCCAGCCGGGTGACACGCTCGGCGTGATCGTCCAGCCGCGTGTCCATGCTGTTTTCCAGCCTGGAAATGGTGGCGTTGGTTACCCGCTGCCGGTTATTCAGCCAGTTCATGATCCCAATGACGGCGATCAAAAGGGTTTGCACTACATCCCAGATCATCAATGCGTTCGAATAGTCCATACCCACCTCAAGACAACGTTACCGGCACGCGGGTAATACTGCGCAGGTAAATATTGGCTATCGACACCGCGCACAGGTAAAGCAAATACCCGCCATCCGGCAGATAATCGCGCAGTAGATGCACGTTGGCTTCCAGCAACGGCAACACAGCCGCGGCCACGTTGAACCAAAAGGTTTTGCTATCCAGGATGTGTTTGGCGTTGTCCATAGTCGGTTCCTATGTTTGCGTTAAGCCTGCTTATCACTACTGTTCCTTGCGTTAAGTCTGCTTGTAACTACTTAAAAAGGAGCCGGGGCAAAACCCCGGCTTAAGTGTCCGCCGTTTTTTAAGAGGTGGCGGCTGCGCTGCTGTCGATAGCGTTTTCGTTGGTAGCGTCTTCGCTGCGTAAGATATCGGTGATAGTCAAATCGAAGTGATCGGCCTCGGTATCGCCGTCGTACACTTCAAATTCGAAGGCCTGGGTAATGGTCCTAATGCCGTCGCCCAAGTCCGCGTCACCGCTGACGGTTAAGGTAGCCAGCCCTTTTCCGACCACTTTTACTAAAAACTGGCCGTTGCCAACTGGCGTAACCAGCAGCACGTTAGGATCGGAAGAGACGATGCTGATAGCGCCGTCGATGGCCGCAGATGCGCCGGCGGAGGTTAGCGCAAGGGCAGTGACAATAAATTGGGTAACTAAAGAACTAATGCGTTTCATTTGGTTAGGTTCCAGTGTGATGATGTAATCCGCAAAGACCGCGCGTAGGGCGATGCGGGTGGGGTTTTCTCCTCCATATTTGTACTCCAGGTACAACAGCAGGAAAAACAGGCAAAAAACGGCCACCACCAGGCAGCCGAAAACGTGTATCAAAAATTCAGACATGGCTCTGTACTCCGCAGAAAGCGCAGATAGGCGCGATGCGAGATGCCGCTGTTCATTAAATCCAGATAGCTGCGGCCTTTGAGTCTGACGGCGTTTAAATACTGGCTATGGGCGCGGCTGGCCTGATCGGCATAAAAACACACGTCCTTTTTTGCAATATGCAAACGATGCACGGCGTTGGCGTATTCCTGGCATAGCAGTTGTGCATTGATCTCGGCAACCGCCACTGATTGCATTAACGGGTTTTGCTTCATACAGGCTTCTCAAATAAGGCGCGTTCGGCGGCGCGGCGTCTTACTAAACCGCGCAAGGGGGCTTTTTTGCCGTCGACAGTCCCCATAACCCAGCGATCGAACTCGGCAGCGGCACCGGGGAAGTCGCGGTTGTGCAGTTTATGTCGTAAGGTCGATTGCGCGTAACGGCCCTGGCCGATGTTGAAAATCAGCGAGACCAGGGCATCAAATTGGTTTTGATTAATCAAGGCAGGCGTCACAGAGCGCAGAAACAGCGCAACTTGCTCCACATCGCGATACAGCAATTGCTTGACTTGATCGTGGCTGATGGTCAGCACCACTTGCGCTTCTTGCGTCAAAATGCGGCGGCTTTGGCATTCGTCCACGATGCGGGCCAGCGTGCCGGCGTCGACCCGAAACAAACCGAAATCCCACTTAGGCAAAATCACATGACCGCAGCCGATGGTTAAGCGATTGGCCGGGCACAGATACGCCTGCTGGCGCAGGCCTTCAAACTGCGTAATCAGTTCAACAGCTGCCTCGGTGGCGTCAAAAGGGTTGTCGGTATTCATGGCATCTCGCTGCCGAAAGGGTTGGCGAGAGTGTACGGAACAGGGGGAAAGTGGCGTATGCGAAGCGCTTCGCAAACCCCACTTAAAAAGAAAAGGCCGGTAAAAACCGGCCTTGAAAGTGTTTAAAAAAGGGGAAAAGTTAACGCGGCCAGGTCTGGTTTAACTGGTTATGGGCGGCGATTAACTCCCGTGCCAAATGATTGATCAGCACGGCCTGTTTGTCGCGATCAACGACGTGCAAATCCTTTTCCGGGATCAACAAATCCCCCACAGCTTCGATGCATAGCGTGATTTCGTGGAGACGGTCCAGGGCGTTGATGGCAGGATTCATCACTCACCCCCAAACAAATCCAGCTGGGTACCGACCGGGCCGACGTGGTAGCCGCATTTCTCGATAATCGCCATTTCCTTGCGGATGGTGGTTTCACCAAAGCCCAGCATTTTGGCGGTTTCCCGCTTGGAAAAACCCGCGCCGCGCAATTTCAGCACCTTTGCCATGCGGGGGCGGTTTTTCAATAGTTCGGCTTGCAGGGCTTTAACGTGGTTGCCGATGGCATCGACATTGGGGGCGCGTAACGCTTGCTCCATGGCATTGAAGGCTTCGATATACCGTTCTTTCCAGTGCGCTGCCTGCTGACCGGTAAACCCCATGCACAGAAAAACGAAGCCGTCGCGGGTGATTTCGTACATGGGTTGGGATTTGTTTTGACGGTTGTTGTAAGAGGACTCCGCAAAATTGCGGTGTCTAAAATGCTGAGAACATTCAATATTTTTAATTGCTTTGAGAACGTCATCATGACGTTTTTCAAAACGATTTGATATTTCAAGGGAGGTAACAACTAGGCGGTTGCCTGACAAATGGACTAGGTTTGATTGTTTCATGATCTTTCTCGGTTTTGTGTAATAAACCGACACCATGATGCCAATCAGGGTGCCGGACTGAACAGGTTGGCATACCGGGAACCAAGGGAACCGGCCCACCTTGCGGCGGCCTGCTCAGCCCGACATAACTGTGAGCTTGAGCCATATGCACAAAAAAACCGCTATAAGCGGCTCTTTGAGCCTTAGTTTTCCGAGATGCCAATCCCGAGCGCTGGATTTTGCCAGTGCCCGATTAGATTAGCCCCTCGGTTTGGGGTTTGTCAATTTTTAGGTGCAGGGGCGATGTTCTTCGGCCCGCTGCATGCGTAATACTCGGCAATGGAACTGCTAACCTCGCCGCCCTTGGCATTGCCGGTAAAGCCGCTGGCTGCAAAGAACTGTTGATTTTCTTTGCTGGTAATCACCACTGTGTTAGCGCCAAAGGTGGTCGCCCGCTGCTTGTACCAGTCCATGCAGTGATTGCCGGCCTGGCTGCATGTTTCTTGTATTTTATAAACGCAACTGGTGTCCGGTACCGCAAACTCCAGCCGCACATATTCCCAATTAGGGTATCGATAGTTGGTGCTGCAACCCGCCGCCAACAAACACCCCAACAACATCACCTTGCTTTTCATAACCGCTCCTTTGTTAAAAATGGCCGAATTATCGGCGGAAAAAGCTAAAGACAAAAGCCCCAGGGCTGACCTGGGGCGCTTGGCTTTGGCCTTTATTGCGCCTGCCCGGCCTCGCAGGCCAGCACACCGGCCCCGGTAATGCGTAGCAGGTTGTTGCAGCGCTCGATGTAGCGCAGTTCCACCAACACCGACAAGGCAAAGTCCAGGTCTTCCACGGCATTTTGCAGGGTGGCGAGTTTGGTCCATTGCTCTTGATGCAGTTTGCTGGCGTTGGCTTGCCGGTCTTGGTACAACAGGCTCAATATCTTTTGGCGTTTCGCCGCGTTTTCGTTCATGTTTAAGCCACCGCGTCTTTTAAGGCTTTGGCGGCTTTTAGCTTGATGCGTTTGCCGGCGGGTATTTCAATGGCTTCGCCGGTTTGCGGGTTGCGGCTTGGGCGGGCTGGGGTCTCTACTACGGTAATGGTGCCGATGTCGTGCAAGGTGATTTTGCCGTTGGCTTTTACTTCGTCGGTAATTGCCGAGGCATGCAGGGATAAAACCCGCTCCACTTCGGCCTTTTTCAAGGCGCTATGGTTGCTGATGTAAGTTACTAATTGGCTGTGGTTCATGGGATGGTCTCCGGTGGTTAAAAAATCAGTCGTCGAACAGGTCGAAATTAAGTAAGGCTGGCGCTGGCTGGCCGCAAATGGTGATGATTTGCCGCTCGGTCAGGCCGTATTTACGGCATAAACCAAAGTTATCCATGCCGTTGCTGCGGTCGTGGCGAATGCGTTCGTTGCGCATAGCCAGCATGGCCGCGTGGGCTTTGGGGATTTGGTACACGGTCGCACCGCCAAACATCTCGCAAAACTTGGCGGCCAATTCCATGCCTAGCAACTCGGCCAGGCGGTGGTCGGGCGTAATGTTTACCGGTACAGTCAAATGCCCGCCGCCGTAGGCCCGCCAGATCAGCCACATGGTTTCCTCGCCGCAATACTCGGCGATTTGCAATAGGCTATCGGGCAGCAGGTGTCTGGGCAGCGGGGTGTTCATGGCTGTTGGGCCTCCTCGATTTGTTGTTGTAGGGCATCGATCTTGATTTGCAGATCGGTCAGTTTTTCCAGGCTTTCATCGCTGGGGCTTTGCAGGTGCATAGCTTCCAGCTTGGCAAAGTCGTCTTTCATGTCCCGCAGTTGAAATGTCGCACCCAGTAAAAACTTGATCTTGGCGCGGTTAGCGGCGGCTTTGGCTTCCGAGTATTCCGGCGCCGGCAATTGGTCATCGGGATAGACTCGCGACGGCAGTAACAAGCGCAGTTCAGACGGGCTGGGCCAGCGGCGTGACTGGCTAGCCAACTGGGTAAACGCTGTCCGCAAGCGTGGCCGGTCTAGCGTTTCTTGCCAGGTAATAGGCCAGTTTTTCGCGACGTGATACCAAACTCCGGCAGTGTGCTTTACTGTTTCCGCGCTGGGTCCGCCTTCCAGATGCAATACCACAAGCCCCATCAAGCCTTTGCTAATCGCCTGGCGCAACCACTCGATGTCGTTAGCCGTTTCCATTGCCGAAATCCTCTAGCGCCTGCAAGGCTTGCGCGGTTTTGCTGGTTTTGACCGGCTGTGCGTTGACTATATCGGCGCGTGGCGCGCCTGCTATATCAGGCTTAAACCCGTGACAATCGCCTAGCACTTTTTGCAAATAGCGATGATTGCTAAGCGGATCACCGCCCTTGGAGCGGATTTGCTCGACGGTGATGCGCATAGCTTCGGCCAGTGCCGGCAGCGAGTCGGACAACCCCAGCACCTCTTTCGCCATGCGTAACGCCCTGTCGGTAGCTAGGTCGCGAGTATGCGAACGAAACAAGCCCAGATAGCCGACCAAGGCAAAGCCGGTTTCGCCGTCCAGCTTGGCAAGCATTCCCAGCAACTCGCGTCCGGCTTCGTCTTGGGCCATTGCGTCCAGGCTAATCCGAGTGTGGCAAACGGGGCATCTATTCAGTTGCATCGGTAGGCCGTCCTTCTTTTTTGGCATTCTTCACCAACGCCGCAATAATGCCGGTCAGCTCGTGATGGTCGCAAAACTCCAGGGCTTCTTTTTTGTACATCCGTTTCGCCATGGCGTGGGCATACTCCCAAGGCCGCTTGGCTTCCGCCAACAGCGCTTCTATCTTGCTCAACTTGGCATTGCGGTCGGAACCACTGGGCAGATTGTTAGGCTTGCGGCCGTGCTTTTTCTTGGTGGTAAACACCACGCCAGCTTTTTCCAGGTGGGTGATAACCTTGTTCAAGCCCTCGTTGTTTAAATCCTTGCTGGACTTAACGCCGCCGATGGTCAGCAGCATGGCGCGGTAGGTTTCTTCATCCATCCCCAGCTGTTCTTTGCCGATATGAATTTTGCCAATGGCGGCGTTACGCCGCGCTTGGTGTTTGGGGTTGGTGTGGACGTGTGGCTGAGTGCTCATGACTACACCTGTTCCTTCGGCTCTTTTTCCAATTCATCCGCTTCGGCATCTATCCTGGCGGCTTGCTGGGTTTCCTGGAAATAGTCGTGGTAGCGGTCGGCGTATTGGGCGGACTCGCGGATTCTATTAGCACGTGCGCGCAACTCGGCGATGCGTTCGGTAGTGGTATAGGCGCTCATGACAACTCCTGTTCAAATGGCGTAATCACGCAATCTTCCACGCCGGTTTTTATGCTGATGCCTGCCACGCCAGCGACCGTTGCGGGTTCGTTTAAGATGGCTTCCTTGTTGATTTCTTCCTTGACGCGTACGAATCTATCCAGGCCATGACGCTTTAAAAAGTCGATAACGCTGTCCGGGCCACGCACCGCGACGGACGGCGGACGCTGGCGAAATTGCACGGTACCGGTGACAAAGCCGATAGTTTTGGTTTTACCTCCCTCGGTCATCTCCTCGCGATTGGCTTCGCAAAACGCCTGAACACCGTCTTGCAACAGCTTCAATTGGCGGGTGCGCTCGGTGATGCTGCCGGTATAGCTGTCGGTGATGGCGGCTATTTCGTCGTTCATGGCCGCTTGATCAACGGCTATTTCCCGCTGCACGCGGCCAATCTGGTTAATCATTTCCGCGCATTCGTCACGGGTTTGCGGCACGCTGGCAAGCGGCTTGGCGGTGGCTTTTAGTCTGGGCTTTTTCATGCGGCTTTCTCCTGATCGGCGGCGGGTTCTTTGTATTCAAACAAGGTCAACAGCTGCTGGCAGGCGTTGGCTAGCCAGAGCATTTCGCAGGATGCGTCGTGTTGAAATTGGTCGATATCGTCGTCGCCGTTGTATTCGTCCTCTTCTTTGAAATTGAAGAAGATGCCTTTTTTGATGAACTTTTCGTTCAATCGGAACGTAACGTCTTCGTTGCCGATCTCCAGCTCGGTCACTTTGTAGCCTTGCATCAAGGCTTCTAACAGGCCGTCTTTAGATTCGTGAATTTCCAGGGCCTTAACCGACATAGCCGTGCCGTTTTCGCCTTTGAGCTTGCAGACACCGCCGATTTCGAAGCCCTCTAAACCATCGCCGCCGTTCAAATAGCTATGCAGCTTGGATGTCAGGCCGTTGCTAATGCCGCTGATATAGATCGTGGTGGCTTTGATGCTGCCGACGGCGTGGACCAGTCGATTGCTCAACACATCGGCCAGGGCTTTGCTGGCGGTATTGGCGACCAACAGCCGATCTTTGGGCCGATAAAAAGCGGTGATGTAACGGCTTTGACTCAGCGCTTTTTTGACCAGGTCGTTATAAACATCGTCTCTAACCCGCAAACTTTCTTTAAACGACAGCTCTTCACCTCGCTCGGCCTCGATTTCCGCTATGCGCTTATTGACTTCCGTTCTGATGACGGCGCTGGGCAAAACTTTCTCATCAAAGCGCAGCCGAAAGCAGTAACCGTCCGGAAACGGAAACACAAAGCGCTCATCCTTAACCGGCACAAAGCCGGCTATGGAAAACTCCGCTTCGCCCAGCTCGCAGAAGGGATGTTCGGCTAGATGCTTTTCCAGCGTGGCCGCTGCCGGCAGGTCGCATTTATAGGTAATGGCGTTTTTAATTAGGCTCATTTTGTCCTCTCAATAATTTTGGTTTGGGGTATCTCGGTGCCGCGTTGGTCTTGTGCCCAATCAGGCACGATGGCGTAAGCACGACGCTGGCCGGGCCTATGGCATTGCCGGGAGATTAAGCGTTTAAGCTTGTTTTGTTGTTGCTGTGCCTGGCTAACAAAAGCGCCGCTGATAAACTCCCGGCAGCGGGTGTTAAACGCCGCCGCTTTGTCGTCCAGCCCGCCGGCGCGGGCCTGAGAGCCACCGGCACTGACCAGCGCTTTAACGTCGCGACCTTCGGCCCATGCCAGGATCTCGGCGCGCTGATAACGTCGACGCCGTCCGCCCACTTGTCGGGCAATGGGGAAATCGGGCAAATACGGCGCGGCTTTGCTGAGCATGTGGCGATTAACGCCAAGCAATTCTGCTATTTGCGCCTGGCTTAACTCTTCAC
Source organism: Proteobacteria bacterium ST_bin11 (assembly GCA_002083615.1). Lineage (GTDB taxonomy): Bacteria > Pseudomonadota > Gammaproteobacteria > Methylococcales > Methylomonadaceae > Methylomonas. The sequence goes on along the minus strand of MSXO01000016.1, from coordinate 10,112 downwards.
TGTCATTCATGCCCAGTTACTCCCGATAGTCAGCAAAAGCGCGACAAACATCGCCACAAATACCAGTACAAGCGCCAACCGATAACCGCGCACCTGCCGGCCTAATGACTCAATGACGGCACAGGCCGGCACATGGCGCGCCGCTTCGCCTTCTATCTCGTGGCCCATTGCCAGTACGGCGCAGGTGAAAAATCCTAAGCCGTAGCCGATGGCCGCCAGCACCATTGCAATAATGACTGTTTGGCTATCCATTACAGGCCTCCGGTTTTCATAATCCCGACTATCGCCAGGATGATGATGACCACCACGGTTTCGACGTGGTCCATCAGCGTGTAGCCTTGTGCGGCTCGTTTAGCCAGCTGGTTAATGGCTGCATCCCGGGTGGCGCGTTCGGCCAGGGCGCGATCACGGGCGATTAAAGCCGCAACGTAGTCGTCAACCGTCGCGCGTTGTCTTTTGATTGTTGCCATGGCTGCACCTCAATTGATGGTTGGTTTGGTAGTAACGGACTGCACAAAGGCGGCGGCTTGCGGCATGTCTAAATCTTTGGTGCCTTGCCACACGTCGATGGCGTGCATTAAAAAATCGCCCAGCTCGGTAGCAGGCGTTTTGGTTAATGGATCGCCGATCCGCGCTGGGTGGGCCAGGGTTTTAATGCTGACGCTGCCGTCTGGCTGATCGTCTAGGCTGATAATCACGTGAGTCATGGCTTAAGCTCCTTTCGATTTGTGTTCGCAACCCTGGCAGGCATCCCACCAGGCGGTTTTTGCCGTGCCGCCAAAGGGGCGCGGGGCGGTAGAGCGGTCGCGGCATTCCTGCCGGGTCAGCGCCCTGTTAACAAAGGGACAGTTAACGTCACTGTAGGCCCGTTCGAATTTGTCCAGAATGTTTTTCGGGTTGGCGGGATATTTGTCGTTAATCACTAAAGACAAGGTGCAGCGCGGCACCTCGATCTTATTGGCAACCTGGGTGATATTGCTATCCGCCACCGCCTGTTTCAGGCGTTGTAGGCTGTCACTCATCGCTGCCTCCCAATATTTCCCCGCTATTCGGGTCAAACACCTGCTTAACATCCCGCCGCCACACTGGTGGCTTTGGCCCCAAATCCCGCACTAACACATAGCGATAGCGGCCATTGGCTTCGCGGCCAGCCAGCGGCGTCGCTTCCCGGCTAAACACCCCGGCTTTTGCCAGCTTGTTCAGCCAGCTGCTGATATTGGTACCGGCGTATTTTTCCGAGCCGTCGCAAATCGTCAGCATGATTTCAGCCACGGTCATGGCTTTGTTTTTCCGCAGCACCCACCAGGCTTTGGCCCGCAAGCCAGAGGTGATGGTGCGCGGGTTTGCGCGTGTCTGGGTCATTACGCCTTCGCCCCTTTGCGCAAGCTGCGCATCGCGTCCTCACAGAGCAGATACCCCTTTACGTCCGCCTCAACCAAAGCCGATTTATTCAGCCGCACCGCAATGGTTTCCAAGGTCGATACCGCCGACGCCATCAGCCGGTAGCGGCCCCGCGATTGATCCAACACCAGCTTGGCTATCCCGTCATCCACCGACACCTCGCACAACTGCTGTAAATACAGCTGCGTGTCGGCAAAATTGGCCGGTTTAAAGTCCACCACCGCACTAATCCGGGTAGCGATATGTGCCAGCCGATGCTCGGCAAACCGGTGCTTTTCACTGGTATGACAGACCAGGATCAGCAGCACCCCTACTTGCTCGGCAATCCGCCGCAGATACTCGATGACGTTGGCTTTGTCATTCAGCCCGTGCTGGGCTTCATCCAAAATGATCGGCTGCCGGCGTTGGGCCATCGCTTCGTTAATCGCCTTTTGCAACGCAAAGCCACGCAACTCGCCAATGCTCAGCTCATAGGCCAGCAAGTCGCGCACATAAGCCATGGTCATGCCGGGCAAGCCTTCTATATAGATAGCGTTGCGTTCCGCGCCGAAATGGTCCACGGTGCGGGTTTTGCCCGCGCCCGGCTCGCCGGCCACCAAGATGCCCTTGGCCTCCCGCGCCGCGCCGTTTTCGACGGCCTTGACCGCCGCGATAAAGGCGTCGTGATTGCTGGTTTGTACATAGTTCAGCTTCATTGGGTATAATCTCCGTGCTTTTGTTTTAAGGTTGTTTAAAGCCGCTGGGTAGTTGCTGCTACTCAGCGGCTATTCATTGCCGGCGGCTTTCTGGTCGCCGTATAACGCTTTCATCGTGTCCAAATAGCTCAGGCGTTTTTCCTCCTCGGGTTTTTGCTTAATAAAATCAGGTTGCACAATTTTTAACGGCTCAATGGTTTCGCCGGCATTGAATTCGATGCGCTTCAACACCTCGCCTTCAATGACAGACCGGCCTTCCATTTCCGCTTCGTTGTACTTTTCCATGGCGCGTTTTTTCTTGCCTTCCTTACGATTCTCTTTCAGTTGATCCATCAGCGACTCAGGGAACCCGGCCACTTTATTGCCATCCCATACCGCTTCACAGATGAACACGCCGTCCAAATCGCTAACCCATATCTTGCTTGGGTCGCGCAAGTCGTAAGTAGCCCGCACCTTGGCTTTAGCCGGTAGTTCTTCAAGTTTTTTGCTGAAATAAATGTTTCGATGCAGATTAATTTCGCCACGGGTTGGCGTCCGCTCTTTATAGGGGCGATACAGCGTAGTTTTTTCCTCATCGGTTAAATGCACCGCCCAGCTGTCATCGAAATTCGCAAAATACACGTCAGCCGGGGTTTTTCCGTCTAATGCGCTGTGTTGGTGTTCGGTGTTGTACCAATGGATGCGCGCTTCAACTTTGCCTTTAAATTCATCCCAAGAGGGTACGTTTTCGGCCAATTCGCCGCGCTTTTTGGCGGCATTAATATCGATTGTATTTTTGCGCGCGGCTCCACCGTCCATGCCTGTGCCTTGGAACGTCGGCATGTCACGAGCCACGGCAATCATGGTAATGTCCCAAATCCCTTCGATAATGCCGCGACCTTGCGGGTTGCCGGGGATACCGGTTTCATGTCTGACGCCCAACCGCGCCAGCATGCCGCCGGCGGGGTGGTCGATAGTTTTCGCCGTTTGGCCGGAACCGTTATCGCTGTAATACACCAAGGGCTTACCGTACTTAAGCATCCCGTTGCCCAGCGATTCGGACACTGCAATCTGATTTTCAGACAAGCTAAATGCCCAGCCCACAATAAACCGGCTAGCCGCGTCAATAATTAGCGTGACCTCTGGCGCTAGGGCTTGTCCCGCGTCTTCTGGACTTTGAACCTTGGCTTTAAAACTATGACCATCGCCCACCCATACCTCATTGCTGCTCATATTCGACCAGTCGCGGCGCACGAAAGATTGATAGGCTCGGTACTCGGAACCGGTTGAACGCCCCCATTCCTTTATCAGTTCTGGCACAACCTCCAGTAGCCGCCTCACAGCCCAATGACTCGGGCAATCGTCACCAATGGCTTTCGCATTCCAGTAATTTTTAAACTGTCGATGCGCCTCCATAACCGAAGGCTTTTGCGGCTTGCGATAGAAGACGAAAAACAAATGCAGCCACCCTACCGTTTGCCAATCGACCTTCTCGCGTGTTTTCTTAGGGATACAAGAATTAACGTCATTTTTTCGCTTCTTCCAGTGTTGTATCGTACGCAGACATAAAGGCTTAATCTTGCCGCCTTTTTTGGCGTTGCACTGCTCGTAAGCATCCTGCAAATCAAAACCTAACGTGCCGGCGATGTATCCTTGGTTCAGAAAAATAACGGCATTGGCATCGCTGCCGGCAAACGTATCTAAAAAGTTAATGATGTACTGCCGGGCACCATCCGTTAGGCGTTGTTTTTCGGTGGTTTTTACGGGAGTCTTAATATCTGGCTGTAATCCGCCATGTGTGACACATGCCAAATCACTGCTAACCGACCTCTCGCCGTTAACTGCCAATACTCTTTTTTTTGCTGACTGACTTGTCTCATCAACCCCATTTTTTCCAAGTCGCTGATTTGCAAAAGCTCCCTCATCTGCATGTTGTCCATGACTACCGGTAGTAAATGCAGCGGCAGATCGGTCGCTTCCATCCACGCTTGGGTTTTTGGATCCCCCCAAAGCGGCATGCTCAATGCTGGATCGGTCATTGCTTTTGCCATAAAGCTCATTTGAAATACCGTCAATTGGGTTTCCATATCGAGCATTTCCTCTATCTGTTGCTCGCTCAAGTCCCTGAATCCATCCTGTAGATGCATTCGGCAGATTTTCGGTATCTCTTTGTTCATTGATTAAAAACCTCTTACAGTTTCGTTGGTGCCTGACGGCGTTTCTAATGTTGGTGGGGCTTGTCGGCAGCTTGGCTATCAAAAACCACTTTTTTTCAGTGCCCCGGATTTTTTCCGGCGTATAAGCCCAATTGCCATTATCTTTATCGGCCATGCGGCGCACGGTTTGTGGGCTTTTGCCAATCGCAGTCGCGATTTCCTCAGCGTCCGCATACAGGTTTTTGTCTATCTCGCTCATTCCCGTTCACCTAACAGCTTTTTCAAAACCTGTTCCTGCTTGCGCAATTGGTCTTTCATGCTTTCCAGCTTGCCCAGTTGCGCTTCCAAGGCCTCCCGGCCCACGCTGAGTTTTGCCCCGCGCAAATCCGCTAAAAACGCTAAGACTTCATGCGTGTCCAGAGCCATTTCCAGCGCCGGCAAATACTCAGCCGGAAACCGCCAGCCTTCGCGACTTTCCGCTGTCCAGCTATCCAATTGATGCTTGGTAATTTCATGTCCCACCAGCTCGCTCATCCGCGCCGCTATTTGGTGCCTGGATTTTGGGCAAGCCTTGATTTGCTCGCTAATCAGGTGCCTAAATTCCATGCCAATATCTAACGATCCGGGTTTGTTGCCACGTTCCACCGGCACGGCAAAAAAGCCGTCAAACAGATCGACGGTCAATGCATCACGCGCTTTCATGGCTATTCATTTTTGCCAGTTTGGCATTGACGCTATTGCGGCGGCGTGTAGACTGTATGGCGTGGAAACCCACCAGTTTGCGCGTACCATCTTTTTCGTAACGACTGGGCCAGATGTCCTTGGGGTGCAAGCCAAGGGCGTCGGCAATCCGTTTTTCCGCGATAGGAAAGCTTGATCTTAAGGCTTTTGATAATGTGCCGGGGCCGGTCAAACCGTGCTGCTCGGCTAAAGAAGACAGTGTCCAGCCAGCCTCATGTAAGGCGGCCACGACAAATGAAGGGTGCCAATCCTTGGCGGAATCATCCGCGCCAGTATTGGCTTTTTTTAGGGTTTTTGTGTTCATGATTTGTAATCTCTCGTTAATGAATAAGGCGAGACAAATTAAACACCAAAATTTACCGTATGTCAAAGCGAAAAACACAATACTTTTCGTGAGCACAATCGGGAATGCCGCAACTTATGGTATTTATATGAAAATATTTGTATATCAATCACTTGCATTGCGCTCATGTGAGCGCAATAGAATTAGCAGAATGAGCGCAATGGGCGCGCGATTGCGCTCATGACTATCGGGGCAAGATTAAAGGAATGGAGAGCCGTAAAAAAATTACAGCAAAAAGACGCAAGTACCATAACTGGTATATCGTTTAGGACGTACCAAAATTACGAGCTTGATGTCAGCCCTCCAGGTTCAGAGTCTTTGCAAAAACTGATTGAGGTAGGAATCAACGCCAACTGGCTAATGACAGGTGAAGGCCCCATGTTACTGAAAGACGCCCAGCAGCTGGCGCCAGAGCTGCAAGCTGGCATCGACTTTGCACTGGCATTTTCGGGGGATAAAGAAGCCAAGCGGCGCATCCAAGCCCATCAAGAGGAGCAAACCGCCAAATCCCGGCAGATCGAGGCCGATCTACAAGCTATTGAGCAAAAGGAAGGCTTGCAGCTGCCACAACTGACACGCATGAACTTTCGTTCGTTGATGGCGATGGATCAGGACTACACGCCAGTCATTCGCCTGGCGGTTAAGGAGTTGGCGGAGTTTATTCGGCAAATAGAGGCCAAATCGGCCCCAATCCCCACCTCACCAGTGGATTACAAGCTGTTGCAGGATTTGATTGAGTCGTTGGAATCCGAGCTTGATAAGCGCAATTTGGAATTAACCCCAGCCCGCAAGGCGGCTGTGATTCAGTTGATGTACGAGTATTGCAAGCTCGAAGACGACGTGAGCGCCCCGGCCATGGTGGATAGGTTTCTTAAGTTGGTGGCGTAAATTGGCGAAAAGTCCAATAGCGGCGCGGCTTTCAAGCGCTTAAAGTGCGCCGCACCAACCAATACACGGAGATTACATCATGGCTGATTGTCAGGACGCTAAGCAACAGGACATTAAGGACAAACTAAAGGACCACTTGGAGCAAGCAGCCGCCAAGCCCACACCGGAACAGCTAACCGGCGGTATTAACATCACTATAAGCGGCGACAACGTTGATTTAGGCTATGGTGTAGGCAACACCATTACCATCAATTACAATCTAGTCCACCATCCAGCCGCCACCCTCACTTTCGGCCCGTTCATATATATAGGTATAACCGGCAGCGCCTCTCCATTGTCGATATGGCGCCATTTCAAGCAAATAGGCGGAAAAATAACCCGCCAAATATTTCGCAAAATTTCGCGCATCCTCCCTAAATTGCGCCAAATAACCCGCAAACTAAAACAAGCACAAAAATCCCCGCAAACCCAACAATCCCGCGACTTCCAGCCAAATCCCGCCAAATCCCACTTCCCGCCATATATTCCGCTTAATCACACAAGGCCGATATACTCGCACAGATGGACATCCCGTTCTTGCGCAAGCCGATCAACATCCAGCTTGATGCACTTGTGACCGAATTGCGAGAGCAATGGATAGCATTCAACCGCGAACTAAAACAAGGTAAATTGACGCACCTGGAATACGATAAAAATAGTCAGAAACTGGCTTGGCGTAAGCCAAAGGCCGATAACCGGGGAGTCGCTATTTTTGCCGAAAGATTTTTTCGAGCTTCCCAGCAGGAAAAAATCGGCAAAAATCACGCGACCGCTTATGCCTGCGGCGCCCCGATTCGTCCGCGTCACCTCGTTCCGACCCAACAAGGGGTCGAAACATCGGCTCTCGCATGACTTAACGCCGTGTCGCGATGCCTTGCAGGTTTTCTCCGCTTCGCTGCGAAAACCCGCCCGGCGCTACGGCTATCGGGGACTAAAAATCTTCACTTCGCTGGCGCTCCGTTTCCAAGATTTTCAGCGACAGAAGGTATCCGAACGGGCATTCTATGAAAAATTGCCATTTTGCGATATCGCCGATGTGTTCCGTTTCGTCAACAGCCAAACCCAGTTTTTGTCTGCGCTGAAGCCCTTGCAACCGCGCTATGCGAAGAAGGTCGCCGACAGCGACGCCTGATGGCGGTCATCATCGCTCAGGCAATGAATCACGGCAATCTGGTGATGGCGCGTACCAGCGATATTCCTTATCACGTTCTGGAAACGAGCTACCAGCAGTACCTTCGGCAAGCTTCCCTGCAAGCCGCCAATGACCGCATCAGCAATGCTATCGCGGAACTTCCGATCTTCCCTTATTACTCGTTCGATTTGGAAACGCTGTACGCCGCCGTCGATGGTCAAAAACTGGGTGTGGAGCGGCCAACCGTAAAGGCCCGTCATTCGCGGAAATACTTCGGCCGCGGCAAAGGCATAGTGGCCTATACGCTGTTGTGCAACCACATACCGCTAAACGGCTACCTAATCGGTGCGCATGAATACGAAGCTCACCATGTTTTCGATATCTGGTATCGCAACACGTCCGATGTTATGCCCACCGCCATCACTGGCGACATACACAGCGTAAACAAGGCAAACTTTGCTATTTTGCATTGGTTCGGCTTGCGGTTTGAGCCGTGATTTACCGACTTGAATGACCAATTGCAAGAACTTTATTGCGCCGATGATCCGGCGTTGTACGATGATTTTCTAATCAAACCGGCCGGCCAGATCGATATTGAGGCCATTGCCAAGTAAAAACCGAACTTCGATCAGATTGTCGCTACGCTTGGCCGGAAAGAAATAACGCAAGGGACGTTGATCCGCAAGTTATGCACCTATACCGCGCCGAATCCGACACGCCGTGCGATCTTTGACTTCGATAAACTAATACGCAGCATTTACACCTTACGCTATTTGCGCGATCCGCAACTGGAGCGCAATGTTCATCGCTCACAAAACCGCATTGAATCCTATCACCAGCTACGCGCAGCCATCTCAAAAGTTGGCGGAAAGAAGGAATTGACCGGACGCACCGACATAGAACTCGAGATCAGTAACCAGTGTGCACGGCTGATTGCCAATGCGATCATTTACTACAACTCGGCGATATTATCGAAGCTATTGACTAAATTCGAAGCGAATGGGAATGCTAAGGCATTAGCGTTAATTACACAGATGTCGCCTACGGCTTGGCGGCACATCTTATTGAATGGGCACTATACCTTCCAAGGCGACGGAAAACTCATAGACTTGGATTCCCTTGTGGCGGGGTTATAATTGGGATGACGGAATTTTCGGCGGTTCCGGCTTACAACCCCTATATCAAGCAAAATTTCAATCGTATCTATCAACGCAGCAACAACAGTGGTTTGTGACTATGCGTCAACATCTTTACGGTAAAACTGCCCAGCAGCCAGTCGCGCACACGGGTATGGCCGAAAGCCCCCATCACAATCATGTCGATACCTTTTTGATCTTGATATTCGGATAGGACTTGTTCTGGTTTGCCGATCAGTTTTTTGGCGATAACCTCAATACCGCCCGCCAACTTGAGCTTGTTGGCGGCCACTTCGAGTAATTGGCCTTTGCCTTCGTCTTTGCTGACGCATACCAAATGGCACGTCAGGCCTTTATACAGTGGACTGTTGACGACCATCTCCAAAGCTTTCTCGGCGGCCTGGCTGCCATCGTATGCCAGCATGATGCGTTCGGGCTGTTTGAATTCGGTGTTGACCACCAAAATCGGTTTATGCAGCGAGCGGATGATGGATTCCAGTTTGGCGCCGATTTTATCCGGCTGATTGTCATGCACCTTGCCGCGTACGCCTATCACCAAGACCCGCAAGTCGTTTTCCAGCTCGATCAGCGATTCAACCAGACTGCCGTGGCGTTGATTGGTAATGGGGTCGATAACGCCGGCTTGCATGACACGTTCCCTGGCGGCTTGCAGGAGTTGCTTGCCTTGTTGCAGCCGTAACTTGCTGCGTTGCTGTTCCAGTTGCGTCAGTTCATCCATTAAATGATCGCGGCTATCGATACCGATATTGCCGGTTAAATCGGTATGGTCGGTTGCTTCCGGATGATGGTCGATGGTGTGCAATAGTTTTAATGGGGCATCCACTTTTTGCGCGATCCAGGCGGCATAATCGCAGACGGCGTTGGTTAAGGATGAGCCGTCAATGCCGGCTAGTACTAGATTTTGTGCGGTGCTCATTAATGGCCTCCCATAACTTTTTCAATTTCTTCGGGGTTATCGTGTATCGCAAAGCGGTCGATGATGGTCGTGGTGGCTTCGTTCATGCCAATCAATTCCACATCCGCACCTTCGCGGCGTAACTTGATCACCACCTTATCCAAGGCGCTGACCGAGGTAATGTCCCAAAAATGTGCGCGCTGCAAATCGATAACCACTTTGTCCACGGCTTCCTTGAAATCGAAGCTGTTGACAAACTTGTCCGCCGAGTTGAAAAATATCTGACCAACCACTTTATAAGTCCGAGTGTTGCTGGCTTCCTCCAATTTCGAGTCCACATACATGAAATGGCTGATCTTGTTGGCAAAGAACAGTGAGGCCAACAATACGCCGACAAATACGCCCATCGCCAGATTATGTGTCCAAACCACCACGACCACGGTGGCAAGCATGACGATATTGGTGGACATCGGATGTTGTTTTAAATTGAGTATCGAACGCCAGCTAAAGGTACCGATGGACACCATGATCATCACTGCAACCAGGGCGGCCATTGGGATCATCGAAATCCACTTATCCAAAAACACCACCATGATTAACAAAAAAGTGCCAGCAATCAACGTAGACAGACGGCCGCGGCCACCGGATTTGATATTGATGATGGACTGGCCGATCATCGCGCAGCC
>MSXO01000015.1 GCA_002083615.1 Proteobacteria bacterium ST_bin11 | reverse complement strand
GTTGCTCCGGTTTCAGCGCGCGTATGTCGGCGGGGGTCTGGATGGTGTTGAGAAGCGGAAAGTCAGAGACTGTCATGGGTTAATAAATTCCTTTATATGTTTGCGTCACAATATTCCGCGCCCGTTAAAAAGGCGCGAGCCGAAAACCGGAAGCATTGTGGCGCAAGAAGTATAAATCGCGCTGTTCGCTACGCTTAGTGCGTGCGTTCGATGATATACAGGGATAAATCGCGTAACAAGTCCGCTTCGCTGCCAAATCCGGCTAAGCTGGCGACTGCTTGCTCATGCAATTCCTGGGCTTTTTCCTTGGCGCCGGCCATCCCTAATAGCGCAGGGTAAGTCGGTTTGTCGTTATCGACATCCTTGCCCTGGGTTTTGCCCAGCGTAGCGGTATCGCTTTCCACATCCAGAATGTCGTCTTTGACTTGGAACGACAGGCCTATACATTTAGCATAATGGTCCAGTTTTTTAGCGACATCCGCATCCAGGTTTGGTTTGGAAAGTGCAGCCAGATTGACGCTGGCGCGGATTAAAGCGCCGGTCTTGTGAATGTGCATGTTTTCCAACTCTGGCAGGGTCAGCCTGCGACCAACCGAGCCCAAGTCGATAGCTTGCCCGCCGACCATGCCTTGCGAACCGCTGGCTCTCGTCAACGCTGCGATCATTTTAACTCTGGCTTCAGCGCCGACCATAATCGCCGCGTCGTTAGCTAATATGTCAAAAGCCAATGCTTGCAAGGCATCGCCGGCCAGAATGGCGGTGGCCTCGTCATACGCTTTGTGGCAAGTCGGTTTGCCGCGGCGCAAATCGTCATTGTCCATTGCCGGCAAATCGTCGTGTATCAACGAATACACATGTATGAACTCCACCGCGCAAGCTTGCGCGTCCAGTACATCTTCACTTAAACCTAAGGCCTGGCCGGTTGCATAAGTTAATAGCGGGCGGGTGCGTTTGCCGCCGTCCAGTACGCTGTAGCGCATGGCTTGATGCAGGGTTTGCGGCAGAATATTCTCGCCGGGCAACCTGGCATCAAGCGCCCGTTCGACGCGGTTTTGGCAGGCGGTAAGAAAGGCTTTTAAGTTACTCATCGGTGAATGGCTCCAAAGTGTGCTGGCCGTTTTTTTCTAATAAAATTTGGACTTTCTGCTCGGCGTCTTGTAGCGCTTGCTGGCAGGTGCGGGTTAGTCTGATACCGCGTTCGAAGGATTTTAAAGACTCTTCCAGAGAAATATCGCCACGTTCCATTTGCTCGACCAATTTCTCCAGTTCTTCCATCGCTTCCTCAAATTGGGATGCGCTTTTACGTCTCGACATATAATGTGTGCTGAGGTGCTCAAAAATGACCGAGCATTATAGTATGAATTAACGGCAAACGATGACTAACAATGAGTAACGAATACAACGCCGCGGCGATTGAAGTACTGAGCGGCCTGGACCCGGTTCGCAAAAGGCCGGGCATGTACACCGACACCACGCGTCCTAATCATCTGGTGCAGGAAGTAGTGGACAACAGTGTCGACGAAGCACTGGCCGGCCACGCCGACACGATCAATGTTGTGCTGTACAAGGACGGCTCGGTCAGGGTAGACGATAACGGCAGGGGCATGCCGGTGGATATTCATCCCGAGCAGGGCATTCCGGGCGTGGAAGTGATCCTCACCCAGTTGCATGCCGGCGGCAAATTCTCCAACAAAAACTATCAATTCTCCGGCGGTTTGCACGGTGTGGGTGTGTCGGTGGTAAATGCTTTATCGGAAAAATTGCTGGTCGAAATCAAGCGTGGCGGTGGCGTGTATCAGATGGAATATGCCGGCGGCGACAAGGTCAGCGACTTGCAGCAGAGCGGTACGGTCGGCAAGAACAACACCGGCACCAGCGTGCATTTTTGGCCGGATGGTAAATATTTCGATTCAAATCGGGTATCTGTCAGCAAGCTGAATCACGTGTTGCGGGCCAAGGCGGTATTGTGTCCGGGCTTGAAAATCACCTTAAACTCCGAACTCAGCGACGAACAATTCGAGTGGTGTTACCAAAACGGCTTGCAGGAATATCTGCTGGACCGGGTCGGTGATGCCGAGATTTTTCCGCAGCCGCCGTTCATGGCCAATATGGCGGCCAGCAACGAAGCCGTGGAGTGGGGCATCGTCTGGACGCCAGATAGTCTGCCGGAAACGATTGCCGAGAGTTACGTTAACCTGGTGCCTACCGCGCAAGGTGGTACTCACGTCAATGGCTTGCGGGCCGGCCTGACCGAGGCGATGCGCGAGTTTTTAGATTTTCGCAACCTGTTGCCGCGCGGCGTGAAGATTGCGCCGGAAGACGTTTGGGAAAGCTGTCATTTTGTGTTGTCAGTAAAACTGGAGGATCCGCAGTTTTCCGGACAAACCAAGGAACGGCTCAGTTCGCGCGAATGCGTCACCTTTGTGTCCGGCGTTGCAAAAGACACTTTCAGCCTTTGGTTGAATCAGCATCCGCAAGAAGGCGAGAAGATTGCCGAAATCATCCTGGCGAGCGCGCAGAAACGCTTGAAAGCCGGCAAGAAAATCGTCCGCAAAAAAATCACCAGCGGTCCGGCCTTGCCCGGAAAATTGGCGGATTGTTCCGGTCAAGACCTTAGTCGCACCGAACTGTTCCTGGTCGAAGGCGATTCGGCCGGCGGCTCGGCCAAGCAAGCGCGGGACCGGGAGTTTCAGGCCATCATGCCCTTAAGAGGGAAAATCCTAAACACCTGGGAAGTCGATTCCGGCGAAGTCATGGCTTCGCAGGAAGTGCACGACATAGCCGTGGCGTTGGGTATAGAGCCCGATAGCAACGATCTACAAAACCTACGCTACGGCAAGATCTGTATTCTGGCCGATGCCGACTCCGACGGCAATCACATCGCCACCTTGATTTGCGCGCTGTTTTATCAGCATTTCAATGCCTTGGTCAGGGCAGGGCACGTGTTTGTGGCGATGCCGCCGCTGTATCGGATCGACGTGGGTAAGAAAGTGTTTTATGCGCTGGACGAGTCAGAGCGCTTGGGCGTGTTGGCGCGCATCGAAGCCGAAAAACTCACCGGCAAGATCAACATCCAGCGCTTCAAAGGTTTGGGCGAGATGAATCCCTCACAATTGCGGGAAACCACCATGAATCCAGATACCCGGCGTTTGGTGCAGTTGACCATTGAAGAAAACGACGACACCCGCGAACAGATGGATTTGTTGTTAGCGAAGAAACGAGCCGGGGATCGGAAAAGCTGGTTGGAAGATCGGGGTAACTTAGCGCAAATATAGGCAAAACCCTGGCCGGGTTCAGGATACACCGGCCAGCAAGCCTCGGCTTTTAGATGTCCATCAACAGCATCGGTATGCCATAAGTCAGCACGAAATAGCTAAACGCATAAACCACGCTGACGCTGGTTGGGTAGCTGAAGAAAGCGCGAAAGATATAACTGACGATGGAGATATACCAAATCACCAAAAATAGCGCGATGCCGATGCCGATTTCTTCCCGGTAGGGGTGATGATTCAGCACCAACCAATAGTCCAGCGCTTCGCCGCTGACCGCTAGGGTCATGATGAAATTTTCGCAAACGAAAATTGAGGTGTACAGCTGGTTGAAGCAGCCCCATTTTTTCTCCATCAGCAACAAAATTGCCACCGAACCGAAAGCCATGGTGATGCGGCCCAGCACCTCTAGCGTGCCGTCCGCCGGATCGGAGATCAAGCCCTCCACTATCATGCCGGAGATTAGATAGAACGCCACGTTTTTCCACATAAACGAATTGGGCGGGACTAAATCCGACGGATTGTTCAGAAACCAGCAAGAGGACAGGTATTTCAGGAATAGATTCATAATCGGCACTTGTATTCGATAAAAGCAGGTTTTATCGAATTGAAAAAACCGTCCATTATAGACGGGCCGCAGAAGAACGGGGTTTTGACTTGTTATTTGCGTGAGTGTTGTCTCTTCGGCAAGCTGTGCAAGGCGCGGCTGTTTAGGAATAAGCGGCCAGCCGTTTAGCCGATTCGTTTGTATAATACGTCATCCATTCTTTGCGTAGGCCGCCTTAACGAGCCTACGCCCATGCCCAATCAACCTGCGGAAGCTTCATGATCGAACTAGGCAAATCCAATATTTTAACTGTCGTGAGTCAACGCGATAATCAGTATGGTTTCGATGGTGGGGAGCTTGGCGAGATTGCGCTGGCCGATACCGATGCACCGGACACTCTAAAGGTCGGCGACACGGTAAAGGTCTTTGTCTACATCGACGGTAAAAATCAAACCATCGCCACCTTGCAAACGCCGCTAGCGCAAGTCGATGAGGTGGCGTGGTTAAAATGTATATCGCTCAGCCATGCCGGCGCGTTTTTGGGATGGGGATTACCCAAGGATTTACTGCTGCCGTTCAGCGAACAAAAGGGCAAAATCATTGAAGGCCGATCCTATCTGGTACGCCTGTTTTTAGACGAAAACAACCGCATCGCCGCCACGATGATGCTGGATGACTTCATTCAGGATCAAGCCTTTTACTATAAAGACGGCCAAGCGGTGCAACTCATTATTGCCGACGAAACCGATCTGGGCTTTAAGGCAGTAGTGGATAATCAATACTGGGGCGTGCTATATAAAAGCGAGACGTTTCAGCCCTTGCAAAAAGGCCAAACTTTGACCGGTTATATCAAAAAAGTCCGCCCCGACAACAAGCTGGATTTAGTTCTGAGCCAGGAAAAATACGGCCAGAAAGTCGATGCCACGTCCGAAAAAATTCTGGCAATACTGGCAAAGCGCGGCGGCTATGTGGCGCTAACCGACAAAAGTGCGCCGGAAATTATTTACGATACCTTTGGCGTCAGCAAAAAGGTCTTCAAGCAAGCGATAGGTGGCTTGTATAAACAACGACGGATAATGATCGAAGAATCTGGCATCCGCTTGGTCGATCAGGCTTAAATTATCTTTAGCTAAGGTAGAGACGCAATATTGTGCGTCTCTGTCGAGTCAGCCTAGACCGCCTAAGGCCGATATTGCGAGAACACGTAATCGGTTTTTTGCTCGGTTGCATGGCAGGCAAAACAGGAGGTGCCGCCGTCTTTTACTAGCCGTTCGGTTTTGCTGTTGCCGGCAAAGCCTTCAAAGCCCCAGCCGCCGGTTGACGCAAATTTTTTCGCGTCTTTCAGCATCACGCCTAACAATTTGCGTTCGCCTTCCTGAATGGTTTTATCCTTTTCTTGATACTGCAACAAATCGAATACCAGTACGGAGCCATCCGCGTATTTACCGGTTTTCAAGCCAGCTTCCGCTTGTTTATTGGCATAGACGTGATGCAGGCCTTGAAACGGATTTTCCAGGGCATGGCCGGGCTGAATCAACATACTTTTGGCATGCAGCCAGTTGCGATAACCCTCCGGAAACGGCACTGCCTGATCGGCGGCGAATGCGGTAACGGCAACTGTACTCAGCAGCCCAACTATCAGAATCGAAATGCTTTTTTGCATGATCTTATCCCCCAAAGAAATAAATAGCACTAATAGTTTCGAATCGAAACTACATAGCCTTTTTAAGCAGATTTGCGGGTTTTGTCAAACAAATAGTGATGCGCTATTACTTTGCTTGGCGGGGGGGGGCAAAATGTCGAAGCGGCAATCGTGGCTAAGGAAGTAGGAATAAGAGACTGGGTAGGTTTTGTTTAAACCGACTTGGAATTGGGTTGCAATAAGCTTGCAACCCAAGCGTCAACGCAATTAAATCTTGCCGTCCAAACCCATCTGGAAGTATTTATGGGTAATCTTCTCTTGGTTTTCCAATAACCAGTCGATATCCGGGGTGTTGGTCATGGCTTTATGAATGGCTTTGGCCATGGCTTGGCGGTGAATATCAAACAGAATTTGATGATCCAGATTGTCGTCTTTGATCACGCTGGGGTTCAGCCATACCGAGCAAATAATCCCCAAATCGTTGGCTTTCTCCTTGGGAATATCGCCCGCCCGAACCGCATCCAGTACGCCATTGGCAATGGCCGCCTGCACGGTGCCCATCAAAATATTGGTGTAGCGGCTGTTTTTGACGGTGACTTTGCTGACCATCAAAGTCACCGGACGTACCTGGATATCGGTGTTTAAAATGGCAAACACGCGGGTATGTCCATGAACTTGATCGCCGGTCAGGGTGGCAATCGCGGTGCCGACCGGTCCATCTAGTTCGCCGATGATGATTTCCGGTTCTGCCGCAGTGCCGGCCGGGCCGCCCGCTACCAAGGCTTCGCCGGTGCGCATAATGATTCTTTCGCTCATGTTGGTTTCCAGTTTAAGGTTGATATTTGTAGTTCTGTTTTCTCAAAGGGCAAGGGTATGAAAATTAAGCATCTCCGTTCATCACCATCGCCCCGTATTCTTCCGGCGTGATTATCCCACCCAGACTTTCCGCGACGTGACTATCGCAAGTTGGCAACACATCCTGCACCGCATCGATACGCTTCCACTGCGGCAACGGCGTGTTTTGATGAGCCTGCGGGACGTATTTTGAGCTGGACACGCGGCTCATCCGATGAATATAACGCGGACAGTTGATAAATATCTCGCTGATCGCCACTCGCACTATCAGCTCCGCGCCAGGATAGTCGGCCAGCAGCGGATCGTTGCTTTCAATCCGTGCGTCGCCATGCACCCGAATCCGGTGTGGCGTTTCGAAATCGATAAACAACATGCCGATTTTCGAGTTGCCGTTGATATTTCCCATCGACAAAAACATGCCGTTGCCGTCGTAACTAGGGAAGGCCAGTTCCTGCGGACTAACCACCTTCACCAAGCCAGGGTTGCCGCCTTTGTAAGAGCAGGTTGGATAACCGCGCTGATCTATCGTGGTCAGAAAGAAAAAATCCCGGCTCTCGATAAACGGCTGATGCTGCTCGCTTACCTGCTGTTCCACGATGATTTGTTCCAAGCGATCCGCCAGATTGACGGTGTCGTGTTGCTCTTGAAATTGGCGGTGTTGCGGGCTGTAAAAGTCGCTCATAAAGCGGTGCTCCTTGGGTGGGGTGGTGCGGCGATTCTAACAGGAATGGCGAAGCTGTTTTTATCATGGGAAGACGCGAAGCGTCTGACGTTGCGTTCCCACGCGGAGCGTGGGAACGATAAAAAGTACGGTGTCAAAGCCTTGAAGGGACAAGAAGAGTTAGTCCGCGTGTAAGTAAAAATCGTGCGCACCTTACCCAAATGCGGTCGTTTTTCTCCCGTATGCCGCGCCGAGTACCGGAGCTTTCGTCGGGTACAGCCCGAAGGGGCGATGCATGGATGCATCGCGTTGCCGAAGGGGCAGGAAGCCCCTTTCGGCAACCCCCGGCGAAAGCGAGGAACGGAGGAGATAAGCGGCATCCGGGTGTCTTTTCTTTTGGATACTTTTCTTTGGACAAGCAAAGAAAAGTATCGCGGTTGTCGGTCCGAGAACCGACATTAAATTCAGCTTCGCTTTAGCGAAACATATTTCGAAGGAATGGATCGTATATGGCATGTATTAAGACATTCTGCTCTAAATTTCATCATCTAGGAGATCATCCAAAAGGTTATCAATTCCCGCAGATTTCTCTCTTACTGTATTCATCAAATCAATTAAAGCAGGCGAGTGGTCAGCACATTCCCATAGAACTCTGTCTTGGGCATCAAGGACAGCAAATACAATTCTTTCAGACCAGTAAAAAGACTCATTTTCAGGGTAGAAACTTTGATATCGTTGCTGATAAATTGCAACATATTTTTCTTTGTATTTTGCTTCAAAATATATTGGAACAATATCATCTGTACCTCTTGTGATAGAACTAGGAGGGTCTTTTATATCCCATTGGATTTTATTTTCATTGGTAAATCTAATTAATTTTGTTACCAACTGGGTTGCTTTGCTATGAAAACTCATTATGTCAATCCCATTGAGAATCTTTGACTAATTGTTGAAGGCTTGTGACTACAGTATTTAGATCAGTATATAGACTCCAGCCCTTATCTTCTGTAATTTCCGAAATACTGGATTTGAATACCATATATTTTCTAGGTTGAAGTTTCCTTAGAAATTCGTTAATTTTCTTTTGTTCTTCAATAGGTAGTTTAGTTTTGATATTTTCAAGTAGGGCTTTAACTTTTGCAAACATTTCTAAGGCTGGTCGTTCATTCGTAGACCAAGTTTTAAGTTTATTCGAAATCTCGGATGTGGCTTTTTCCAACTCTTTGGTAATAGTCGGAAGTCGAGCTCTACGCAAGAATGATCTACGAATGGTACGCGCCTCAAAAAATAGAAAAATAGTGATTATTAGACCGATAATAGAGCTTATCGAGCTAATATCTATAATCCATTGGGGGAGTAAGCTGTTCAACTAATTTGTCTCCAAGAACGCCTATTTGTTAATTGTAAAAATGCTAATTATCACAGTTAGAGGGGGCAGAATTAGGTAGCCGAGTTTTGTCAAAGTCATTATCCAGAGATGCCAATCGGCTTACTCATGGCTCCATAGATTACGGCTTAACATTCCCCCCATGCAACCCACATTCTTTCTTCGCCGCATCCTCCCACCACCAGCGTCCCGCGCGCTCATGCTGGTTCGGTAACACCGGCCGGGTACAGGGCTCGCAGCCGATGCTGATGTAGCCGTGTTTGTGTAGTTCGTTGAACGGCACCTGGTAGGCTTCGATGTAATCCCACACCTGCGTGGACGACCAGTTCAGCAGCGGGTTGAATTTGATCAGCTGTTTACCGGGGCCGGAGAAGCCGGCATCGAGTTGCACTTCCGGGATGTCGCTGCGGGTGTCCAGGCTTTGGTCTTTACGCTGGCCAGTGATCCAGGCGTCCAGGGTCGCCAGCTTGCGCTTCAAAGGCTCTACCTTGCGGATGCCGCAGCATTGTTGGTGGCCGTCTTCGTAGAAACTGAACAGACCTTTTTCTTTCACAAAGGCATCTAGCGCTTCGCGGTCCGGGCTCAAGATGTCGATGTTGATGCCGTAATGCTTGCGTACTTGTTCCATGAAACGGTAAGTTTCGGGATGTAGACGACCAGTATCCAATGAAAACACCTGAATGTCTTTGCGGATTTGCAGCGCCATGTCGATCAGCACCACGTCCTCGGCACCGCTGAAGGAGATAGCAATGTTATCGAAATTGGCGAGCGCGGCTTTAAGAATGGTACGCGGGTTTTTGCCTTGTAGTTCGGTTTGCGCGCTGGCGAGGTCGAATGCGGTCATGGGTTCAGCTCTGGGCAAAGTAACGGGATAAAAATTCGTCAAAATCCAATGTGTCGTTGGCTTCGATGTCGGCTTGTTTTTGCAGGGAGGCGGCAGCCATGTCTTCGAATTGGCGCTGGGTTTTAGCATCCAAGGGTTCGGCGTTGAAATAGTGCTTATGCAGGGCCGAGGTGTTGCTGGCAAAGCAGCCAAATTCTTGGCCGTTTTCGCGCATGCAAGCCAGGATCCGTGCCGACGGGGTTAGGGCAGGGTTATCCACTACTGCCAATTGATGCTGCAAAGCCAATTGGTAAGGACGTTCCAAACTGCCTCTATCCAGCACTGCACAGATGGGTTGCATCGCGTAGAGGATGCTATGCGCCCATTGCTGCATACTCACAGCTTCGCCGTCACGGTTTAACTGTAAACCGGGTTTGCGGCCTTCGTTTGCAACCAGCAATTGGTTGCTGTTGTTGATCTGCAATTCATCCGGGCCTTGCAATGGACTGTCCTGCAACAGGCAGTAAAGCAAGAAAGCCTCGACAAAGCGGGCGGTACTTTCGTCAATGCCGATTGGATTCAGCAGATTTAAATCCAGTGAGCGCATTTCCACATACAGTACGCCGCGCTGTTTTAGTGCCAGCGTCGGTTTCTCGCCGGATTTGGCGATTTGCTTGGGGCGCATGGTGCTGTAAAACTCGTTTTCTATTTGCAGAATATAAGCGTTGAGCTGCTGATACTCGCCGTCCACTTTCACGCCGATGGCTTCGTAATCCGGGTAGGGGGTGTTGATGGCTGCGCTCAGACTTTCCACGTAGCCGTCCAGCGAGTTGTAATCGATTTTTAAGCCCGCTTGATTCTTACTTTTGTAGCCGATGTCGCTCATTCGCAGCGAGGTGGCATAAGGATGAAACAGCGTGTGTTCATCAAATTCTTTGAATTGCTCCATCAGTTGCGGACGGCTTTTAAAAAAGGTTTTGCAAATCGCCGGCGAGGCACCGAACAGATACAAAATCAGCCAGCCCTGGCGTTGGAAGTTGCGGATCAAGCCAAAATACGCATCCGAGATAAAACTTTCCAGGCTGGCCTCGCTGGCGCGTTGCTGGTGCAGCGCAGGCCAGAGCTGCTCTGGCACAGAATAATTGAAATGGATGCCGGCGATGGCTTGCATGGTGCGACCGTAACGATGCCACAAGCCTTTGCGGTAAACGTGCTTCATCTTGCCGATGTTAGACGTGCCATATTCGGCGATAGGAATGCTCAAGTCGCCGTCGATACCGCACGGCATGCTGGTAGCCAGCAGCATTTCCTCACCTAGATGCGGATAGACGAACTGGTGGAGTTGGTGCATGTAGTCCAGGGTTTGGCGGATGTCGGCAAACGGTGGGGTGATAAATTCCAGTAGGGCTTCCGAGTAGTCGGTGGTGAGATAGGGGTGCGTCAACGCCGAACCAAGGGCCTTGGGATGCCGAGTTTGCGCGATCTCGCCATGCTCGGTGATGCGGAGACTTTCTTTCTCGATGCCTTTCAGGCCTTGCTTTAGCAAGTATTCTTGATCATGATCGATCAGATATTTTAGGCGGTCGGGTAGTCGGCAGTAAGTCATGTTCATAGAAGATTTGGGTGCCTGCTGCGGCTTGGGTAAGCAGGGCATTATATAGGCTCGCTTTGGAATTATTGAAATTGGCTTGGCTTGATAGGTATGAAGTAGTGGGCGTTCAGAGCTATTTCAAGGTGTCGGGTATTCAAATAGCTTGGGTTGCTATGCTCGCCGGGCTTGGGTGGTTAGATGGTGTAGGTCTGATCTGTGGTCTAATACCCTAATGATTTTTTGCCAGCCCCTGTAGGGACACTGATATATAAAGTAACTGTTTATGACCAATTCCCCCGCCCTGCAAACCCTACGTAGTGTGTTCGGCTACGATAGTTTTCGCGGGCAGCAGCAGCAAATTATTGAGCAATTGATCGACGGCCAGGATGTATTGGTGTTGATGCCGACTGGCGGCGGCAAATCATTGTGTTATCAGATTCCGGCCTTGGTGATGGATGGGGTCGGTATCGTGATTTCGCCGTTGATTGCCTTGATGCAGGATCAAGTCAGCGCCTTGCATCAGGTGGGTGTGAGAGCTGCCTATTTGAACTCAACGCTCACC
Organism: Proteobacteria bacterium ST_bin11; assembly: GCA_002083615.1. Classification (GTDB taxonomy): domain Bacteria; phylum Pseudomonadota; class Gammaproteobacteria; order Methylococcales; family Methylomonadaceae; genus Methylomonas. Next base: position 168,421 of record MSXO01000015.1, on the reverse strand, counting down.
CTGGAGCAGGTGCGCGAGATCGAGCAAAAGTTGCAGGCCGGCGAGTTGGATTTGCTGTACATCGCGCCGGAGCGGCTATCCAACGCCAGAACCCAGGCCTTGTTCGCCCGTTGCAAGATTGCTTTGTTCGCGATAGACGAGGCGCATTGCGTGTCGCAATGGGGGCATGATTTTCGTGCCGACTACTTGTTGTTATCGGTGCTGCATGAGCAGTTTCCGCAAATACCCCGCATAGCCTTAACCGCCACCGCCGACGAACGCACCCGCCAGGAAATCATCACCCGTTTGGCGCTAGAACAGGCGCAAGTATTCGTCAGCGGCTTCGACCGGCCGAATATTCGCTATCGGATCATTCAAAAAGACAACGCCCGTCAGCAGTTATTGACATTTATCCGCACCGAACATCCCGGCGATACCGGTATCGTCTATTGTCTGTCGCGTAAAAAAGTCGAAGAAACCGCCGAGTGGTTGAATGACAAAGGTCTGAAAGCCTTGCCGTACCACGCCGGTATGGAACATCAACAGCGGCAGAAAAATCAGCATCAATTTTTGATGGAAGATGGCCTGATCATCGTCGCGACCATTGCGTTTGGCATGGGCATAGATAAACCCAATGTGCGCTTTGTGGCGCATTTGGATTTACCAAAAAGCGTCGAGGCTTATTACCAGGAAACCGGGCGGGCCGGCCGCGATGGCCTGCCGGCCAATGCCTGGATGGCATATGGTTTACAGGATGTCTTGACCTTGCGGCAAATGCTCAGCGCCTCCAATGCCGACGAGTCCCACAAACGGGTCGAATTGCACAAACTGGATGCCATGCTGGCCTTGTGCGAAATGGTCAGTTGCCGGCGGCAGGCTTTGCTGGCTTATTTTGGGGACGTGTTGGAGCAAGGCTGCGGCAATTGCGATACCTGCCTGGAGCCGGTGGAAACCTGGAATGGTAGCTTGGCCGCGCAGCAGGCCTTGTCTTGCATCTATCGCACCGGTCAGCGCTTTGGTGTGACGTATTTGATCGACGTGTTGCTGGGCAAAGCCGACGACCGTACGCGTCAATTCGGTCATGACAAGCAGTCGACCTTTGGTATCGGCAAAGCGCTTGACGAAAAACAATGGCGCTCGGTGTTTCGGCAATTAGTCGCCAAGTCCCTGGTGGAAATCGATTTCGAAGGCCACGGCAGCTTGAAACTGACTGATGCCTGCCGGCCAGTTTTGCGCGGTGAGCAAACCCTGATGTTGCGCAAAGATGCGCAAATCGCCAAGACCCGGCGTGAGAAAACCGAAAAGCGCCAGCCGGGCGGGGCAGCAGACAGTGCCTTGTGGAATGCCTTGCGCGCCAAACGCAAAGAATTGGCCGACGAACAGGACGTGCCGCCCTATGTGATTTTTCACGATGCCACTTTGATGGCGATGGTCGATGCCCGCCCGCGTAATCATCAGCAACTGAGCATGTTGTCCGGCATCGGTCAACGCAAACTGGAATTATACGGCGATGAGTTTTTGGCGGTGTTAGCTGAGTTCGACGATGAACCGCCAGCGGCCGCCACCGACACGGTCGCGGAAAGCCTGGATTTGTTCAGATTGGGTTATAGCGTCGAACAAGTGGCCAAGCAACGCAGTCTTAGCGAGGACACCATTTACAATCACATGGCCAAAAGCCTGGAGTTGGGCTTGGTGGCGCTGGGCGATGTATTGAGTTTGTCGCCGGCGGAGGTCGGTGAAATTGAAGCGGTGTTGTTGAGTTTGCCGGAAGAACAGCGGAACGCCTTAAAGCCCGTTTACGAGCAACTGGGCGGTGCTTACAGCTATGGGGTGTTGCGGTGCGTCAGAGCCGCTTTACAGCAGCAGCTTGGCTGAGCTTATCGTGGCTGAAGCGGTAATCGGTCTTTAGGCAATGATCCAGCCATTTCTGCAGGAAATAGTTTAAGCGCCATTTGTAATTCCGGATTTCCACCAAACTGCCTGGGTTTTGATAGACCTTGTCTACTGTCGGCCGGTCGATGTCGCGCAGCACTTCCGCCAATTGCGCATCCAGATAAACCCTAATTTTCACGGCCGGGACGATTTGTTCTGATAGTTGCTGATCGAAGCAATGGCTAAGTTCGATCGTTAGGGTATATGGGTTACGCTCAAGCACTTCCAGATACAGCGCGGGTTTGTTGTGAGTTAGGCCGACGGCAGTTTTATCGAAGGAACGCAGATTCGGAATCAGCCTGAACAGCTTTTGATAGTTGGATTCGCAGATCTTTTCCAAACAAAGCGCCGTGTTGACCGGTTGCACCAGACTCATAGTTAGTCTTCCCGGTAGCAAGCGTTGGCGCTGGCAGTTTCCCACAGCACCACTTGATCGACATTAAAGCCTTGTTGTTTGACGTGCTGGTAGATCATTTTGCTCAGCACTTCGGCCGTTGGATGTTCGTCGATGGCCAAAAACTGTTCATTGTTGGCGACCAACGCCGGGATGATCGGGTCGTCTTTATGCAGCAAAAAGTTGTGATCCAGCACCTTGTTTATAAATCCCTCCACGCAATCTTTGACGTCCGAAAAATCGCAGACCATCCCTTGCTCGTTGAGGTTGTTTTGTTTGATCGAGATGCTGGCTTTGACACTGTGACCGTGCAAGTTACGGCACTTGCCCGGATGGTTCATCAAGCGGTGGCCGTAGCAAAAATAAACTTCCTTAGTGATGATATACATAGCTTGCTACGTCCTTGTCAGTAAAGGATGCGGTCCTTAATTGCCTTTGATGCTTTTGATCGAAGCCGCTATCTCATAGCTGCCGTCGCTTTGCTTGACGCTGCGCACTACTTCGATAAAAGCCGTCATCGGCGGAGTGATTTGGGTTTTCGGCATGATGCTGACTTCCATGGCTAGACCAATCTCGAATGAGCGTTCGGCTATAAACGATACGCCGGCGCCGCTTAGCGTCGTGCATCTGCCGCTGCTGATCTCGCTGGAATCGGCCAACTTGTAGGTAATGTCACAGTCCACATCCATGCGGATGTAATCGCGTTTTTCATCATGATTCAGCATTGGGTTCCCCCGATTCGGATTGGCAGTGGTTGGGTAAAAAATCAGTCGCACGGAGTTTACTATAAAAAACTGCGGTTCTGGTCAGGAAATAGTGGCCTAAAAATTCTGAATTGCCAGGTTTTTAAGGTGTGCTGTGATGGAGTTGGCATAACCGAATGAGACCGTTGCAGTGGTTTTATTGCCTGACTATCCCAGGCTATTTGTGTAAAATTCCGCCACTTTTCCATACAGACAGCGCAGGCAGCAGCATGAGTAAATCCATTGTCCTTACCGGTATTACCACCACCGGCACGCCGCATCTCGGCAATTACGCCGGGGCCATTCGGCCGGCGATCAATGCCAGCAAAGACGAGCAGGTCAGACCGTTTTATTTCCTGGCCGATTACCATGCGCTGATCAAATGCAACGAGCCGGCGCGAGTCAAACAGTCCAGTCTGGAAATTGCCGCAACTTGGTTGGCCCTTGGTTTGGATACCTCCAATGCGGTGTTTTACCGGCAATCGGATGTGCCGGAAATTTTGGAACTGACTTGGATGCTAACTTGCGTTACCGCCAAAGGCTTGATGAATCGCGCGCATGCCTATAAAGCTGCCGTCGCCGATAACGAAGAAACCGAAGGTAACGACCCGGATAAAGGCATCACCATGGGTTTGTTCAGCTACCCCATCCTGATGGCGGCGGATATTTTGATGTTCAACGCCAATAAGGTGCCGGTGGGTAAAGACCAGATCCAGCACATCGAAATGGCCCGTGACATTGCCAGCCGGTTTAACCATATTTATGGCGAACATTTCGTGTTGCCGGAAGCGGTGTTAGACGACAATGCCGCCACCTTGCTGGGTCTGGACGGTCGGAAAATGAGCAAAAGCTACAACAACACGATACCGTTGTTCGAGCCGGAAAAGAAACTGCGTAAGTTGATCAACAAAATCAAAACCAATTCTCTGGAACCCGGCGAACCGAAAGACCCAGAAGGCTGCACTTTGTTTGGCATTTACCAGGCGTTTGCCAACCAGCATGAACTGGATGCGATCCGTCAGCGCTACGCCGAAGGCATAGGCTGGGGCGAGATGAAGCAGGTGTTGTTCGAGAAAATCAACGACGAAATCGCCCCGGCCCGCGAGCGCTACGAAGCCTTAATGCAAGCGCCGGAGCACATCGAGCAACAATTGCTGGAAGGCGCCGAGAAAGCCCGCGCGATTACTCGGCCCTTTATCAATACCTTGCGGGAAGCGGTGGGGATTTCCAGATTGGCCATGTAACGGCACTAAGCATGTAGAGACGCAAAATCTTGCGTCTTTAGTTCACTCCCAATTGGGCTGCTCTATAGACCTATTGGCTGATACTTGCTCAAGGACGATCGTACCCAATGTCCATCATCGCTATCTACATCATCAAGCTACTCTTGCTGCCGCCAGCTTGCTTGGTGATCTGGGCACTGGTTGGTATTTTGCTAAAACGTAGCTGGGGAAAGCGCATGACGATAGTCTGTCTGACACTGTTGTGGTTACTGAGTTTGCGGATTGTGGTTAAGCAATGGGCCTTGCTGTGGGAGCGGGTTCCGCCACTATCTGCCGAAGCGGTACAGCAATTCAAGCCGCAAGCCTTGGTGGTGATAGGCGGCGGTACCGAATATTCAGCGCCGGAATACCCTGGGCAAGTCACTTTACACGTCAGAACCTTGCTGCGCGTGCGCTACGTCGCCAAGTTGTCCAGGGAGTTGGGTCTGCCGATTCTGGTATCCGGGGGCGGGATGCTGGAGCAGGATGATGTTCCAGAAGCGGATTTGATGGAGCAAACCCTGGATAAGGAGTTTAAAACGCCGGTTACCTGGCAGGAAGCGCGTAGCAGCAATACCGCCGAGAATGCCCGCTTCAGCCGCGAATTGCTAAAGGAGTTTGGTATCAACAAAATAGTGCTGGTCACCCAGGCCTACCATATGCCGCGCGCGGCGCTGGAATTTCGCAAAGCCGGTTTTGAGGTGTTAGGGGCACCGACAGCCTTTATCGGCCACCCCGGCGAATCTCGCCTGTTGGATTGGTTACCGTCGCCGACCGCCTGGTCTAACAGCTTCTTGATGGCCCACGAAATGGTAGGCATGTTGTGGTACCGCATCCGATATTAATCTAGCTTATTCTCGTCGCTCGCGTCGAGGCGGGAGTCCGTTAGCCGGACTGGCTTCTCGTTTTTGTAAGAACGACGATCTCAGGATATTGTCGGGTCGGGCTTAGGCTTTGCTGCCGTCCGCAAGACTCGCTCATCAACGGCCCGGGCGCCAGGCAATTGGATATAATGCCGGCAGCTTTCTTAACTAATGCCATCATGTCCAAATCAGCCACCAAGGAGGGTTTCCGTCGCGCAGCGGACGCACCGCCATTACCTGCCAACCCCTGGCGTTTCATCCTCTTCTGCTTAAAGCCGTTCCGCTGGTTATTGCTGTTGATGCTGGTGCTTGAGACCGGTCAAGCTGCCGGCAGCATTCTGGTGCCGTATGCTATCAAAGCCTTGATGGATGCGGTCGCCAATCAGCCTGTCCCTGTTAGCGATTGGCTGGAGACTTTCAAGTATCCCTTGCTGTTGCTGGCTGGCCTGAATCTGGCCGAAATTATTTTCAGCCGTAGCAGCGGCGCAGTGCTGATTATCACCGGCCCGCGCTTGCGGCAAGGCACCGCGCGGTCTTTGTTTGCTTACCTGCAAAACCACGCGCCGCGTTATTTTGGCAATCATTTTGCCGGCGCGCTGGCGCATCGCATCAGCGAGACCGCGATGAGCGTCAATCACACTACCTGGTCCATCATCTGCGATTTTTGGCCGATAGCTGTGACTTTCACGGTGTCGGTGACGCTATTGCTGGGGGTGCATCAAGGCCTGGGTTTGTTCGTGGCGGCCTGGGTGTTGATGTATGTGTTGATCTCTTATTGGTTAGCGACCCGCTGCCAACCATACGCCCAGGATTTCGCCGCTACCCGCAGTATGGTCAACGGCAAGATCGTCGATGCGGTGACCAATATCATCAACGCCAAGCTGTTCGCCCGTTTGCAACACGAACGCGAATATCTGGATGGTTTTTTAGCTACCGAACTAAAAAGCGCCCGCCGCACGTTTTGGTATATGGAAAGGGTGCGCTGGTTTCAATTTACCGCCGCCGCCATCCTGAAAATCGGCACCATTGGCTATGCCTTGCAACTTTGGCAAGCCGGCGAAATCAGCGTCGGTGCCTTTGCCATGAGCACCGGCTTAGCTATTTTAGTAATCGGCGACGCCCGCAATTTGAGCCGGCGCTTTCTGGAGTTTTTTGAATACGTCGGCAACGTTGCCAACGGCGTGGATACCATCATCCAAAGCCATGAAATCATCGATGTGCCGGACGCCAAACCCTTGCAAATCAGCCAGGGCCGCATCGAGTTTAAAAACGTCTGCTTTAGCTACGAACCGGGTCGGCAGGTGTTCGAGCATCTGAATGTGGTGATCGAGCCGGGGCAGCGGGTCGGCTTGGTCGGTTTCTCCGGTTCCGGCAAGTCCACCTTTGTGAACTTGATCCTGCGCAATTTCGAACCGCAAGCCGGGCAAATTCTGGTCGACGGCCAAGATATTCTGCTGGCCACCCAGGATTCCTTGCATGCGCAAATTAGCTTAATTCCGCAAGATCCCAGTCTGTTTCACCGCAGCCTGAAAGAAAACATCGGCTACGGCAAACTGGACGTCGACGACGCGCAAATCGCCTTCGCCGCCAAACTGGCGCACGCCGAGGAGTTCATCGCGGCCATGCCGGAAGGCTACGAATCACTGGTCGGTGAGCGCGGCGTCAAACTGTCCGGCGGCCAACGCCAACGCATCGCCATCGCTCGGGTAATGTTAAAAGACGCCCCCATCCTGATCCTGGACGAAGCCACCTCCAGCCTGGACTCAGTCACCGAAAAAACCATCCAGGAAAACCTGGACCGGGTCATGGGCCGCAAAACCGTCATCGCCATCGCCCACCGCCTGTCGACCATCGCTCATTTGGATCGGGTGCTGGTATTTGATCAAGGCCGGATTGTTGAAGATGGCAGTCATCAGGAATTGTTGGACAAGCAGGGATTTTATTATCGGCTTTGGACCATGCAGGCTGGCGGGTTTTTGCCGGATGGGGTGGCTTAGGGGGATGGGTTGGGTGTTGTTGAGTTTTTATGGCAACTCAGTTCAGGATTGTATATCGCCACTTGGGGTGTTAAATTTTTCATTCACACTATAAATCAATCACTTGAGCCAAAACAGCTAGAGTTATAGGGCACATGATGTCGCATACAATAGATTAGGCGGGATACGATGAGAACTTATTCTAAATTTGTGTTAATGCTACTTATCGTATGCCCATTATTCGCTTGCGTTGGTCTTGGCATATGGAGTTTGATGCCAGGCTGCACTGGTGGTTCTAGTGGCCCTCCTTCAGGGTGTTTTCTTTTGGGAATCAATTTAAATTGGTTCATTGGGCTTACAACACTTGCTTTTGTGGGCTCTTTTTTTACAGTTCCGTTAGGTTTGGTTGTTTTATTGATAAGCGCAATTGTGGGGGTATTACAAGGCACCTCGAAAGAAAATTAAAAGCAAGTAGCCTCGATGCAATCGAGGTTTCGAAGGCCAATATCCTTGAATTGCCGATATGTGTTTGGTGGTCGGTAAGCCGACGCCCTCGATTCCGCTGACGCTGCATCGAGGCTACCATAGCCTGACTTGACTGGCTCCCAAGCTCTGGCTTGGGAGCCTTGGTCTCGGAAGCTATTGCTTCCAGTAGAGTCGGGAAGCGGAGCTTCCGAGATAGAGTTCCCAAGCCGGAGCTTGGGAACCAGGCAACCAGGCAAAAATTCGCTGTTCTTCAGGCGCTGAACCGCTAGGATATTAATGTCGGCAAACGTCATGACGGCAGTGCATCCATCTGGCAACGCCGTTATTGGGAACATACCATTCGCGACGAACAGGATTGGTTGCATCATATCGATTACATTGATTTCAACCCGATGAAGCACGGGTGGGTGCAACGCGCGAAAGATTGGCCGTTCTCATCGTTTCACCGTTATATCCGGAGTGGTTGGTTGTCTTTAAACTGGGCTGGCGAGCGTTTTGCGGATCTGAGTTTCAGTGAACCCTAGGCGCGCGGATGGGTGAGTCGGCAGGCCGCCCGGATGCAGTTTCTTCCCAGCGATTGTCTATGTAGTAGTTCAGATCGAAAACCGTATATCATCTGCATGTACCGATAGTTGGACAAACAAAAAACCTGATTCCTTATCCCGCCTATGTCGATACGTCTAGCAACTACCGCCGATGCAAGCGCAATTGGTCAAATTCGCGTGGATGCTTGGCGAGCCGCTTATCAACCCTTCATGCCGCTGGAATATTTGGAAGCTTTAAATCCTTCAGCAAATCTGGATTTGCTAGCAGAACGGCTAAGTAAGCCAACAAAGGAATTCATGGTGTTCGTCGCCGAGGACGAAGGCAATACGCTTGGGTTTTCACTTATCGGCGCGCCGCGTTATCCGACACAGGAACTGACTATTGAACTTTGGGCGCTTAATGTATCGCCTGCTTATTGGCGTCAGGGGGTTGGAAGAAAGCTCGTTGATCATTCGGTTGCGGAATCATCCTGTCTGGGTTTTTCCCGCATCGAACTTTGGTGCATCAAAGGCAATTCGCCAGCCGAAGCTACGTATACTGGTTGCGGATTTACTTGCACCGCCAAAGAGCGTACATCCTCTGTCTTGACCGGACATCCTTTAAACGAAATCCTTTACGCAAAGATGCTTTGAGGTCGTTTATAAGCGGTGCGTTTTTTGAATTCAGCACACCCTAAGCTCCATTCCGGTAGTCCTGGTTGGCAGGATTCAGCGATCTGATCTGCTCCTCACTTTCTAATTTGCTTTTAATAAGTTAGCAAACGTACAGACCCAGTCTAAATCTGAGCCCACACTCATGTCTTTATCAAAACCAGGACATTTGCTCATGAAAACCGATGCACAAGTACAAAAAGACGTTATCGCCGAGTTGAATTGGGAGCCCTCAGTTGACCCGACCGATATCGGCGTCGAGGTCAAGGACGGTGTGGTTACCTTAGCCGGGCATGTCAGTAGTTACTCTGAAAAGTGGAACGCCGAGCGCTCGGCTCTTCGCGTCAGCGGCGTTAAGGCGTTAGCGGTGGAGATGGATGTCGCCCTGCCCGGATTAAGCAAACGGACCGATGCCGACATTGCGCGCTCCGTTGAGAATGTTTTGCAATGGATTGCGTTTTTGCCGCAGGATGCGATTAAAGTCATGGTCGAAGATAGCTGGATAACCCTGACGGGCAATGTGGCTTGGGAGTATCAGCGGCAAAGCGCTATAGAGGCGGTTCGTAATCTGATGGGGGTTAGAGGCGTTTCCGACAATATCACCATTAAAGCCGAGGTATCCTCGACCCTAGTCAAAGAGGATATAGAGGCCGCTTTGAAACGCCGAGCCCTGGATGATGCGCAAGGGATCTTCGTTGAAGTTAACGGTACGGATGTTACCTTGACCGGAACCGTGCACAGTTGGACAGAGCGGGATCTGGCGACTCATTCCGCTTGGTGCACGCCGGGTGTGAGTGATGTAAAGGATAGGATGACGTTGGCATAATTGCCTTATCGCGCGCACCTTAGCCGTTTTCGATTATGCGATTAATCTAATCGAAAGCGGGCTTTGTTAAGGCACCAGCACCGCCGCACCTTCGAGGCGACCCGCCCGTAGGTCTGCCAAAGCCTGATTTGCTTGCATTAGTGGGTAAGTGTGGGTTGTGGTGACGATACCTATCTGCGGCGCCAGACGTAAAAAGTCGATGCCGTCTTGTCGGGTTAGATTGGCAACCGAAGCAAGTTGGCGTTCTCCCCACAGCAAGCAATAAGGAAAGCCCGGAATGTCACTCATATGAATGCCGGCACAAATCACCCGCCCGCCTTTCCTTACCGCCTGCAAAGCCTGCGGCACTAAATCGCCAACCGTGGCAAAGATGATCGCCGCATCGAGTGGTTCCGGCGGCATTTTGTCAGAATCGCCGGCCCAGCTTGCGCCAAGGCTTAGGGCAAATTGTTGGGTTAGGGTATCGCCGGGTTTTGTGAATGCGAATACCGAACGGCCCTGCCAACGGGCAATTTGCGCGACGATATGGGCTGCGGCACCAAATCCGTAAAGCCCCAACTTGTTACCGTCACCGGCCATCAGCAGGGAGCGCCAACCGATCACTCCGGCGCACAGTAAAGGCGCCAGTGCCACATCATCGCCCAGTTCACCCAAGGGAAATGCATAGCGGGCATCGACGATTGTCTTTGTGGCGAAACCGCCGTCCCGCGTGTAACCGGTAAAGACCGGGTTATCACAGAGGTTTTCCTGCATGCCCATACAATACGGGCATACGCCACAGGTATGACCAAGCCAAGGCACGCCCACGCGATCTCCTACATTTAACCAATCGACGTCTGCGCCAAGGGCATCAATCCTGCCGACGATTTCATGGCCGGGGATAATCGGTAGTTTCGGATCAGGCAATTCGCCATCGACCACATGCAGGTCGGTTCGGCAAACCCCGCAGGCTGCCACCTTGACGCTGACTTCGCCTGGTCCGGGTTGTGGATCAGGGAGTTCAGTCCATTCGAGGGGCTTGCCAAGTTTGTTCAGCACCATGGCGTGCATAAGGTTGCTAGTGTTGACTGACAGGTGCGTGATGTACGTGTGCTTCTTCGGCCCGGTTTTGGATCAGAATGTCTTTTGCTGTGCCGACTTCATCCGGCGAGCCATGCACGATCAGCAAATACTTGTTAGCCTTTAAGGCGGTTTCATAGCGGATAATGCTGTCTTCCGGAATCCCAATGCTGGAGAGAGCGCCACCCAAGGCGCTAAGCGTGCCAACAATCGCGGCTGCTTCGAGTGCGCCTATCAACCAGTTAACCAACGGTCCGCCGACCATTACCGGCCCTAGGCCGGGAATGATAAAGAATGCAGAGCCGAACAAAAGCCCCCAAATCCACCCCCAAAATAGGCCGAACTTTCCCCACGTGGCAACCCGGTCGCCGGTGTTGTAGTAGCCGATAACGTTTTCCTCGGTTTGAAAGTCTTTGGCAACGACCGAGAGTTTTTTCATATCGTATCCAGCCTTTTGCAGTTCCTTAACAGCTGATTCAGCGTCAAGATGGGTGCCAAAAATCCCAACGGCTGAATTATGTGTTTGTGACATGCGGATACTCCTATTTATGCAGGGGAAAAGCGCACTTTTGCCCGATTGGCGTCACTGCGTAAGATACAAAGCCACCCTGTTAAAGCTTGTACCGGGAGCTTGTCGTTGTCGCAAAATCCGTAGGCTGATTATTGGGTTTATTAGGACAATATTCTGTTCGCTGACAAACATAGGGCAATTAACTAAGGCCGCTTTAATCCTCGGTTAAACGCGAACCTAGATTGACGCTAACTGAACAGAAGTTTTCTAATCAGGTGTAGGCGAAATGACTTGGTGTTTTAAATTTTGTGGGGGTGCCGGAACTGGGTGAGGCCGCTTGCTGTTTTGGGTTCAGCGGCAAACTACGAGTTTTTTCTGGAGCCGGTAACGCGGCGGGTTGGAAGTTGCTTCCTGGCCCGCCCCGATTCGGATTGGATTTAAGATTCCGCTGGCGCGTTCAGTCCTTTGATAACATCTAACACCGCCTGCGCGTGCCCTTCATGGTTAACACCATACATGGCTTCGATCAGCTTACCGTCTTTGCCGATGATGAAGGTCGAACGGACGATTTTCCATTTTCGCTGGTGCAACTACTCACAGTTTTCGCCGCCCCGGTCGTGTCGGTTGTTCAATGTTGTTATGGAATGAGCCATCCTGGTGCAAAACTGCCGAATTTTGGCTTTATCTGGTGCAAATCTGCCAGGGCTATTTTGCTTCCAAGCAGTCTAAGTCCAGAAAAATCAAGGAATCAGCCATGTGGCATCAAACTTGCTATTTTCAAGTTGTGTTGTTACTCCTATCTGTTCTCATGTGTGGACGTGGCGCTCTGGTTGGTCGAAGTAATTCGGGTGGTCAGGGCGCATTTTTTTGTCCGCGATAAAGTACTCCCGGCGACCAGTCTTCTCTTCAAAACTTACATTTCAAATGATATTTCTGCACCCGGTAGCGCAGGGTCTCCCGAGTCGTGCCCAGCATGCGCGCCGCGCCGGTGACGTTGTCGTCGTTGCGGTTCAAGGCTTCTTGGATAATGAATTTTTCCATTTCGTGTAGGCTGATGCTGCCGTCCAGCGGAATAAATACGCCTTCCTGATTGACCTTGGCATTATGGGTCGCATTAGCTTGCGGGGCTTGTAACTGTAACCATTCCACCGGCAAATTTTGATCGCTGGACAGCAACACGCAGCGTTCCAGCACATTGTGCAGTTCACGAATATTGCCCGGCCAATCGTAACTTTTCAGGGCCTGCCAGGCTGGCTCCGGGATGTGGCTGACAGTCTTGGCCGATTTGCGATTACATTCGGCTATGAATTGCGGCACCAGTTGCTCCAGGTCTTGCTTGTGTTCGCGCAAGGCCGGCATGCGGATGTTGATCACGTTCAAGCGATGATACAAATCCCGGCGAAATAAGCCTTCGGCGACTTTTTCCACCAGGTCCAGATTGGTGGCGGCGATGATTTGCACATCGACACTGATCTCCGCTTCGCTGCCGACCCGGCGGATACGTAAATCTTCCACGGCTTTTAATAGTTTGCTTTGCAAATCCAGATCCATTTCGCCGATTTCGTCGAGAAACAGCGTGCCGGTATGCGCCTGTTCGAATAGGCCGCGATGACGTTTTTTCGCGCCGGTAAAGGCGCCGGCTTCGTAACCGAACAATTCGGCTTCCAGCAACTCACGCGGCAAAGCAGCGCAATTGATCTCCACCAGCGGTGCAGCCGCGCGGCTGCCGGAATAATGCAGAATGCGGGCGATCATGCCTTTGCCGGTGCCAGTTTCGCCGCTGACGATCAGGCTGGAGAAGGGCACGTTGGCTACTTGTTTTAGCATGGCCCGCAACTGGGTCATGGCGGGGCTGGAGCCGATCAAGCTGTCGATGCTGTATTGATGGTTTTGCGAGGCGGTTTGTTGTTCTAAGCGGCGTTGGGCGCGGGCGCTGCGGGCGGCGCCTTCTACCAAGAGATTTAAACGATCCAGCGAACAGGGCTTTTCGATAAAGTCGTAAGCGCCCAGGCGCACTGCGCGCACCGAATCGGCGACGCTGCCGTAGCCGGTCAGAAACACCCATTCGCTGCTGCCAATTTCGGGCTTAAGTTTTTCCAGCAAATCCAGCGCATTGCCGTCAGGTAAATTCATGTCGGACAATACCACCAGCGGGTCTAAGGCTTGCCCGCCGAGAAACTGCTCGGCTTGTTGCAGGGAATGGGCAATGCTGACTTCCCAGTCGCCTTTGCTGAAATAGCGTGCCAATTCGGACGCTAGCAGGGTTTCGTCTTCGATAATTAACAGGGTGTTGGTCATCATGGTGTCGGCTTGTTTGCGAGTTGCGGCATTGTATGCGACTTGCCGATCTTACGCAGGCAGTCGCTAGATGTTGTTTAGGGATGTTAGCGATCTAAGTCAAAGGTAAACTCAGGTTCACACGACCGTGGCCGGCGGCATCGTTGTCCAGCTTGAGCTGGCCGCCCAGGTCTTTGGCGAAACGTTGCACCATCACCAGTCCTAAGCCGCTACCTTTTTCCTTCAGGCTGACGAAGGGGCGGATGCCTTGCCGCAGAAACTCCTCACCGAAGCCGTCGCCGCTGTCGATTACCGTCACCGATAATTGATGCACGGTTTGGGCAATATTGACCTCTACGCTACCTTTGCGGGTGCCGATTGCCTGTACGGCGTTTTGCAAGAGATTCAAGAGTGCTTGGCGGAATTCGATCTCTGGCAGCATGATAGAAGTATCGGCTTTTCCCTGCACAGTAAAGCGGATGTTGTCGGTAGCCTGATATTTGAACAGCGTGATTAGATCATTCACCACCGCATTGACATCGGTAGGCTGGGCAATTTTGTGGCGATGGCGCGCGGAACTGAGCAGGTCGTTGAGATGGTTGGTCAATCTTTGCACCTCGCTATGTAATAGGCCAATACGCTCTCGCAGGTCCGGATCGCTGGCTTCCGACAACAAGTTTTCCAGCGCTACTTGGATGATGGCCAGCGGATTACGCAATTCGTGGGCGGTGCTGGCGGCCATTTCGGTCAAAGCCGCCAATCGCTCGGCCTTGGCCAGACGTTGACTTTGTTCCAATAGGGCGTGGCTGGTTTGCCGCACCTGCTGCTCCAGTCGATTGGTGTAATGCAGATGTTCCTGCTCCAGTTCAATTAAGTGCTCGACCAAATGATTGTAGCGGTCGAATAGATCTCGCAAGATTGGGTCGGCGGTTTCGCGCGTGATCGGTTGCTTAACGCCTTCCGCGAGGCCGGACAGCAGATCTCGCAAGGCGTCCAAGGGTTCTAGTACATTGTTCCGAAAAAAGTAGTGCCCAATCCAGAACAACAGTAAGGGCAGAATGACGGCCAATTGCAGTTCTAGTTGACTGTCGTCCTCCACGCCAATCAGCATTTTTTCTTCTTCGTTGGTCTGCCGGTCCAAGACTTGCCGGATCATGTTCACGGAATCGATTAACGCCTGCGCGTCGCCGCTACTGGCGGCAGCGAATTTGGCTTGCAAGGTGTTCAGATCGACCGCGACTCCCACGTCAGTGCTTTTATTGTGGGTTTGCAGCAAATCCAGCAGTCGATCATGGAGTTCGTTGAGGTGTTCGGTCGCCAGATTGGGATTGCTGCGGTGCAAGGCCAGTTGCGATTGCAATTCCAGCAACTCGAATATCGTTTCTTCCAGGTGATGGCCTTTACCGATATCGGTTTCGATAGTCTGGATGCGTTGATGATTGCGCCAGGTCAAGCGGCCAATGGCCAGCAATTCACCAATCACCAGAATGCTCATCACTATCGTGACGAAAATCACCGGGCGTAACAGAAGTTTTAGCATGCTCGAATTTCTCATGTTGTTTGCGGCTAAGCGGAGCAGCGTCTTTCGGTACCGCTCCGCCAATTAAAATTTTACGCCGACTGCAGGGATGATTATCAAATGACTTACTCACCTGCCGCATCGGGATGGGGAGCCAACACCAGTAAATGCTCGCCTGAGCCGATCTCCATTGCTTGCGATGTCAGCGACGATAAAAGTCGCGATAAGTGGCAGCCCTTGAAAGATCTTTGCATGTACATGCCGACAGCGCATTAAAAACAAGGGCGATTGTGTTAGATCGGCGCCCAAGGTGTTATTTACTGAATATGCCCCGCCAACCGCCAGAGATCAGTTGGGTAACGGTCATTAAGGTAAAAGGCACCGAAATGCCTGCTGGCGCGGCTAAATAGCGAGGCTGCCAGTTTGGGGCGAACTTGGCTTTGTATTCGTAAAGCCCTTCGAAATTGTAAAAGTGGTCGCCCAAGTCAAAGATGGTGGTGCCGATTTTATGCCACAGCGGCGCTAAGGGGCGGCGTTCCAGGCCGGCGAGTGGTGCCATTCCCAGTGAAAACCAATGGTAGTTTTGTTCCTTGCCCCACAGCATGAGTTCGGCGAACAGGAAATCCATAATACCTTTCGGACTCTCCGGCGCGTAGCGCATTAGGTCGATAGATAACTCTTGCCGATTCTCGGTTTGCCAGAGATTGGCAAAGGCCTGGATTTGGCCTTCGGGGTTTTTGATCACTGCGACCTGGGTGAGCCGCAAGTAATCTTCTTTGAAGAAACCCAGGGAAAAACCTTTTTCGCGAGTGTTTTTGTGACCAAGCCACGCATCTGAGATGTGTCGCAAAGTCGGCATGGCGGCATCGACCTGATCGCCAAGCAGAATTTCAAATCGATAATCCATTTTGTTGAATTTATTCCGCGCGCTGCGCTGCGAGTCGCGTTGCTTGCCTTGCAAGCTGAAGCTAGACAAATCAACGTGGGCTTCTTCGCCTAGTTTGAATAAGGACATGCCTAAATCCAAGTAAAAGGGTAATAAGCTTGGACCTACTTGATAGAACACGGCTTTGGCACCATGCAGATGCGCTTGTTCGCGGAACTCCCAAAGCAGATTTTCGGCAGTGGCGGCGTCGCCGATGGGGTCGCCCATTGCTACCCAAAATCGTCCTGTTGTTGCAAACATAATAAACGCGCTACGTTGCTGGCTCCAAAGTACGAATTTGTCGGCCAATAAGGCCAGAAAGCCATGAGTATCGTCACACTGATTCACTAGGCCGAGTATTTCGGCTAGCTCATTGCTGCTTGGTTTATGCAGATCAGTCGGCGGTGCAACGCTGAGTAAGCGCAAAATGCCATAGGACACGCCGGCCACACCGACCAAGAGCAGGGCACGCAAGAAGCGGGGCGCATCGTCTTCGTACGAAAATTGCCACCATAGATCATGTGTGTACTCGATGTCGCGATAGGCAAAAAATCCCAGCCAAGTGGCGCCAGCCAGCACCATGATTAGTGTCGCAACCCAAGACGCCGAGAACGACATACGCAGTAGCGATGACTGGCGTTGGAAATGACTGCGGGTTGGCCATAGCAACAGCATAATCATTGACAGTATTAGTGCTTCTCGCCAGTCAAAGCCTTTGAGCAGCGAGGCGATAATGCCCAGACCTAACAAGATCAGGCTGCCGAACCACGCCGCATCGATTCTCAGCCATATGCCGCGCGCCAAAAACAACAGCAGTAAGCCGATTAAGCTACCCGCGAGGTGCGAGATTTCGACTACAGGCAAGGGCATTAACTTGCTCAGCCATTCCATGGCGTCGGAGCTGGCGGGGATGGAGCCCGAAACGATCAACACGCCGCCGGCAATCAGCATCAACAGCGAGTAAAGTTGCGGCACTACGGCACCTAAGAGTTTGCCGATCAGCCGGGTGCGTTCCGCCAACTGGCTCCGGCGGCCTTGGAGTTCGTAAATCAGTAAACCCGCGCCCGCCAGCAATAAGGGGATGAAGTAGTAGATGAGCCGATACAACAGCAAGGCGCCGATGAGTATCAGGTGCTGATCAGTGGCCTCGATGTCGGCCATTAGCCAGAGAAAGGCGCTCTCGAACACGCCAATACCACCGGGTACCTGGCTAATCACGCCCATTACCTGGGCCACGACAAACACCACCAGAAACGCGCCGAAATCAATATCCACCTGGCCCAGCAACAGGGCCCAAAGTACCAACGACGACAACACCACATCGATGCTGGCGACCACGGTTTGCCAACAGGCCATTGATGGCGAAGGTAGGTGCAGTTCGAAGCCTTTAATTATGAGCGGCTTCCGCCAAAGAAAGACCCCGCCCCAATAGGCGAGTAAGCTCAGCAGACAAACCAAGCTGACCCAGCGAATGGCCGGCGGCTCTTGCATGGAGCTCGTTAAATAGTGGGGTAACACCACGCTACCGACAAGTCCTAAGGTGAGAGCCCCTAGCAGATAGGTGACGGTCTGAAACAAGGATATTTTTAAAATATCCCAAGCCGGTACGCCCCATTTGGAATAAAACCGATAGCGGATCGAGCCGCCCGCAGCCCAGGCATGGCCAGTGTTATTGCTAATGGCGTAACTTAATAAAGCCGCCAAGATCATTTTTCGCAGTGGAATTTGGCCATGACCGGCGAAACGCAATGCCAACCAGTCATAGCCGGCCAACACCAGATAGTTGATCGCCGTGAGCAGCACCGCCGCCAAGGCCACCCATATCGGTGTGGATTTCAGAGTGGCCAGAATGTCGCTTAGATCGTGCATGGCCAACTGGCGATGGGCGATGTAAAGGGCGCAGGCAAACAGCCCTAATGGCAACCAAGCGCTGAGATGTTGTGCGATACGACTTAGGGTTTCACGACTCATGAGTTTCAAAGCTCTGCTATTAGGGTTATTGAATGGCTTGTTGACGATACACATCGATAATTTGTCGCGTCAGTTTTGGGTAATCTTGGTCGAAATGATGGCCGCCGGGTAGTTCCAGAACTCGGGCATCGGTGTTTGTTAAGGCGGTACACGCGGTGTCAGCCTTTTCGGCTTGCCCATATACGCAGAGAATTTTTTGTTTCGGCAGTTTTACCAGTTCCGGCGCTAGTAAACGTTCGCCCTCGCTATGCCCTAGCCAGCCGGAGACATGAATTTCAAAGTCCGCCTCATTGGCCAAAGCCAAAAGGACTAGCAGCTTCACGCTGTCTTGGTCTTGCTGCTGCAAGCGATTGTAAATAGGCGGCAAAATATCGGCGCCAAACGAATATCCCGCGATTACAAAAGACTTTACGCCCCATTTTTTTCGGTAGTAAGCCATGGTTGCGGATAGATCGGCGGCAGCCTGTTCAGGCGTTTTGTGTTCCCAGAAATAGCGCAACACGTCGACGCCGACCACCGGATAATTTTGGGCTACCAATTCGTCGGCCACGGTCCTATCCAGGTCGCGCCAACCACCGTCGCCGGAATAGAACAAAGTAAGGGTATCGCTGGTTTTGGCCCCGGGCACTTCCACCACCGGCATCGGCGCTGCGGCCTGCTGAGTTTGACCCATAGCCGCTGTGATTTCCTCGATCAACAACACATCGAGCGGGGTGTCGTAAGCCGCAATCCGGGTGTCAACTTCACCCAATGCGCGGATAAACACTGCCGTTTCGGTGGGCGGTTGATCGGTCCAAACCGAACGCCAATGGTATTTAGGGGTTGGTGCGGCGACCAAGGTATTAAGCTGGTTTTGTTGCGAACTCAGCAGTGGCGGACAGACGAGCAAATCGTTTGGCAAAGCCACGGAAAAACCAATTGAAAGATTGAGGGCCGGGTTCTCGGTTTGGGATTGCGCGTTGAGAAAGGGGGCCAATGCACCTGCGCCGATGCCGGAGACTATCACGCGGTTTGTCGATGAATTAGGCAGTTGCTTGAGAAAATCAGCGACGGCACTGGCTAAGGTATGGCTATCCAGGCAAATGTTGGCGTCACGATTCAACGCGTGTAGGGCCTGTTGAATATCAATCACAGCGGTTGTCACGTTGGTCTTAGCAACCCGTTGTGCCAAGTCTTTTGCCGGAAACTTTTCGGTATCGACAAATACTAGTACTACCCCTTTAGAGCCCCACAGGGGGGCGGCAAGAGTTATCTCGCCAAAGCTTTCAGTACGGTGTTGATTTTCAGTCAGAGGAGGGGTGTCGGCATACTTGAGCCAGGCGCCAAGTGAGGCGACGCCCACCGCTGCAATGACCAGTAATACTATTTTGATTTTCATGCTTGTACCTAGTAAACAAGGATTAAGGCCGATTGCATCATGGGGCGATTCCCAGGAATGAGCCAATCAGCAGGTTAATTTGGCCGGCGTGAGTAAGCGGCGCGGCGTGACCCGCACCTAAGATGATATCTATTTTGGCGTTGGCCAACATTTGGGCGAGCTCGCCTGAGTGTGGAAGATCGATGATGTCATGTTCGCCGGTAATTACCAGGGTTGGAGCGGTAATCGCCTTTAGTTCCGCGCGGTTGAGTTGCGGGGCTACCCGCCATAAAGCCTGGATTTCTGATTCCAGAGCCGGGTGCCCGTCTCCGGCACCGGACCACCAGCCGCGCAACCAATCAGCGATCTTTTGTAACGAAAGGCCGTCACTATTCTCAGTTGTCTGAATAACCCCCGACGGGTGAAAATTGGCGCTAATGGCGACGATTTTCCGCAGGCGTTCCGGCGCCTCCAGGCCCAATAGCAACGCAGTTATGCCGCCATCGCTCCAACCGACGATGTCAGTTCGTTGAATATCGAGTCGGTCCAGGACCAACAAAGTATCTTCCGCAAAAACTTGATAGTTTAGGGCTGTGTTGCCACGTGTGGACTCGCCATGGCCACGTGTATCAATCAGTACCACCATGCGTCCGGCCCTCACTAGCCAGGGTATCTGCGAAAACCAGCTGAGTTTGTTGCTAAGTCCGCCGTGTAACAGCAGGATGGGTTTACCGCGCCCGTAAGCAACGTAACGAATATGCGCGCCTTTATTCTCAATCTCGCCCGTCACAGTCGGGGCTGAGGTCGATGACTTCCAGAGCAAATACTCTAGAAAATTAGCCGACATAGGGCGTAAGCCGAGAAATAGGACTATCGCCATTACCAGTAAAATCAAGCTGCTCATAAGGGCTACCCGCTTTATCCACCTTACCTTGTTCGTCATGCAACGCTCCGTTTTCTCCATGTGGTGTTAGTACAGTTCAGAACTCAAAATGCGCTCTGATGCCATACACGTCGACTGGTCCGCGATCCGCGTTATAGGCAGGGTTGGCGATGTGTTGATAATCCAATGTCATCCAGGCGGAAGGCAGCAAACGTAGCTTGTAATAAATATCGACGACTTGTTCGGGACGGTAGCGTAGATTACCGTCGCCGATAAAGCCGTCTATGCCACCTAGGCGCAAATAGTCGGCGTGCCCGCTTGATATCCAGCTACTCGCATACCCTAAGCCCAGCGCGTCGTAATGCCTTCCCCAATTATCGCCGTTGATTAAGGTGCCGATAGACAGTGAGCGATCGGCCGAAGTAAAGGAATACACTTCGGTTTTACCGTCGCTATACATGCCGCGTAAAAATACCCCAACGCCCTCGAACAACTGCTGTTCCAAGTTGATGCCTACACCCATTTTGACGTTGGCCTTACGGACCCAGCACAGATCAGGGGCGTTACTATTGGCCGAGCCGTAGTTGAAGGCTGTGCAACTTGCGGCGTTTTGCGCCGGATTAGCTTGGTAGGCGGCGATGGCCTCGTCCCAGCGCCCCATGCGTTCCCGGTTTCGATAGGCTAGCAGCCTGACGGCACCCGGTTGCTTGAACAGTTCATGGCGATGTTCAAGCTCTGCTTGATCGCCGTAATATTTCAACAGGCGAAAATCCAGCGGCAAGTCGTTTGGGTTTTGCGGGGTGGCGAAGCGGCCAAGCCGAAAGGTCCAGTCGTCAAAATAGTATTCTGCCGCCAAACCCACGCTGTAACCGCGCGCATCCGCAGCAAAGTCGTAGGCCGCGTTGGTCAGAAATGCCATGTTCAAAAACTGCTGACGCAAATCGGCGGCATAGCTGTTCTTATCGAAGACATCCAGCACACTTAGGTTGCCGCCGGTGACCACCAGACGCCGGCTTTCGGCGGTACCTGCCAATTGCATTGGGCCGGAACTCACCGAATGGCTATCGCCATCCAGATTGAAAGTCTGTTTTAAGTAGAAACGCGACTTATACCAAGTTGCACTGACCGAGCCGGATTTTTGCAATTC
Organism: Proteobacteria bacterium ST_bin11; assembly: GCA_002083615.1. Taxonomy (GTDB): domain Bacteria; phylum Pseudomonadota; class Gammaproteobacteria; order Methylococcales; family Methylomonadaceae; genus Methylomonas. The sequence continues at coordinate 147,115 of MSXO01000015.1, read as the reverse complement.
AAAGTTTTGGATACTGCCGCCCAAACCCTTTAAGTCCGACAAGGGCAGTTCGGAAATCATTTCCGGCGCGAGATAGATTTCGCCGCCCGGCCAGGCTTTCAAACCAAAATACGCGGTGACCGTGCCGGTGAAACTGCGTTCGGCATTGGGTAACAGCGAATGTGGTGTGCCGTTGAGATTGGTGTATTGGGCAGGGAAGGCCGGTTTCCAGCTGGAAATATAAGTCGCTTGACCATAGGCATTCCAGCGTTCATCGCCCATCTCGTGCAAATCATGATCCGCCAACAACTGCATAAACGAAAAATCCTCGTCTTCGCTGTCAGGCTGTTGTTGCTCGGCTTGGGTGTCGACACTATTCAGCATCACAATCAACGCCACCAACACATTGGCAATGAGAGGGCTAAGACGCATGGTCAGCCCAAATCCTTATCCCGATCACCGTTGCTGATACGACCGCCTTCTTGCGCGTCTAAGATATAGACTTTGCCGTCGCCGTGATGCCCGGTGTGGGCGGCGCGCATGATGGTCTCGAAAATTGTCTCTACCAACTCGTCTGGCGCAAAAATTTCCAAGCGTTTTTTCACTAGAAACGGTTTGTAATCCTGATTGTGCTCGGTTCGCTCGCGGCCGAAGCCCTCGCAATCGACTACCGACATGCCGGGAAAACCCGGTATTTCCAGTAATGCCAGGGTGATCTGGCTAAGTTTGTGGGGTTGCACGTAAGCGCGAATTTCTTTCATGGTTGTCCTCTATAGCTCGTCAGGTTCGGCAAAGTAACTATATAGCGCGGGTAGCAGGGTTAAGGTCAAAAGGGTGGCGGTGATTAAGCCGCCGATAATGACGACCGCAAACGGCTTGGCGGTCTCTGAGCCGACGCTGGTCGATAACGCGGCTGGAAGCAAACCCAATATCGCCATTGAGGCTGTCATAACCACGGGTCGCAAGCGGCTCACCGAGCCGTTGACGATGGCATCGTGCAACTTTTGGCCGTCTCTACGCAGCTTGTTCAATTGCGAGACCAGAATCACCCCATTTTGGACGGCAATCCCAAACAGGGCGATGAAGCCGACCGCCGCCGACACGCTCAGGTTGATACCGGTCGCCAATAAAATCAGTAAGCCGCCTATCAAGGCAAACGGCACATTCATCACGATCAACAAGGCATTTTTGATCGACATGAAAGCCCAGAAAAGTAGGACGAATATCAGCCCTACACTAATCGGCACGATGATGGCGAGACGCTTCATCGCCCGTTGTTGGTTTTCGAATTGGCCGCTCCAGACGATATGGTAGCCGGGCGGTAAGTCCACTTGCGCAGCGACTTTTTGCTGGGCTTCGGCGACGAAGCTGCCCTGGTCGCGGTTGATCAAGTTACATTTGATAGCAATTCGGCGCATATTGTCTTCGCGACTGATACGGGAGGCGCCTTGATTGATTTTGATGGTGGCCAACTCGGTGAGCGGGATACGCTGGCCGCTTGGGGTTTGCACCGTCAATTTCTCCAGATTGGCGACAGAGTTACGGGCGCCTTCCTCGTAACGCAAGGTAATGTCGAAGCGGCGTTCACCTTCCAGAAACTGCGAAGCCGCTTTGCCGCCCATGCCGATTTCCATCACCCGCTCCACATCGGCGACGTTGATGCCGTAGCGGGAGACCTTGGCTCTGTCGATGTCGACGATCACTTGCGCCAATCCGGCTTGCTGTTCGGCGCCGACGTCGGTGGCGCCCTGAATACCCGCCAAGATATGGGTGATTTGATCGGCCCTGTCTTGTAATGTTTGCAAATCGCTACCGAAGATTTTTATGGCAATTTCCCCTTTGACGCCGGAAATGGCCTCTTCCACGTTGTCCTGAATCACCTGAGAAAAGTTGGTGAGAATGCCCGGAAAAATGGCCAGCGTTTTATCCATGGCCTGTACCAAATCGTCTTTGCGTGCGTAACGCCAAGTGTCTTTGGGTTTTAGGTCGATCAGCACCTCCAGATTATTAAAACCTTTGGGGTCGGTGCCGTCTTCCGGGCGGCCCAATTGGGTGTTGATGGTTTTGGCTTCCGGAAACGATTCCAGCGTTTCGCGGACCTGACGTTCCAGTTGTTTAGCTGTGCTTAACGATACTGGGGTTGGCAGCGTAATGGTCAGCCAGATGTTGCCTTCGTCGAGTTTGGGCATAAACTCGGTGCCTATGAGTTTTAAGGACATAAAGCTCAACACCAAGGCAGTGATGGCGGCTATGAATACGCCTCGTGCATGTCGCAATACCCATTCCAGCAGTTGCCGGTAGCGCTGTTGCATAGCGTGCACCAGCGGATTGTGTTGCTCGGCCAGTTTCGGACCCAATAAATAGGTGAGCATGGCCGGTATAAAGGTCAAGCTGAAAAGCATCGAGGCTACCAAGGCAAAGCTCAGGGTATAGGCCATAGGTGAAAAGATTTTGGCCTCAACGCGCTGGAAGGTAAAAATCGGCAAAAAGGCGATGATGATAATGGTTATGGAAAACAGGATGGGTCGGCCCATTTCCGTGGCGGTAGTAAGCAGCGATTGCCGCAAATGCCGGATATCGGCATTACGGTGTAAATCCAGGGTGACTTGCACCATCACGGCTTCCACCATTACCACCGCGCCATCGACGATGATGCCGAAGTCGATGGCACCGAGCGAAATCAGATTGGCGGAAATGCCGCCAAGATCCACCAAAATGAACGCGAACAATAAAGACAGCGGAATGATCAAAGTCACCAACAAGGCCGCGACGAAGCGTCGTAAAAATACCAACAAGATGATCAGGATCAAGACCGCGCCTTCGATCATATTGTGTTCGACGGTATGAATCGTGTGACCCACCAGTTCGGTTCTATCGTAGAAGGGGGTGATTTTTACGCCGGGCGGCAAGCCGAAATCGTTGAGTTCCTGGATTTTCTGTTTCACGCCACCCAGCACGTTGACCGCATCACGACCCTTAATCAACAGCACGATGCCTTCAACCACATCGTCGCGTTGGTTCATACCCACTATGCCATTGCGCGGTTGCGGTCCTACGCTGATGTCTGCCACGTCCTTGATTCGCACCGGCACGCCGTCGTTGCTAGTGACGACGATTTCGCCGATTTCTTCAGCTGACTTCAACAAGCCAGTGCCGCGCACCACCAAGGCTTCATCGCCGTGTTCAATGTAGCCGCCGCCGGTATTGGTGTTGTTCGCGGCAATCGCCTGAAACACCTGGTTAAGGTCGACGCGGTAGTTTTTTAATTGGTCCGGCTTGGCAGCGACTTTATATTCTTTCACTCCTCCCCCGAAGCCGACCACGTCTGCTACGCCTTGAACCGAGCGCAGTCGCGGTTCGATAACCCAGTCTTGCAAAGCCCGCTGTTCGATAAGTGGCAAGTGTTTGGCATCGATCACGTAACGCAAAATTTCGCCGACGCCGGTTGATAGTGGGCCCAATTGCGGCTTGACATCGTCGGGGATGTCCGCGTTCTGCAAACGCTCCAAGACCTGCTGCCGAGAAAAATAGTCCTCGGCGGTATCGTCGAATGTCAGCGTGACCACTGACAAACCGAAAATCGAGACCGAACGCATATTCAGCAAATGCGGCACGCCGTTCATTTCCCGTTCGATAGGCAAAGAGATTTGCTTTTCCACCTCTTCCGGTGCCTGGCCGGGAAACTGGGTGACGACTTGCACAAAAACGTTTTGCACATCCGGAAAGGCCTGAACCGGCAAATTTTCAAAGGCGATGATGCCGGAAACGGCAATCGCCAATGTGGCGCCGATGACCATCAGGCGTTGTTGTAAGCAAAAGGCGATAAGACGCTCGATCATGGTAGTGTCCTGAGTGGGGTGCTAAGGCTGCTGGGTAGTTTCAGTTTCGACTTCTTCTTCGGCGCGCAGCATTAGCGCGCCTTCCGTGACCAGCAAGTCATTGGCATCCAGGCCTTGGCTGACGACCGCCTGGTCTTTCAAACGCAAGCCAATCTGCACCTGGCGTTGCCGATAGTGGTTGTCGTCCAGAGCGATGAATACGTAATCCGCGTCGTCTTCGGTAAACACAGCGGTTAGCGGAATCACGAACGCGCGATCGCTTTCCGCACTGGCTACCATGATGGTGGCGTACATGCCGGGCATCAGGCGATTCCCAGGATTGTCTAATGTGCAGCGCACTTGCACGGTGCGGGTCGTCTCGTCGAGCACTTGGCCAATGTATTGCACGGTTGCTGGAAACGATTCCCCCGGATAGGCCGGCACTGCGACGGACACTTGCTGCCCCAATTTGATTTTGCCGATGTTGACTTCAAATACCTCCATCAATACCGTTAAGTGCGCCAAATCGGACACTACGTACAATGGCGTATCTAGGTCCGGCCTGACTTCCATGCCCGGATTAACATTGCGTTCTACCACTACGCCTGGCACTGTAGCGCGCAACGCGAATCGACCATCGGCTTGACGCGCGGACAGGTGCAGGTTTTTTAGGCGGTCTTGAGCGCGCTGCAAGTCGCTATGGGCGCTGCTTAAATCGCTTTGCGCTTGTTCCAGTTCTTTGCGGGAAATGGCTTTGCCGGCGAATAGCTCTTCTTGGCGCGTCAAGGTGTGGCCGGCCAGGGTTGCTGCGGCTTGGGCCTTAGCGAAGTCGGCCTCGGCATCGGCGACATCTGGGCTGTCTAGCTCTAACAAGGTCGACCCGGTCTTGACAGGTGAACCCAATGCAATGGGCGAGCCGACCACACGGCCGGCCACCGGCGAGCTGATGCGCGAGGTCCGGCTTTCGTCATAAACAATTTTCCCGGCTAACGGCTCCAATAAGGGATGTTGAGATAGGCTCAACTTAGCGGTTTTGACGTAAGCCTTTTTCGGCGAGTTGGCTGCCAGGGTGACTTCGCCAGCAGGCACTGCGGGTTTGCTCGGCGCGGGTGTTTTAGTCGAGTCAGAACAAGCCGACAATATGCCGGCAGCCAGCATGCAACAGCAAAGTAACGGTAGTTTGGTGAGAGATTGCATAGGTATCTTCATGGCGATTCGTGGTTATGGCAATTGAGTGTGATCCTGGGTGGCACTGGCATTGCCAGTTTCCTCGCCCAAGGCTTTGGCTAAATCGTAATAAGCATTGGCGCGGCTGATTAGGGCCTGGCTGTAATCGCGCATTACATTTTTGTAGCTGCGTTGCGCTTCGATAAAGTCCAATACGCCGGTGGCGCCCTTGCTGTAGGCGAGTTCGGCGCTGTTGCGCACCGCCAAAGCATCGTCCAGCAAGCCGCTTTGAAAACGTTGTACGATTTTGTCGGCGCTATGCCAGGTGGCTAAGGCATTGGCGACATCGTTACGAATACCCAACTCGGTTTGTTCAACTGTTAGCTGGTTCTGGTTTAAAGCGACTGCCGCTTTGTCCGATTGGCCTTGGTATTGATCGAACAGAGGGACCGGCACACTGACGCCCACGAAGAACGAATTTAGTGTGTTATTGCTAGGGTCGCGGGCGTAGCCGGCGTTGACAGTTACATCCGGGTATTTGAGGCGTCTCGCCAACTCCAATTCTTTTTCGGTTTGGGCGGCTCTTTGTTTGTCGGCCATTAGATCCGGGCGTTGCTGTAAGGCAGTCTTTATCAACGCATCGATGGAGCCGTTTTGACCAAGGTCTTTGATCTCAGGCCATTGTTCTTTGGCTTCGAACACCAGGCCGTCTTTCGGCCAGCGCAAGATGACCGCCAAACCGGCTTGTGCCTGTTCTACCGCCGCTTGTGCCGTATCCAAATCCGATTGGGCGCGCATGGCTTCCATTTTTACCCGCAGAAAATCGGATTCGGCAATATCGCCGCTGTGCATTCTGAGTTGGTTAGCTTTGGAAATAGTGTGGTAATGATCAACAATTTCCTGCGCCAGCCAGCGGTTCTTTTGCGCTAACAGCAAGTCGTAATAGGCGTCTCTGACCATATTGGAAAAGATTCGCACAGCGTCCCGAAAATCGCTTTCCGCCGCCTGGGTGGCAAAACCGCTACTTTCGATGCGCAGGCCGCGCTTTCCTGCCACCTCGATTAACTGACTGAAGGAAAAATACTCGGCCGGGCCGCACGATACGCTGGCATCGTGATTGCATCCGCTGGCGTTCGAGCCCATGTTGGGCCGGTTGCTGATTTCCGAAATTTGTACCCCCAAGGTGGGATTGGGGATGGCTGCAGCGATCACCGCGTCGGCGTGGGATTGGTCGATGTTGTACTGGGCGGCGATCAAATCAAGATTGCGTTGGTAAAAAATCGCCAGCGCCTCGTCGATGGACAATGGGACGGTTTGCGCTTGCGCCTGAAAAGCCATCACTGACCCGAGCAAGCCGAGTACAGCGCTGAAGATGAAATGTTTATTTCCCATGGTTTATCACCGAAGTCACACCATTGAATGAGGTTGGTAACCTCTATACGCAATTTGTTTGCCAAGGCGTCGGGATACTCGGAAGACGCTAAAATTCGGCTTATTTCAACCTTATTAGCCGTCTGGTTTGGACTGGTGAGTGGTTGTTTAGAACATGCTTGGTGTATTTAAACCAATGTGGGTCGGTGATGGGCGAAAAGCAGTGCTCTACTTAGAAAGCGCTTTCCTGTGTTCGGACGGATCTAAGGCGGTTAAAAAGACTGCAATGCGTGGATCAGTTGCATTTACCGAGTAAACGGTTCAGTGCTGTACTTACAACCGTTTGCGAATTTGCGTGTGCGTGCCTGCGGAATTGGCAACGGCTATTGCCGCCTATAAAAACTCCCACAGTCCTCCCATTACAAGCGTGCAAGTTTTCAAGATACTACACACCATGTTGAGACGGCAGGGTGCTAACAACCGAACCGTCCCGAAACAATCATTATGGGTATCTATAAGTAGTTAACGAAGCGGCGATGAAGACAGCGCCGTTTAACCAAAAAAACAGCCGGAGCACACCACCATGAACAGACTGCCAGAAACCGTCAATCAACAATTCAACCAATTGTTGGCTGCCATTAGTTATGCCACGGATGATGTCAAAATCGAAAGCGCCGAAGCCAGTTTGATAGGCGATTTTACGGCGGTAGTGGCAAAGATGAACGCCTGGAAAAGTTTGCAAATGCTAGAAATGGAGCTGAGAGCCTGTTTAAAACGCTTCGAAGAAACTCGACCAAGCAAACCGATTACAGAGCCGGTCCGGAACCAATCCCGCCGCATAAACCGCAAGGCAGCGCGTGGTAAGCTGAGGGTCAAAGTCGGTGACAAAATAATCGAACAGTCCACCGTCTCGGATACTTTTGTGCAAACCTTGGCTGAATTGGGACTGGAAAAAGTCGCCAAGTTGAACAAAAAGCTTTCGGGAATAGCATTGCTGGCCAGAGTTCCCGCCAGCGGCTATCAAACCCAGAAATATCATCAAGGCTGGTATGTCACCACGCATTTTAATACCCCGACGGCTAAGAAAATGTTGCAGGATGTCGGTAAGGAATTGAGGATGCCCATAATAGTTGAAAAGATAGAAAGGTGAGCGCTTGTTTCTTAAACGAGCCTGTAATATTAACCTGGAATAAAGAACGCAATATGAAAAATCCACAAGATAGCAGCAATAATAAATCACCTGCGAGTATTGAAGTCCTTGGGTTCGATCTTGATGAGTTTGAAAAGTCGATCACTAATGGGGAGCTTCATTATGAGCAGGCTATTAAAGAATTATTTTGTGAAAATCCAGACTATAAAAGTGGTATGGAACACATGATTGAATCCGCTAAAAGAGGCAATGAAGATGCCCAGAATTGGCTGGTGAACGCGGGTATTCGAATCTTTATCCCCGAGGTTTTGTGGGATAAAAAGAATATTCAAAATTGTATAAGCTATGTTTTGAAGTTCTGTCGGGAGCATGATGCTGGCGCACATGCAGCAATGGCAAGATTTCTCCGCGGTTTGATGTGTTTATCTGGGCATGGTGTTGCAAAGAGTGAAGAAATTGCAATTCATTTTCTTAAACAGGCTGCCGAGGGGCCATTTCTCGATGAGGTTGGAAGGGAAGTTGAAAGGGAAGATGAACACAATGGAAAAGATTTAATAAATATTTATTTGAATATCTTGTCTGAGAAGGTGGTGACAGATAATAATGATGGCGAATATTGGAACTTAAAGGATTTGGGGAGGTTATTGTGTAATGGTCTTAATGAGTATTGGCCTTTCCGTTTTATTGATAAATACTTTATTCTAAGTCTTAAGCTTAATGTATTTCTTGAGTCCCAAGAATATTCATTGGCCGAGGAGCATCTTGAGAGCGTCTTAGAGAATATAAGAGATCATGAAAAAATATTATTCGAACCGTTTCGAGAAGTCCTGTTTCAACAGGTTATGCTTGACAAAGCAAATAAGGAATTGAAGATCAAAGAAAGCGAACTGGAAGAAACCATGGCTATGTTCGCCCACAAATTCCGCAGCCCATTGGATGCCATCATTTACAACACTACCCACGATAATCAACCCGCGCTATATGCCGAAGCGGCGCAAACCATGCGCGGTTTGCTGGATGTGTTCAGCATCATTTCCACTGATGAAACTGTGCTCAAAGAAAGGCTCAGGCAGGATAAGCAGGGAACTAGCAACTTAATAGCCGTTTTCGGTGCAACCTTGGATATGATTATGCTGCATCTGCTGTCTGTTTCCGGTAGCGAGAAAATTCAGCAGCATTACATGGCTTACGCAAAGGCTCAAGGCTTATGCGATGCCGATGTCAGTTATAAAAGCTGGGATGAGGAATTTTTCGAGTTGGAGAGAAAACTGCAGGCGGAATGGCAACAGGCCTATGCTGAACTACTGAACGAATCGGCGGATTTGGCTGCCCGTTTGCTTTGGCTGGAGCAGCATTTTTTCAAACTCGAATTGACGGGTTTTGACCATGCGAACATCCATTTCAAAGAATATGGCATCACCGCATCGTTTTTAACCATTCTCCTCAATGAAATCTTGGTGAATGTCTTTAAATACTATTCTTCGGTGGAAAAACAGCCGGTGGCGTTAGAATGGGCAGAGCGAGACGGCAATCAAGTGTTAAGTTGTCGTAACCCCAGCGTCCAAGACGAAAGAACTATGATTAAAGGTAGTCATAAAGGTCATACGTTTTTGTCGGCCCTAGCACGAAAAACTGGGTGTCAATTTAACAAACCAATACCATCGGATAATTTTGTGGTTGAATTTCGCATCCCTAATGAATTGTTATTGAGTAAATAAAGGTGAAAGATGAGTTATTTCCTTTGGATCGAGGATTTTTCTAGTCAAACTGGCGGTGAGGATATTGCCTGCAATGTATTAGGTGGTATTATCGAGCCAGAGAAATTATTAGGTGATAAGAAGAAATTAAGGAGCGTATTAAAGTCCGAAGGTGTGTTTATTGAGTTGAACTTTGGAAATGGTCTTGATTTTATCCAAAATAGATTGAGCGATATTGATTTTATAATTCTCGATATGAATTTGCCAGCCTATTCTGGAAGTCTACCTAATGCAAATGTAGTAAAAATTCTCGAAAAATGGCATGGATATAAATCAACCGACGGGGTTGATGAAACCTTACTAAGCCAATCCACAAAAGAGCTACAAGATATTGCAGGCTATCATCTTTATACGCAGTTAATTTTTAAATTAGGATTCCCTGAAAAAAACATCCTATTTTGTTCCAATCATGGTAGTGATCTTACTTCAATTAAATCAGCTTTTATAGACGCCAAAATTGAATTACCAATAATTTACACTAAAGACTCAGCTGACGATAAAGAAAAGGTACAAGCTTGGGTTAAGAATTGTTATGAGAACCCATATTCAAGATTACGGCGCGGAATTATTGAAGGCTGCAAACTTGCAAAAACACTGTCGCCAGAAAGTCTGTCTTTTAATGATTATGTTTCTCATCAAGATGCTATTAAGCATGATGATATTATTAGCTATCTTGAAATATTGGAAAATTTTTTACCTTTGCGAGAACCAGAAAACAAGCAAGCAATTTACAAGTTATTTGTCAGAACTATATCGCATGAATGGGATGTGGCTGATACAAAAAAAATAAGAAATTTAGCGTGGATTATGAAAAACGTGCGGAATTGGGTTACTCATAATTCATCATTGTTCAGTAATGTTGATGAAAAGCTCTTGGCATACTTGTTTATAATCAATATGCGGCTTATGTTCGGCTTTGATTCGGAAGTTCAGTCTTATGAGAATATTTTGTTTGCCTTATTTCCTAATGTTTTAAAAGAACAATTGTTTAAGGATAAGGCTAAAAACGACTTGCTTAAACCTGATATAGCTAAAGCCTATCTTAACTTAAAAAATATGGTACTTGATGAAAAGATAAAAGATGGATTTTATTTTAATGAGCTAGCAAATAGCATTCAACAAAGCAATTCAAGTTTAAAAAACGATATACAGCTATTTTCTACTTTGCTCTATCAAATGTTTTGGCTCGTTACATCTTATCCTGAGGTTGGAACAATTAATAGCAAGAAAACACTTGAAATTAAATTTAAAGATTTCAAATATTTGGAAAAACCATATATTGAAGCGCTTGCTCGGTATATTTACCACCTCAGCTTCCCTCAAGGTAAATGACTATGAAAACTCTGCAATTCACCACTCACATAGAAAACAACGCCCAACTGCATCTATCGCTACCAGCTGAATATGCCAACCAAGATGTCGATCTAGTGGTGATTATTCAGCCTCGCCAGGAAAGCAGGGAACGGCAAAACTGGTTGGCGTTTATCGAGCAAACCTATGGTTGTTTGGCGGACGATCCTTTAGAGCGCCCCGAGCAACCGGCGCTGAATGACATTGACGCGCTGTTATGAACTATTTACTGGACAGCAATGCCTGCATCGTTTTTCTGAACAAGCGCTCGGACAAGTTGAAACAGCGGCTGGCATTGTGCGAGCCGCAGCAAATCGTTTTGTGTTCGGTGGTCAAGGCTGAGCTGCTATACGGGGCGATGAAGAGCCAGAATCCACAAGCCAGTTTGTGCAAGGTCGAAAACTTTTGCACCAATTTCCAGTCCTTGCCGTTCGATGATGAAGCAGCTGGGTTTTACGGCAAGATACGCAGTGAGTTAAGCGCCATTGGCAAGCCCATTGGCGCCAATGATTTCATGATCGCCGCCATAGCGCTGGCTAACGAAGTGACTTTGATTACTCACAATACCCGCGAATTTAGCCGGGTCAACGGTTTGCTTTTGGACGACTGGGAGTTGTGATTTTTCATCATTCCCACGTTCCGCGTGGGAATGCAGTCTGAACCGCTCTGCGGTTCGGGACGCTGGAGCGTCCCCTAATTGGGTTCCCACACGGAGTATGGGAACCATAAAAAAAAGCCATTTTTAAAAATTATTTATAACATCAGTGGAGATTCCCCATGTTACAAGAACAACTGATCGAAGAAATAAAACAAATTCCGAAAGAAAAATTTTTATCGTTCCCACGTTCCGCGTGGGAATGCAGTCTGAACCGCTCTGCGGTTCGGGACGCTGGAGCGTCCCCCAATTAGGTTCCCACGCAGAGCATGGGAACCATAAACATTCGTTATTGCTGAAATACTTGGGAGACATCAAATGACTGTAAAGCAAACACTCATCACCGAAATTGAGCGTATCGACAATCCCGTTACCTTAGTCCAGCTTTTCGAGATCATGCAACTACTGACACATACACCGCAACATCCGAAAAATGCTTTGATTTCAGAATTTGCTGGCTGTCTGGATGACGAATCGGCACAGCAGATGACGACAATCATAGACAACGAATTTAATGCCATCGAGGGCGAATGGTGAAAGACAAGATTGCGCTGGATACGAATATTGTCATCGATTTGCTAAATAACAAGCACACCGTCGCCATCCTGCTGAACAATTATCAGAACATTTATCTACCGGTAACCGTCTGCGGTGAATTGCTTTTCGGCGCCAAAAACTCGAATAAAAGCCTGGAAAACGAACAAAAATGTCTGGAATTTATTAGAGCTTGTAGCTTATTGAATGTCAACGAACTGGTTGCGGAAGAATATGCCAACACCCGCAAGGTACTTAAAACCAAAGGCAGGCCTATTCCCGAAAATGATATTTGGATTGCCGCAACCTGTATCGTCAACAATATCCCGCTACTAACGTTTGACTCGGATTTTCAACATGTTGACGATCTCATTTTGATTGAAATTCCGCGTCAACATGAATAAGCCCAACTTTTTTATCGTTCCCACGTTCCGCGTGGGAATGCAGTCTGAACCGCTCTGCGGTTCGGGACGCGGGAGCGTCCTCCCACTGGGTTCTCACGCAGAGCATGGGAACCATAAAAATTTTCCATATTGATTGGTCATAGTCAGCAATTTTGTTTTCAGTTAAACGTATAGGACGAAGCCATGCAAATCACCGCCGAACTAGATAGTCAACATTTAGATAAATTACACACGCTGGAAAAAACGCTCAAAAAAACCACATCTGAGTTAATCGCTTTTGCTATTGATGAGGTATTCACTAAAAACGCAGTTAATACCGAAGGGCAAAATGCCTATCAACTCATGCAGCAATCTGGTTTTATTGGCTCGCTGGAAGATGACGGTAACCTATCGGAAAACTATAAGAATTATTTGGATTGGAGCCATAAAGCATGATTATTGCCGACACAGGCTTTTGGCTGGCCTTGGGTGATAAAAAAGATAAGCATCATCGGGAAGCGGATAATTTTGCTTAATAAATGACTGAAAGACTGATTACCACGTATCCCGTCATTACGGAAGTTTGCCATATTCTATTAAAGCGGCAATGCGTATCAGCGAAGCTTAATTTTATGAAAATGTATCAGCTTGGCGCATTTGAGGTATTTGAAATACCCAACAGTGACAAAGACAAAATATGGCTGCTGATGCAGCAATACGCGGATTTACCGATGGATTTTGCCGATGCGTCTTTAGTGGTTTTGGCTGACCATTTGGGGCATGGCCGAATTTTAAGCACCGACAAGCGCGATTTTCATACCTATCGTTGGAAAAATACCCAACCGTTTTCTAATTTGTTGTGACTTTAGATTTCATGGCTGCGCAATTAATCCAATCCCTGCTTCCCCATTTGCCCCGTTTCGCCGAAGAAGAAGGCGATTTTTACAGCGTGCCGCGTCAAGCTTTAATCGACGCGTTGGTTAAAGAACAAATTGACCGCACGGCAGCAGAAACCTGCGTCAGTGTATTGGAAACCTTGCTGGATACGTTGGCGGTATTGGATAAATCCCGTCTGCAAAACGGCGAATGGTGCTTCGCGTCGTTTCCGGCGCAATTGCTGGCAACGTCGGTATTGACGGCGATGAGCGATGCCGATTCTCGCTTGTTTCCTGTCAATTTTTGGAACACCCGAGATATTGCCGACGACAGGAAGGATCAACAGTGCAATGTGTTACGTTGGATCGAACAGGCTCGTTGCGACCAGCACGCAACTGGGCACGCACCGCCGATTCGGTTTATCTATGTGGCCTGGAGCATCATCAAGCTGGACGGCAAAATTCTGTTCTATCAACGCGAGGACACCAAAAAACGTTTCGACAAAGCCTCTGGCGATTATGGTTTGCCTGGCGGGCGGGCGAATCAAAATGACATTTTGGGTGTCAGCGACTCCGCGCAGATGTTGGCCGCGTTGCAAGCGCCGAATTCGGACTTGGTATTGAACGCGCTGCCTTCAACCTTGCAACGCGAACTGCGCGAAGAAGCCGGTTTGCGATTTGGTGAACATTATCAATTTAGCTTGTGGCGACGACTGAAGCCGTATCGGCAAGTGCAGGGCGTAGCGCCAAATCATGCGTTGACTGAATATTATCTGGATGTATTCCAGATTCAATTGACGTTGGAAGGCTTTTTGTTTTTGCCGCGACGCATTGCCGGTGATGAGCGTTTGGCATGGTTGACATTGGAAGACATCGCCCGCGGCGAAAGCAATGACGGCAAGATTCCCTATATCAAAGCCCTTTTCGACGACTTTGAGGGTGATCGGGCGGCGCTGGTTGCAGCCTTACATGAGCTGCCTGATAGTTTTGCCCCCGCTTATCGTTTGGACAGGGATAACTACGGCATTATTTTGTCTTTGAGTAACAGTACCCCAATTGCGGGAGGGAAGCTGGGTAAAGAAAAGCCCTTGGCTTTAACGCTGTCGCCGTATCAAGCTGAATTGCTGCTGGGCTTGGCGGCGCATTTGCGCGGGTTTGTCTTGGTTGCAGACAAGCCAAGTCTACTGCTGCATCCATTTGGCTGGATCGAGGTGGTTGACGATTCTGTGTTACAGCGGGAGTTGTGTGATGTAGCGGCGGCACTCAAAGACGGTGAAATAATCGTGGAGGTGCGACGGGAGCGTTACTTCCGGCTATCGATCCGACCGGACTTGATTTACTTCGATGACAGTTTATTTGCGTTTATCGTTGATCACGAAGTGTTGCAGGGCGTGCAAAGCAAAATTTCGGTGACCATTAGCAGACGAGCATTTGCGACGGTGTTGGGCAAGGCAGAGGGCCGGTCAGAATCGTTCAAATTGACGCTGGAATTGGCGAATAAGTTAATCGACTTGGCGGAGCGACAATTTACCGCCGATAACGAATTGGCAGTCAAGATCGAGGATGCTTACAAAAAAGGCTTGGACCAAGAGCCGCGTTTCAAGGCATTGGGTTTGCGGAAACTGGTGCACCGCGAGGATGGCATGATGCGTTTCGCCGCGACGCTTGAGGTGAGATAGATTGTTGGAGTGCAAACTGCTGACAAGTATTGTTAGGCAGGTTAAGCTTTGCGCCCTAAGCCGATTTGAGCTGTTTGCTGAATATTTTGGATGAACATAAGGATAACTAGACATGAGAGTTGCGTTAGCGTGGGTTTTGATGGTTTCGACTGCGGTTTTAACCGGTTGCGTTAGCAGGGAAATTAATGAGAATGTCCAAGATCGCGGCCCGCAGGTGACTTTCTCGCCCTTACCGGCCGCCAGTCGGATGACGATTGCCGTGTCGCGATTTACCAACGAATCGGTTTACGGCAGTGGGCTGTTTACCGATCAATCGGGTGACAGAATTGGCAAGCAAGCCGCTGATCTATTGTCTCGGCATCTGATGGCTACGCAGCATTTCAATGTGGTTGAGCGCCAGGACATTAACAAGCTTAAATCGGAGGCCGAATTGATGGGCAAAACCGAGGCCGAGTTTAAGCAAAACCTGACGGGTGTCGATGCCTTGGTGATGGGCTCCGTGGTGGAGTTGGGCCGCGATACCACCGGCGGCGTGTGGTTGGTTGGCAAAGAAAAAACTCAGCGGGCGCGCGCCAGGGTGGTGTTGAGGCTAGTCGATCCTAAAACCGGGGCGGTGTTTTACAGCCAGGAGGGTTCTGGAGAGGCGTCTATTTCAGCGTCCAGCACCTTGGGCTTTGGCGGCACGGCAGGTTTCGATTCAACCCTTGAAGGTAAGGCTATTGATGCTGCCATCGTCAATATGATCAACAATGTGGTTTCGACCCTGGATGCCCGTGGTAAAGCCCCGCAGTAAGCAAAACACTGAAAGGATTCTGCATATGTACTTAAGTTTTCGTAGTCGAATGACGGCTGGCTTCATGGTTTTGCTGTCAGCCGTGATGTTGACCGGCTGCGCCCCGTCCGGACTGTTTTATTGGGGCGATTACGAAACCAGTTTGTTCGAGCGTTATGTGCAAAACAATGCGCAGCAGACTGATGCCTATTTGAGTCAAACCATCCTCGGGGCCGAAACCCAACACAGAAGAGTGCCGCCGGGCGTGTATGCCGATTACGGATTTTTGCTGTATACCCGTGGCGATAAAGCCGGTGCCATTGCCAACTTTCAAAAGGAGCGCGCTTTGTACCCTGAGTCGCAAGCCTTGATGAATAAGTTGATTGAAAAGATTGAGCAGAAAGATAAAGCAGCGACTGCCGCCCCTACACCCACCGCCGAGCCAGTAAGCAAGGGAGCGCCAAAATGAGAGTGTTTCTGATTATTTTGCTAGCCTGTCTTTTGCAAGCCTGCGCCGCGCCGCGCCGTAGCGATATGGATGCCTTTTACGCTCATCAACCGCGCTCGATTGTGGTGGTGCCGGTGGTCAATGAGTCGCCGGAAGTGACGGCAAATTCTGTGTTCATAACCAGCATTACCCAGCCCTTGGCTGAGCGTGGCTACTACGTGTTTCCGGTGTATTTAACGGACATGATTCTGCGCGATTTCGGCCTCGTTGAAGCCGGGCATGTGCATCAACTGCCCGCCGAACGCTTTTACGAGTTGTTTGGTGCCGACGCCGTATTACTAGTGACGATCAAAGACTGGAGTACAAAATATTTGGGGCTGGTGTCATCGGTGGTGGTGTCCATGGAATATATTTTAAAAGACACCAAAACCGGGCAGGTCTTGTGGAAAAACGATCAGGGCTATGTGCAGCAATCAGGCGGCGGCGATTTAATATTCATGGCTGTGTCGGCAGCAATCAACGCTTTGGTCACCGATTACTTGCCCTTAGCCAAGCAGGCTAATTTCTTGGCGTTTCAGCCGCCCAAAGGCTTGCCAGCCGGACCTTACCATCCGCAATTTCAGCAGGACAAAGATAGGTTTTAGCAAGATCTATCGCAGGTCTGACCTTTAGCTTTTTACGCCGCCGGTTTCTGATGCCGGGGGGTATTAACGCTGATCAAAGCATGAGTTTGCGGCGCGCCGAGAGATGGTGAGCGGAGTAACTCTCGTGATCGTCCAAACCGACAATTTTGCATACTCCACCCGCCAGGTTGTAGTCTTCGGCAAAATGGTGAATGAATTCCATCACGGTATGGTCGATCAAGTTGGCTTCGGTCAGGTCGAAAAACACCATTTTGCGTTCCGGGAAGTCCGCCAATAAGCTTTTTAAGGTGATGAAGTTGGAGAACACCGCCGCCCCGGACACCTCAATGTGATAGGTGTGTGCATCGGCTTGAAGCACGTTAAACGCCATTGAAAATGCGTTGCGTAGTTTTAAACCACGGCTGACGTGAATCGCCAATTCCACCGCGATGCCTATCGCCACGCCTACCAATAAGTCGGTAGCCAAGACGCCGAGAATCGTAATGACGAACACTGCAAAATTGTCGACACCGACCGCCAGGGTTTTCGCAAACTCTTTCGGTGAGGCTAGACGGAAGCCGGTAAACACCAATAATGCTGCCAGTGCCGATAACGGGATTTCGTGAATCAGCTTCGGAAACAGCGCGACGAAGACCAATAAAAACAAGCCGTGAAAGAAGTTGGCCCAGCCGGTTTTCGCGCCGTTGTTGATGTTGGCAGAACTACGGACAATTTCGGCTATCATCGGCAAACCGCCCACCATCCCGGCAACGATATTGCCGATGCCGACTGCAGTTAAATCGCGATTCAGGTTGGAGCTACGTTTGTGCGGGTCAAGCTTATCCACCGCCGAGGCGCTCAACAAACTTTCCAGGCTGCCGACCAGCCAGATGGTCAAAACGGCCAGCCAAAATTCGCCGGTGGCTATTTTGCCAAAGTCAGGCCAATAAAACCCGGCTAGAAAATGTTCGGGCACTGCCACCAGAAACGACGGGCCGACGCTGAATTCGTGATGCGGCAGAATTGCCGCATCCGGCAGAAACAAGTATTGGTGGATATGATCCAAATCAAAATACTGGCCCAAAGCCAAGCCCAGCAATACCACCAGTAGCGGGGCGGGAATCATTTTTAACGTAGGGTGTTTGATCACCGACCAGAGTATCAACAGTAACAAGCCTAGCAAGCCGATCAACGATACTTCCGGATTCATTTCCATCAGCGAATGCGGGATCTCGGCGATGGTGCCCAACAGGGTTTTTGCTTCCGGTTTAACCCCCAGCAAAGTGTGGATCTGCTTGGCCATGATGATGATGCCGATGGCCGCCAGCATACCGTGCACGACGGATGAGGGAAAAAAAGCGCTGAGCTTACCGGCCTTGAACACGCCCAGCAGCACTTGCAAGACGCTGGCAATCACAATGGCGGCCAGCGTGTAGCGATAACCCGCCATTGCATCGCCTTGTCCCAGGGATTGCACCGCATCGACGATCACCACAATCAAGCCGGCGGCGGGACCATTGATGGTTACGTAGGAACCACTCAGGCGCGATACCAAAACACCGCCGATTATCGCGGAAATTATGCCGGACATGGGAGGAAATCCCGATGCCATCGCAATGCCTAAACATAGTGGCAGAGCAATTAAAAACACTAAAAAGCCGGAAAGCAGGTCGCTACGCCAGTTTTCAATAAGCCCTGGCAGCCCGGATTTTGGAACGATGCTTGAAGATGAGTTAGGCATGGGTTTTCTCAAGAAGCTCAGGAAAACCTTAGTGCAGCGAGAAGCGTGCCATGTTGAAAGCTATCCCCTCAGCCCAAGTAAATCAGCCCTTACCGGCGCATCTCCAGACAATTCAGTCTCAACGGGACGGTTGAAACGCCAAATTCAACCAAATCGCTGGTTGATTTGCACCGCAATCGCGCTTTCTAAGGCCGGTTTTGGGGCTCGCAAGCCAGAGATTACGGCTTTGGCACGCGCTATGCACAATATTAGATAAGAGACAACTGGTCTCAAGCCGTTTTATTAACGAGGTTTAAGCTACAAATGTCCGACTCTGCTCCCAAACATGCCCAAAATAGCGCTTTTGATTTGGATGTGGTGATAGACCATATCGCCCATTGGTTGCCTAGCCAGGGACCAATAAAGGATTTTATTCATCACAATACCCTGCATGCCGTTCAAGACTATCCGTTCCACGAAGGGGTAGCGGTGGCGGCGCAGGTGTATGGTGCGAAAAGTTATCTGCCATTAGCCGATTACCTAAAACGCTATCAGGAAGGCCGTATCAGCGATCAGGCCCTGGAATGGGCGATTGCTCAGGCCAATTGCAGCGTTTATCAAGAGGAGGGATTGCGAGCGACGCTGTTCGAACCTTACGGTCACAGTCATTACCCACCGCAATCATTGGCAAACCACGGGCTTCGTACCGCCTGGTTGAATCGTTTGGAAATTGATTTGAACGGTATGGTGCATCCGGTGATGTTCAGATTACTAAGCAATTTTCTCGATCAAGGCATTAGCCGTTGGGCAATGCCCAAACCGGACGAGCACTTCTGGGATTGCGTCTTACGCTTGGTACAGAACAGCCTGCTACCGTTGTATCCCTTTAATCAGCCCGTGGTTAGGCAAATGCTGGATGCGGGCCCAGATCAGGTGATTTTAAATTGCTTAGGCAAAATCGTCGGTGATGAAACCTTGTACGATCAATACCTGCTGGAAGTGTTGCTGGCGCATCCGGGTTGGTCTGGAATGGTGCGGATAATTGAAACGCAACCCAATGTGTTATTGGCACCGAGGGCAATCTCGCTGAAAGAATTATTGGCGGTGGAGCTAGCCTGCGAGCTGGCGTTTATCGATAAGAAGTACGGCCACGATTTTCCGCGGATCGAACAGCTGCCAAATCTACATGAAATTCCTTTGTTGGAACGCGATGCGATCAAGCCGCAGGTACCGCTGAAAATGCGAGTATGGCACGAGGCAATGGAGTGGTCTCTGCATTCCGAATTGCTGATGGCCTTGCGCGTGCAAGCTCCCATTGCGCAGCCAACTGAGCAAAGGCCCAAAGTCCAGGCGCTGTTTTGTATCGATGATAGAGAATGTTCGCTGCGGCGTTACCTAGAGGAAATGGATGCGGGTATTGAAACCTTCGGCGCACCCGGTTTTTTTGGTATCGATTTTCTCTACCAAGGGTTGGAAGATGCGTATCCGGTAGCGCAGTGTCCTGCGGTGATAAAACCGAAACATCTTATTCTGGAGTCGACGGATACGTCGCAGCCAGACAAAGCAGAGAAGGGCCAATCGCTATCGAACATGCATTTTGGTGCGCATTCGATGTTGCGCGGCTGGTTATACACGCAAACCCTGGGTTTGGCGTATGCCTTGCGACTGGGCTGGAGCGTGCTGCGCCCAGGCGGTCAACTGCCCGGCATCCAAAGTTTGAGCGAAGTGGAAGCCCATGGGCATTTACACTTATTGCGTGAGAGCGACGAGCCCAACGAAGACGGCTACTTGCTGGGTTTTTCGGTGACGGAAATGGCGGATCGGGTGGGCGGTTTGCTGCGCAATATCGGTCTGACCAAACAGTTTGCCCCATTGGTCGTGGTTGTGGCGCACGGCTCCAGTAGCGTCAACAATCCGCACTTCGCCGCGTATGACTGTGGCGCTTGCTCGGGCAAGCCTGGGGCTCCGAATGCGCGCGCTTTTGCCTGGATGGCCAACCATCCGCAGGTCAGAGAGATTTTGCGCGAACGAGGTATCGACATACCGAACACCACGCATTTTGTGCCGGCATTGCATAACACCAGTCGAGACGAGATCACCTATTTCGATCAACAGGAGTTGGATAAAACCGCGCGCGAGCAACTGCAGAGCTTTCAACACAGCATGCAAGAGGCCTTGCTGCGCAATGCGCGCGAGCGCTGCCGCTGGTTCGAGTTGGGGCCAAAATCGCATAGTAATGAAGAAGCTCACCGACATGTGGTGGCGCGGGCGTCGTCGATTTTCGAGCCGCGCCCGGAACTGAATCATTCCAATAATCTGTACTGCGTGGTGGGGCGGCGCGATTTGACCCGGCATTTGTTCTTGGACCGGCGGGCGTTTTTGCAATCTTACGATCCACACAGTGATAGCGATGGCTCTATCTTGGTGAAAGTGTTGTCGGCGGTAATTCCAGTGTGCGGCGGGATCAATCTGGAGTATCTGTTTTCGCGCATCGATAATTCTGTGTACGGCGCCGGCACCAAACTGCCGCATAACGTGATCGGTCTGTTGGGTGTGGCAAACGGCGTGGAAGGCGATTTGCGTACCGGCTTGCCATCGCAAATGATCGAAGTGCACGAGCCGGCGCGCCTGCTGATGGTGGTGGAACAAACCACTGCGATTGCCGATCAGGCAATCGCTATGCTGGGCGGCTTGCGGGAATGGCTGGATAACGAGTGGATACGCCTGGTGGCTTGCGATCCTCTGAGCCGCGCGTTGTATCTATACAGTAGCCAGGGCTGGAAGGTGGCCGAACCTGACGCCGTTAGGCCGGTGCCGGTGGCCAGTTGCTCGGAAAAAATCATCGTCGGACAAACTCGGACCATTCCAGTGCATGAATTGGCAAGGAGGCAGGGATGAGTATTTT
This sequence comes from Proteobacteria bacterium ST_bin11, assembly GCA_002083615.1. Lineage (GTDB taxonomy): Bacteria > Pseudomonadota > Gammaproteobacteria > Methylococcales > Methylomonadaceae > Methylomonas. Next base: position 125,929 of record MSXO01000015.1, on the reverse strand, counting down.
ATTGTTGGCGTGTGTGTTATTGCCGTTGATTGGCTTTTTACTGATTTTCGTCAGCCCGGACAATGAGCATCGCATTGCCGCCATCAGTCTGTGGATGACCCGTCTCAAGGGTGTTGCAGTGCTGGGTCTGCTGGTTTTGTGGGCAGCTCACGGTTTCGCGAACTACGAATATCAATGGCTGGTGCTATATCAACACGAGGATTACCAATTCCCCTTACTGTTTTTTCTGGATAGAGTCGGTGCGGCGTATTTGTTTGTGGTGTGGGCGGTGTTCTCGGCGATCGTTAAATATTGTCGGGTCTATTTGCATCGGGAGGCGGGTTACAAACGCTTCTTTCAGGCCATTTTTGGGTTTGCTTTTGGCTTGAACCTGATTGTGCTGTCTGGAAGTATCGATATGCTATTTGCGGGATGGGAGATCGTCGGAATTTCCTCATTCTTGCTGATCGCCTTTTATCGGCATCGGCCACAACCGGTGCGCAACGCCTTGCGCGCTTACACCATTTGCCGCTTTTGCGATGTCGGTTTGTTGGTCGGTACCTGGATGAGCCATTTGCTGTTTCACGAAAGTCAGCATTTTAGCCAGTTGTTGACCATGTTCGATCCCAACAACATTCCACCGGCCGGCTACGCGTCTTTGTCGATTTTATCCTGGCTCATTATTTTGGCGGCCTCCGGCAAATCGGCGCAATTTCCATTCAGTTTTTGGTTGCCCCGCGCGATGGAAGGACCAACACCGTCCAGTGCGATTTTCTATGGCGCCTTATCGATTCATCTCGGTGTCTTTTTATTATTGCGGACCATGCCGATCTGGAGTTATCACTATCTGCCGCGTTTTATTGTTCTCAGTATCGGTGTGTTCACAGTGTTTGTTGCCACCTTGGCCGAGAAAACCCAATCCAATATCAAAGGGCAGGTGGCTTATGCCTCCATCGCCCAGGTGGGGATTATGTTTGTCGAGCTGGCTTTGGGTTTGGAAGGTTTGGTGCTGCTGCACTTCATGGGTAATGCCTTTTTGCGCTGCTACCAATTGCTGGTATCGCCGTCCATCGTCGCCCATTTGCTGCGGGTGGAAGGCAATGTCGATAGCCAGTTCTACATCAAAAGCAATGAAAAACTGACTTTTCTGCCAACATCGATTCGCGACTCCCTGCCGGATGTCTTGCAAAACACCTTATATGTATTTGCTTTGCAGGAAGGACAGTTGGAGTTGTTAGTGAAGAAGATCTTGTGGGAGCCATTGAAAAACATGGGGCGGCAGCTAAACGCTGTCAGCCTTTGGGTGAAGCTATTGGCTGGGCTGGCGCTGATCTTGATCATTGCTATTGCCGCGTCCGGCGTCAGTAGCGTGGCCAGAACCTATCTATCCATGCCGATCTCGCTGGCGATGGCGGTGGTGTCCTTGAGCGCGTTCAGCAACAAACACAGCCCGTTCCAGGTTTGGCATAGCGTCGCCTTGAGCAGTATCTTGGCCGGCGTTGCGGTTTGGATGATGGTGCCTGATGCTTGGTACGACGTCGCGCTATTTTTCAGCGGCATCATTCCTTCCTGGGCCTTGGGCATCTGGGCGCTGAGCGTATTGTTGAGACATTACAATTTTGCCGATGCGCCTTTCGTATTCCGGGCCTTTGCCGAAACCCGTCCCGGTTGGTCACTGATGTTGTTTTTGAGCTTTTTAGGTCTGGTCGGCTTCCCCATCACGCCGGCATTTTTGGGCGAGGATTTGTTGTTGTCGCATGCCAGCAGTCAACATCCCTGGTTTGCAGCACCGATTACCATGTCGTTTGTGATCAATGGCATTGCGATAGCGAGAGTGTATTTAAGGCTATGTATGGGAAGGCCGGTGGAGCTTAGAGGGGCGGATTGAGGTTTGTTGGTTCTCAAAGCCAATGAAGCCTTTACCTGGGAGAAAGGACAAAATTTGCCGGACGGAACAACAAAGCCAATGACAAATATCCTGCCTAAATCGAGCGAAGAGGGGGGTGAGTTTACGAGCCGCAAAATTCCCGAAGGATGCGCTTCGTGTTGTTCAGAAAATCTTAGGGCCCTGTCAAAAAAATTTACAAACCCACAAATGCCACTTTCTAAAATATAAATCAATTTATTGATTTATATTTTAAATAAAGACGGCGGTCCAATATTTGCTATGTTAATTTTGCCATTGAACTAGACGTAAAATATAGGCGAATTCAAAAAGTGAAATGGCGTAAATCACCATGATGTTTTCAGGTTAGGAAATGTCATATTTCCCACTCTTTTTATGGAATATTACTTATGTTTAGACGGAATTTATTAGGTAGCAGTATTGCTGCGATTATTCTGGCATCAGGTTCGGCGAATGCAGCCGTGTTGGTGGCAACGTATACATTCAATGACACTCTGGCAGGAGATGGGGTGTCTGCGCCGACATTGGTTTCGATTGATCCATTAGGGCTTAATGGATTCGAAACAGCAATTGTTAACGGGCAGAGTCAACGTGTTTTCCGCTGGAACGGCGATGGGAGTGACTCCACTCTAAATGCGGGCTTACAATTAGATGCAACTGGGCTGGTAGCCTACAACAATTACTCGGTCGAGCTGACTTTTGAGTTTTTGGAATCAGCGGCATTTGGCGGAGGATGGCGAAGAATAATGGATACTCAAAACCGTCAATCCGATAATGGATTCTATGTTGCACCCGAAAATACATTGAATGTATATCCCGAAATAACAGGTTCCTCAATATTTACAACCCCTGGGTTTCACAATGTTGTCCTTACAAACTTTGTAGTCAATGGAGTCCAAGAAGTCAAAGCATATCTTAATGGTAACCTAGAAATGGTTTCAAATACTGACCAATTGAACCTGGATAATGCAAATAACCCTGGACATCTATTGCAATTTTTTGTCGACAACCTTGTCGGTCCCGCACAAAATGAGTTTGCAGATGGAAGGATCGCATCATTACGCATTTACGATGGTGTTATTGTACCTTCGCAGATTCCATTACCAGGAGGTTTCTTATTATTTAGTACCGGTCTTTTGAGTTTTTTCGGTTTCGCTCGTCGAAAGAACCTTTAATCGTTCGTCCTTAGGTTCGTAGGTTGGGGTGTGGCACGAACCCCAACATTTTTTAATCGGCTTGACCTTTGACCAGCATTGGCTGTTTTGTTGACGGTAATGTCCGTCTTTTATGGTTGGTTGTGGTGGGAGGCTTGTCATTTTAGGGTTCGTGCCTCACCCTAACCTACACTGCGATCAACTGAATTGTGGACAGTTAGGCTTGAGCAATTTCAGCCCGTGTAGCTCCGATTAGCGATAGCGTAATCGGAGGAATGTTCGCTTCGAGTCAAAATTAATCTGTCAGCTTTGGGTCGCTATTTATAGCTTGTAGGCTGAGTAGAGCAACGCGAACCCCGGTAAACACTTTGAAATAACCCATTACTAACATCGAAGTATTGCACTTCTATTTCGAATCAGCCTTTTTACAATCACTAAGATAGGTTTTCTGCACAAGTTCTAATTGGCGGGTAGTTGAATATAAAAGGTGGTACCTAATCCAGCTTTTGATTCAAAGAACAATTTGCCTTGATGTTTATCAACAATAATGGTGTGAGATAAGCTTAAACCCTGCCCGGTGCCTTTTCCAATCGGTTTTGTAGTGAAAAACAAGTTAAATACTTTTTCTTGTATATCTTGGTCAATGCCGGCACCACTGTCTTGTATTAAGATCTCAATAGTTTCAGCTTGTCGCCTGGTGGTAATTTTTATGATGCCAATTCCTTCCTGCTTTTCTTCGATAGCATCAGATGCATTAACAATCAGATTTAAAAACACCTGGCTAAGCTCGTTTGGATAGCAGTCAATAATATTAATATCAGGGCTAAAATCCTTTTCAATTAATGCATTATATTTATAATGGTTGTGACAAATAATAAGCACGTTATTGAGCATTTCATGCAAATTGACTTTTTGCATCATTTTGGTATCGCCGATATGTGTAAACATTTTCATTGCATTAACAATCGCCGCAACTTTATCTACGCCCTGTCTAGCCTCAAAAATGGCTTTTGGGCTGTCGTCGAGGATATAAGTTAGGTCGTATTTGTCCTCTAGGTGACTTACGATAGGCAGCATGGTTTCGTCGGCGGATTGTCTTAGTTCATTATGGAAACCTTGAATATTTTTAAAGTTATCCATCAGTGCCGAGAGGTTATCGCCTATAAATTGGTTTGGGGTGTTGATTTCATGCGCAACGCCTGATGCAAGTTGGCCAACCGCCTCTAATTTTTGCGCCTGACTTAGCTGATTGTGTAAAGTCTTAATTTCAGTTATGTCGTCTATTACACAGCAAGCATATAGCTCAGCATTAACCCTCATAGTATCCATCCGCAAATGCGCAGGAAATAGTTCACCCGTCATCCGTTTTGCTTGTATTTCTCGAAATCGTTCGGCTCTGTCAGATTGCCCCTCTTTAAAAAAATGTGATAGGAAGTTATCGGTCTTATCTAGAACTAAATTATTAAAATTAGTGCCTATTATGTCTTTGCTAGGAATGCAGAATATTTGTTCTGCGGCTAAATTGAAGGACTTAATATTGCCCAACTTATCAACTGTAATAATACCGCTAGGAACGGTAGAAAATATCGCATGCAACTGCGACGTGGTTAATTGCAATCGTTTCATTTGTCGATTGAGTAACAGGCTTATTTTTAAAATTATTCCCCCAAAAATAACCATTGCCAATACTAAAACCGCCAACATCAGCCTGGTGGAATTTAAAACTTCTTGATTGGCAAACAATTCATCAATATGAACTCGGGTGTTTGCAACCTTGACCAAATCGTCAATGGCATTTCTATGTTGTTCATAGGCATGCTTCATTTTGCTCATGCTAGCGTTGAGGCTAATCTGATCATCGCGATCTAATGCCGGTAAAAACTCAGTAAAAGCAATATCGAAGAAAATGACGGCAGGTGTATGAGATTTTTCTAGCAATACAACAGGCGAGTCTCCGGATAAATTGGCATTTATCCAGAACTCATAGCGATGATAAAACTCAGTTCTTAAGGTTTCCAAGCGCCGAATCAAAGCCGGTCTATCGATCGTTGGGCTGGTCATGAGTTGCAGGCTAACTAAGTATGATTCTATGATGTATTCAGGTGGCGGCAGTATATCTGCAACGAGATCTTTATCCTGCAAGATACGGTTATAGATGGGGCCATTAACCTTGAGTTGGCTAAGTGTTTTAAATGACCAGAGCCCATAAATGCCAAAACCTAACACGACACAGCAAATTAATACGCTGAACCTATATCCCAGCTTTACGTCATGCAATGGCATTTTCATAGTAGTTTATTTTTAATTGAGATACGCTTTGCTCAGGATAACAGTAAGCAAAGGATTTTCCATTGAGCTAATTTAATAAGTGTTTTTAATCTCGCAATAAAGTCGATAATTTGCGACGCCTCCGCCTTTAATTGAAAATAATTCGTAGAACGTCAATCTGATTAAGCCGCCGGTGATTGATTGTTCGTTGGGCAAGTGATGGTGCCAACACTAAATGGCTTTGGACGTCTGATAACGACGGTAATCTGTGATCTTAGGTCTGAAATTTGATCAATGCCTCCTTCACGCGGATATCCGGCGGATATGCAAAGTTTAGCCGACTTGGCGGATGTCTCGGCGCTAAGCAACCATAAATCCCCAACAAACTGCCCGCTTTGTTAGGTTGAAACTGCTAGCTGTTAACTTTTGGCTATTATCGATTTTCGTGGGCTACTTACTAGACGCAAGCAATGGCAAGTCCTGTGGGCCGATCTCAATCCGTACTTTCCACTCACTTATCCACCGGCGTTCGTTTGATTTCTTAAGTTGGCTATAATTCAACTTCGCTGGTTATACTTAAATCCGGCATTGGGCCCGCATGGTGCTAAAAGCCATTGCGGCTCATTTGGGGTGGTCACTATCTTAATTAGGAAGGAAAAGTCATGACGAAACGCTTAATAGGCTGTGTATTAGCGCTCTTTCTAACGGGCTGTGCAACGCTTAGCCAACAAGACTGTAAGCGCGCTGACTGGTTTGGGCTGGGTGTTCAAGATGGTCGTGCCGGCGCGACGACAGATCGGTTAAATGATCACCATAAAGCCTGCTCTGAATACGGCGTCGCGGTTAATGATTCGCAGTATTTTGCTGGCCGCGATCAGGGCTTAAAAGACTACTGCCGGCTCGAGAATGCATTTAAGGAGGGTTTGGACGGACATGATTATCGCCATGTTTGTCCGCCAGAGATTGATGTTGTGTTTAGTCGATACCATTCAGCAGCTCACTCGGTCCATAAAGAGCGGGCTGAAATTCAGCGGATTGACAACGAACTCTCCAGAAAAGAAAGCAGCCTGGGTGACAGCAAATTAACCGACAAAGAGCGGGCGAGAGTGCGTGACGATATTAGGCAGTTAGGACATGACAGAGACCGTGCCCGAGACGATCTCTATTACCACGAACGGCAACTCAACGAATTTCGCCATGAGTCACGCTCATACTATTGATCCGGCAAATGGGCTGTGTTGGTTCGTCGTTTATTTTTGGCGATACCCCACGCGTTCATGGCAGTTATAGCGGCGTACAACGCCAATATTTGCTGACGAACTAAACAAAAGCCGGATTTGCGCAGCAGTGTGAAGGGGGTTTGAAACCCCCGTCCTGCTTAACGCTCGAGTTGCGTTTCGGGTCGAAGTTGCCTGGGCCAGGCCGTCTTCTGCCTTGAATGGTGCTGCTGCTACAGTTAAAAAAGCAGGCTGTTTGCCGGTTAAGTGATGCTTTGGTAATCAGGTGTAGCCCTAAGCGGCGGTTGAGGGTACCAGACCGCTGATTATTTTATTCCCTATTTTCTGGTTTTCCGGCGCTCAGCCTTTCCTGCTTGTCTTTCTCGAACTCATTTTTCACGAAAAACAGGCCCCCCATCAAGCCCAACAGCATTACAACTTCTAGTATTTCTCTCATCATGTCATTCACCACTAGTCTAAGAAAATGTATCGATACGAGGGCTTAATCTGTAAGACTGACCAAGCCTTTTTATCTCAGTCGACTAGTTAAAATACGCCCTGCCACCGGTTCAATTTAGTTAACAAATTAGTCTTCCTTAGCGATCAGGCTACCCTGCTAATCCGCATAGTCAATCAAGCTTCGCGCTGCGTTTTGCTGGCGGCAGTAATTAGGGCTTTGTATTTGGTTCGGAACTGACTAAGTCAAAACCTGATGGAACCAGGTTTTCAAATCGAAGCTAAACGATTGTGGATAGTGGCTGCGCCAACAGTTGTTCCAGAAATCGGCAAGCTTGCTGAAGATTGGCAGCGCAGGGTTCGCTTAACCCCGTACCCAATTCAAAGGCTTCGGCTTGGATGCTTAACAAATAGCAGGGGGGAAGCGGTTGTTTGCTGACGGTTTGATAGACAGACAGCAGTGCCGCCGGGCTCAGCGCATGGCTGGTGTAGCTGTGATCCTGCGCAGGGCATAGAAGGGTATAGGTGAAGCTATCAGGGCAAGTTACCGAGGCATCGACAAACACCACCAACTCGCGATCTTGCAAATCCAGCGCGTGTTCGATTTGTAATTGAAAGTCGCTGAGCAGTTCGATATTGCTTAAGTCGAGATGTTCGGCTAGATAGTCCAACACCAACGGACCAACGGCATCGTCGCCACGGCTGAGGTTGCCGTAACCGAACACCAGGATGGGTTTGGTCATTCGCTACCGTGAATAAATTCGCCGTTGCTATGCCGAATCAGTTTATCCACCAACTTGCCTTCGGCATCGACCAGTTCCAACTGCAAGGGCATTTTACCGACCGCGTGCGTGGCGCAGGACAAGCATGGATCGTAGGCGCGGATCGCTACTTCCAGGTTATTCAGCAGCGGTTCGGTCAATTCTCGGCCAGATAAATATTCCGCTGCCACTTGTCTTACCGACTCGTTCATCCCCGTGTTATTGCTGGTGGTGGAGACGATCAGATTGGCTTTGGTGACGATGTCGTTTTCGTCGATTTGATAGTGATGAAACAGCGTGCCGCGTGGTGCTTCGATGACACCTATGCCTTCGTGGCGTTTTTCACCTTTGGCGACCAGGTCGCTGCTTAATAAATCGGGATCATCCAGCAAGGCTTGAATGCTTTCCGCGCAATGCAGCAATTCGATCATGCGCGCCCAATGGAAGGCCAGGGTGCTGTGCACCAAGGCTTCGCCTCCATGCTGCATGAACGTAACACGCGCAGCTTCGGCTAGCGGTGTGTCAATAAAGTCGCAATTGTTGACCCGTGCCAACGGTCCCACCCGATACCAGCCATCGGCTTTACCGACTGAAGTCAGGTAAGGAAATTTCATATAGGTCCACGAGCGCACTTCTTCACGGATCAATTCCGGATAATCGCAGTAATCGTAATGATCAACCAGGGTTCCACCTTGCTCGTCTTTCACGCGAATGCCGCCGTGATAAAGCTCCAGCGCGCCGTTAGGCTTGATCAAACTCAGGTATTTGCTGCGAATGGTGGCGAAGTCGTCGTAATAGGGCAGGTTGGAGGTGTGGACTTTGGTGACCAGTTGCAAAGCCGCATTCGCCCAGATCACGATCTGCGCAATGTCTTGTTTTAAATAGTCGCGCTCTTCTTTGGTTAAGGCTTTGTTCATGCCGCCGGCAATCGCGCCGGTGCCGTGGATACGCTTGCCGGAGACCATGCGGATCACTTCCTGGCCGTATTTGCGCAACTTCACGCCTTGCAAGCCAATATCCGGATAATCCGCCAACACCGCGATGATGCTGCGCTTGCCAATCTCGCTTTCAAAACCGAACAGCAAATCCGGACTAGACAGGTGGAAGAAGTGCAAAGCATGCGACTGCAACAACTGACCGAAATGCAGTAAACGGCGTAATTTATCCGCTGCCGGCGGCAGATTGGCGGGATCGACGCCGACCAACTGGTCGATGGCCTTGGCAGCCGCCAAATGATGACTGACCGGGCAGATGCCGCACAAGCGTTGCACCATTACCGGTAGTTCCCAGTAAGGGCGGCCCTGGATGAATTTTTCGAAGCCGCGAAATTCGACGATATGCAGGCGGGCTTGTTGGACTTTATTGTCTTCATCCAACAGTAGGGTCACTTTGCCGTGGCCTTCCACACGGGAGACTGGATCGACAGCAACCCGTTTTAACTTGCCGGCTGCGACTAAAGCCGGGTCTGCGGTTTCAAGATGTTCGTACACAGCGGTTCCCTATTAGTCGTAATGGACTAATGCATAAGGTAAATTCGGATCGCGACCTTCGATCAATGCGCTGAGGAAGGTCCAGAATACATCGGCGGACGGCGGACAGCCGGGCATAAAATAATCGATCTTGACGATCTCATGGATAGGTCGCACCTTATCCAGTAATAGCGGTAATTCGGGGTCGTTGGGTATCTGCGGATTATCCACGCCTATGCCGTCTTGGTAGGCTTCCAGTAGGCAATCTTCCAGCTTAAAAAAGTTACGTAGCGCCGGCAGACCGCCGTTGATGGCACAGGCACCGACCGCCACCAGAATTTTGCAGTTATTGCGAAATTCGCGCAGTACATGGACGTTTTCGGAATTGCAAACGCCGCCTTCGATTAAGCCGATGTCGCACGGGCCGCAGTGTTCGATGTCGGTGAGCGGCGAGCGGTCGAATTCGACCACTTCGGCCAAGGTCAACAAACGCTCGTCTATGTCCAGAAACGACATGTGGCAGCCAAAGCAGCCGGCCAGCGAGGTGGTGGCAATTTTGACTTTATTAGCAGCCATGGTTGCCCTCGGTGATGGTGTCGGCGGCGTTGCAGGCTACTTCGCTGATCGGATGGTGATCGTAAATCCGCTCGCCGATTGGCACTTGGTAGCCGCTGCGCTTGATTAGGATGGCGCCGGTAGGGCATACATGGGCGGCGGAGTCGTCGATGCTGATGTCGCTGTCTTTCAGCAGGCCGCTGGGTGAATTGATGATCAAGCGTTTGTTGATCCCACGTCCGGCGATGCCGAACACCTCTTTACCGTCTTTTTCCTTGCTGGCGCGTACGCATAGATTGCAGAAAATGCAGCGGTTGTGATCGATCAAGATATCCGGGTGCGAGGCGTCCATTTCCCGTTGCGCATAGAAATGCGGGAAATGATTGTCCAGCATGTGCAAATGATAAGCCACGCCTTGTAGCTGGCAGTTGCCGGATTTTTCGCAAGACGGGCAAAAATGATTGCCTTCCACGAACAGCATTTGGGTGATGCGCAGGCGGTCTTGCTGCTGTTCCGGGCTATTGCTGACCACGGTCTGACCGTCGGCGGCCGGATAGGTGCAAGCCGAACAGGTGCGGCCGTTCACTGTTACGGTGCAAAGCTTGCAGCTGCCATGCGGGGTGTAGCCGGGTCTATGGCACAAGTGCGGGATGTACACGCCTGCGGTGCGGGCGGCTTCGATCACGGTTTGGCCAGCGCTGAACGGGATGGTTTGGCCGTCTATGATAAGGGTGCCGCTCATATCAATTCTCCACTTGCGACAAATGCGCCGCGTCGTCGTCACGCTGCGCCATGCGGCGGGCAATGGCCAAGGTGGCATCCAGATCAAAACCCGGCGAAAAACTACTGTGCTTCAATTGCTTTAAATACAGGTCCGGATAAGCAGTCAAGGTGGTTAAAATCGGGTTGGCGGCGGATTCGCCCAAGCCGCAGTGGCTATTATTTTTTACCAGTAAACACAGCTCGTTCAATTCTTCCAAATCCACGGCTGCGCCGTGGCCGTCGATAATTTTATTTAACTGATTTTTCAGCAGCGAGGTGCCGACCCGGCAAGGTGCGCAAAAGCCGCAGCTTTCGTGAGCAAAAAACTCGGTAAAGTTTTGGGCAATCGCAAAAATACTGCGGGTGTTGTTGAACACCATGAACGAACCAGCAGAAGACAAGTCTTCGAATGCCAAGGTGCGGTCAAGTTCCCGATTGGAAATAAAGGTGCCGGAGGGACCGCCGACTTGCACACCCATCACCTCATCTGCACCGCAGTCCTGCAAAATATCGCTGATGCGGGTGCCGAAGGGGTATTCGTAAATCCCAGGGCGTGCGCAATCGCCACTGATGCTCAGCAGCTTAGTGCCGGTGGACTGCGGCGTGCCAACATCGGCAAACCATTGCCCGCCATGCACGGCAATGTGAGTGGCGGCCAGAAAAGTCTCTACATTGTCCACCGCTGTTGGTTTGCGCTGATAGCCGCAAATCACCGAGTTGGGCGGCTTGGTGCGCGGTATGCCCGGCTTGCCTTCCAGCGATTCGATCTGTGCGGACGCCTCACCGCAAATATATGCGCCGGCGCCCATCCTGATTTCGATGTCAAAATCAAAACCGTCGTGACCCAGAATGTTAAGCCCCAGCAAGCCCTGTTCGCGGCGTTGTTGTAAGACTCGCTGAAGTTTGTCGTAAAGAAACAGATATTCAGCCCGCAGATACAGCAAGCCCTGGTCAGAGCCGATAATGGCTGCGCACAAGGTCATGCCTTCAAAGACTTGATCCGCATAAAGATCCAGCAACATCCGGTCTTTAAACGTACCCGGTTCACCTTCGTCGGCGTTACAAATCACGTAATGGGGGGTAGCGGCTTGCACTGAGCACGTGCGCCATTTCAAGGCGGTTTTAAAGCCGGCGCCGCCGCGACCGCGCAGATTGGATAAGTCTACTTCCTCCAGGGTTTCGCTCAGTCCTCTGGCAAAGGTCGCGGCTATCGCCGCGCCGCTGCTGAAGGGCTGGTTGAGTAATAAACCGGGTTTTAGGATGTGCTCTGTCACCGTGAACAACTCGCTTGGCCATTCAGTTAGCGGGGCTTGTTGTTCTATGAGCGCGGCTATCAGATCAATTTTGGCAACATCAAGACGGGTCAATGGATAGCCGTTAACCAGGCCTGCCGGGCCTTGATCGCACATGCCGCTGCAAGAGGTGTTACTGAGACTGACCAGACCGTCGGCTCGCACACCGCCGACTTTGACCTTGAGTTTTTCCGCCAGGTAGTTCAGTAGGGCTTCTTTACCCAGCATACGATCGGTTATCGAATCGCTGATGTAGATGTCGTAACGGCCGCGCGGGGTCAGGTGTAAGAAACTATAGAATTCCGCGACCGCAATAATCTGCGTGCGGGGGATATGCAGGGCTTGGGAAAGTTGCTCGATAGCGGTGTTGGGAATATGCAGGTACTGCGCCTGCACGGCCCTGAGCATCTGTAGCAGCCTTTCCGATTTGTAGTCCGCCTCTGCAAGTACGGACTGGATAAAACTATTCATCGTCGAGTTACTGGGCAGTTATGTTGAATCGTCGTGTCTCATTGCATTGGAACAATCATGAGCCACCCCACACACCATTCTTTACTTGGCGCTAGATTTTTCAAATCGTTCACTGGGGGATTACCTCGAAAATCGCGCAACAAGCTCGTGCGGGAGTCGATTAATTTCCAGTCGCCAAACGAAACTATCTGCCTTGTCTCTCTGAGCGTCAATGCGGACAACCCTGGCTTGCGATGTTTATCTGTGTCGCAGCGGAGGCTTTGCAAATTCGCCGTCATCCATGGGGTAATACTAAACAAATTAGCGGAGCGTGGACAGCAAAATATTGCCGATTAAACCGCAGCAATCGAGGCGAATGGCTTGCGCCGTTGGCAAGGGATAGGTTTTTTACCAGCGTCCCGCACGCAGTCGTGCTTGCGGGTTTGATAACAGAGCACGCAGCGATTTAAGCGGCGCTGGTAACGGCTATAGGCGCTGGAGAGCAAGCGTTCCAGGCGATCCAGTGTTCTATTGTTGGCAGCAAATAGTCTGGTTTGTCTAGCGTGTAATGCGGCACAAAGCTGCCGGGCTTGATCGATTAAAATGTCGTTGTCCATCGCAAACACCTGGTTTAAGCGCTAATCTGGCAAAAACAGCTTGGGCATGTGCGCGTGAACATGCCGAGCTAGATTATTCAGGGTGTTTGCTTTGATTGATTTGATTTGAATCAACGCCGCTTAAAATTGTTAGTTTTTAAAGAGAGTTTGCTAATCGGTTTCCTGCAGGTCCGTAGCGATGCACTGCTCGACAATGCGGCGGCTCAAGGCCTCGTCTTGCAGCATGATATCAACCATGGATGCGACTACGCTGCGGGTCTTTATTCCGTTAAAGCGGGAAAAATTTTTCAGTTGGTCGTAAGTCGGTTCTTCTACAGCTATTTTCTTTCTATCGACTTTTGATTTATCGGCAGACATAAGCATATTCCTTTGTAAGGTTAAGGTTGAGTAAACGATTCGTTGGGTAAACGCATGTCAATTTTGAATCAGTCCGTGATTGCGGAAATAGAAGGCCACATTGACCAAGGCGATCATCACCGGGACTTCGATTAATGGCCCAATCACAGCGGCAAAAGCCGCGCCGCTGTTAATGCCAAACACCCCCACTGCAACGGCAATCGCTAATTCAAAATTATTGCTGGCGGCGGTAAATGCCAGAGTAGTAGTTTTGCCGTAGCCGGCACCGATGGCTCTGCCCATCAAAAAACTCAGCAAAAACATTACCACGAAGTAGACCAATAGCGGAATCGCAATGCGCACCACGTCCAGCGGCAATTGCACGATCAAATCGCCTTTCAGCGAGAACATCACCACAATGGTAAACAACAGCGCAATCAGGGTCAGTGGGCTGATCATGGGTACGAAAGTTTGGTGATACCAATCTTTACCCTTGGCTTTGACCAGCAGAAAACGCGTGGTGAAGCCAGCCAGAAAGGGAATGCCGAGATAGATGAATACACTCTTGGCGATTTCACCGATGGTAATTTCGACCAAGCTGCCTTGCATGCCAAATAAGGGTGGCAACACGGTGATGAACAGCCAGGCGTACACGCTGTAAAACAGAACCTGGAAAACACTGTTGAAGGCCACCAAGCCCGCCGCATACTCGTTGTCGCCGTTGGCTAGTTCGTTCCAGACGATGACCATGGCGATACAGCGCGCCAGGCCTATTAAAATTAGGCCGACCATGTAGTCGGGATAATCGCGCAGCAACACGACGGCTAGCACGAACATTAATACCGGGCCAATCAGCCAATTTTGGACCAGTGAAACGGTCAATATACGCCAGTTACGAAACACGTCGCCGAGTTCTTCGTAACGTACCTTAGCCAGCGGTGGGTACATCATCACGATCAAGCCGATGGCGATCGGGATATTGGTGGTGCCGACCGATACCGCCACATTGAAGTCGGTCACTTCCGCCGGAAACAGAAAACCGATCCCCACTCCAAGCGCCATGGCGATGAAAATCCACAGGGTCAGATAACGGTCCAGAAAGGATAAGCGGGCATTAGGGCAATGCGGGGTGTTCATTAAAATCTCCAGTACAAGTTTGGCTATTCGGCGGCCGCCGGTTTGCAGCAGTTGCTGGTAGGCTCCGGTTGCGGCACTTGGTCGTCGCCGAATAAGGGAATGGACTGCAAGGAATGGAAAGCCTCCCAGGCGATGCCTTGCGGATCGACAGTCCAGTATTTATCGGCTTGGACGTAGCAGCAGTTGGCTTGTTTTTCCGCAGCGATCGGTAATGCGGCGGCTGCTAGATTTTGTTCAACCGCTTCCAGTTCCGCGCCGGATTCGACTTGAATTCCCAAATGATCCAGGCCCGGCTGGCGACCGCGACAGGAAATCGCAAAATTGACGCGCGGATCGTCCAGCTGCCACTTGGCATAATCCACCTCGTGCACAGTCGGTGCGCTTTGAAATAGCGCGCTGTAGAAACCGATATTCTTAGCCAGATCGTCAACGGCCAGATGGATATGTAGACGCTTCATCGGATTTGCTCCGTGTTAAGGGCGGAAAGAGGTTCTGGCTTTGCCGGGCGTTTGCCGGTTTGAGCATCGCCGCCAGCCAATGCCGATAAACGCTCCACGCCCGTCGGCTCGTCCTGCAGCAACGGGACCAGCGCATAGCGGCTCGCATAACGATTGGCGACGGTAGCGATTTCCGGCAATTCATTGGCGGCGCGTTGGCGCAACAGCGGCGAATACACGGTCGTTGCAGCCACGCTGTTGTTAATCACCCAAGCCCAGGGCTCGATGCCGGCCCGGCGTAAATCCTCTTGCAAATGGGCCGCTTCCAACACCGGCGTGGTTTCCGCCAGCGTCACTATCAGCACCTTGGTTTGACGCGGGTCCTGCAATTGCATCATCGGCGTGGTGAAATGCGTTTTGGAATCGCCCATTTGCCGCGACACTTCACGATGGTAAGCGCCGGTGGCGTCCAAGAGCAGCAAGGTATGGCCGGTCGGCGCGGTATCCATCACCACGAATTTCTTCCCAGCTTCGCGGATGATTCTGGAAAATGCCTGAAACACCGCAATTTCTTCAGTGCACGGCGAGCGCAAGTCTTCTGCCAGCAAGGCGCGGCCTTGTGTGTCCAGTTTGGCGCCTTTCGTTGCCAGCACCTGCTCTCGGTAGCGTTCGGTTTCGGCATGCGGATCGATTTTGCTGACTGTCAGTGCCGGCAAAGCACCGTTCAGCGTGTCCGTTAAATTGGCGGCGGGATCGGAGGTGGTGAGATGCACCGGCAAACCGCGCTCAGCAAGTTCAACCGCCAAAGCGGCGGCCAGGGTGGTCTTGCCGACGCCGCCTTTACCCATCAGCATCACCAAGCCATGTCCATCGGCGGCAATCTCGTCCACCAATGTGGATAGATTAGGCGCGGGTATGGCCGACATAAGGTCATTGTCAGGCATTGAAAGCGGTGCGGCATCGCTAAGCAATTGTCTGAGAGCAGTCAGCCCAACCAGGTTGAAGGGTTTTAATTCAATGCGGTCCATCGGTAAGCTTTTTAACGTGACCGGTATGGCGGCTAAAGCCTGTTGCTCGCGTTGGTAGATGGCGTTGGCCAGCGGGTCTTGTGCGGTGGCGCTCTCCGGCAAGATGCCATTGATTGCCAAAAATTGTTGCGATAAGCCGATAGCGTTCAATTCTTCGTGGGTACGTGCCACTTCGCGCAAAGTCGATTGTTGGGCGCGGGCGACCAGGATCAACCGGCTGCGCTGCGGATCGGCCAAGGCGTCGACGGCGGCTTTATATTGGCTGCGCTGTTTTTCCAAACCGGCCAAGGGGCCCAGGCAGGACGCGTCGCCTTTGCCTTGCTCTAAAAAACCGCTCCAAGCGCCGGGCAGTTGCAATAGGCGGATGGTGTGGCCGGTCGGTGCCGTGTCGAATACGATGTGATCGTAGCCGGCGGTCAAGGCCGAGTCGGTTAGTAGTGCGGTGAATTCGTCGAATGCCGCAATTTCCGTGGTACAGGCTCCGGACAGTTGTTCTTCTATACCCTTGACAATGCTATCCGGCAACACGCCGCGCACCGGGCCGACGATGCGGTCGCGATAGGCTTGCGCCGCTGCTTGCGGATCGATTTCCAAGGCCGCCAGGCAGGGCACCGCCGGAATCGCGGTGATCCGATTGCCGATAGCGATGCCAAATACCTGGCCGACGTTCGAGGCCGGGTCGGTACTGACCAGCAATACTTGTCTGCCGGCATCCGCCAATTGCATCGACGAGGCGCAAGCGATGGAGGTCTTGCCCACGCCGCCTTTGCCGGTAAAAAACAGAAAGCGCGGCGCTTGATCGAGAAATTTGCGGTCGCTGTGCACGGTATCACCCGTAAAACTTAACAACAGCTGCTGCCGCTACAACAGCCTGACGGGGTCTGCTCTTGCGCTACGGTAATTGCCGCCCAACGTGCCAGTTCGGCGCGATTGGGGTAGCGGCCGGCTAAGGCGACTTCATTATCCACCAAAATTAACGGCAAGGCCTCGGCCCCGGAGCGTTCCAGAAAGGCTTTAACCACAGCGTTTTCGGCAAACGCCATCGGGGTTTGGGCCAAATTAAAGCGGGCAATGTCCGCGCCGTTTTGCTTGGCCCAATCGACATCGGCGGCAAAGCCCACCAACTGTTGATCGACTTCCACACCGCAAACACCGGTGCTGCAACACAGCGCTGGGTCAAATACATGGATACTGGTCATAAGGAAACTCCTTAACTACTGAGGCACCAAGGTGCCGATGCGATCCAGTTCGGCTTTCAGACGCTCGGGATCGTTTTTTAACTCTTCCAACGGTAAGGCAAAAAACTGTTCGATGCGGTGGCGCAGAATGCGATAAGTGATCATGAATGCGGCATCGATTTCTTCATCACTACCCTCGGTATGTGCGGGGTCTTCAACTCCCCAATGACTGCGTATCGCTGGAGCCAGATAAGCCGGACAGGTTTCGTTAGCGGCATTGCCGCAGACGCTCAACACGATGTCCGGCGTTATTGGCAAATCATTCCAGGACTTGCTGTAATAGCCCTCGGTAGAAATCCCTTCTCGCGCCAGCAGCGCCAGCGAGCGGGGATGTAGCTTGCCGGCGGGCTTACTGCCTGCACTGATGCCATGCCAGCCAGCGGGCGCCAAATGATTGAAAGTGGCCTCGCCGAGGACGGAACGGCAGGAATTACCGGTACACAGAAACAATACGTTCATAGCATGTGGGGTTGTTGCATTTAAGGTTGGGGGCTGTCTCGCGGATGTCCCGCAAGCTATTGGCTGTTGAGCAATCCTTCGCAGATTGGATCAGGATACCGTTTCACCGATAGCCCTAACTTTATGCTCCAGCACCATCCGCTCCAGACCTTGCATCGGTAGGCTAGTGAACAAGAATATTCGCCGCTCTAATATCGCGAAAGCTTTGGCAAAAGCGATGCGCTTTTCATGTTCTTCGGATGCAGCCGGGTCAAACACACCCCAATGCGCGTTGATGGGCTGCCCAGGCCAAACCGGGCAGACTTCGTTGGCGGCGTTATCACACACCGTAATCACAAAATCCAGGGCCGGTGAGTCTGCTTGACCGAACTCTTCCCAGCTTTTGCTTCTGGCGTCAGGCAGCGATATGCCCTCCAGTTCTAAACGCTCGAGGGCGTGAGGGTTTACCACCCCGGTTGGACAACTGCCGGCACTGAATGAATTGAAGCGGCCGTTGGCGTATTTGTTCAGCAGGCCTTCGGCCATGATGCTCCTCGCCGAGTTGCCTGTACACAGAAATAATACATTTAAAATTCTATCTGCCATGACGTTGCCTACCGTTGAATAAATAAGAAATGGTTGCTTAGCTTGAAAGCGGTTTTGCGGCATCCAAAGCGCACAAGGATTGAAGCATTACAGCGTTCATAAAGGTTCCTCGTCGCTCGCACAGATTGGCTTAAGTACCGGCAGACAGGCATTGCCACCGCAACAGTTTTCGGTCAGGAAGCCGAGCAGATCGTTCATCGCGGAAAAGTTGACGGTATAAATCACAAAGCGGCTTTCGTTACGCGAGCTAATCAAGTTGGCGTGTGCCAATTCTTTTAAATGAAACGACAAGGAGGAGGGCGCTATGCCGGTGGTTTCACTGATTTTTCCAGCCGCCAAGCCTTCAGGCCCAGCCTGTACCAAGGCGCGGTAAATCGCCAAACGGGATTCTTGGGCCAGCGCGGCCAACGCAATCACGGCAGTTTTGTTTTCCATATTTCAACATTAATTGAAATATGGAATCGAGTCAATTTTTTTGATCTTTGTCCTTCGATTCCTGCGTAACGCTACTGTCACAAAGGCCATTTAACATGATGGACACTGCAATTCCGCCCTTTTTGGTGCGATGCAGTTCACAAATCCTTCATCGATTAGCAAAACAATAGTGCCTTGGGAGCATTTTTATGAAACACACTTTAATCGCCGCCGCCATCGCTGCCGTGCTGGCTTCTGCAAACGCCAGTGCTGCCGTGAATTTTGAATGGTCGCATCAATGGACCTTTAATCACTCCGCTGGCAACGGCTCCAATGCCTTGGGCGCGGAAATCGTCAGTTTTGATGCCGCTAACGAACGCTTATGGGTTATCGGCACCAATAGCGACCTGGGCCTGGGCGGCGTCGACGTACTGGACCTATCCGGCAATCTGACTCACAGCTTAGATACCAGCAGCCTGGGTGGCATCAATAGCGTAGCGATTGCCAACGGCAAAGCCGCGATCGCTCTTACCGCTCCGATTAAAACCGATGCAGGTCAGGTTCGGTTTTACGATGCAGGCAACTACGGATTTCTGCAAAGCGTCGCTGTCGGTGCCAACCCCGATTCAGTGACCTTTACACCCAACGGACAAAAGTTGCTGGTGGCCAACGAAGGCGAACCCAGCAGTTATTTAGTTGGCCCCAGCGGCGACCCAGTCGGTTCGGTCAGCATCATTGATGCCAACAGCTATAACGTACAAACCGCCGGTTTCGATGCCTTCAACAGCCAAGCGGCGGCACTGAAAGCGGCCGGTGTGCGTTTGACCGGTCCTAATGCCAGCGTGGCGCAGGATTTGGAACCTGAGTACATCGCGGTAAGCGCCGATGGCACCAAAGCCATGGCAACCCTGCAAGAAGCCAACTCAGTGGCCATTATTGACATCGCCACTGCCACCGTTACCGACATCAAAGCCATGGGTTTTAAAGACCACAGCTTGCCGGGCAATGGCCTGGACGCCTCGGATCGCGACGGCCCGGGCAATAACCCCTTGAACGGCAATATTCAAAACTGGAATGTCAAAGGCATGTACATGCCGGACGGTATCGGCAGTTTCAATCAAAACGGTAACCAATATTTTGTGACCGCTAACGAAGGCGATTCGCGTGAAGATTGGCCCGGCGGCGAAGAGGAAGTGCGGATTGGCAATGCGGTTATCGATACAGCATTAAATGATGCCATGACCCAGGCGCATGGCAGCGATTGGAAAACCAATAACGACAAATTGAGCCGTTTACTGGTTTCCAAAAGCGGCGATATTGATAACGATGGTGCTTTAGAAGAATTGCATGTGTACGGCGCGCGCTCTTTCTCCATTTTGGATATGGCGGGCAACATCGTATTCGATTCCGGCGACCAATTGGAGCAAATCATTAAGGCTCAGTACCCCGGCTTGTGGGTTGATGATCGCAGCGACAACAAAGGCCCTGAACCTGAAAGCGCCGTGGTCGGCAATGTGAATGGTCGCGACATTCTATTTTTGGCTTTAGAGCGTTCGAGTGCGGTGATGGTTTGGGATCTGACCGATCTGAACGACATCAAATTCCTGGATATGCTGGTGGCAGCGGGCGATATCAGCCCCGAAGGTTTGAGCTTCTTCAACACAAACCAAGGCAGCTTCCTAGCTGTGGCTAACGAAGTTAGCGGTACGACGTCATTATTTAAAGTTGCTGCTGTGCCGGTTCCAGGTGCTGTTTGGTTGTTTGGTTCCGCGTTGCTGGGCTTGATTGGCATGAAGCGCAACCGCAGCGTTTAAAAACCCATGTAAGCCGGATTAGCCGTGATTTTTCGGCTAATCCGGCTTTTCGCGTTTTTGCGCCGAGAAATTTCGTTTGTCGCTTAGCTGTTTTGATATTCACTAGTTGCCTATCCTTCCGTCTGCCCAAAAAAACCGCAAAAGCTAATAGCGGATGAGTGAGCCTGCCACGGATACCGCTCGCTGTGGCGGCAATGTCCCGCGCACGGGCACTATCTATCCCCGGCCAATGTCCGGACGCTTAGCTTTTCTGTGGTGCGCTGCACCAAAACCTGATTTATGATGGGACGACCACTGTGTCAGATACCCGCAAACAGATCGGGAGTATTTCGCTTGGCCGAACCGGGGCTTTAGTCGTCTCATTTTGTTTTGCTGATCGTCAGAGAGCAGGAATCATGGACAGCAATTTTTTTAAGCATTTGAATAAACCGCTTGGCCTAAGCCTATGGGTCATTTTGGCGGCTTGCAGCCATGCGCCTACCCAGCAGGCCGGTACCACCAGCATCATCGAGTTATCTGCGGCAGATTTGCCGACGGTTGCTGCTGAGTTTATTACCACTCGCACAGGCGAAGCGCACGATCACGACGAACACCAACCCACTCCACCGGCAGAGGTGAGCTGGCGCTTCTGGCGCGAGAACCAACAGATTACCATCGAACGCCCCCCAAACGGGCCTGGGCGAACTATGGCAGCGTGACGGTCAAGAATTGATTCATTGGAAGCTGTATCACCACGACCAGCGGGCAATCGAGTTTCAAACCGGCGACCTACGGATGCTGGACATCACGCCCTCCTGGCAAAAATTGGCGCTATTGTTGGATGGCCAATTGCTGGACCAACTCACTGCCGAAGAAATTGAATGGACTGATGGCATCCCAACCCAAGAATATCAAGGTAAAGTCGCTGGCACCGAATGGCATGTGCTGATGCGGCTGGATGTGGCCTTGCCGTTGTTGATCGAGCGCCAGCATGGTGAGTTTTCCGAGCGTACTGAATTGTTGAAAGTGTTTCCGCTGAACGCCGCGCCCTGGCAACCGACCCCAGTCAAGGGCTACGATGTGATCGATTTTGCCGACTTAGGCGACAAGGAGTCCGATCCGTTTGTGATGAAAGTGCAAGCACAAATGAGCCACGAGCATCCTCATTAGATTCGCCTCCGCAAATATTACTGTCTTTAGCTATTGTCGCGCGTCGGCGCAAGTACAGCGGTTTCCCTTAGGGCCATGCTGCGGCTCTCGTTTCTTCGACAGCAAAGTCGCCTTGTATGCAGACAAAAAAAAGCCCGCCGTATCGCGTACCAGCGGGCCCAAGGCCTACAGAGCTTACAACTAAATCAGAATACTTTACGGAGCCGGCAGAACTCTATTTCGCGGGCAGGGCGCTACAGAGCCGTTCACGATAAAGTAGTTTTCCAGCGCATCCAAATCCAGCGCGCCGCCCAAACGGTTGGTGCCTTGCGTCAACACGCAGTACTGACCGCCTCGGCTTGCGAACAGATTGCCGACAGCAAGGCCATGGCAAGAATAGATTTTTTGATCATTTGAGATTGCTCCGGATATAGACGGTCGGCGGTTTTTTTTATCGGTTACCGACCGCTGGTTCTTTCAGCGTTGAGAAATTTTTAGCGTCAGGTTTAGGGCAAGGAAAGCTTACGAAGCTTATGTAATGATCGTGTGATCGTTCTGTGAAGATTTCGTGAAATGTAATACAAATGAGGCATGGACGGGGTTTTACTGCAGAGACTGGCTTGGACAACCTGAAGACTCGGTCCCGGCACAGCCCCTTGAACTGAAGAGCAATATCGCCTGGCTTCGCTGCCCGCAGAGCGACTTCACTATTTTGTAATAATTCTCCCCTAAGATGCTGCTCAGACAGTCAAGCGGATTTCTGTCAACGGAAAACCCGTTTGCAAGGATATTTTTAAAAATTTAACAAACAAGAGGAACACCTCATGGGCTTAGGCGTATCGGAACTGCTATTGATCTTGGCAATCGTCGTGATGATTTTTGGCACCAAAAAATTGAAGAATGTCGGCGGCGATTTGGGTGGAGCCATCCGCAGCTTCAAACAATCGATGAGCGAAGCCGATCAGGATGAAGCCGCTCTGGCGAATCGCAGTCAAACTGCAGCGACGGAAACCCGTGTCGCTGACAGCGTAGAAAGTAAGTCGTAAACAGCCATGTTTGATGTCGGTTTTTCAGAGATGCTGATGGTGGGTTTGGTGGCACTGCTGGTGCTGGGCCCGGAGCGTTTACCTAAAGTCGCCAAGGAAGCGGCGCTTTGGCTGCGCAAGGTCCGTTCGCTGCTTAATACTGCTAAAGCCGACATAAAACGCGAGCTGGACTTAGAGGAGTTGAAGGAATTGCGTGCCATGAAGGAGTCGTTGCAATTGGCGCATCACACGCCTCGGTCGATACTGGAATCGACGCTGGCTCAACCTGAGCCTGCTGCAACGCAAGAACAGCCCGCTCCTGTGCCAACAGGAGAAGTTAATGTCTAACTCACGTCCCCGGCCATCGCCTGATAATTCGACCGAGATGGGCTGGTTACATCATCTATTCGAGTTAAGAAATCGCTTAGTGAAATCGGTGGTGTTCGTGCTGGCGGTGTTCGCCGGGCTGGCTTACTACGCTAATGACATTTATGCCTATCTGGCCGATCCCTTGCTGCGTTATATGCCGGCAGGTTCGCAAATGATCGCTATCGAAGTGGCGTCACCTTTCTTGATCCCGTTCAAATTGGCTTTTCTAACAGCCGTGCTGGTATCGGTGCCTTTCCTGCTCTATCAGGTTTGGGCGTTTGTCGCCCCTGGTTTACACCGCCACGAAAAACGCCTGTTCTTCCCGATGTTGCTGGCTAGTACTTTGTTGTTTTACGTCGGCTTGGCCTTTGCCTACTTTGCGGTATTTTCGGTGATATTTGGTTTTATGACCACTGCCGCGCCGCGCGGGGTGGCCATGATGACCGACATCGGCCACTACCTGGATTTTGTCATGTCCATGCTGGTAGCCTTTGGCGCGGTGTTTGAAGTGCCGATATTAACGCTGCTGCTGGTCAAAAGCGGGGTTGTCGACTATGAAGATTTAACGGATAAACGCGGCTATGTGATTGTCGGGGCGTTCATTATCGGCGCAATATTGACCCCGCCGGACATTATTTCGCAAACCTTAATGGCCGTGCCGATCTGGCTGTTATTTGAAGTGGGCGTGATATTAGCCTATTTTTCCACCGCCAAGTCCCGCAACGCAGCGGCTATGTCGACAACAACGACAGACGCCTAGTGCCGTTCGCATAGGGCTGGCTAAGCGAAGCGCGTCCTGCAATCCTGGAGGGTGTGCACGACTTATCCACCCTGCAGATTCCAATTCTCAATAGATACATAGTTTTGCCTGGTTGCAGTGGACAACTGGCTTAATCCAGTCATTGTGTCCAGCCCGCTAGTCAGTTTGCTAACCAAGCGAATCCAAACACGTCCCCGAAGATTCTCGACCTATTGGCTCATGGCTATAGGTTATTGAACTGCGGATCGCTGTCACTGAAGATTTAGTCGGTCACTCGACCGTTGTTCGGTTTGCCCGTTCGGCGATTAGGCAACGTCCAGCTCATCGCTGTTGACCAATCGTCACATCCAAAATCCCAACCCGCCATAAAGCTATCGACAAAAAAAAGGCGTTGGTTTTAAAGCAACGCCCAAGCCCCATCTTCTTTAAAGATGGGTCAGATCAAGCATACAGAAAA
Source organism: Proteobacteria bacterium ST_bin11 (assembly GCA_002083615.1). Taxonomy (GTDB): domain Bacteria; phylum Pseudomonadota; class Gammaproteobacteria; order Methylococcales; family Methylomonadaceae; genus Methylomonas. The sequence continues at coordinate 101,856 of MSXO01000015.1, read as the reverse complement.
ACTAGGCTACGACAGCACCCTTGCGGCGCGCCAAGCCGGATAATGCCACCAAACCCATAGCGAACTGCCACACTGCAGCAGGCAGCGGCACAGCGTTAATACGGCCCTCACCTGCCAACGCATAATCACTCGCTGAGACGTGGCCATTCAGACCCAGTTGGATAAAACCCAGCAAAGCATCGGCATAACCGGTGCTCAGCAAGGTGCGGCTGATTAAATTGCCGAAGTTATAACCGTCCGGGGTACCTGCGCCAGCCAAGAAGCTGTTAGTGGCGATGTCGAATTTTCCTGAAAACAGCTCACCTTCGCTAGCTGACCAGATTTTCGAACCGTCTTCCAGCCTGACTTCGAGGATGCGACTACCAGCCACCCGATTACGATCGTAATCGAACTCGAATCCGGCGATCTGGGCAAACCGACCATCGGTGCCGGTGCCATTAGGCTGAATCCGTGACACCGAGTTTTCCAGCGCGCTAACCAAAGTAGATACCGAGACGTCGCCGAGTATCGCCAGCGAATTGGCAAATGGCAGAACTGCTTGAACTTCGCCTTGAGTGATCTTGCCGTCTTGATTATTGTCGAGGTCTTCGCGAATGCCGCCGGAATTGGTCAGGGCAAGCAGCGTGTTACCGGCTGTCAAACCAGGATTTTCATTTTTTGTCGCCCACAAGAACGCATCGGCAACCAGATTACCCAGATTGGTTTCACGTTGACGAATCACCCGTGGACCATTGGTATTGCCTTGGCTGTGTTCCAGGAAAACATCGGTAGTGCCGACTTGTTGGGCATTGGCTGCCGTTAATGCAGTATTCAGCGGTGCTATCACCGTGCTCTGCATGGTGGGGTCTGCTGTCACGGCGTTTTTGTCGACCACTACTGGATTGCCGGATACGTTGACGACTTCACCGTCACCGTCGAATTCGACATCCAGCTTACCGACATACAAGTACTCGCCTACCGTGGTGACTACCGCGACGTTTTTACCGTCGGCATCTTGCGCAGTCAACGGATACGGACCGCTACGTTGCGCCAAGGTATTGCGGGTATTGCCTGCATTCAGCAACAGTTCGTCGCCACCACCGGCGATGATGACATCGATGCCGGACAGTTGCGGAATCAAGGCCAGTTCATTGCCGATGGCTTGTAAATGCGACGATAGAACGATACGGTTTACGCCTTGATTTTGCAGTGACGTGACTTCGTTTTGAATGGCGCTGAGGACAGGATTGACTAGCACATTACCCGGTGACGACACGTTGGGCAGAGTCTCGGTGGTTACACCAATAATGCCGTAGTTGGTGCCGTTTTTGGTGACGATAGTGCTCTTGGCGATGCTGCCGCCGTCGAACAGATTTTGCAGCGCGGATTCGCCTGAAAAATTCAGGTTGGCCGACAAGAAAGGCGCTGTGCCGCCTTGGGTGTTGTAATAGCTGATGAAATCGGCTAGTACTGCGGGTCCAAAGTCGAAATCGTGATTACCGATGGTGATGGCATCGTAACCAATTTGTTGCATGGCCAAGGCATCGTAATAGGTTCTGGAACCCAATGGGCCGCTGCTCAAACTGGCGTTGAAGGCCAAGCCGGCCAGGAAATTGTCGCCTGAGGAAATGGTCAATAGATCGCGTCCGGCATTGGCCGTGCGCAATTGTTCCAACGTGGTCTTGAAATGGGCAGCACCACCAAAATTGGCATCGCCGAACAACTTCGATTCGCCGTCGTTGTTATGAAACAGGGTCAAGCTGCTGGCTTGTGCAGAACTAATTCCGGCAAGTGATAGCGCCAGTAACGCATAAGGTGTTTGTAAACGTAAAAACATTAAGATTCTCCAGAGTGAATGGATAAGGAATAGGCCGCACCCGATTCCTGCAAGTGCGACCAACCCTAATCAAGCAGTGCTTCAGGCCGCAATTGTCAAAGCTTTGCGTTTATGTAAGCCAAGCAAGCCCAGCAAACCAGAGCCCATCATCCAAACTGCCGCAGGCACAGGTACTGCCGCAGCCGGTGAGCCGCTGACGGTCACCATGTCAAAACGCCAAGTACCTGTTGTGGCATAGGTGTTGGTGCTGCTGGATGGTGCATAAACTGAACTGGCGGGAGCAAAGGCTGCAACGATGCGCAATGCAAAATTGGCGTTGTTGGCTACGCCGGCAATGCTGCTGAAGTCGACGCTACGGTTTTTAAACCAAGTGTCGCCGGCGTTGCCATCGAACAAGGTGCTGTCGTTGAAGGTGATGCCGTCCAAGGAATACTGAACCAACTCGTAGCGCGAACTGGTATTGCTGTGGCGCAAGTCGTAGTTGATAGTGATGTTGTCGTAGCCCACTGTGCTGACGTTGAATTGCACGCCACGGGTTTTGTTGCCGGCGCCTTGCGCAGCGTAGTTGGTGGTCTGCCAGCCGGAATTATCGCTAGCGGCAGGGTCGGACGAACCGCCATTCGCTGTGCCGCTGGCGAATGCGCCGGTAACGCCGCCAACCAACGCCGCAGTGCCGCTACCGATGGACGATAGGATTGAACCGGTGCCGGTATTGCTGTCGGGTGTGATGGAATTAAAGTTCCATTGCGTTACAACCGACGCTTGCGCGCTCGCGCCAACCAACGATAACGCCAAGCCGGCGACGATCAATTTCAAATTCATGGTCAAACTCCTATAAACAAAGGGCAAACTGAAAATTAAGTGTGATGGTTGCTCGGTTGAACGTCGTCTAAACGCCGAACGCACCGGGCCGTCGTGCCTATGAACGACTAGGCGATTTATAGAGAAGCCAAATGACGAGACCGTGACGAAAAAATTATGGTTTTGTGACGAAGGTTTGTTGCGCTTTAGCGGAATTGCCTTTTTAAGCTTGACAGCAACGCGATGGGTTTAGGTTTGAATTGGCAAGCTGCCGTAGTTTGCTGGTACCGGCTATTCAGCTTGCGCTGATGGTTGAGTTTGGGGCACCGATTATCTTGTGCCTCTGGGAGCTTGCCTTAAAAACCCCTTTTGCGAGGACAGTACTTAGTTAGGAAGAGATTACAACGCCTGCCAATCCACCGAGCGCTCGGTCATTGGGTATTTCAGACCCAATACCTTTATTTTTTTAGGTACAACTTAGGGTTTAACGTTTGGGCTGCGGTTGATTTGTCAGCTGCTGCAGGATACCTAGTACGCCTCCGTAGTGGAAAAAATCGCTTCCGTCAACTCTGGGCTGCTTGCGCTGCAATAGACGGCGGATCCAGCGCAAGGGAATCGGTTGCAGCCTACGCCCGAACTGGGCTGACGGCGGAGGCGGATCGCCATCGGTTTGCTGCGGATACACTCATTGGATTGCTTAAATTGGCCGTTGAGTGCTTGTCTAAATTCTTCCATACGCATTCTTTATTTGTAAATAAATAATAAAATCAGTCGCTTATGATATTTTTTAGCGAAAACTTATGATTTAAAATATTTGTGATTCGTTTCGCATAGTCATCAAAATGTCATGCGAGTTGGTTAATTTGATGGCGATTTCGTTGGTTTTTGGATTCACCTTGCCAGGTACTAAAGCAAAGATCATCGGATTTACCAGGGATGACTAATACGCTGTTTTTGCACCCTTGACCGCTGCGGTTTAACGAGCTCGACCTTGTTAAACCACCGTGGTTACAAATTGCCTGAAACATTGCTTTGCGCTGAGCAATAGCCGTTTCATCGCTAACCGTCGGGTCAATTGCGCGAATAAAATCAAACGGATTGTTTGCCAACAACTTATGAGAGAGAGTTTCTGTATGAAAGGTAAATTACATCCTGCCAATGACGTGACGCTTAATCCGTCGGGCAATGAGTCGATCAATGACGTGATCAGCCAAGTCAATGAAAGTCGCCGTCAATTCATGAAAACCGGTGTTAGCGCCGGCGTCATGGTGGCCTTAAGCAGCAGCATGGGTGGCAAATTTTTGTTGGGTGATCACGCCGAAGCCGCTTCCTTACCGCCCTCAGCGAATGGTTTTGGCGGCATTGGCTTTGATAGCATTCCAGCGAAGCTTGCCCCCGTATTGAACTCGGTTGAAGTACCGCCCGGTTACAAAGTAGAAGTATTAGCGGCTTGGGGACAACCCATCATGCCGGGCGCGCCTGACTGGAATCCGGACGCCACCCAAAGCGCTGCCGATCAGGCAAAGCAAATGGGTATGCACTGCGATGGTATGAATTTCTTCCCTTTCCCGACTCGTACCGGTCCTTCCAACGTACGCGGTATTTTGGCAGTCAACAATGAATACACCCATGAAGAGATTCTGCATGGGGCGGACGGTTTAGCGGGCGGCGCTGGTGTGACTATCGCCAAAGTACGTAAGTCGCAAGCGGGTCATGGGGTTTCCATCATGGAAGTGCGCAAGACCGCCGGTAAATGGGGTGTAGTGCGCAATTCCGCCTACGGTCGCCGCATCACCGCCAATACGCCTTGCAAAGTATCAGGCCCTGCGGCTGGTCATGCACTAATGAAATCCAAAAAAATCGACATCCAAGCCACTGGCTCTATCGAAATTGGAGTTAACGACGGTTATTCTGCCTTCGGCACTCATAACAACTGCGCTCACGGCTTCACACCTTGGGGTACTTACCTGACTTGCGAAGAAAACTGGAACGGTAACTTAGGTTGGAATGCCTCTGACGCGGCCCCAACCGATCCAGCTGTGTTGAATGGCCAAGTCCGTTACGGTGTCGTTGCCGGCGGTTTTGGTTATCGCTGGCACGAGGTCGATCCACGTTTCAACGCCCGTACCAATCCTTTGGAAGCCCACTTGTACGGCTGGGTGGTAGAAATTGATCCGTTCAACCCGAACGCGATGCCGATCAAACGCACTGCCATGGGCCGCTTCAAGCATGAGAGCGCGCAGGTGGCGATCAGTGTCGAAAGCATAGACGGTGCGTTTTTGCGCAACCGCGTCGCGTTTTACATGGGCGACGACGAACGCAACGAGTACGTCTATAAATTTGTTTGCGACGGTAGCTTCGACCCTAGAAACAACGCTAATAACCGTGATCTGTTGGACAGCGGCACATTGTATGTAGCGAAGTTCACTTCTACTGCGGTGCAAGGTAAAACCGACGTTTACCGTGGCCAGTGGATTGCGTTGGTGCCGGAAACCCTTTCCGTCATCTCTAACGGTGCGGGCGGTTTCTACAAACTGCGCGAGTTAGGCCATTTCAACGGTACCGGCGTCAACGGTACGTCCAACCCGAACGACGCAGAAGTGCAAGCCTTGATTCTGATCAAAACCCGCCAAGCAGCCGACGCCGTGGGCGCGACCATGATGGACCGTCCGGAGTGGACTGCGCTGCGTACTTACAACAACGGCTATGGTCATTATGGCGATTATGGATATAACCCGAATGGTATGGGCTATGACGATGAACATCCATTGGAATTGTATTGCACACTGACCAACAACAATCGTCGCGGCGGTGGCGGTACCACCATTTCCAGCAACAGCCCCAACGGTACCACCCCTGCGGGCAGTGCTAGACCGCCAGTCGACATGGCGAATCCCCGTCCGGACAACGATTACGGTCATATCATCCGCTGGCGCGAAGACGGTAATGCCGTGACGGCAACCGAGTTTGAATGGGATATCTTCACCTTGTGCGGTGATACCTTGACCACCAAAACCCTTGCTGCCAACTATGCCAACACTAACTTTGTGCCAGGCTCCGGCACCGGGCCGGTTTATCAGGGTGACATCGAAGCCACGCCGAACGGTAGCGCCGATTTCGGTGCGCCGGATGGGTTGTGGTTCGACCAGTTTGGTCGTATGTGGATCCAAACTGACCAAGCCGGCGATGCGCTTGGAGACTGGGCCAATATCGGCGCCAACGTCATGTGCTGTGCGGACCCGAACACCAAAGAAATCCGCCGCTTCATGACTAGCCCGCGTAACTGCGAAGTGACTGGTGTGGTCAACACCCCAGACGGCAAAACCATGTTCGTGGGCATTCAGCATCCGGGCGAAGACTCTACCGCCGCCAATCCCACGCAGTTCAGCAACTGGCCGCAAAGCCAGTTCGCCAAGAACAGCGCCGGCGAGAACTTGGCAGTGGTAGCGGGTGTGCCGCAACCCGCGGGCGCGAACATTCGTCCGCGCTCTTCGGTGTTGGTGATTACCCGACTTGATGGTGGGGTTATCGGCGCACCGGTTATCGATGCTTAAACGTAATTAGAGCGAATGCGCCGTTAGTGAGAACTGGCGGTGCATATTTAAAAATTGAGGATTTAAAATGAAAACTGTAAAAATTTTAATGTGCGCGCTGCTGGCTGGCGCTGCTTTCACGTCTGTCAACGCTCAGGCTGCCGTAGTGACTTCCAATGCCGGTTTTACCGTACTTGAAGACTTTGAGGGTTTCGATGGCTTGGTTGAGAAAGGCCCGATTGGCATTGCCGGCGGCGTCGTTTTCCAATCCAGCGTCTACTCCACGCTGGGTGCTTACGCCGTGGATTTGGTCGACAACGGCACTTGGGGCGCGGGCAATAAATTTGCCGGCATCGGTGACTTGTCTTTCGTTCCATCAACCTTTGAAGGCTTCGATGGCAGCATGACCTTTACCCTGGGTTCTGCACCAGCGTTCGGTATAGGCGCCAAATTCAGCATTTATAACGACGGCGCACCAACCAACATCACTATTGAAGCGCTGGGTTTGGGTAACAGCGTGTTGGAAAGCCACGAGTTTACCGTTGATCTGGATAATGTGGACGCGATCAATGAAGGTGTATTCGCCGGCTTTAACCGCGCGACTGCGGACGTTATCGGGCTGCGTATATCCGGAGATGGTTTTGTCGTGGATGATCTGAGCGTGCGTCCGGTTCCAGTACCGCCTGCTTTCGCCCTGATGTTGAGCGGAGTTCTTGGCCTGTTCGGCTTTGCAAAACGCCGCAACGCGTAATTAACCTTTTCAAGGCTTGAGGAAAACCATTATGTTAACGCTGCAATTTTTATTAAAAACTATTGTCAGCGTTGCATCGCTGGGCTTTTGCGTCTCGGCTTATGCTGAGACGCAAGTTTTTCAGGCCGTCAAAGACAATACCCTGTTCGAAGACAGTCATGATTTCTCAAGTGGTGGCAGCAGTTTTGTTTTCACCGCTCAGATTGCCAGCGGCTCGCCGCGCCGCGCCTTGTGGCAATTTGATTTATCAAGCATTCCGCCAGGCTCGCAAGTAGCCTCGGCCTCCTTAAGATTTGTGATTAATCGTGCCGCTTTCGCCTCTGCTACCACGGATCAATTGCGTTTGCACACACTCAGCGCCAGCTGGGGCGAAGGGACTTCCGACGGCGGTACCGGCGGGGGTGGCACCCAAGCGACTGCGAACGATGCCACCTGGGCTTACCGGTTTTATGGCGACCCTAGCACTGGGCCCGCACGCATCCCCTGGCTAAGTTTAGGCGGCGACTTTAACCCGAATCCCAGTGCAAGCCTGAATGCAGGACCTACAGGGACCTATACCTTTGCTTCGTCGCCGGGACTCAAGAGCGACGTGACAGCGTGGATTAATAATCCGGCGACAAATTTTGGCTGGATATTGATCGGGCCGGAAGGGCCGAACGACTCCCAAAAAGCCAAACGCATCATCAGCCGGGAATCGCCCTCAATTGCCGATCGGCCCACGTTGACCGTTGAATTTACGCCACCAGCCGCCGCCACCTCCGTCCCTCTATTAACGCATCTGGGAAGCTTGCTTTTCGCTTCGATATTAAGCTTTTTAGGTCTTTATTTATCCCGTCGTTTATTGCAGCACTGAGCACCTTGATGCCCCGTTTAGGGTTCGATAACTCAGTACATCGTTATCAATTTCAGGGCGTTTGTCCTGAGTCTTTAGAGGACTCGATCAGAGCTTCCTTCTGTGCTACCCACAAATCATCCTGACTAGCAAACTGCGTCAGTTACATCAAAAAGGTAGTCAAGCCCGCCGGGGCCCAAATGGGATAAGCGGGGTCCCTGGATGATGGCAAGCCTTGCAGTCATATCAATTTTGCCGGTGCGTGAAGCATTCGGCGGCAGTCTCGATTTTGAAGCAGATCGCATGGCGCAAAGCGGTGGCAAAAAACGTTAATTTAGGCGTAAAAACGGTCCGCAGCTTCTTGGGCATTCTGATGGGTTATGGCCCGCTTATGCAATCGGCTTCAAGTATCGATGCTCGAATGCATAACCGTTAGAGATTGCCGAAAACCCAAGAGAACTCGGTGATCGTTAGATGAAGATTTCGTGAAATGTAATACATCTCAAACGGGCCTCTGGGCTTGATTTTGCGCAACTAAGTGCCTTGAATGGTTAGCCCGCCTTGCTTGGAAGTGCCTGCTACCCTGGCAGCAGTTTCAGTGTGTTCCCCTCTTTAACGGTTTTTCACAAAGCGTTCACAAACTCGACATCAAACAGACATATTCGAAACGTAATTTTGTGAGCTATGTCTGGTTTTTTTTGAGCCGGATTTCACCGGCTGCCAGTGTGTATCAATTCGGAAAAGGCCGAATGCCTGGTCGGCTAATCACTGTTATTCGCAAAATAAACCCAGGAAACATCATGGCTGGAAATTCATTCCCTCGGCGACATCCTTTAAGCTTGGCTGTGTTTGCCGCCCTAAATTTTACAAGCTTCGCTCACGCGGTCAGCACGGATATCGTGATCAGCGAGTTCCGTACTAGAGGTCCTAGTGGCGGCAACGACGAGTTTATCGAACTGTACAATTTATCGAACAGCCCTGTGGATATCAGCGGCTGGAAGATCAACGGTTCCAGTAGCGCGGGCGTTACCGGCACCCGCGCAACGATAGGGGCTAGCACTGTACTTAATCCCGGTTGTCGATTTTTGGCGACCAATAGCGCCGCCAGCGGCTATTCCGGAGGCGTAGTCGGCAATCTGACGTACGCTACGGGTATCGCAGACAACGGCGGTTTGGCGATTTTAAACGCTAGTAATGTGGTGATCGATGCTGTGGGCATGGCAGCCGCTTCAGCCTACAAAGAAGGCACCATCCTGGGCCAAACCACCAGCAACGCGAATCAAAGTCAGGAACGGAAAGTACTGGGTCAAAACCGTCAAGACACCGATGACAATGCCAATGACTTTAGTCTAAACAGTGCTTCGAGCAATCCGCAGAATCTAAGCTCGGCGTGTACACCCCTTGTATCGGGCAATCCGTTCGTAAATTTGACGGTGAGCAGCAATTCCGGATCAGAAGCCGGGCAAACCCAGATCACCGTCACCGCGACGGCATCAGCGGCGGTCACCGGTGCGCAAACCGTCAACTTAGCAGTCAGTGGCACCAATATTACCGCCGGCGATTACACTTTGAGTAATTCTGTGATTTCCATACCCAGCGGTGGTACGAGCGGATCGGTTACCTTTACTGTGGTTGACGATAACGCTGCCGAAGGCGCGGAAACGGCTATCCTGACGATCAGTAACCCGTCCGCCGGAATAACGCTGGGTACAGCGACCCAAAATATCAGCATTGCCGACAACGACACGGCGATAACGCCAATCAGTGCAATTCAGGGTGCGGGCAGCACTAGCCCGTTGCTTGGACAAACGGTAACAACCAGCGGCGTGGTGACCAAGCTTACCAACAACGGCTTTTTCCTGCAGAGCGCCACCGGCGACGGCAATCCCGCAACTTCTGACGCGATTTTGGTATTTACCAGCACAGCACCGACGGTTAGTGTTGGTCAAGCCGTGCAACTTACCGGCACGGTGGTTGAATTTAACACCGGTGCGGCGGGTAACGCCGACACCTTGGCACACACTGTCACCGAGCTGACGGGGCCGGTCGGTATTACCGTGTTGTCGTCCGGCAATAGCATTACCCCGACCGTGGTGACTTTTCCTGAAGTTGCCAACGACGATTTAGAAAAAGTCGAAGGTATGTTAGTGACATTAAACGGTCCGCTGACGGCATCGCAAAATTTCTTCCAGGGTCGTTACGGGCAGGTCACGCTGTCCGCGAATGGCCGTTTGGAAAATCCGACCAATAAATTCCGTCCCAATACCGCGCAAGCGCTGGCGTTGGCGGATACGAATGCGCGTAGCCGCATTTTGTTGGATGACGGGACTTCCGTACAAAACCCTAATCCTACCCCTTACATTGGCTTGGATAACACCTTGCGGGCCGGCGACACTGTTGCCTCTCTAACCGGTGTTATCGATTATGGCTTGGCGACCAATGACAATACCAAATTTGGCGACTATAAAATCCATCCAACCCAAGCGCCGAGTTTTGCGAGGGTAAATGCGCGTACCGCTGCGCCAGATAGCGTTGGTGGCAGTATCAAAGTAGCCAGCTTTAACGTGTTGAATTACTTCACGACCTTTAGCAACGGCCAAACGGCCAGCGGTCAGGTGGGGCAAGGCTGTGCGCCGTCCAATACCACAGCGGATTGCCGCGGTGCCGACACTGGTGCTGAGTTCACCCGCCAACGTACCAAGATTATCGCTGCTATCCAGGCCATCAACGCCGATGTGGTGGGTTTGATGGAAATCCAAAACAACGGTAACACCGCTGCGCAAAACTTGGTGGATGGCTTGAATGCGGGGATGGGTGCGGGTACGTATGCTGTGCTGCCGCTGCCCGCTCAAGGCACCGGTACCGACGCCATTCGGGTGGCGATGATTTACAAACCGGCCGCCCTGACGCTGTCGGGTGCTTCGGCCAGCGATGTGGACGCGATTAATAACCGTCCTACCTTGCTGCAAAAGTTTACCGCCTCAAATGGCCAGCAGTTCGCCGTGGCCGTGAATCACTTCAAGTCTAAAGGTAGTTGTCCAGCCAGTGGCGTGGATGCTGATCAAGGCGACGGCCAAAGTTGCTGGAATAATCTCCGCACCTTGCAATCGCAACGTCTGCGCACTTGGTTGAGTGCGAACGGTGCTGGCGACACCTTGATCATAGGCGATTTGAACGCCTATGGACTGGAAGATCCGATATTCGATCTAACCGGAAATGGCTATGTTGATGAAGTCAGTGCATTCAATAGTTTCGGGTATTCCTACGTCTTTGACGGTAATGCCGGACGCTTGGATCACGCGCTTGCCAGTACCTCCATGGTGCCGAAAATTACCGGTGTTAAACTGTGGCACGTCAATGCCGATGAGCCGTCGATTATTGATTACAATCTGGAGTTTAAACAACCGGCTTGCGCGACGTGCGGTCCCGATTACTATAGCTCGACTCAATATCGCTCATCGGATCATGATCCGGTAGTGATAGGGATCAATCTGGACTTCGATGGCGACGGCTTGAGTGACGCGCAAGAATTGGCGTTAGGTACTAGTTCCCTGGATCTTGATTCGGACGACGATGGCATAGCCGACGGCGTGGAAGACGCTAATCGCAACGGCGTGGTTGATGTCGGAGAAACTAATCCTGCATTGGCGGATACGGATGGCGATGGGATTCAGGATGGGACCGAATCTGGCGTAAGCGCTGGTGTTGCCGATCCGGATGGTGCCGGCCAGCTGTTGGGTACTGACCTGGCTGTGTTTGTGCCGGACGCCGATCCCGCCACAACCTCGTCTGCTGTTTTGGCGGATACCGATGGTGACGGCAGTAGCGATGGCGCGGAGGATATCAACCGCAATGGTCGTCTGGATGCCGGAGAGTACGATCCGCTGAGCGCTTCATCCGTGCCGCCGGCCACCACCAAACAGGTGCCGATGCTGCCGAACTGGGCCATGCTGCTGTTTGCGGTCGCTCTAGCAGCGGTACAGCGTACGCTGCGTCGCAGGTAGCCGTTTAGGGAGTTCTGCAGGGGGCAAGCAAGGTAATCGTTGGTCCCCTGCGTTCCAGAAAAGCAAAAGGTCGAATAAATTCGACCTTGCCGGATCCTAACTCTTAATATAACGGCATTGGGATTAGTCTAGGTTGACCCGCAGAAAATCGTCCTGATTTGACCTTGCGGGGAGTTAAGGTCAAAACGGCGAAGGAGGGTCGTCCTGCATTTCTGCGGGTCAGTCTCTATTCTCCGGCATATCGGCCTTTGAAAGGTTAAACTGGCGTGACAGTTAGCGGAAATCTTGGTGACATGTAATACAACTGCCGGTCGCCCCGCTAGCGATAAGGGTTCGGCAGTTTGCTACCTGACAAGTTAGCCGAGATATGGCAATTTTTCGTCCTGCTGCTGCTCCAGCAGCGGCGCTTGTTGGGTTAGCCAACGGATTAATTCCAGGCTACCGTCCTGATGCTCAACGATGGCTGTACAGCTTTCCACGAAATCGCCGGTGTTGACGTACAAGAAGCCTTCGATTTCCTTAATTTCGGCATGATGGATATGCCCGCAGATCACGCCGTCCAGCCCTTCGTTTTTTAGGGTGCGGACAATACTTTCCTCGTAATCGGAGATAAACTGCACGACGTTTTTTACTTTGAATTTAACGAAGGCTGCCAATGAGAAGTGCGATTGTCTGCCGAATAGGCGTCTACATAGCCGTAAAAAACGGTTGATTTCGATTAGCCAGTCGTAACCCAGGCTGCCTATCTTTGCCAGCCAGCGGTGATGTTTCGCGATGGTGTCGTATTCGTCGCCATGCACGATGAGGAAACGTTTGCCCGTTGCCGTCGTATGAATGTCCGAATTTTTGACGACGATGTCACCGAATACGTAATCGTCGTAATCTCTGACATTTTCGTCGTGGTTGCCCGGCACATAGATAATTTGGGTGCCATGTCGGGCTTTACGCAGGATTTTCTGAATGATGGTGTTGTGATCGCGCGGCCAATACATTTTTTTGGACAAGGCCCAAAAATCGATGATGTCGCCGACCAGATACAGCTTTTCGCTGTCGTTATGTTTTAAAAAATCCAGCAGGGCGTCGGCCTGGCATTGAGTGGAGCCAATGTGCAGGTCGGAAATCCAGATGGTTCGATAGAAAGAGGTATTCATAAGAAAACGCCAAATATTGGTATCGGACGTAGGCTATTCTTGTCTGCCTATGTGACAACAGCATTACACGGCGAACTTGTTGCTTTTTTTACTGATCAGGGCAGCGGTTTTTTGCCAGTTTTTGTAAGCTTAGAGACTCGAAGTGGGATAAATATCTTTTTTAAATACAATGGCTAAGGAGCTTGGTTCGCGCATTGACAGGGTCGCGTCACATTCCTGTAATCTCCGTGCTCTAAGGTTTTGCTATTACCGATAACCTGGCTAAATAAGCAAGAGAATTGCCAATGACGAATAAAACAGACACGCCGGATAATGTGCATACCTTGCGGGTGTATGACACCGAACTGGGACAGATGCACAGTTTGCTGCTGGATATGACTGATATTTTGGTTTATCAGCTGGAACAGGCTATGCAAGCCATGGATTACGGCGATGCCGAGATGGCGCAAAAAGTGGTATCGCGGCATAAAAAGGTCAAACACCTCGAAAGCAAGATAGATGGCGAAGTATTGAGCATTATTGCCCGGCATTGCCCGGTGGCAAACGATTTGCGCTATGTGCTAACCACTTCGAAGATCGCGGTGGAGCTGGAGAAAGTCGGTGTCGAAATTGTCGATTTCGCCAAGTTGATTGCGGTGTTGTTCGATCCGAATACCAGCGATCCCAATCAAAAGCTGTTGGCGGACATTGTTAAAATTGGCGGTTTGGTCAAGTTGATTATGGACAAGCTAATGGTAGTTTTCGAAAGCAGGGATTCCAAACCAGCCTATGCGCTCTTGCAATGCGATAGAGATTGTGAGTCGGAATTGCAAGAAGGTATCAAGCATCAACTGACCATGGTAGTGCATGATGCCCGCATGATACGTAGAGCGCTGGATGTGATGCAGATGATGAAATCATTGGAGCGTTGCGGGGAACATTGCCGAAATATCGCGGAGCACGCCATTTTTATGTTGGATGGTATCGATGTACGGCACACCGGCATGGCAAATAAGGGCACTGCCACGAATAAGCCAAACTGATGGACTACACAGTCCACACGCTAGCCTTTGAGACGATCTTTGACGACGCATCCTGCCAACCCACTTACTAGTTTGCGAGACGCTGTGGTGGTCGACGTCCTTGGTGAATTGACGGATATTCGCGCGGACATGCTGGCCGAAACCGCAGCCTGTCAATTGCGCATTGAGCAAGTGAGTGTCAATAACAGGGAGAGTGCTCGTAATTTACTGCACTACCTAGCGCTGCGCCGCCGCGATCTGCGACCCTTGCAACTAAAATTGGCCGCGTTGGGGCTCTCCTCGCTAGGGCGGGCAGAGTCGCATGTGCTGGCTACCATCGATGCGGTTTTGGCGGTTTTGCATCGCTTAGCCGGTCAGGCATGGGCGGCGCCCTCTCATGAGTCGTCGCTGCTGGATTTTGCCGCTGGCGAAAGATTGCTTGTCGATCATACCGACAGTCTATTGGGTGCCGCAGCAAATGGGCGTGGGGTGCGTATCATGGTGACTATGCCCAGCGCAGCAGCGGGCGACTATTCATTGATTCACAACCTGCTTGAGCAAGGTATGGATTGCATGCGGATCAATTGCGCGCATGACGACAGGGACCGATGGATGCAAATGATAACGCATCTGCGGCAGGCCCAGTCCGCGTTGGGTAGGACTTGTCGAGTCGTCATGGATTTAGCCGGCCCCAAATTGCGGACCGGTCCGCTCGATCCACGCTTGGCAGTGCTTCGAATTCGTCCAACTCACGACGACCACGGTCGCCTGATCGCGCCGGCCCGCGTTTGGTTAACAGCACAATCCCAGCCAACGGCGCCGCCTTCATCCGCTAACGCCTCTTTGCTCTTGCCAGCCGAATGGATCCACCGTTTATACATCGGTGAGCAGCTTAAATTTAATGATGCCCGTGGCGCGAAGCGCAGCATTACCGTCGTTGATGTGACCGAGCAGGGCTATTGGGCGGAGGCGACTCAAAGTGCCTATATCGTTCCGGGCACGGTGTTGAATCACGAGCGAAAAGCGGTCTACGCCGATGATCGCCAAGCGACGATCAATCTGTTGCCGCAAGCTGAAAATGCCATTGTGCTAAAACAAGACGATCTATTGATTGTGACCCGCGATTTGGCACCTGGTCGGCCTGCCACTTACGACAGTAGCGGCCAGTTGCTGACACCGGCAATGATCGGTTGCTCGATTCCGGAGGTTTTTGACGACGTTCGGGCTGGGGAACCCATTTGGTTCGACGATGGCAAGATCGGTGGCGTAGTCGATAGAGTCGAGTCTGCGCAAGTTATGGTCAGAATCACCCATGCTCGGCCGCGCGGTGAAAAACTGAGAGGCGATAAAGGCATCAATTTGCCCGATAGCAAGCTCAGGATCGGTGCGTTGACTGCCAAGGATATCGAGGACCTGAGTTTTGTGGTGGAAAACGCTGACGTTATCGAATTGTCTTTTGCTAATACTGCTCAGGATGTCGAATTGCTGCATGAACATATGGCCCGCTTGGGCGATAAACGACCGGCAATCGTCTTAAAAATCGAGACCAGACGAGCATTTGAAAACCTGCCGGCGATGTTGCTGGCCGCTATGCGAGCGCCTTGTTGTGGAGTGATGATCGCTCGTGGCGATTTGGCTGTAGAGTGCGGTTTCGAGCGTCTGGCCGAAGTGCAGGAAGAAATACTATGGATATGTGAAGCCGCCCATGTGCCGGTGATCTGGGCAACTCAGGTTTTAGAATCGCTCGCCAAGGAAGGGATGCCGTCACGTGCGGAAATTACCGATGCCGCAATGGGCGATCGGGCGGAATGCGTGATGATCAACAAAGGGCCGCATGTGCTCAGTGCGGTGCGGGTTTTGGACGATATTCTCAGACGGATGCAGCAGCATCAAGCCAAGAAACGCGCGATGCTCCGCGAACTGCGTTTGGCGCATGCCTTGACCGTCCAGCAAGCGTCACTCAGCGAGTGTAGTTTGACCGAATTAATTATTTAGCATCGCCAGGGAGTATGAAGATGAGCAATATGTTGCAGTTTCCGCTGCAAAATTTTGATGTTTACTGTAAAGATTTACATAAATTGCAGCTTAATCCGGGCTATCTGATGTACGCGAACCGACACGCCGGCAACAATGAGCCTGCCGCTCGCTTGATACCGCCCAATCAACTCGATGCGGCCTTGGCCCACATCGAAGCGCCTTGCGACGAAACATTTATGCGCTTAGTGGCACTGGGCGTCTTGTTGGATACGGAATGGGATCGAAAAACCGATAATTGGGTGGTCCTTTCGTTCGAAGGTTGGGAGGTGTTGCATAAGGGGTTTAGCCGATTGAATCAGAGGGTTGAGAAAACGATGAAGGAGTTAATTGGGTAAGTACCGATTTTAGTCTGCCGATTTGCTGCACCCTGAAAATAAAAAAGCCAGCATTGCCGGCTTTTTAGGTCCTAGCTTATCGCTGTGTTTATTTGTGAATTTCCAAATGTAAGGCCCGATATTCTTCGGTCAATTTGTGGGTTGGCGCATAGTGAATCAATGGCTGGGCATCGCTATGCGATTCACGGACTTTTACCGAGGTGGAGATTTTGGTTTCCAGAACCGGTAAGCCTTCGGCGATTAATTCATCAACCAACTGGCGAGGCAGGTTGGCTTGCTTTTGATATTGGTTGACGATCACACCTTCTACTTCCAGTCTGTCGTTATGATCGGCTTTCACTTCGGCGATGGAACGCATTAGCGAATAAAGCGCTTCGCGGGCGAAGGTGTCGCAGTCGAATGGAATCAGGCATTTCTCAGCAGCAATTAAAGCTGACAGGCTGTAAAAATTCAGGATGGGCGGGGTGTCGATATAGATTTGCTCGAAACCTTCCAGCTTTTCCAGCGCCTCTTTTAATTTATAAATTTTATGTCGCGATTCTAGTCTGCTTTGCAGACCCTCTAAATCGCTGTGGGATGGCAATACGTATAAATTGGGGAACGGCGATTCATGAATCAAGCCGTCCAAGCCTTCCTTGCCGCCGCCGAATAAGCCTAGCCCTAAACTGTCTTTAAAAAAGTGGGCGATAGTCTTGTCGGAATCGGTGACCTTATTGCCCAAAAGGTATTGGGTTGAGTTGCCTTGCACATCGAGATCGATGACCAGGGTTTTTTTACCCTCGACGGCGCTGATGGCTGCTAGATTGCAGGTAATCGTGGATTTGCCCACGCCGCCTTTCTGATTGAAAATCACCCTGCGCATAATCGCCCTCGATTGCTAAAAGATAAAAGCCCGCATTATAAGGTTAAAGCCTGCAATATCAACAGCGTGAGAAACTGTCGCCCTTGCACTCGGGGCACGCCGGCAGAATGCTGGTCGATTTAAACGCTATCTGTTTGCCGCACGCGTCGCAGACGAAGGTGCCGGGGCCGGCCACTTCGCCGCTTTTATAAGGATGGTATAGCTTGGCTTCCATCTCCAAGGCGGCCAGTTTGACCTTGGTTTTGTCGGCGATGTCCATGAAGGCATTCAAGGCAAAGTTTTCGATCAAATCGATGTCAAACTTCAGCCATTCGGACCAGGAGTCGTTTTTTTGCTGGTGTGCGGGCGCGGCGGGTGCCGTGGCGACATGCTCAACGTCGCGCATGACGTAGTCTGCGATTTTGTTGATTTCTTCTTGAGTGTGGCCGCCCAGCGCGCTGGTTTTTTCCTTGGCTATTTCCAAGGCGTCGGCAACGGAATGCAGCGTGTCGTCCATAGCCTCGTATAGATGGCCCATTAGATCGTCGTACGCTTCGATCAGTTTGTTCTCGCCCATGGTTTCCTCCCGGTGTTGTTTTAATTTTCACGCTTTAGATTTAAGCGCCTGTAAGGTATTCTAGCGCCTTTTTATAGCAAATGACGATTAGGATGGAAGAGCATTACAAGCCGTCGGAAATAGAGCAAAAAGTACAGGCCGACTGGGAAAAATCCGGGGTGTTCACGGCGTCTGAAGATACCGGAAAGGAAAAATACTATTGCCTTTCGATGTTTCCATATCCCAGCGGCAAGCTGCACATGGGTCATGTGCGCAATTACACCATCGGCGATGTAATCAGCCGTTTTCAAAGGATGCAGGGCAAGCATGTGCTACAACCGATGGGTTGGGATGCGTTTGGCCTACCCGCAGAAAACGCCGCCATGCAAAACAAGGTACATCCGGCTGACTGGACTTACTCCAATATCGATTACATGCGCGACCAGCTGAAACGGCTGGGTTTTGGTTACGACTGGCGTCGCGAATTGGCGACCTGCGATCCCAGCTACTACCGTTGGGAACAATGGTTCTTCCTGCGTCTCTTGGAAAAAGGCCTGGTTTACAAAAAAACCGCGCCGGTTAACTGGTGTCCGCATGATCTGACGGTTTTAGCTAATGAGCAGGTGATCGACGGTGGCTGCTGGCGCTGTGGCACCCACGTCGAAAAAAAAGAAATATCGCAGTGGTTTTTAAAAATTACGGCTTATGCCGACGAATTGCTGACCTCGCTGGATAAATTGCCTGGCTGGCCCGAGCAGGTAAGAACCATGCAGGCCAATTGGATTGGTCGTTCCGAAGGCGTCGAGATGGACTTTGTCGTCGACAATTTTGAGGCGCCGATCCGCATCTACACGACCCGCCCCGATACCGTGATGGGCGTGACCTATGTCGCAGTGGCTGCCGAGCACCCCTTGGCCTTGAAAGCCGCCGAAACCAATGCCGACATCGCAGCCTTCATCGAATCCTGCAAGCAGATGGAAACCTCCGAAGCGGCGATGGAAACCATGGAAAAACGCGGCATCGCGTCCGGGTACAATGCCATTCATCCGTTGACCGGCGAATCCGTGCCGGTATGGATCGCTAACTTCGTGTTGATGAGTTACGGCACCGGTGCGGTGATGTCGGTGCCGGCGCACGATCAACGCGATTACGAATTTGCCAAGCGATACGGAATTGCCATCAAAGAAGTGATTGCTTCGGCGGATGCTACTGATGACAGTGTCGCGGAAAAGGCCTTTACCGATAAAGGTGTGTTGAAAAACTCCGGTGAATTTGACGGTTTGAATTTCAAACAAGCTTTTGAGGCCACCGCCAGTAAACTCGCCGGTCTTGGCAAAGGCGAGCGTAAAACCAATTTCAGATTGCGCGATTGGGGTGTGTCTCGCCAGCGTTACTGGGGCGCGCCGATTCCGGTGATTTATTGCGATGACTGCGGTACCGTGCCGGTGCCGGACGATCAGTTGCCGGTGACCTTGCCGCGCGACGTGGTGTTGGACGGCTCGCAATCGCCGTTAGCCGCGCATCCGACTTTCCCGCATACCACTTGTCCGAAATGCGGCAAACCGGCCCGCCGAGAGACCGATACCTTCGATACCTTTATGGAATCGTCCTGGTATTTCGCCCGTTACGCCAGCCAAGATTGCGACACCGCGATGCTTGATCAGCGCGCCAATTACTGGTTGCCGGTCGATCATTACATCGGTGGGATAGAGCACGCGATTTTACATTTGCTGTATGCGCGGTTTTTTACCAAGTTGTTGCGCGACGAAGGCTTGGTGGTTTGCGACGAGCCGTTCAAGAACTTGCTGACGCAAGGTATGGTAATCGCAGAAACCTTTTTTCAACTCGATGAAAACGGCCATAAACGTTTTTTCAATCTAACCCAAATCGATGTCGAACGCGACGCCAAGGGTAAAATTATCGGCGCCAAATTGCTGGAAGACGGTTCGCCGGTGACGGTTGGCGCGGTAGAAAAAATGTCGAAATCTAAAAACAACGGCGTTGATCCGCAAGTGTTGATCGACAAGTACGGTGCGGATACGGTGCGCTTGTACACCATGTTTACATCACCACCGGACCAGTCGCTGGAATGGAACGATGCCGGCGTGGAAGGCGCGTTTCGCTTCTTGAAGCGCTTGTGGCGGCAAGTCTATTTGCACGTCGAAGCCGGTTTGCCTAATCAGGCGCTGGACAAGGCTACACTGAACGACGAGCAGAAAGTGCTTCGGCGCCAATTGCATCAGGCATTGCAAAAAGTTACCGACGACATGGCGCGTCGCCATACCTTCAACACCGCGATTGCCGCGAATATGGAGTTGGTCAACGCGCTGAATAAATTTGAAGATAATAGCGCCAACGGCAGAGCAATCCGTCAGGAAGTGTTGGAAGCCATCGTTTTGATGTTAGCGCCGATTATTCCGCACGCTGCTCAAGCGCTATGGAATGAGTTGGGCCATAACGCAGACATCGTGCTGGCCGCTTGGCCACTTATCGATGAGTCGGCTTTACAACAGGATGCCATCGAGATGGTGGTACAGGTAAACGGCAAGTTGCGCGGTAAATTATCGGTGGCGGCGACTGCTTCCAAAGAGCAGGTCGAGGCGCTGGCCCTAGCCGACGAGCATGTGCAGCGCTTTCTCGAAGGTAAGCCGGTGAAGAAGCTAATTGTTGTGCCGCAAAAACTGGTAAATATCGTTGTTTAAACGCTGGGTTGTCGAGAATCAGATGATGAGTCAATTGAGCCGAATGATCTTGCTTTTGATTATGGCGCTGCTGGTGGGCTGTGGCTACCATATTCGCGGGTCGATTGAGATGCCGGAAGTGCTGAAAAATTTGTATGTGTTCGGTGCTTCCGAGCCCTTGAAGGGCGAATTGCTGTCGATCCTGAAAGCCTCGAAGGGCAAGATCGTCGGTTCCCCTAACGATGCCGGCGTGGTGGTCAAGGTGCTCAGGGAAGACATGCGCAACCGGGTACTGACCATCGGTTCAACCGGTAAATCCAGCGAGTCTGAGTTGGAATACTATCTGCGCTTTCAATTGTTCGACAGTAAGGAAAATGCGCTGATGGACGAACAACTTATCGAAATCTCTCGGGAGTTTTTTAACGACCAAACCGCAGTGCTGGCGAAAGGCAACGAAGAGCAATTGATTCGTAACGAAATCTATAAGCAAGTGGCGCGGATGATCCTGGCTAGAGCCCAAATAGCCGTCGAAACCCAGAAAAAATAGGCATGCGTTTAAAGCTTGACCAGTTAACCGCTGCCTTGCAAAAGCAGCTGGCACCGGTATATCTGGTTAGCGGCGATGAGCCTTTACAACTTGGCGAGGCGGCCGACGACATTCGACGGGCAGCGCGAGATGCGGGCTATATCACGCGCGAAGTGATTGCTATCGATACCGGAAACGAATGGCCGCAATTGAGCTTCGAAGCCGAGTCAATTTCGATTTTCTCCGACAAAAAACTCATCGATTTGCGCTGGCCTTCCGGCAAGCCGGGTTTGGAAGGCAGTAAAGCCCTCACTGGGTATTGTCAGCGTCCGCCCGAAGACACCATATTGCTGATCACGGCTGGTAAACTGGATGGCGCGGCGCAAAAGGCGCAATGGTTTCAGGCGCTGGACAGGGTCGCCACCGTTGTGCAAGTTTGGCCCTTACAAGGACAGGAGTGGCTGCACTGGCTGCAACGCCGTGCGGAACGGAAGGGCATGCATTTGGACGAAGATGCGTTAAAAAGTCTGGCAGTGCGAGTCGAAGGGAATTTGCTGGCCGCAGCCCAGGAGTTGGAAAAACTCTATATCTTGCATGGGGCTAAACGTATCAACAAAGCCATGGTGGAGGATGAGGTGGCCGACAGCGCTCGCTTCGACGTGTTTAAGTTGATGGAGGCGTTGTTGTCTGGCAAGCTGAATCGAGCCGTTAAAATTCTCGCTGGTCTCAGAGCGGAGGGCGTGGCCGCCCCGGTGGTGCTATGGGCCATAAGTCGCGAAACGCGAATCCTGCTCAACATTCGCAGCGAATTGAAAAGCGACGGACATCAAGAAGCCCTCTATAAAAAATATCAGGTTTGGGATAAACGTAAGCAATCGGTCCAAGAGAGTTTGCAACGCTTGAAAACTAAGGAGTTGCAAGATATTTTGCTGGCCAGCGCCAATGTGGATTGCCAAATCAAAGGCCAGCTTGCGGGTGACGAATGGGAGGGCTTGTTTCAGATTTGTTTGTTGTTTGCCAAAAGATAGTGGCCACTAACAGGAATTCTGTCGTGCAACTGACTGAAAGATCTACCGCCCACAATATAACCTGCAGGTGTTGAGCGGTAGATAGACACTTCAGACGTTATAAGGCGTTTTTTTGCGCTTGCCGCCAGCGAGCAGGGACATGAGTCCGGCGCCGAACAGCCAAACAGCGGTTGGAAGAGGCACTGCTGTAATCTGCAGCTTGCCGTCCAATTCTGCAAGTTCACCAATTGAACTTGCAGATATGCCACCTACTGATTTCGAGCCTGCCCAGACGGCGTCAATAATTGGCGTGTTTGGGTTTAACACCGATTTAGTTCTTATTGAAAACAATGCTGAGCCACTGGCAATCGTATCAGGCTCGTAGACATTGGTGTCATAGCCGCCAAAGGCACCAGAAAAATCAAGATTTACCTGTTCCACCCCTATGCCAATTACCCCGGGGAATAGGATACTACCTGTTCCGCCCGTAATGCTGCCAGATAGGACTAGGTCACCATCGTCAAACCCTGAGTCATTCGCAAAACTATAGTCAGGTGTGGTGTCTGAATATAATTTGGCTGTTCCGCCCGTCACATTCAAATTTATGCCGGCCGCCGAAATATTGGAATAGAAACCGGTAATTTGTGAAATTAGCGTTAATTCGAAACCATTGCCGGTGCCTGTGAAGTTTGTACCGCCAGAAATATCAAGTTGACTGACATTGATACCTTGCGCGCCAAGAAAATGGCCGTTAACCATTGTGCGAAAGTAGCCAGTAAATGTTGAGTTTTCGGCGATAGGTCCAGATGATTTGATCAGACCGATGCCGGTGCCGAAGTCGTAAGTATCAAAAGGTCCTACAATTGCCTCGTCGCCAGTAGCGCCAGATGTGGCTTTATAATTCGCCGTTCCGGTCCATGTGTTTGCCATTGCGACAGGGGCCACCAAACTTAATCCGGCAGCCAAAAGCAGGGTCTGCTTCAATCGATTTGTGAAAATATTCATGTTTTTACACCCTAAAAAATAAAAAATTACTCCCCCTTCGTGTATGGCTTATACCGGTTTTTTTTATTCAATTCAAATAACCATTTTATTACACCGTTTGATCGCTATTGCCGGTTTGGTCGAACACGGATTGCAATCTGCGTCCTGCAGGATTTATGCAAATACAGTGCTAAAGTTGGCACAATTTTTAAATCCGACCAATCAGGGGATATGCCAACAAACCATGCCCCAGCAAAGGTGACGGGATTGCGGCTGTCAGCTCATTGTCCCTTTTGCGGGATTAGGTGGTGGCTTCAACTGCAGAATCTGGATTTGTCGATAATTGCTCCGAGCGAGCCACTAGAAGATGGGGGCTAATGGTCGCGCGCGACGCCTCGCCCCGCCAAGAAAGAAGCGATTGTGGCTGGAATTTCCAGCGAGGCGCCGCTTGCGCTTGTCATACGCTAGGCCAAGCCTTCAGAACGTACCGGCAACATTATCGTCGCGGTGCTAGCGAATTCTGGTGAAGGTTACTTAGCTCGATTCTGTTTGGCTAGTAAATAGAATCCAGGGGATTGGCGCTGTTAATCTGCGTGAGCAATGCACGAAAGGAGAGTGGGCAGAGTAATGTTAATCGGCGTTAAAGTTCGGTAACCCTGGTTTGGTGTGGCGCTTTCTGATTCAATACCGGATTTTTGGCAAGACTAACACATGAATTATTCTAATATTTTAGCCGCGCTGGCTGGAGGTGCGTTGATTGGGCTATCCGCTGCCTTATTATTGTGGACACACAAACATACAGCGGGCATTTCCGGGATCGCTGCAGCAATTCTGCCACCTTGGCAAGCCGGAAGTCATTGGCGCTTGTGCTTTTTACTTGGCTTGCTGGCCAGTTCGCCCTTGTATCGCTTGAGCGGAGCCAGCACTGCTTTGGAATTGCAGACCTCGCCGAGTGTATTGGCAATCGCCGGACTTCTGGTGGGTTACGGTACCCGACTTGGTGGTGGTTGCACCAGCGGTCACGGGGTCTGCGGTATCGCCAGATTGTCAGTCCGCTCTATCGTGGCAACCTTGACCTTTATGTTAACTGCCGGCCTCACGGTTTTTATCGCGCGGCAACTGCTCTAAACCGGAACCTTGTCATGAAAAATACGCTTTGTTTGTTTGGTTATGGCCTGTTGTTCGGGTTGGGATTGCTTATCGCCGGTATGAGCAATCCGGCTAAGGTATTGGCGTTTTTGGATGTGGCTGGTGATTGGGACCCTAGCTTAGCATTGGTGATGGCGAGCGCCTTATCGACCTTGGCTTCGGCGCGCTATTTGATGCAGCGCAATAACGATATGGCGGATGGTGAACAGGAGTCTTTCGGTTCTGCACCCAAAGGCGTGGATGGCAAATTGCTCGCGGGTGCGGCTGTATTCGGTGTCGGCTGGGGGCTGTCCGGTTTCTGCCCGGGACCCGCATTGCTGGGTTTAACGGCAGGCGTTCCGGGTAACTACACCTTTGTGACGGCAATGTTTATCGGGTTTGGCTTATTTCGATTTTTGCATCAGCGCTAGTCAACTTTGGCGCCGGGCGCAGCTAACCGCCAACGGTGTAACCGGCTCCGACTATTAATCCGGAACCGGGATCAATGGATGCTCTGTTCCACTGCGAGAGCGCCGATATTGGCCTGGCGCTATGCCTAAGCAGCGTTTGAAGGCACGACTGAACGAGGATGGCGAATCGTAGCCGCAACGGGCTGCCACCTTGTCAATAGTCATGCTGGTTTCGTTCAACCAGTCTGCCGCAATTTGCATGCGCCAATGCAAAAGGTAATCCATCGGAGACAATTTTAGGGTTCGGTCGAATTTTTGCGTGAGCGCGGTCTTGGATAGCCCAACGCGCGCGCAAAGTTCGCTCAGGGTCCAAGGGTGCCAAGGTTCTTGGTGCAGCAGAGTCAATGCTCTTTCCAATCTGCTATCGCCGATAGCCGTAAATATCCCCTCGCTCACTAATTGGTGTTCGATGCAGTGGCGCACGGCAAGGATAAAAATTCCGTCACAAAGCCGTTCGATTACAGAAAAACTGCCGAAACGCTCGCTAACGGATTCAGCGACGATTAACTCGATCAACTGCCCGAGTATGCTGCCAGCCTGGTGGCGCGGGATAAAAATCTCGGCTGGTAAGGATTGCCAAATCGGTGCCGGCGAGACGCCGGGTTCGATCAAACCGCAGACTAAACCGGATTGGCCTTGCCACCAATGCGAAGTCGTGGCGTCGGGGGCATTCGGTTCGAGATCGCTCGCGCTATAGCTAAGGTAATGTTTTTGCGCATGCGGTAAAAATAGGATCAAATCACCCGCTTCGACTTGCAGCGGTTCGCTCCACACCGGCGAGTGAATCCAACCCGTGCCCTTGGTCAACAAATGAAACCAGATGGCCCGCTCGGAATTGTGATCGATCACCCAGCGTCCGCAAAGACCGCCGGCAAAAATCAAGCGCGCCCTGAGGCTAAGACTATGAAAAATCGAAGATAGGCCGTCCATATTCTCAACCGTCTGCGCCCCTAACCGGATAGCTCGAATAAAGATTCTCAAATCATACCGCTATCCGCTTCACGCCGCAAAATGCTGCGTTCAGCTTTGATCTTGCTGCGGTTCAAAGTTATCCAATCGGCAAAATCGGACATAAAATGTGAAATACTTAACATTTATTTTAGTGATAGTATCCGTTAGACTAGCCGGACGTTAGGCATATTAATGTAACCGTTAGGAGGATTACCTATGCTAAGTTCCACCGCTTATCCGCTACTGTTGGGTGTTTTATTGTCTGCGGTCAGTTTGTCCGCTCAAGCTGTTTCGCAAATTCGAGCGTCAGGCTATACCGATTTGGACGGTAATTTCGTCCGCGAGAATGTTACTTCTGAGTCGGAACCCAACCCGCCGGACACGCCTTTCGACCGCTCTATCGTTAGTGTCCAGGCCGGAGATTTGAATGGTCCGTTTTACTATAGCGCCTCGGCTGACATCGGTTTGTTGGAATTAAAGGTGCTTGGGCAAATTGACAACACTGCGCAAGGTGCAAAATCGAATGCCGAAATCGGCGTGTTGTCTGCCACGGCCCGATTAAGTGATGTCATTTCCTTACAATCCGATCTGAGCACGCCTTACGATG
The DNA here is from genome assembly GCA_002083615.1 of Proteobacteria bacterium ST_bin11. Taxonomy (GTDB): domain Bacteria; phylum Pseudomonadota; class Gammaproteobacteria; order Methylococcales; family Methylomonadaceae; genus Methylomonas. Next base: position 75,844 of record MSXO01000015.1, on the reverse strand, counting down.
TGATTTTCGAATTGGAGGTCGACGGCATTATGAGTATTTTGGGCGGCACAGCCAACGGCTTTGCGCAAATCAATTTTGGGCCTACGACGGGTGCCGATACCTTCGACTCGAATTTTTACAATACTAACGGCGCCTTTACCGATACGTTGTCAATCACTAGGCGCTTTACCGGCAATGTAGACGCAGATATTGGTGCTAGCTTGACTTTTAAAATTGATGCGGTTGACGCGAATGCGATCATTACGGGCGCAATGAATAACACCGCGACCCTTAATTTGATTTTGCCGCAAGGTGTTTCGATTGCTGCCTCAGAATCCGGTACCTTCGGCATCCCGATTGCACCGGTGCCGCTGCCTTCGGCATTGCCGCTGTTTCTATTTGGCTTGGCCGCGACAGTTGTTAATGGTCTTCGACAAAAACGCGGTCTGGCTTAGTAAAACAGGGCTTAAGGAATCCAGTTGGATGGTGCGATAGTATCGACGGTAAGCGACTCTGAATCGTAATCTTACTTTTTGGGCCTTAATAGTTAGAAACGGCGTTTCGGGTTTGGCTTGCTTTGTTATAAGGCTATTCATGCGCAAAAACGCCGAAATGCTTTTCCCTGCATCGAATGCTAAAACCGTTGTATTTGAAATAACGTCTGCGACGGTTTTCGGCCGATTCAGCAGTCCTCGAAACACTGGTTTAGAGGAATAAGGCTAATCTTGTATCCCCCGGTCTCAATGCATCAGGCAGGTAAAATACAGGCCAATTTCGCGATTTCCGGGTCTACGGGCCAGTCGGCAGCATCCACGGAATCCAAGGGTAGATTGCGAACCTCAGCCTGCCACTTGTTAATAAACTTCCCCTCTGGATCGTATAACCGGGTTTGCTTTTCCAAATCAAAATGCCTTTGGCCGCGCGGGTCAGCACCCACGCCGGCCAAGTATTGCCAATTGCCCCAGTTACTCGCTACGTCGTAATCCAGCAAGTGTTGTTCAAAATAGGCCGCGCCAAAGCGCCAATCCACAGCCAATTCGTTGACTAAGCAACTGGCGACGATTTGCCGCCCGCGATTGGATAAATAACCCGTGGCCTTGAGTTGTTTCATGCAAGCGTTTACCAGTGGATAAGGCGTATATCCGTTACACCACTTTTGAAAACGTTCTGGATAAAAACTGGTTAACGGCTTGTGTTGTTTGATGCCGCGAAATGCGAATAGACGGCGTCCATGCTGCAGCGCGTACCATTGAAAATACTCGCGCCAGAGCAGTTCAAAATACAGCCAATAGGTCGATTCGTTGGCGCCATTCTCTTGTTCATAACGGCGCAAGTTGGCATAGATCTTTCGTACCGAGAGGTTGCCTTGGGCCAACCAGGGCGAAAATTTGCTGGAATTTTCCCAACCGTCCAACTCATTGCGCACAGCTTTGTAATTGCTAGGGTAACTGCTACGGAAGTAAGCTCTTAGGTGTCTTTTGCCGGTTGTCTCACCGCCCTGAAAGGCCATGTCTGGATCAAACGCTGAGCTGGCAGCTAAATACACTGGAAAATTGAACAGCCAATCCGACTTAGATTCAGGGCTAGCTGGCAGAGCGGAACAGGCTGATGAAGGCTGGTCGATCGGCAAATGCTCAACCATGTCTTTGAATTGCGTGAAGGACTGCGGCAATTGGGCAAACGGCAGGTCTTTAAGATGAAAAAGCGTTTGGGTGTCGGTCTCTATAAAGCGCAAGCCCGGTAGTTGTTTTTGTAGCGCCAACCAGGTCTGCCGTTCCTGAAAACCGCCGTGGCGACTACGATAGATCGCTGAAATCCCATGCTTGGAAACCAGCGTAGTGATGGCCGTTACCGGCGCTTCGTAACAGACTAACAGGTGTTGCCCGACTTGTTGCAAGTTTCTATCGAGGTCTTGCAGAGCTTGCTTTAAAAATAGCCAACGTAGAGATGACAAGTGTGCCATGCCGAACTGATTGGGGGCTAGCCACGCGGGATCCAGACAATAAACGCAGACTAGCTGATCCAATGCGGCGCTTGCTTGCTCTAGGTTGTTGTTATCGTGCAAGCGCAAATCGTTGCCAAACCAGTAAAGCCCAATTTTGCGCATCGCCATCTCGTCCTGATAAAAAATGCCGGCATTCCGCCGGCGAGAGGTGAGGTTTACAACACTATTTGCCGGATAGCAAGGCGCTTACCTGAGAATCTAGCTGTTCCGGTGTCACTTCACTGGAAAAAGCCGCTACGCTTGCGCCGCTGCGATCGATCAAATATTTATGGAAGTTCCACCCTGGTGCTTGGCCGGTCGCTTTGATCAGATTGAGGAAAAACCCGTTTGCAGTCTTGCCCTTGACCTGGCTTTTTTCCAGCATGGGGAATGTTACGCCGAAATTGAGGTAACAGACGTTTGCTGTCTTTTCGGCTTCCGCAAATTCTTGATTAAAGTCGTTAGATGGAAAACCCAGCACGACTAAACCTTTATCCTTGTATTTTTGGTACAGCGCTTCCAGACCCTTAAATTGTGGGGTGTAACCGCAATTGCTGGCGGTGTTCACTGCCAAAATCACTTTACCTTGAAACGCCTGACAAAAATCGATTTGTTCGCTGGAGCGCAATTTGGTCATTTTGTAATTCAGTAAGTCCGGGCAGGGTTCCGCAGCCGCTACCGAAACCGAGCATGCCCACAAACTGGCGATTAACAACGCGGTTTTCATGATTTGTCCTCCTGATCTTTTGCTAGTTAGCTTACCAGCATTGGTCAAAAGTCAACCGAGCAGACGGAGCAGGCAGTTCGCTTGGCTTGCGCGATTCAATAACCAGGAGGCGTTGATGTAGCATTAAAGTATTAAATTACCTTGAAGCAGAACAATCCCTCGCCATCGGGAGAGGGCGCAATTTTCGAGGATTTGGCAGAGTCTTGTGATGCGCCGCATCGTGATAGATTAAAGTGACCAGGCGTTACACTGGTTGCTTGCCATGCGCTTGCGCGGGCTGTAGCAGGATTTTTCTGACCCCGGCTTTTGCGGCGTGGGCGAATGCGGCGAGTCCGTCCCGAAGTGGGTATTGGCCGTTTATCATGGTTTCCACGGGTAGTCGGTTCTGTGTCAGCATCGCTAAGGCGTCGGCGAACGGTCCGCATCGGGAACCGATGATGTTGATTTCGTAAACCACCACTTTGCTCAAATCCAGCGCCGGATGTGCTGCGAAAGTGCTTTTCAATACCAAGGTGCCGCGCGGCTTGACGATGCGCAAGGCTGCGGCAAAGCCGGCGGCTTGACCGCTGGCATCGACGACGCAGTCGAAACAGTTGTCCTGAATCTCGGCAGTTAAGCCGGTGGCCAGTTGCCATTGTTCGGGCAGAACCAAGGATTCAGCGGATCGGCCCAACACGGTGACCCGATAACCTGCCAGGCTTAACACCTTGGCGATTAACAGACCCAAGCGGCCTGGGCCGACGACGGCGATGTCGCTGATCGGAAGCGCTGCAATTTGCGTGACGACACGTAACGCTGCGGCGAGGGGTTCAGTGAATACCGCGGCGTGGTCGGCCACGGCGTCGGGAACCGGATGTAAGTTGGTAATTGGTAGGCTAAAATAATCGGCGAATACGCCGTCCTTGTCGCGTATGCCCAGCACCTTGCGGTTCAGGCAATGCGCTGGGCCATCGCTTCGGCAAATCTCGCAGGCGTTGCAACCGATATTGATGGAGCCCACCACGCGCTGGTGCAGCCATTCACGGTGCTTGTCGTCAGCAACTGCAGTTACCGTACCGACAAATTCGTGACCGAGAATGCCAGAAAAGCCGGCATAGCCCTTCACCAGTTCCAAGTCGGTGGCACAGATGCCGGCTAGGCGTAGTTCAATCAAAGCCTCGCCGGTAGCCAATTCCGGTGTCGAAATATCGTTGCGATAGCGCAGTAATGTGTCTAATGTCAGTGCTTGCATTGGTTTGCTTGGGGCGCTTTATAAAATCAATTTGTCTCTCTGCGGCGATTGTGACGTTTAGGGTGGATAAACCCGTGCGCATCCAACGCGATTCCGGATGCGCTTAGCTTATCCAGCCTCAGATTGATTTACGCAGAAATTACACATTTTTTACCAAACATTCACGCCAAGCATATACCTTTAGCGTTTTTCAAACATTTTTCAGGTGGTTTGCGATGAGCTATTTACCGACGACATCCTCCGCAGCAGCATTTCAGCATTTTCTGTCCTCGCCATTGGATAGCTTGCTTGCCGAGCATCAAGCAGTTAATGCAGAACAAAAAATACTGGCTTTATTCCGGCGTTGTGCGACAGAGGTTCCCGCGTATCGGCAGTTTTTACAAGCTAAGCAAATCAATGCCAGGCAAATTATTACTTACTCGGATTTTCAAAATCTACCCTTAATCAATAAGGCTAACTACATGCAGGCCTATCCCTTGCCGGAACGTTGTTTCGGCGGAAGTCTGAGTGGGGCAGATCGAGTGGCGGTGTCGTCCGGCTCAACCGGCGTGCCGACCTTTTGGCCGCGTTCGGCGGAGTATGAGCTGGATGTGGCTGTGCGCTTCGAACAAGTGTTCAAAGACAGTTTTCAGGCGGATAAACGCACGACGTTGGCGGTGGTGTGTTTTGCGTTGGGAAATTGGGTAGGCGGCATGTTTACCACCTCATGCTGCTGGCATTTGGCGCGCAAAGGCTATCCGTTGATGGTGGCAACGCCAGGTAATAACAAGTCCGAAATCTTCCGGGTAGTGCGCGAGCTGGCGCCGCATTTCGAGCAAACCGTGTTGTTGGGCTATCCGCCGTTTTTGAAAGATGTAATAGATGCAGGTGCCGCGGAGGGCATAGACTGGCCCCAATTCAAACCCAAACTGGTGTTTGCCGGCGAAGTATTTAGCGAAGAGTGGCGCAGTTCGTTGGCACAACGCATTGGCTCGGAGACGGTTTGCGAGGATTCCGCATCGTTATACGGTACTGCCGACGGCGGGGTGTTGGGTAACGAAACACCTTTCAGTATTGCCGTTCGGCGCTGGTTAGCGCAACGGCCTGAAGCGGCTCGAATTTTATTTGGCGAATCGCGACTGCCGACCCTGGTGCAATACGATCCGTGTAGCCGGTTCTTTGAAATACACGAGGGCACCTTAGTGGTTTCCGGGGAGAACAGCGTACCGTTGCTGCGCTATCACATCGCCGATAAGGGCGGGGTGTTGAGCTATGCGCAAATCTGGGATTTTTTGCGGCAGCATGGCGTGCAATCACTCGAGGATTTAGGTTTGGCTGGCGGTTCGCAAACTCGCGAGCTGCCATTTGTCTATGTGTTTGGCCGCGCGGATTTTACCGTGTCCTATTACGGCGCCAATATCTATCCGGAAAACGTCACGGTAGGTTTGGAGCAGCCCGAGATCATGGCATGGGTAACCGGTAAATTCGTATTGCAGACTCAGGAAAGCCTGGCGGGCGATAAATACCTGCATATTGCCGTGGAATTATTGCCGGGTCGAGTGCCCGAACCAGCGTTGGTGGCGACGATAGCCGCCTCCATCCGTACTGAATTGCTGCGCCTGAACAGCGAATTTGCCAATTACACCCCAGTCGAGAAGCAACTTCCGCAGATCAGCTTACATGATTTTGCGGATGCTGAATATTTTCCCGCCGGGGTAAAGCATCGCTATACCCGACGTTAAATAGTGCATGTGTCGGCGGCATTTGCTGGGACTCTAACAGCTAGAGTCCCAGGATTGGCGGAGCTTGTGAATCCGCTGAGCTCGGAAATTAACGTTTTTCGTCAGCCTCTTCGCCGATTTCCCATTCCTCGGTAGCGGTCTCGATGATTTTGCCGCTGGCGGCATCCACTTCGATTTTGGTTTCCAGGCCTTTGTCGTTTTCGATGTCGAATTCGTACGACGAACCGCCGTTTTCCTCGACTTCGTATTCCACTTCCTGAATTTTGCCGGGGTAGGCTTTCAGAGCAATCGCAGCCGCATCCGCTTCAGTCACTTTGGCATTCTTTTTAAATGCCGGGCTATTGGCATCAGCCACTTCCGATTCTTTCTCGGTCAGTTTGCCGCTGTCGGCGTCGCACATGAACTCCCATTCCTGGCGATTGCTGTCGCGCAGCTCCAATTCGTAAAAGCCTTTGCCCGCTAAGTTGAGCTTTTCCAGTTTGACAAACTCGCCTGATTTTTCCTTTTTTACCGCTTGAATGCAGTTTTCCAAGCCTTGATCGGCTGCCACGGCGCTGCCGGAGAACATCCCAAAGCTGGTTAATACGGATAATGTTAACAATGATTTTTTCATAAGCCACCTCCTAAAAAAAGGAAAAATTCCCGAATGTTGGGAATTATACGCTGTTATCGATAAGCAAGCCATGGCCATTCGCAAACTTTCTGAATGTTTCGCGACTATCGATAGCCAGTTTCAGCTTGATTTGAGTTTGGCAGTTGGAGACTGTTTTGCTGCTGATGCCCAATTGCAGCGCTATTGTTTGTAGTGAACAGCCTTCCGCTAACAGGCAAAATACATCGAATTCGCGTGAGCTAAGATAAACAAACGGATCTAACTGCTTTTTGATTTGCCGCATGGCTAAAAGCTGCGCAATATCTTGCTCCAGATAATACTGACCTTGCACAATCTTGCGGATGATCTCGGCCAACTTCACCGCCTCTGGTAACGATGTCAACAACCCCGTCACGCCGGCCTGCATGTAAATCAGGGCATGGGCGCAGGAAGGCCCAAGCAACACCATAAATTTAGATAAGGGTGCAATGGCTTTTACTTGCTCGATCAGGGCCAGATTGTCTCGCAGCGCCGACTCGTCATTGATGAGGACTAGGTCGAAAGTCGCGACATTCGTGGAATCCCCGTTTACTGACGCCGCCGTTATGGTGACGACCCCCTCTTTCTCCAACTCTAGCGGATTGAGGCCAATTTCTGCAAACCCACTGGGTAACAATAGTCTGATGACTGACACGATAAGCTTGCCTATTTTGTAAACGGGTGTAATTGCTAACCTAAGCAATTGTGGTGCTGGGATCCTTCACTCTCTGGTTTCGACTTCGCTCAATTAACCCGCGTCTAAATCGGGGAATCGTCAACTACACGGCTTGATCCCAGTCGAGGATGGAGATTAACAGAAATGGGGGAATTAAGGCCTTTCTAATGACTATCGATGTTTTTCTGCATTCGTTCTATAGACTGCATGTAGATCTGTACGCTGCTTTCAAATGCTGATGAGATGGCGGTAAATTGAAAACCTATTCGATGCGCGGTGCTTATGGTACTGGTTTTGACGTCGATACTATATTTGACGTGCAGTCCGACCTCGTCGTGGTGATGTTCATGGTCGTGCAGAAATAAGGTGCAATTGCCAGCGTCTAATGCTATCAATTCCTGCTGTAAAACATGATCCGGATTCAATAAAGCCAGTCCGCACAAGCCGATATCCATGAGCTTAAATTGTTTGATCATGGCTGATTGTTCACCGTTTGCATCGGTCATGTTTAAACCGAATTGGCAATAGGTACCGACATGCGATTGCGGTACTTTCACCCGATAATAATTACGCCGCTGCCGCCAATGCAGCCTATCAGGCAAAGGCATGGTCAACACCGCACCGTGCTCGCCTTTCCCTAGTTTGATGTTCACGCCTTGAAATGCTGCCTCGATGCCATCGACCTGAGTGGAGAAATACACGCGCTTGCTGAGTAGCAAACTATCCGTCAATTCTTGCTTGGGAGCGACGTCAATCTCCAGGGCATTACGCTTAAGGTCTATTTTTACGATAGCGGTGAGAAACGCTTGATTATTTGCCCCGTAGCGAGCAGACAAAATGCAATTGCGTTGCTGGATTTCCAGCAGATAATTCGCAATCAGTTTTGGGTTAATAATCGCGTACTCGTCTTCCATCGCCAGTGATCATTGAATTTGCAAATATTTGGAAAATATAGGTTAAAAAGCGAATTAATGCAGGCCTGAAAGCGGATGTATTTAAATTTCTAATATGGAAGGGCGGGGTACGCGACAGCGTTCCCTGACTTAGCAAGCTCTATGAATGCACTGAATGATGTAGATCACGTTGGTGCGATACGACTGTATGGATGCAGGAGGTAGGGCAACGCAGGAGCAGTTGCCGAGCGGCTACGTGACGAATCGAAGCCAAGTTGTCAGGGAACGCTAGCGCGCACCCTTACTTACCTAGTCATAAATATCGCGAAGTCACAGCCGTTGTTGGCATACACATTGAATCGCCAGTAAGCCATTACGGATTGGCTCAGATTCGGCAAAATGAATAATATTCTTCGCATGTGGCGACCGCGTGAAATTCTTCGTCTGATGGCAAAAAGCCGTAAGGAAGAGGATTTTGTGCACAGGGGTTGTGAAGGATGGCAGACGGCTGATGATTGCCAAGGATTCGACAACCGTCAAAGTCCACAGCCCACAATGCACTAATCATTTTATGAGTTGGGTCTAGGAATGCTTCTGTGGACACTGTTTTTCCTTTTGGTTTGGGAATGTTCCGCCTCTCCTGATAGTTTTGACCGACGATATTCATGGTCGCCCTGTCTAGGTGCACTTGATAGGGGCCGATTGGGAAAACAGCCTCGGCTGCATATGGAAATTGGCTCATACCGTGCAGTGCTGAAAAGGGACCATGGCGCAGTTGGCAGCCGTTAATAGCGATCACGTATAGGTCTTGTTCCGAGACAATGCCATTGGCAAGATAGCCTGTGGGTTTGCCAGATGGATTGCCAAGCAATTTTTCTGCTTTTTCTTTGTAGGCACTAGTCCAGCGAAGCAGTATTTCTGTATCGGGAGGACTTGATCCTTTGTCTAATTGTATGTTTAGCCAATCATCTGGTATGCCAGAATGGGTGGGACATATAACTTCGATCCACAATTTTCGCCCGTCGCACTCAATTAAAAAGTCAGGCCCGATGCCAATGTTTGGCCGTGATAAAAAATTCTTTCCCTTCAGTTGTTCAAAGATCAATGCTTCAGAGAGGCTGGACCAGAATTTAGAAGTTTGGTCACTAGTGAGTTCGTGTTCAAATTTGCCGTCAGCATAGCCAGACTGGATGAATTCTTGACATAGCCGTATGGTCTCAGCGCGAAAGATCGCTCGCTCGCTATTGCCTGGGTACTTTTGCTCCAGATACTGAAGAATGCGCGACATATCGGTTATAGATAAATGGAATTAGGTTCCTAGGATGTACTGAAAAATGTGAAGGGATTCGATGGCGATTTTACAGTTTTTCAATCTCTTGTCGGCAAACTGAACACCGCTTCCGCCCCGCCACCCTCGGCATTGCCGACCTTGACCTCTCCATCATGCAACATAGCCACTTCCCTGACGAAGGCCAAGCCTAAACCAGTGCTCTTACGGCCACTGTTGGGGCGCGGCAGGGAGTAGAAGCGTTCGAACACACGTTCCAGCGCGTAGTTGGGGATACCAAGGCCGTGGTCGCGGATGCGCAAAACGATTTGATTGCTGTTGCGGTGGCCGTCGATTTCGATCACCGAAGCGGCGGGAGCAAAGGCCAGCGCGTTGTCTAGTAAATTGGACAGGGCCTGCCGCAATAAGAACTCTTCTCCCAATACAGGTAGCGATTCGTCTAGCGACACAACTGTTTGCAAATGCAATTGCAGCAGTTGCGGGGCTTTTTCGGCCAGGACTCTATTGACCAATTCGCCCAAATCCAATAGCTGTGGATCGGATAATTGCTGGCGCTGCTCTAATTCCGCTAGTCCCAACAAACGTTCGATCAATTGATCCAGGCGTTCGGCCTGTTCTTTGGCGTTGCCGGCGAAACGGCGGCGGTCGGTGTCCGGCAGCGGTTCTTCCAGCAACTCCGCTGCACCACGTATCGCGGCCAGCGGGCTTTTCATTTCGTGGGTCAGGGTTTGTACGTAACGCTCGACGTATTGCTTGCCTGCCAATTCCCGGCGCATGGTTTCCAGGGCATGTGCTAGCGTGGACAGTTCCACGCTGCGCAATTTGGGCGGACTAGCTTTGCCGCCGGACGCGACGCTGCGGGCGTAGCCGACCAATAAATCGATGGCGCGGGTCAAGCGCCAGTTGAATATCGCCCCGAACAGCAAAGCGCCGCCGAACAGCCAGAAGGCGCCGCGTTGTATGGCATTTTTGCTGGCGTCGACGATGGGTTGCAGCAAGGCGGTGGGGTAGGCGACGGTGACCACGCCTATCAACTTTTCGCCGTCGCGCACCGGTGCGGCGACATGCATGGTCGAGGTGGTCTTATCGCCGGGATGGGCTTGCGTGGAGCGCGCGCCGTATTGGCCTTGCAGAGTCAGATACACATCGTTCCAGCGCGAGTAGTTTTCTCCGACTGCCGTACCCGCCGAGTCGAAACGGACGATGCCGGCCGCGTCGGTAACGTAAACCCGGTAATCCAGGGTTTGCTTCGGAAAACCAAAGATGGTCGCCGATACCGGTCGCTTGCTGTAACGTTTGACCGCCTGGGCGAAATGGCCGTCGGCGATGTTGCCTTGCAACAAGTCCGGCGCGGCCAGTTCGGCCAGCAGATTGGCGGTATCCACCAAGCTGGCTTCCAGCGCGGTGCGCACGCCGGGACCGATCTGTTTTACCACCAGTAACAGCACCAGTTGCCCGGTAACGGCCACCAGCAGGAAGTAACCCAAAAACAGCCGGACCGATAGTTTCATCGGCCTTGCAAGCTATAACCCAGGCCGCGATGGGTGCGTATCGGGTCTTGGTCGGCGGCGGCCAAGCGCAGTTTGGCGCGCAAGGTTTTGATGTGGGTATCGACGGTGCGGTCGAACACCTCGCCGGGGTCTTGCCAGATTCTTTCCAACAGTTGTTCGCGGGAGAAAATCCGTTCCGGGTGTTCGACCAATAATTTCAGCAACAAAAATTCGTAACGGGTCAAATCCAGCAACTGCCCGTAATAGCGGATGCGGCCGGCTTGGCTATCCAAATCAAATTGGGTGTTCAGCGTTGATGTTGGCTTATTGGCGTCGGTGCCCAGCCGGCGTAGGATTACCCCGACTCTGGCCGCCACTTCACGCGGACTGAACGGCTTGGTGACGTAGTCGTCGGCGCCGATTTCCAAACCGACGATGCGGTCGATTTCGTCGCTGTGCGCGGTCAGAAAAATCACAGGGATGTCGGAGAAACGCCGTAACTGTCGGCACAAGTCAAAGCCGTTACCGTCCGGTAGACCGACATCGAGTATAGCCAGGGAGAACGAGTCGGTTTGTAGCCTGGACAACGCGGTTTGCAGCAAGCTGACGTGCTCGGTCTGATAACCGCTGCTGTTCAGCACGTAAATCAAAGTGTCGGCAATCGCCGGTTCGTCTTCGACGATTAAGATGCGTTTGGCGGGAGACACAGTGTTAATAAGTCATGCAGGCCGCGCTCAATAAGCCCGCCGCCAGCGCAAAACCGGCCAGCACGATGGCCGGCCCCAGTTCGTCGGCAGCGATGCGCTTACACAGGTCGGCAAAGGCCAGCCTCAGGCCAACAAACACCAACACCTGTAAAAATAAAGCAATGCCGGCCCAGATCAACATGTCAATGAACGACACGCTGTTGGCGACGGCCCCGGATAGCGCCAATACAAAGCCCAGCAGCGCCGCGCTAAACGCCACCGCGGGCGCGGTTTTGCCTTCGCGGATCAGTTTGAATTCGGCGTAGGGCGTAATCCACACATAGCAGAAAGCAAACACGCCGGTCAGTGCCGCAGCGGCGACGAAGTGCAGAAAAAAGCCGTTGGCGCCGGCCAGGATGTGAGTGAGGTCTAGCGATTCCATAGTCAATTCTCGACGAAATAATGCGGGATGAAGCGGCTATTGTTGCCGGTGATTTCGGTTTTGTCTTCACGGATGCCGATGCCGGCCGGTTGATCGGCGATGACCCAGGAGCCGATCACCGGAAAATTTCCGGCAAAGTTGGGCAGCGGCGTGTGCCTTTGATAAATGTAAGCAGCGCTGCCGTAACTGCCGCCGGTTTCGACGACGCCAGCGCCACGGCGAATCTGGATGTTGGCGCCTTCGCGGGAATACAGCGGCTTGCGCACATAATCGCCCAGCAACGGTTGGTCGGCGAAACTGGCCGGCAGCAGATTGGGGTGGTCGGGGAACAGCACCCATAAAATCGGCAATATGCCTTTGTTGCTGAGCAGCAGCTTCCAGGGCGGTTCCAGCATGGCGGGCCGGGCTTGCGGCAGGTAGGGGCCAAACTCCTCGTGCAACAGCCATTCCCAGGGGTAAAGTTTGAACAGCGCGTGGATGGGGTTATTGCGCAGATCGACAAAGCGTTGCCCGCTGGCGTCCCAGCCGATTTGGTCGATCGCCAGACGTTGGGTTTGCAGACCGGCTTGCACGGCGGTATCGCGCAGATATTCTAGGTTACCGTTGTCCTCGTCGCTGCTGTCCACGCCGGCAAAATGCAGGCTGGGCTGGTGTTGCCGGTAATGTTGCCAAAAGCCGAGCAGTTTTTCGTGTATCGAATTGAATTGATCGGCGTCCGGATAGCATTCCCGCAACCAGAACCATTGCACCACAGCCGCTTCCAGCAGCGCGGTGGGCGTGTCGGCGTTGTATTCCAGCAATTTGGGCTGGCCGCTGCCGTCCCAGGCCAGATCGAAACGGCCGTAAACGCTGGGTTCGCGGCGTTCCCACGAGTCGACGATGTAGGGCACGGCCCAATCCGGAATCAACAGTTGCTTGAACAACTTGCGGTCGATGATGGCCTGGACAGCTTTTAGACACAGCGTGTGCAGTTCGGCGGTGGAATCGTCGAGAATATCGATCTCGTTGGTCGTGAACCGATAGCAGGCCGATTCGTCCCAGTAAGCTTCGTTGTCCAGGGTGTGATAATTCATACCCACGGCCTCCACCCGCTGCTGCCAGTCGGTACGGGGAGTTAGCGCTATACGTTGCATGTCTAGCCGCCGAAGGAGCTGTGCGAGCCGCCGAAGAAACCGAAGCCGCCGCGTCTTGTCGAACTATGGCTGTCCGAGCCGCTATTGCCGCGATAGCTGGAACCGGAACCGCCGCCGTGGCTGCCGCTGCTGTGACATTCGACCGGGTTGCCTTGGTCGTCGACGCAATCTTGTTGACGTATCCGAAAATCGTTCGGGTTGCCCGCATAACTGGCAAGCGATAAACCGCCCAATAAAGCCAAGGACACTTGCATGGAACGCCGGGGAACCGCAGTTTGGACCGACTGGGCTTCCGGGGCGGCTTGCAACACGCTTTCCCAAGTGGATAGCCGGGGATAAAAGTCGTAGTGATAAATCGCGCTAATCAACAGCATTAGATAAAAGTCCAGTCTGTTCCCGAGCAGCAGAAACAGCGGCAAACCTAACCAGGCCACGCCATTAGCGATCAATGCGGAACGGAAGGCTTGCTGCTGGGCTTGGGCAACGCGTAAGGAATAGTTCGGCACATTGACGGGCGGCTTGGTTAGCCCTTGCAATAGCGGATACGCCGCCAAGGCAATGGCAACAAACACTAAGCGTACCGGCCACGCCGGCAACTGCGGCGCGTAACCGGCAAATACCGGATATTGCCAGTACAGCATCGTTGCATAAATCACATACACCAACAGATATACGCCGGTCAGTACGGCCATGAAACGGAACGATGACACCGCTTTGTCGAATTCCACGCAGACAGCGCTGTTACTGCTCAACGGAATGCTGGAAAAATTGCCTAGCCGATAGATGTTGCGGCGATAAGAATCCAGCCATAGTCGCAGCTCCGAGGACAGAAAATTGCCTGCTACTTGAATCGACTCGCGTTTGTTTTTGTTGGAGCCGTGAAAAAAGCGCCAGGATGCTGCACTATCAGGGCTCTGGATTTTAATGTCTACCAATGCATGAGTAGGAATCATGTCTTGGCCGAACCACATGCGCTTGACGATTTTATCTGGATAAAAAGTAATCGATATAGTCGAGATGATGCCTAGAACCGTCCAGGCAGCGTAAGCGCCCAACAAAATAAAACAAACTTCGAAGAGGAAAAAATTGCTCAGAAATCCGGCCCAGGCCATTAGCAAGGCTAGCGCCAATCCCAAAAGAGCGAGTAGTTTTTTCCAGGAGCTGTAAGTAATGACCAGTTTTTTATTAAGCGACGACGATGGCATAGGCTCGGCTACAAAGGGCAATGACGTTAGAATCGGTTACTGGGTAATCGTCGGCGAAGCATAGCCGCTACTCGGTGTTTTTGCTCAAAATAGCAGATGCGTAGCTGTTGTCGGCAGTCGGGAGTCGATGTTGGCTGGGTCGCTGTTGAGAGGCGTATTTTAGATTCGCCTTCCTGACTAGTAAGCTGTTTCAGGTATGCCACAAAGCTCGTCATGCTCACCGGGATACCCACAGGGCACAAGAGTGGGCAACCAGTGCCATGGATGGCAAGCTTCGAGCTATCCATGCAGTCTGGATTTCGGCATTCCGTGCCGAAATGACGAGTTTGAGCGTGCCTGAGAACTTCAGATGAAGCATGGTGCTAATCCGTTCGTCTTTGCCTGTTTTGGTGCACAGTCCAGTCCGTTTTGGTGCGTGATCACGATCTTTGCTTGTTAGGTCCGTGGCCGCATGGCTTGCCGGCACTGCATTCGGATGGCTGGCACAGTCCGTGCTGACATTTACCCGGTGCAATGGCGCACCCTCGGTTCCCTTCAACAACGGCGTTGAAACGTTGCTGGTTTTATACCAGTGGCCGCGTTTACTCGTCCGTTGTGCCTGCTTTTTTTTCTTTAGGACATTCGCTTACGAGTAACACGCCCGTTTCCAGGGGAGCTTTGGCTTGCGCACACAGGCTTAATCTAACGAATGGCGGTGCTTGCAACGCGCCGACATTCATTTTGTTCCCACAACTAAAAGGTGAGTTATGTCCTATCTGATCCCGTCGGAATTCGTCACAAAGATGGTCGATGCCGGTGAATCCAAAATCTTCATGTCAACCCGCGACACCTTGATCCGCGCTTATATGGCCGGGGCGATTTTGGCATTGGCGGCGGTATTTGCGGTATCGATTACCGTGCAAACCAACTCGCCGATCTTTGGGGCGATTCTATTTCCGGTCGGTTTTTGCATGTTGTATTTACTGGGTTTCGATTTGCTGACCGGCGTGTTCGTGTTAACGCCGTTGGCCTGGTTGGACAAGCGCGCCGGCGTGACCTTGCCCGGAATCTTCAGAAACTGGGGTTTGGTGTTTCTCGGTAATTTTCTCGGCGCCTTAACGGTGGCAGTGATGATGGCTATTGTGTTTACCTACGGTTTTTCGGTCGAGCCGGATGCGGTCGGCAAAAAGCTGGCCGGTATCGGCGAAGCGCGGACTTTGGGTTACGCCAAGTACGGCATCGCCGGCTGGTTTACGATATTTATTCGCGGCATGCTCTGCAACTGGATGGTATCCACCGGCGTGGTAGGTGCGATGATCTCGACGTCGGTCAGCGGTAAGGTGATCGCGATGTGGATGCCGATCATGCTGTTCTTTGGTATGACTTTCGAACATTCGGTGGTGAACATGTTTTTATTCCCGTCCGGTCTGCTGATGGGCGGTAATTTTTCGATTATGGATTATTTTGTCTGGAACGAGATTCCGACCGTGTTGGGAAATCTAGTCGGCGGTTTGGCCTTTACCGGCTTGACGCTGTATTCCACTCATGTCAGAACCGCGCCGAAACGCTCTTTTAACTAATCGCAATTCAATTCCGGCCTCGCCGCTGAAAAGCCAGAGGCCTTTTTCTAGCTGTTCAATGGGCAAAGGAGTTAAAGATGACACGCAATGAAGTGACCGAATTGGTCGTTACGCAAAAATTGGCTAAACAGCTGAGTTGGGCGCAACTAGCGGAGGCGATTGGTCTTAGTAAGGAATGGACCACCGCCGCGTTGCTGGGGCAGATGACCTTGAACGCCGCACAAGCCGCCACCATCGGTGCTCTGCTGGATTTGCCGCCCGACGCTATCGCCCAACTGCAAGTAGTCCCGTACAAAGGTTCGCTGCCCACTGCGGTGCCGACCGATCCGTTGATCTATCGTTTCTACGAACTGGTAAATGTTTATGGGACCACCTTTAAGGCCTTAATACATGAAGAATTCGGCGACGGCATTATGAGCGCTATCGACTTTAGCATGGACTTGCAGCGCGAAGCCGATCCGAAAGGCGACCGGGTTAAGATCGTGATGAGTGGAAAATTTCTACCGTACAAGAGTTATTGAGGCTGATTTGCTTTAAATCATGTCCGCGCCATTGGCTGTCGCCGTTGGACAATATTCCGATAAGGGCCGCAAGGCGCTGAATCAGGATTTTCATGGCGTTTATATTCCCAAAGAGCCGCAGTTAAGCGCCAAAGGCATTGCGATCGCCCTGGCCGACGGCATCAGTAGCAGCGAGGTTAGCCACATTGCCAGCCAGGCGGCGGTGACCGGCTTTTTGGCCGATTATTTTTGCACGTCGGAAGCCTGGTCGGTGAAGAAGTCGGTGCAGCAGGTGTTAACGGCCACCAATTCTTGGTTGTATGCGCAAACTCGACAAAGCCGCGATTGCTATGACATGGATCGCGGCTACGTCTGCACCCTTAGCGCGCTGGTGCTCAAATCCACCACCGCGCATCTTTTCCATGTCGGCGACACGCGGATATATCGGCTAGTCGGCGAAGAGTTGGAGCAACTCACCCACGAGCATCGCTTGTGGATTTCTCAGGAGAAAAGTTATTTGAGTCGCGCCATGGGTATGGACTCGCACCTGGAAATCGATTATCAAGCCTTAAATGTCAGCTTGGGCGATATGTTCGTGTTGGCGACTGATGGTGTTTACGAGTATGTCAGCCCGCGCTTTGTGACCGAAACCATCCGCCAGGCCGGCGGCGACTTGGACGGCGCGGCCAAAGCCATCGTTGACGCTGCGTACGACAGTGGCAGCGGCGATAATCTGACGATACAGATTGTGCGCATCGACCAACTGCCGCTACCCAGCGCCAACGAACTGTATCAGTCCTTAACCGACTTGCCGTTCCCGCCGCAGTTGGAGGCCAGGATGGTGTTCGACGGTTACACCATAGTCCGGCAGTTACACGCCAGCAGTCGCAGTCATATTTATCTTGCGGTGGACGGCGAAACCCAGGCGCAGGTGGTGATTAAAACCCCGTCTATCGATTTGCGCGGTGATCCGGCTTACCTGGAGCGCTTTTTGATGGAAGGCTGGATCGCCCGGCGCATCAACAACCCGCATGTGTTAAAGCCTTGCGCGCCGACCCGTAAACGCAATTTTCTTTATATTGCTACCGAATTTATCGACGGCCAGACCCTGAAACAATGGATGATCGACCATCCGCAACCGGATCTGGAAACCGTGCGCGGCATCGTCGAACAAATCGCCAAGGGCTTGCGGGGTTTTCATCGTCTGGAAATGCTGCATCAGGATCTGCGGCCGGACAACATCATGATAGACGGCACTGGCACGGTGAAAATCATC
Organism: Proteobacteria bacterium ST_bin11; assembly: GCA_002083615.1. GTDB lineage: Bacteria > Pseudomonadota > Gammaproteobacteria > Methylococcales > Methylomonadaceae > Methylomonas. Next base: position 58,423 of record MSXO01000015.1, on the reverse strand, counting down.
GATTTTGGTTCGACTCGGGTGGCTGGCGTGATGGAAATGGGCGTGCCCATCGGTCACCAGCATATGCTCGGCACCGCGCAATATACCGCGCCTGAGTATTTTCTGGGCGAGCCGGGCTCGGTGCGTTCCGAGCAGTTTTCCCTGGCGGTGATTGCCTACCAAATGCTGACCGGCAAACTGCCTTACGGCGCGGAAGTGGCCAAATGCAAATCCAGGGCCGCGCAAAATAAGCTCAGCTACGATGCTACCTTGTACCGTAACCGGGATATTCCGGGTTGGATCGACGACACCCTCCGCAAGGCAGCGCATCCCGACCCCCATAAACGGTACGAAGACCTGTCCGAGTTTGTTTTTGATTTACGCCACCCCAATCCGGCGTTCTTGACCAAGACCGGGCCGGCTTTGCTGGAACGCAACCCGGCGGCGTTCTGGAAAGGCGTGTCGTGCATTATGGCGGCGGTGATCGTTGGCTTGATATTTAAGATCGTCGCCAAAGGCTAGTCAATTCCGCCCGGTTTAAGGCGGTATGCGTTTATTTTCCTGGGCAGGAAAGAACGGGCAAGGTTTTCCCGACGCAGTTGACTCAAGCGCCAATTAGCTGTATTCGCCAGCTTATCAATCCCTATTGAGCGGCAAGGCCGCGATCCGCTGCTCGATATCTTGCATCATTTGTTTATACGCAGCGCCGTCGGTGCCGCCAAAACGGCTAATAAACTCGGCTTCTGTGAGTGATTCGGGTAAATCGGCAGTAGCCGGCATCATTTGATTTTCATTTGCGCTGGCTAGTAATCCTTGTATTTTCAGCGCTTGCGCTGGGTTAGCCACGGCTTGTTCACCCATTCGCGTGCCGGCCCGGTCGGCGGCGATGTCATTAAACGAAAAACCGCTGCCGCCCCGCGAATCTTCTATTTCCTTAAACAATCCCACCGCATCGGCTAAGGGCGTACCGGAATACGCTGCCAGCATCGCCGACACTAGGTAATGCTTGGTTAGATCGTCTCGACCATTCAAGGTCACTCGCCGCCAAACCGGGCGCGGCCAGAATTGAGATTCCGGGACAACTTTCATTAGCCGCTGTTGATTGACATAAAGCGTCAACACCAGGATCAATGCCCGGTTCTCCATGGTTGGCTGGCCGTTAGCGCTTCTTTGTCGGGCTAGTTCAAATAGCGGCTTGGTGAAATCAGCGAGACTGACGCTTTTATTATCTGCGCGGCTTAGCTCGGCTAAACGCCGCTGATACGCCTCGATTCGCTGTTGGTCGTCGGGCGTTAGTAATGCCCCTCGCAATTTGCTAGGTAAATCAGCTCGCCACCGATACGTGACCGTCATGCGCTGCGGTTGAAATAGCACATGCTTTACAATATCAACCATGGCTTGCCGATCCGCTGCGGGTTGTAACGTATTCAGCGCTAAACGCAGCAAGGGTTTAGCCAGCATGCCGGGCAGCCGCAGTTTCCCGACCGACAGATAGTCTACTTCGGGTAGGTTGGCGGTTTGGGTGAGCGCCAACGTCAAATTCAGGTATTGGCCGAAAGGGTTGCTGGGCAAACGCAAGCTGGCTTGGATTTGGGCGCGCCCTTTGTCGATCCGTAAGCCTGCGACGCCGTTGGCGTATTGATTAGCCAGATAATTGATCGCCAGATCCAGTTCTTGTTGATCAACACTCACTCTGGCGATAGCACCGGACTTTAGCCGGCGCGGATCGTTTTGCCGGAAAATCAATTTACCTCGGGCAATTTGTTCGGGGGTTAACTCGGCTTGGATTTGTAACTTGGGTGTGTTGTCAATTGCGAGCCACAGGATCAAGCCCAACAATATAGGCAAGAGTAATGCACTCAGTAGCAAACATTTTTTAAGCCATTTCATTTGTTGTTCTATTCAATCCTAACTAGCGACTATTTCCATGCTCAGCGTTTAACCGGGTAGCCTCGGCTTTGAGTTGGTCCGGCATTTTGCCAGCCGGGCAGACGCCAATCCTTGCCACATATGCGCGCAGATGTTTGATGACTGGTTTAGTACGCATAACGCTTTGATGCCGCTTGAGACAGCAGTGTGTCTGCTTAAAATCCAAGGTTCCGCTCGCCGGCGCGGAAATTTCGCGCTAAGCAGGCTGCAATGGTGGCTAATGGCTGTGTCTTCCAAAATCATTATTGTTAGCTGATGCTTGAACCGGTGTGAGGTTCAACTTGGTAGATGAACGGCGGTATTGGTGGTTTTTTGTTTCAAAAAAAGAAACAAATCATCTTATAAATGCCTTATTGTAAATAAACAGCAAAGGTTTATAGTTAAACCGTCTCCAATGAATCGACTGAAATCCAGTCAAGGCGGAAAAATGAACAAGTCAAGCAATCTGTATAAAGACATCGCCACCGGATTGTTCTTTGCAACCGGTATTTTCAGCTTCCTGTCCGGTCAGTTTGTTCTTTCCACACTGTTTTTCGGCGCTGCTTCACTGTTCAGCAACATCGAAGTGGTCAAACCGGTTCGGATCTAAGTTTTTTTTGCAGTACCTCCTCGTTGTAACGCTATACATTCCACGGCCTCCATCCTGCTCAAGGTGGAGGCTTTTTTTGTGTTTACCACGCGTACCTCTCAATCGGACTTGGGTGTTTTCGACGTGTCGGAAACCACGGTATATTCGGCTTCCAGACTCTGCCCGTCAACCTGCGCATTTTTAAGTTTTCGCAGCAACCACCAACCTCTAATTCCGATTATCGCTACCGGAATCAGCAGTAAGGCAAAAAATGCTGAAAATACCACGGTGCCCAAGATTGCCCCGGCAACCATAGCCGGTATGCTCAGCAGATTGGACCAGTTGTTTTGCCCAGTTGACTGAAGGCGAGGATTTGAACCGAGGCTATCGATACGGATGGATTTTTTGTAGATTTTTATCATGTCGGGCACCTTCTAAAATGGTTCGAGGCTGGCCTCGTCCCCGAAAAGGACTAAGGGGTCGTCAGCTTTCCAGGGCGGGTATTTTCGCATAACCGCTACAAACAGATTCGATGTTAAAAAATTGCTCAGCCATTGTTGCAAGGCCGGATAGGGCGAACTGGCAAACCATGTGTTATCCACTGCGGCAAATTGGCGAATAAACGGCGCAATGGCGGCGTCGGCAAGACTAAAAGTGTCGCCGCATAAGAATCGAGTCCGCCGCAAACGGCATTCCAAGTCGGCTAAAAACACTTCACCTTGTTGACGGTAAACGGATGCTGTTTGTTCCGGATAACGATCTGCGTATTTGTACCGATCCAAAAAGTATTTGAAGTCGCCGTCGTTCCACTCGATTAAGTGCCGCGAATCGTCTGACCCTCGCCCAAGCCAGTTTTGTGGATCCTGTTGCGTTAAGGCCCACAGCATAATATCCAGGCTTTGTTCGATGAGTTGGCCATCGGGCAACAGTAATACCGGCACGGTGCCTTTTGGGGAAATGGTCAGCATCTCTGCCGGCTTATTACTCAGTTCGATTTCTCTGATTGCCACGCTGCGCTTGGATATGGCAATAGCCATACGTGCCCGCATTGCATAAGGGCAACGGCGGAAGCTATAAAAGAGCGGATAAATCTGTTCTGCGGCGGTGTTTGGTGTCGTCATATGGCTGTTTTATGGATTGAAATGCGGTGGCTTGTCAGTCCGACTGGCGGTGATACATTACTCTAAATGATCATCGATTAAAGTCTGGTAAAATGCATGAACTTTCGCATCGACCCATTTACTTCGTCATACGCCTGACGCAAGCGACAACGCTCTTTTTACTCTTAATCCCCGGACACTCTCTTGATTTCTACCGCTAATATCACCATGCAATTCGGGGCCAAGCCCCTGTTTGAAAACGTCTCCGTGAAATTCGGCAATGGCAATCGTTACGGCCTGATCGGCGCTAACGGCTGCGGCAAATCCACTTTCATGAAAATCCTCAGCGGCGACTTAGAGCCAACAGCTGGCAATGTCAGCGTCGATGCCAACGAGCGTTTGGGCATTTTGCGCCAAAATCAATTCGCTTACGAAGAGCAAAGAGTATTGGATGTGGTGATGATGGGCCACGCCGAGATGTGGGCGGCTATGTCCGAACGCGATGCGATCTACGCCAATATGGAAGCCAGCGAAGACGATTACATGAGGGCTGCCGATCTGGAAACGGTATTTGCCGAATTCGGCGGCTATACCGCCGAAGCCCGAGCCGGCGAATTATTGCTGGGTTTGGATATTCCCTTGGAACAACACAACGGGCCGATGAGCGCGGTGGCGCCAGGCTGGAAATTGCGGGTGTTGCTGGCGCAAGCCTTGTTTTCCAATCCCGACATCATGCTGCTCGACGAGCCGACCAACAACTTGGATATCAACACCATTCGCTGGCTGGAAAACGTGTTGAACGAGCGTAACTCCACCATGGTGATCATCTCGCATGACCGACATTTTCTGAACAGCGTCTGTACGCACATGGCCGATCTGGACTACGGCGAGTTGCGGGTGTATCCAGGCAATTACGACGATTACATGACCGCCGTGACCCAGGTGCGTGAACAATTGCTGGCCGGCAACGCCAAGAAAAAAGCCCAGATCGCCGAATTGCAAACCTTCGTGGCGCGCTTTTCTGCTAACGCTTCCAAGGCCAAGCAAGCCACTTCCCGGGCGCGGCAGTTAGAGAAAATCAAGCTCGACGAAGTCAAACCGTCCAGCCGGGTCAATCCCTTCATTCGATTCGATCAAACTAAGAAGCTATACCGCTTAGCCGTGGAAGCCAAAGATTTGGCCAAAGGCTACGGTACGGAACCCTTGTTTAATAACTTGAACATGATGATCGCGGTCGGTGAACGGGTGGCGGTGATTGGTCCTAACGGTATCGGTAAATCGACTTTATTGAAAACCTTAGTCGGCGATTTGATGCCGGATAGCGGGGAAGTGAAATGGTCGGAAAATGCCGACGTGGGTTATTTCGCTCAGGATCATGCCGAGGATTTTGCTGAGGATATGCCGCTGATCGAATGGATGAGCCAATGGCGCAAAGAATCCGACGACGATCAAACCATACGCGGCACCCTGGGGCGTTTGCTTTTTTCCAATGACGAGATCAACAAATCCGTCAAAGTGATTTCCGGTGGCGAACAAGGCCGGATGCTGTTCGGTAAATTGATTCTGCAAAAAAACAATGTGATGGTGCTGGATGAACCCACCAACCATTTAGACATGGAGTCGATCGAATCGCTGAACGCCGCGTTAGAAAACTATCCGGGCACGCTGATTTTCGTCAGTCATGACCGCGAATTCGTATCCTCACTTGCCACCCGAATCATTGAGTTGACGCCGAACGGCATCGTCGATTTTAGTGGTAATTATGAAGACTATTTGAATAGTCAGGATATTAGCTAAGTTTACCGCGCACGAACAGTGTAGCCCCGACATCGCTGTAAACCTCTTGGTGTTTGCTGCCGGCTTCTGCGATTTGGTAATCGCCGGCGCGCAACAAGCGGTCGTCGATAAATAAGTCGCCTTCCAGCATCATATATTCCTGTTCGCCCTGGTGGACGCCTGCCGGATAGTAGGTGTCCGCCTCCAGGCGATAGAAACACGACTCCCTCGCGCCGTCTTGCCAAAGTGGTTTTTTCCAGAGGCCGGGTGCGATTTCCTGCCAAGCGTCGGTATTGTCGGCATACACGGTTAAGGACCGGTTTTGGCCAAATGGTACTAAGCCGCCCAATACTTCCCGCAATACCTCGTGAGTGTCCCCCAGCGAAGTACCGCGCAGATAGGCCAGCGCACCATGCTGAGAGCTAATGCCGCCGTGGCGGCTGCCGGCGGGGGATGCGTGGTAATCCAACGGTCCCAGCCGTAAATTCCCCATTTGCAAATCGCCGCGCAACACAATGCCTTCCTCCAGGCAGTTATGCCGATGCGGCATCAGACTCGCGCCGGCGGCGAACTCAATTAATACCGAGTTACCTTGTTCAGCACCGTTCCAAAGCTGTTTGACGCGAATCCCGTTCTTCAGTGCCTGCCAGACGCCGTCCTTGGCGCGTACCGTGAATAAGCCCGCTTGGTTGGCAACGCTCTTTGCCGCGCGGGTCAGCAGATCTTGCTTAAGCATGTCATGGCGGACTTTGCTTAGCTCAATAGGTGACAAGCTGTCCAGCAGCAGCCGGTTGAGTTGGTCTTGTTCGGGATCGTTGGCGTTATTCATGGTTCGGTTCTTAATCAGTTTAATTCGGCTCGGCGGCATTTACCGTCAAAATACCTTGCAGCGCTAAGAGCGCTCGGCGGATATGCGATTTAACCGTGCCCAACGGCATGCCGCTAAAGAGGGCGATTTCGTCATGACTCAAACCGCGAAAGAATGCCAAGGATAATAGCTGACGAGGCATAGCATCTAAGGTCGCCAGCGCGGCATGCAATCCATGATCTTGCTGGACCGCCATCAACAGGTTGGGCGGCATAGTGTTGTCCTCAGCCTGGATCAACGCCAAGATATCCGGTTCCAACTCGCATTCCTCAGGATTCAAACTGCGCAGCGCATCCAATGCCCGGCTGCGGGCGATAGTCATCACCCAGGCTTTGGCGCTACCTTTGTTGGCATCAAATCGTGGCGCTTGCCGCCACACTTGCCAAAAGGTGTCCTGCGCCACTTCTTCGGCTAATTGGGATTGCCGGGTAATTCGCAGCGCCAATCCATAGACCTGGGCAATCAGCGCGTCGTACAAGCAGTTCAAACCGGCTTGATCTTGATCCACCACGGCGGCGATCCAGCCCTGTAGGGATGTTTCGTCTGCGCGAATACCTGTTTGGTTGTTCGGACCTTTGTTCAATGCAGCGTTCTCATCGTTATCCTTGCGGTTTTGTCAGGGTGTCGACCATCCCATGCTAGCTATACGCAAACCAAACAGGTTTGGATGCAACTCGGTGCGAACAATAGCGGCACCTATTTTCTTTTGGGTCGGACGAATGCATCGTCTCCCTATGCCGGATTGTTTAACGTCATGTCCCTTGAGTTCAGCTGAGTTAGCCTGAAAAAACGCGTCCTGGGCAAATTTTTTTACTAACCCTCATCCAATTGCAGGTTTGCGGCGTATCTGTGATTGCAGGCGCCTAAAGTTCAACAATTCCGAGTGGGAAAGGATTGGGTGCTTGCCGGTTTTTAACTCAATCCCAGGAATTCATTATGAAAAAAATACTAGCAATAGCGGCATTGGCGGGCGCTTCGGCCCTGCCGGTGTCAACGATGGCCGCATCGTTTGATTTTAACGGCAGTTTTTCGCAAGACAATGACATCGTACGTTTTGACTTTAGCCTCGGTTTGCCAAGCGTGGTGACGCTGTTCACCTCCTCTTGGCTGGATGGCGGCTTCGATCCGATTTTAACGCTGTGGGATGATGGCGGAAATCAAATTCTGGAACAGGATGACGGTAGTTTGGGTGGCACGCTCGTGTCGAACGGCTTCAGCTACGACTACGGCGAATTTGATAGCTATATCAACCTGAATTTGGCAGCGGGCAATTACATTGCCACCTTGACGCAATACGACAACTTTTCGGTTAGCACGATTTTGGCTGATGGTTTCCTGCGCGATGCCGACCCGGTTTTCACTGCTGCCTTTGCTTGCTCCAACGGCAGTTTCTGTCAAGGTTCGCTGCTTGACAGCAACAATAACCCGGTAGAGCCCAATCGTACCGCCGCCTGGGATGTGCATCTTCTGAATGTCGATAGCGCCAGCGTGCACAGCGTCCCGGAACCGCCAACGTGGATGCTGCTGAGCCTTTCCGGCCTGTTTTTGCTGGGTGGGCAACTCTCACGTGCCAGCGCGGCTAAGCCGATATTCCCAGACGCATCAGTCTGACATCCATTTGCCGATTCAACACGTATCCAATTTGCAGCGCTCAGTACGCTGCGTTCAATTTTTAACAGGAACTAAAACCATGAAAGATCCGAATAGATATACAAACTGGCCGGTAGCGCTATGCCTCGCACTAGCCGTCATCCAACCCGCTCAGGCCGCTAATCATCGCGAAGCGCCTTTGACGGCACTCGATACCAAGGCCGACATTACCGATTGGTATGCCTTTGTCAGCTATAACGATCCCAGCAAGGTAACGATGATCCTGAATGTCGATCCGCTACTGGAACCTAGTAACGGCCCGAATTATTTTCCGTTCGATCCAGAAATTTTGTACGAAATGAAGGTGGATAATAATTTTGACGCCGACGAAGACATCACTTTGCAATTTAGGTTTAAAACCGAAAACCGCTTGCCCGGGGTTTTTAGCGGTTTTGTCGGCGCCGGCGCCGGCATCGTTGCGCCCGCCAATTCGCCCAGTCCGGTTCCTGTCGGTACGCTCATTGTGCCGCCCGCCATTACTGCTTTGGACGGCCCTGGCTCGGAAGGTTTGGGATTGCGGCAGAGTTACACCGTCACGCTGATCAAAGGCAAGGGTGCGAATCGGCAGGTTATCGATCTGACCAATCAGCAAAAGCTCTATGCGGTCCCCTCCAATGTTGGGCCACGCACCATGCCCAACTACGAAAGCTTAGCGAGTCAAGGTATTTACGATCTAGGCGCTGGGATTAGCGTCTTTGCTGGTACGGTCGACGATCCGTTTTACATTGATTTAGGCGCGACATTCGATACCTTCAACTTTCGGGCTGCTGCATCCGGTGTTGGCGTGCCTGGGGTGTTTTCGGAGGATCAACATGTCGCAGAAACTAAAAACTTCGCGCCTGACGATGTAGCCGGCTTTAACGTTAATTCTATCGCCATCGAATTGCCGATTGCCATGCTAACGCAGGACGGCAAGCAGCACACCGCTGGCGAAGCCTTGGCGGTGATCGGTACCTACGCCACCACCTCGCGACCACGCACTAAGGCTTACGCGGATAGGCCGGGTGCTAAGCCTAAGCTCGCCAATGCCCATACCCAGATTCAACGTATGGGTAATCCTTTGATCAATGAAGTATTGATCGGTACCGGCGATAAAGACAGGTTTAGCATGAGCGAGCCCAAGAATGACGCGAGTTTTGCCGGATACGTGTTGGACCCGCTTTTGGCACGCGTGGTCAACGCGGCTTACGGCGGTGCTGTGCCCATTCCCGCGCCGCCTCGCGTGAACCCAGCCAATCCCAGTTTCGACCTGGGTCCTTTGGTGTTTTATGCTGCGCCGATTTGCCCCGGCTGTTCTCCTTCGCAACGCGGACCGGTAGCAGATTTATTGCGTTTAAATACCGGAATTGGCCCCACGCCGTTAAGCGCCCGGAAGCGTATGGCATTTCTGGCGGGTGATACCGCCGGCTTCCCGAATGGGCGGCGGGTGTCTGACGACGTCACCGACATTGCCGCGCAAGCCGTGGTTGGGGTTTTGAATCCGGCCTTTAACAGCTTTCCGAATAACCGAGTTGCCGACGGCGTCAATGCTAACGACAGAACCTATCAGGAAGTGTTTCCTTATGTGGCCTTTGCCAATAGCGGTCGGCAAAGCCGCCATGTCGATCCTACTGAGTCCGGTTGTTTCGATGCAGTCTCCCTAGCAGTGGGTACTTGCCCGAATAACTAAGATTCGTTTTAACAATGATCGGGGGCGGCAGTGCTCGTCCCCGCTCTTCTAAACATGCCAAAGGAGAGGCCAATGAAGTACTGGCTAAGTTTCAGTTTATTGCTGTTTGTTGCTGTGTTCAGCGATGTAGGTGCGCAACCTTATTTACCCCAAAGCGATGACGAAATCGTCGAAGTCTTGCCGGCCAGGGGCGAGAGTTGGTTGGAAATTCGTTATTTGCGCAAACAAGTCGCGGCCCAACCCAATAGCTTGGAGCCGACATTAGCACTGGTTCGGCGTTATATCGAACTGGGTCGCGCCGAATCGGACCCGCGCTATTTCGGCTACGCGGAGGCAGCTTTGGCGCCTTGGCTGACTTTAGCGCAACCGAGTGCCGAGGTCCTGACCTTGCGGGCCACCTTGTTTCAAAGTCGCCATGAGTTTTCGGCGGCCCTGGATTATTTGAACCGGGCTTTGGCTCGCCAGCCGCGCTTGGCGCAAGCCTGGCTGACCCGGGCGGCGATACTGGAAGTACAGGGCCAGCACGCCGCGGCTCTTAACAGTTGTTTGCCTTTACTAAAATTAACCGAGCCGCTGATCGGCCAAGTTTGCGTGAATTCGACGTTGAGTGTTTCCGGCCAGCTCAATGCCGCTTATCGTCAACTGGCGCAAGCCATGCAAGCTTCGGAAAACGTTGCGCTGCAAGATAAACAATGGGCGTTGACGACGCTGGCGGAAATGGCGGAGCGCATGGGCAATACCGATGCGGCTCAATACTATTACCAGCAAGCGCTGGAAGTGAAGCGCCGCAACGGTTATCTGTTGGCTACCTATGCCGACTATTTACTGGATAAAAAACGTTACACGGATGTGGTGGCGTTGTTGGGCAATGATACGCGCGCCGACGGCTTGTTACTGCGTCTGACCATCGCCGAACAGGCATTGCTGTTGCCAACAGCCAGTGCGCACGTCGACGCGCTGACAGCGCGCTTTGCCGCCAGCAGGATGCGCGGCGACACCAGTCATCAAGGCGACGAGGCGCGCTTTTTGCTGCATGTTCTAAAGCAACCCGAACCAGCGCTGGCCCTGGCGCAAGCCAATTGGGCCGTGCAGCGCGAACCGCGAGACGCGCGCATTCTGCTGGAGGCGGCAGTGGCCAGCGGTAAAACGCAATTACAGCTTCAGCCGCTGCTGACATTTTTAGCGCAATCCAAACTACAGGATGCGCGACTGCAAGTGCTGCTCGCGCAAATTAATGGGGGCAGGGCATGATAAGGCTAATATTATTCAATGGGCCCTTAAATGTCGTTCGCCCTGAGCTTGTCGAAGGGTGCTCGCCGTCAGGCTTTGACAGGCTCAGCCCGAACGGAATACCAATGAAAATTAGGGCCGGGTTGATATTGATCTGGCTGCTGACAGCAAGTTTTAATGCCTTAGCCCATAAACCCAGCGATAGCTACTTGACGGTGCGTATCGATGAACAGCAAATTAATGGGCAATGGGATATCGCCTTACGCGACCTGGATTACGCCTTGGGCCTGGACGCAAACGACGACGGCAATATTACCTGGGCGGAATTGCGCGATAGTCGGGATGTGGTGTATGCCTATGCGCTGAGTCGTTTGCAGGTGACAATGGGCAAGCAGGCCTGTTCGCCGCAACCAGCGGACTTGCTGGTGGACGAACACAGTGACGGTCATTATGCGGTATTGAATTTCCAGGCGGCTTGTCCGTCGATGTCCGCGCCGCTATCGATAGGCTACCGCTTGTTTTTCGATCTCGATCCACAGCATCGCGGGCTGATAAGCGTCATTCATGCGGGTCAAACCGATACCGCGATCTTTAGTCCTGACCGCCAACGCAGCGAGTTTGTCTTCGACGCCGATCAATCCTTGTGGCGGACGCTGGCACATTTTGCTTACGAAGGTGTTTGGCATATCCGGATCGGCTTTGACCATATTCTATTTTTGTTGAGTTTATTGCTGCCGGCAGCTTTGGTCTGGGAGCAGGGCGCTTGGCAGCCAAAAAATGGCTTCAAATCGATATTTTTCGATGTGCTGGGCGTGGTTACTGCGTTTACGCTGGCGCATTCGCTAACCTTGAGTCTGACTGTGTTGCACTACATATCGCTGCCGTCTCGGTGGGTGGAATCGGCTATCGCCGCCTCGGTAGTGCTGGCGGCGCTTAACAATATATATCCGGTTTTATCTGGATGTCGAGCTTGGCTGGCCTTTGGTTTTGGCCTAATACACGGCATGGGGATCTCCAGTGTGCTGCTGGACATGGGCTTGCCCGACACGCAGCAGCTTTTGGCGCTGTTGGGCTTTAACTTAGGAGTGGAACTAGGTCAGTTAGCAATTGTTGCGGTGGCTTTGCCTTTGATCTGTGCTTTCAGCCGCCACCACTATTATTCTGAGTTGGTGCTGAAAGTTAGCTCGGCATCCATCGCCTGCTTGGCGTTTGTCTGGTTGGCGGAGCGGAGTTTGGATTTTCAGATGAACATCTTTTGAATAGCACGGCAACCATCAGCGCTTTTTTCCTAACAGACAGAGAATAGACGATGGAATGGCGGGACTCTTCCGCCATTTAGGCTTAAATGCCAATAACAGCCGCCGCGGCCGTGCAGGCTTTGCCTTGCGCGTGAGGGCATTGCCCCGTGCATTCCTATCGCGTTCTAGTAGGAAACCCACTGCTGGCGGATACTGTCAGCATGCGCCATCAAATCGTTAAACGCATGAACACAATCTCGATGGTAGGGATGTCTATTGTTATTTAGCGGGTGGTTTAAGTCTTCCATCAAGTCATGGATCACCCGTTCAATCTCCAGCAGTTCTTTGGGTTTTTTGTTGAAAAATTCGCTCATTTTTCCTTACTCATGTTTTAGGTTTATTTAAAGCTTTAGCTTACAAATACCTTGTGACATGAGTGTGACAAAATGCGGTGCATTTTTTGGGCAGATCAGAGAAATGCATTGAAATGTTGAGCTAGCCGGCGTTACTATTTTTTATCGGACCGGCTAGAGCGCCGATTTTCCGGTCTTCCCGTTTCCTGCCACCGAGAGAACACAGCATGCTCGCGACCAAACGCTACGAATATTTGCCCATCGATCAAATCGAATTTCATCACACGCTCACCAACCACCGCGAGTTGGATCGGGCCAAGGTCGCGCATCTTGAAAAGGATATTGTGGTCAATGGTTTGTTCGAACCGCTAGTGGTATGGGAGCGCAACAACCGGGAATATTATTTGGTCGGCGGCTTTCACCGCATGGAGGCCATTCAAGGCATTCGGCGCGCTAATCCAGGCTATTTCGACAGAGTGGACGTCAGAATCGTTACCGGTGATCCGGATGAAATCAAGGCGCTGAATCTGAAACTGAACTCCGATCGCGTCGATACCCGCATCACCGATTATTTCCAGACCGTGATTTATCTCAATAACGTCAATTGGCCTAAGGAGCGCATCGCTGAGTTTTTCGACAAAAGCGTCAGCTGGATCGACGACATCATTCGCTATGCACCGCTGACCACAGCAGCTATGCGCGAAAAATTGGCTGGCGGCGAACTGTCTTGGGCTAGGGCGCGCGACATCTTGCGTAAGGCTTTAAACGCGCCTCCCGGCAATGAAAAAGAGATTATCGAAAACGAACTCTCGCGGCCCGCGCAATCGGTGGCCAAGCCTCTGCCTTTCCATACGACGATCAAACGTTTATCCAGCTCGGTTAAAGCCGATCCAAAACGCACCTTTAAAGTCAGTACCCAGGACATCTATGCCTTGGTGCTGACCTTGCGGGGGAAAAACGTGGATCAAGAGGCGATCGAGCGGGTGCGTAAAGCATTTCCTATCCTTTGGGATGAGGAATAGTTCGCTAACAGGAAATTAGCCATTCTGGAATTGTCATAAAACCGTTAGCCTGCGTCAGCTAAGATTGGTTTGATTGGAACAATCCCGCGCTTTGTGAATCCTAGGCGGGGGATAGATTGGGAAATTCAATACTGAAATCATTTGTTAGCGATGAACACACTCGATTTGAAAATAGTGAATGCCCGCAGACCTTATCGGAAACGGCTGCTCAACAACAAGGCGCTCGCGGGCTTGATGTTGCTCCTGTCTCTGAGCGGTTGCATGCCGATGAGCTATCCACCCGGCGCCAAAACCAATGCCGCCCAGCTGGGCGAGGATGCCTTTCTAACCGAGGACGGTGCGAGTTTGCCGCTAAGGCGTTGGTTGCCGGACAGCGAACCCAATGCGGTGATTATCGCACTGCACGGTTTTAATGATTACAGCCACTTTTTCGATTTGCCCGGTCACTATTTCAGCCAAATGGGCATCGCCTGTTTCGCTTACGATCAGCGCGGCTTCGGTGCCGCTCCCCTGCGCGGGTTATGGGCGGGCAGCGACGCTTACGCTCTGGATTTAAAAGAATTAACCAGGCTACTCAAGCAGCGTTATCCGAGCCAACCGATTTATCTATTGGGCGAAAGCATGGGTGGCGCAATTGTTATCACCGCCATGCAGCAGGTCGATATGCCGGATGTGTCCGGCATCATCCTGGCCGCGCCTGCGCTGTGGGCCAGATCGACTATGCCGTGGTATCAAACCAGTTTGCTCTGGACCTTGGCGCATAGTATGCCCTGGTTGACCTTGACAGGCAGTGGGCTAAAGATTATGCCTTCCGATAACATAGATATGCTGCGGGCGATGGGCCGGGATCCGATGGTGATCAAGGCCACCCGCGTGGAAACGGTTTATGGTTTAACCGATCTGATGGACACTGCGTTTGACAGCGCCAGCTCGCTGCGGGCACATACCCTGATGCTTTATGGCGAGAAAGACGAAGTGATCCCCAAGGAGCCGACCTATGCCTTCTTGCAGCAAATGCTAACCTCAGATACCGCGGAAAAGACCGTGGCGATTTACCAAAATGGCTATCACATGCTCCTCCGAGATCTGCAAGCCCCCACCGCCTGGCAAGATATAGTGGCCTGGATAAAAAACGCTCCCAAGCACTTGCCTTCGGGCGCGGATTATCGAGCCAGGCAATTGTTGACCAATGGCTAAAAGCTTTTTTCCCAGCAAGTAACAAACTGGTTCAGACCGAACGAAAAATCAGCTTGCGCCGCCCCGGGTAAGGCTCAGCATACAAACCAATTTCAAAATATCAGCCCGGTCTGCGCGGATTTTCAGAGCTTAGGCGGCAAGGGCGCTTGGGGCCTTGGCGCTAGTACTGTTAAACTGTGGAGCAACGACTTAGCTTGGCGTTGGTTATCGTCAACCAGTACCCCTAGCATCGCGATTCAGCTGAGAGCAATCAACCCCAGAGCCACCAGGCCGGTGCTCGACTGCACTGAAGTACCCCCTCAATCAATGCCGGATCATTCCGGTTCGCTCAGTCAACCACTTTAAAGGCTCAATCATGAAAGCCAGCGACCTATTTGTTAAATGTCTTGAAAACGAAGGCGTGGACTATATCTTCGGCATTCCCGGCGAGGAAAACCTGGACCTATTGGAATCGCTGCGTGACTCGTCAATCAAGCTGGTTGTCACGCGACACGAGCAGGCCGCCGGTTTCATGGCTGCCACGGTGGGACGCTTAACCGGCAAACCCGGTGTGTGCTTATCCACGCTGGGTCCCGGTGCCACCAACTTCTTCACCTCGGCTGCTTACGCGCAATTGGGGGCGATGCCGATGTGCATGATTACCGGACAAAAGCCGATACATGCCAGCAAGCAGGGGCAATTTCAGATGATCGATACGGTCGATATGATGAAGCCCATCACCAAATTTACCCGGCAATTGGTGCGTGGAAACCGCATCCCCTCTTCGATACGCGAAGCGTTTAAAACCGCGCAAGAAGAGCGGCCCGGTGCGGTGCATCTGGAGTTGCCGGAAGACGTTGCCGCCGAGAAAACTAATGTGCCGCCGATTCCATTGCAAAAAGTCCGCCGTGCCGATGCCAACGTCAAAGCCGTGGACATTGCCATCAAACGCATCGAAGCTGCCAAATCGCCCTTGTTATTGATAGGCGCAGGCGCTAATCGCAAACGTATTTCCAATATGCTGCAGGCGTTTATCGAAAAAACCGGGATTCCGTTTTTCAACACGCAAATGGGCAAAGGTGTGGTGCCGGAGGATCATCCATTATTTATCGGTACCGCCGCGCTGTCCGATCATGATTATTTACATTGTGCGATCGAGCGCGCCGACCTGATTATCAACGTCGGTCACGATGTAATCGAAAAGCCGCCGTTTTTCATGAAAGCGGACGGTATCAGCGTAATTGACATCAACTTTGTCGCCTCCTCGGTGGACGAAATCTATTTTCCGCAGCTAGATGTCGTTGGCGACATCGCGAATGCGCTCTGGCAGATGGCGGAGCGTATCCAGGTGCCGACTCACTGGGATTTTGCCTACTTTTTGAAAGTAAAGCGTACGGTCGATGCCAAGATTGCCGAGCGCGCCGATGCCAACGATTTTCCGATTATTCCGCAGCGGCTGGTAGCGGATGTCCGCAAGGCTCTGAAGCCGAAAGACATACTGGCGTTAGATAACGGTATGTACAAACTCTGGTTTGCCCGCAATTATCGGGCTTTGGCACCGAACAGCATTTTGCTGGACAACGCGCTGGCGACTATGGGTGCGGGTTTGCCATCGGCGATAGCAGCAAAATTGATTCATCCTGAAGTCAGTGTGGTGGCTATCTGCGGCGACGGCGGTTTTATGATGAACAGTCAGGAACTGGAAACCGCCGTGCGTTTGAAATTGCATATCACCGTGTTGGTATTGAACGACAGCGGTTACGGCATGATCAAGTGGAAGCAACAAAGCTCGCACTTTAGCGATTTTGGTTTGGATTTCGGCAATCCGGATTTTGTGAAATACGCGGAAGCCTATGGTGCGAACGGTCATCGGGTCACAGCCACCGAACAACTGCAATCCATCTTGAACCACTGTCTTGAAACCCCTGGCGTGCATCTCATTGATGTGCCTATCGACTATGTCGAAAACAGCCGGGTGTTTACCCACGAGCTGAAAGCAAAATCCTGCATTATTTAGCCGGTTCGCCTAGCCACTGCCCAGGACATACCCATGACCGATTATCCGATTTATCTGGCCGGACGCTTTCAAACCACTGCCACGCCGCTGGCCGTGGTCAGTCCCTATTCCGGTCAAATTGTTTACCAAACCTATCTGGCGGGCGAGGCGGAATTCGAAGCAGCGGTGGTCGCGGCGCAAACCGCGCGATCGGCTATGCAGAGTTTGCCCGTTTACGAGCGTTACAGAATTCTGCAGCAGGTCTCCGCGGGCATTCTGGCGCATCGGGATGAGTTTGCGACGATCATGGCGCAGGAAGCCGGCAAGCCTTGGAAAACCGCGCAAATTGAAGTTGAGCGCTCGGCGCAGACCTTTCTGGTTGCCGCCGAGGAAGCTAAGCGCTTGCCCGGCGAAGTACTGAGCATCGCCTGGCATCCGGTCGCCGCAAATAAGGATGCCATCATCCACTACTTTCCGGTCGGCTTGGTGGCGGGCATCTCGCCGTTCAATTTTTCCTTAAATCTCGTGGCGCACAAAGTCGCACCGGCTATTGCCGCCGGTTGCCCGATGGTATTGAAGCCGGCGTCAAAAACGCCGATCAGCGCACTACTTTTGGCGAGCATCATCCATGAGGCGGGCTTGCCTGCTGGCGGTTTATCGGTATTGCCGATGGATCGCGTCACCGGCAATCAGTTGGTGACCGATCCGCGTTTTCATCTACTCAGCTTTACGGGTTCGCCAGAAATTGGCTGGCAAATGAAGCGCGATGCTGGCAAAAAGAAAGTAGTGCTGGAATTAGGCGGCAATGCCGCGCTGATTGTGGATAAGGACGCCGATGTCACGCTGGCCGCGAACAAAGCCGTGGTAGGCGCATTTGCTTACGCCGGACAATCGTGCATACACACGCAACGGGTTTATGTCGAAGCTTCGTTGTTCGAAGCGTTTGTGGCGCAATTTTCTCGCAAATTAGCCGAGCTTAACATTGGCGACCCGCAAGCGCCGGATACCGATTTTTCCAGCATGATCGATGAAAACAACGCCAAGCGTATCGAAAGTTGGGTAAACGAAGCGCTTGCGGACGGCGCCAAACTACTCGCCGGTGGCAAGCGGGATGGCACCCTTTACGCCCCCACCGTAATGACCAACACCCGCAATGACATGAAAGTCTGTAATCTCGAAGCGTTCGCGCCGATTGTGGTCATTGAACCGTTTACCGATTTTAAACAGGCGGTGGCAACCATTAACGACTCCAGTTTTGGTCTACAAGCGGGGTTGTTTAGCTTCGATAGTCGCAAGATCCGCTATGCCTTTGATAATCTGCATGTCGGCGGTTTGATCGTCAATGACGTGCCGACCTTCCGTGCCGATCATATGCCGTATGGCGGGGTTAAAGATTCTGGTTTGGGCCGGGAAGGACCGAAATACGCCATCTTCGATATGTTGGAGCCGAAATTATTGGTGACAGATCACAGTCAATCGCAGTTTTAACGTCTTAGTCCCAACGCCATGCTCCGTATCATTACCGCCAATTTAAACGGCATTCGCTCGGCATCCAGCAAAGGATTTTATGAATGGTTAGAAACTCAAAGCCCCGATTTTGTTTGTCTGCAAGAACTTAAAGCGCAGGCCGGCGATATGACAGCCGGTATGCTGGCACCGCGTGGCTTGCACGGGTATTTTCATTATGCGGAGAAGAAGGGTTACAGCGGCGTGGGTGTCTACAGTAAGCAACCAGCCGACAAAGTGATTGCAGGGTTGGGGCATGCCGACATCGATAGCGAAGGCCGTTATCTGGAAGTACAGGTCGGTAATCTGTCGGTGGTTTCCTTGTATCTGCCGTCCGGCTCCAGTAGTGAGGAGAGACAAAGCGTTAAATACAGCGTGATGGCGCGCTTTTACCCGCACCTTGCCGAACTAAAAGCCAGTGGCCGTGATGTGGTGATTTGCGGCGACTGGAATATTGCGCATAAGGAAGCCGATTTGAAGAACTGGCGCGGCAACCGGAAAAACTCCGGCTTTTTGCCGGCAGAGCGGGCCTGGATGACCCAGGTTTACAGTGAGTTGGGCTGGGTGGATGTCTATCGGCATTTGCATCCCGACGCCACCGATGCCTGCTACACCTGGTGGAGCAATCGTGGTCAGGCGTGGGTCAAGAATGTCGGTTGGCGTATCGACTACCAAGTCGCCACCCCCAGCATTGCCGATAGTGCAAGGGTCAGCAGTATTTTTAAAACGCAACGTTTTAGCGATCATGCGCCGCTGATCGTCGATTACGCTTATTAGTCGTTACGGGGTAAACGCACTAAATTAGAGACGCTGCGGTGAGATCGATGCACCAGCCTGGTTACCTGTCTTGTCATTCGCACCAATTCAGATCACGAACAGTCAGCTGTAGGGAAATGTCCATCGAAAAAGCGGATTCTCCTTGGCCGATTGGGTAAGTCATATAGCCCCCACATGGCAAGCAAGTTCAGTCAAAACTGCCAACCGCTTTACAAAAACGCGTTTTAGCGGAGCTCTGGCAGGCCTGCTCGCTGATTAATGGCGATTAAATTTCAGCGCACCAATATTGTGCGTCTGTTTGATTGTCTAAGTGAGCAGGGCGGTCTTTCACGCGCTTTGCCGAGGTTAAAATAGATTTATCCTAACACCACGAGTAAGGCATAAAGCTCGTATCATGATAAAGGCCCGCTTCTTGTTTTGCTTTGCACTAATATGGATCATCAATTTGGGCGAGAGCACCATAGTTGCGCAGTAGGCCTACTTTATGCCTGCCAACGTGAGCAATGGGCTGAGTTTACTCTTGGCGTACTAATTGCTTATTCACTACAACCCTTAGAACTTAAATTAACCCGTGCACAAAAAGATACTGGATCACTTAAACGAAGCAATCCTGCTGTTCGACAAGGATTTGCGTCTGACCTATATCAATCCCGCCGGCGAGATGCTGCTTGCCGATAGTGAGAAGCACTTGCTCGGCCAAACGGCGCACAAACTATTCAAAACCGCGCACAACACCTTATTTAACGATTTGTTACCGCGCTTGTATTTGCTTGAGCCGCTGGTGGATAGAGAATTAATCCTAGAGCGGCTAAGCCAATCGATTACGGTCAACCTTAGTGCCACGCCGTTGTTGGAAGACGGTAAATTAAGCGAAATACTGATCGAACTGCAACAGGTAGATAGGCATTTACGCATTACCAAGGAAGAGCAATTGCTGGCTCAGCAGAATACTAGCCGCATGCTGGTGCGCGGTTTGGCGCACGAGATTAAAAATCCGCTGGGTGGATTACGGGGTGCGGCGCAACTGCTGGATTTGGAATTGCAAGATCCCGAGTTAAAGGAATATACGCAGATCATTATCGCCGAATCCGACCGCTTGCAAGACTTGATGGACAAAATGCTCGGCCCGAACAAACCCGCGCACAAAAGCCAAATCAATATCCATGAAGTACTGGAACGGGTCCGGCATTTGGTTACCGTCGAAGCGGCCCACGGCATAATCTTGTATACCAATTACGATCCGAGCATCCCAGAGATTTTCGCCGACAAAAATCAGCTGATTCAGGCCATTCTGAATATTGTCCGTAATGCTGTGCAGGCTGTGCAGAATCACGGGGTCATTATCATGAAAACCCGGGTGCAGCGGCATATGACCATAGGTCGCAAACGCTACAAACTGACAGTAAAAATAGACATTATCGATAACGGTCCGGGCATCAAACCCGAGCTGATGGGACAGATTTTTTATCCGATGATTACCGGTCGTGCTGAGGGCACCGGACTTGGCCTATCTATTGCTCAGTCTTTGATCAATCAACATAACGGCTTGATCGAATGCGAAAGCGAGCCGGGCAACACCGTATTTTCCATCTACCTACCTTTGGAGACGAATCATGCAAATACCTGACAAGGTCTGGATTGTCGATGATGACAAATCCATCCGCTGGGTACTTGAAAAAGCCTTGCAAAAAGCCGGCGTTAATACCCAAAGTTTCGCTAGCGCGAACGAACTGCTCAAATCGTTACCCGCTGGCCTACCGCAGGTATTGATCACCGATATTCGGATGCCTGGCATGGACGGCTTCGAGTTGTTGCGAAACATCCAAAATAGTTATCCAGATCTACCGGTGATTGTGATGACGGCACATTCTGATTTGGAGAGTGCAGTGTCCGCCTTTCATGGCGGGGCTTTTGAATATTTGCCAAAACCCTTTGATGTCACAGAAGTGGTCGAAACCGTGCAGCGTGCCTGCGCGCATAGCAAACAACGGCAAAGCGACATTGTCCAAGCGCCGCCGACAATGGAGGAAACTCCGGAAATCATCGGCGAAGCCCCGGCCATGCAGGAGGTATTTCGGGCGATAGGGCGATTGGCGCGTTCGCATATTACGGTGCTGATTAACGGCGAATCGGGTACTGGCAAGGAATTAGTAGCTAAAGCCCTGCACCGGCACAGTCCCCGAGCTGAGCAGCCGTTCATTGCTTTAAACATGGCGGCTATCCCCAAGGATTTAATGGAATCGGAACTGTTCGGCCATGAAAAAGGTGCGTTTACCGGCGCCCAGGCCCGGCGTATCGGTCGATTCGAACAAGCCAACAATGGCACGTTGTTTCTGGATGAAATCGGCGACATGCCCGCCGAATTGCAAACCCGTTTACTGCGGGTACTGGCGGACAATGAGTTTTATCCGGTAGGCGCTCACACCTCGGTAAGAGTCAATGTGCGCATCATCGCTGCCACCCATCAGGATCTGGAAGCCCTAGTAGCACAAGGCCGTTTCCGGGAAGATTTGTTTCACCGCCTGAATGTGATTCGGATTCATATCCCGCCGTTGCGCGAACGCCGCCAGGACATCGGCTTATTGATGCGGCATTATTTGTATCAAAGTGCGAAGGAACTGAATACCGAGATCAAACTTTTAAAACCGGAAACCGAGGCCTTTTTAAGTGGCTTGAAGTGGCCGGGTAATGTAAGGCAACTTGAAAATATCTGTCGCTGGCTGACAGTGATGGCCTCTGGGCGGGAAATCCATTTGGAAGATTTGCCGCCCGAACTGACCCACAATACTGCCGAATCCGGTTCAGGCGATAGTACTCCCGGCGATTGGGAAAGCCAGTTCAGGAACTGGGTCAAACAGCAACTAGCGACCGGCAAAGTGGACATTGCCAAGCAGGCCATACCTACATTGGAAACCCTGTTGATCGAGGCGGCATTGGTTCATACTCACGGCAGAAAGCACGAAGCTGCGCTGTTGCTGGGTTATGGTCGTAACACCTTGACCCGTAAAATAAAGGAGTTGGAAATAAAGGAATAAGTGCCATCGCCGCTGCTGGAAAGTCGTTGTTTTCCGTCCAACGGCGCCAGCCCGATAGCGGCTTGATGAGGTATCTGGGGCTTTAGAAACCAGTGGGTTTTTTTATCTCTTTAAATAGCATCGGTGTATACTCCCGCCGTCTGATTAACCTCAATAACAAGCAGAGAAGGTTTACATCTAATGGCGGATAAAACGGTAAGTAAACACCTGACCAATCTTGAACGACAGTTCGCGGCGAATGATCCTGTTTTGCAAAAAACCGCCAAGATATTTCAGGATCTGGATGAAATCGAGTTTGAACTGGGTTTAATCGATAACGACGAAACCACCGCGCGCAAAACTAGTTGGTGGCCAATCGTTAGCACCCTAGGCGGTTATTCGCCTGCCAAATCAGACTTTGTCAATCGTTACTTAGGTGTTCAACTGCACACCGCCCGCCACAAATTCACCGTACTGCAATATACGCCGCAGACCACTACCGCGACCCTGCCGGGTACTGCATTGGACGCCGACCACCGCCTGCCGTTTTATCAAATTGGCCGTCAGATCGATTTAGTGGCCAATGGGGAAGGCAGCAAACTGAATGGGTATCTGGAAATGGTCACCGTTAACAGCGGTAAATTGAAAAACAAGCTGTTGATCGACACCCCGGTGTTAAATCCGGCTGCGGAAAATCCGGTCACCGGACTGCTGCGGAAATACGTGATAGGCATTTCCGATCTGGTATTAGTGTTTAACGATTTATTCGAAGCGGATGCGGACCTTACTAAGGATACTTTGGCGGAGATCGTTGCTCATCAGGATGCCAACAAATTCATCTTCGTCATCGATCACTCGGAAATCACTATCGATGCGTTGAAAAGCCAGGAAATCGCTGCGTCTTGGCAGCGTCGTCTCGCCGAACTAGGCATCCATACCGGTCAATTCATCGTGTTGTCGCAATCTGGGGATACTTCACTGTTCGATCAGCGCTTCAATAACATCAGTAATGATCGGTCGTACCGTATCCTCGGTGCCCTGGAAAGCAGCATTCGCGCAATTGACGACACTATCTTTCCGGAAGTTGAAGAAGCTTTAACTACCTGGAAGGACAGATGTAACGCATCCACTCTAATCGTGCTGGGCTTCGTGGTGATGTTAATGTTGTTTGCGGAAATTGCAGTCGGCATCCTTGAGTTACTGATCGATCCGCTGATAGGTCCCGCCATCATCGCGGTTTTGATTGGCGTGCTGACGCCTCTGCATATAATCGTCAGCCGGGTGCACGCCAAATTCCTGATCAAGCAAATGCACAAGCGGCAGAAACAGTTAAATCTCAGCGAAGACCTGGCGGGTTTGTTTGAAAAAAGCTTGAGCTTCTGGCGGATTTTAATGCCTATCACAGACCCCGTCGGCAAAACCAAGAAAAACCGCAAAAAGCTGAGCGGTCTGATCGAGCAAAGTAAGGATCTGGTGCAAGCGTTGAATGACCAATTTAGCCACACCCAGCAGCCGGAATATCGCGGTCCGTACGACGCCTATTCTTATGCCGATCAAGAGGAAAACTGATTAAGTTGCGGGCATTGTCATGGGTATCATCAGACATTATTTCCCATTGTGCTGGTTCAATGTCTCGGTCTTGGATCTGCCCAGATCGACGCGCTTTTTTAAGCACAATACGATTTTTTATTTTATCGCGGTGTTTTTTATTCAGTTCAATATGTCCGACGACATCGATTCGATATTCGAGGTGTTGTTAGAGACATTGCTAACCTTAGGCTTTATCGCGCTGGTGTTGCTACTGAATAAAACGTTTAACAGCTTCATCCAGGTCGCCACAGCTATTTTGTTTTGCGAAAATGTCGTTGCGATCTTTCTGATTCCTATCGTTTTTTGGGTGACCGTGGCAGAAGATACGCCAAGCTATACGACTTTGGCGTTGTTTTTGATTTGGGATATGGCCATCATCGCCCGCATATTTAAGGATGTGCTGCAGGTCAATACGCCGGCCAGTCTGGTGGTGTCTTTATTTTATTTTCTAACCACTTACGGCGGCGCTTACGGCATTTACAGCTTAGTGGGCGGCTGAGGTTTCAGGTTTGACCCCGTAATAATTAGACAGCACATCGTAGGCACCTTGTGCGCCGGCAACAGCCGTCGGTTTTAAGGGCTGACACACGCCGCTCCATTGTTTAATCTTGCCATCGAAGTAAAAAGCCCACTCGCCTTGCCAGCAATTGCCTTTCTTAGCAATGCGACCAGCCATCACCGAGGTGACTTCGTAGCGGGCAGATACCGCTAGTAAATTGCGGGAGTCAGCGCTCAGCACCTCGTTCAGCGATATTTTTTGCTGTTCTTCCAGATCCAGCATCGGAAATATCATCGGCACACCTTTTATTTTGGACGCAAAGGCTAGGGCACTTTCCAATTCCGGCATGGTGTCGGCATTATAAAACCGTCGTCCCTCCTCGTCATCGACTACCAACCATACCAAGGTTTCCGGACGGATTTCACTCCAAATTCCTACCTGGCTTTTGCGCATCACTTCCATGAGTTGGTCTTCATCAAACTGCACGCGCAGAAGCCTGGCCTCGGTATCGGGTAGTTCGTCGGCAGAAATCAAGGAAAATTGCGATTGCTTAACGTAGTTGTGCGCGCTATTCAATGCCTGTTGCACCGCTGGTATTTTGGAAATATCTTCAGAAACCAGCACCCGGCTCAATACGGCATACATAGCTTGCTTGATTGCTTGCGTTCTATCTTCTGCGGACTGACTGTTGGCTATTAGCTCAATCTCATACAGGCCTTTTACTTCAACAGCAGCCGTTAGTGGAGAATGACTAAGCAATCCCAACAAACACAGACCCAAAAGCCCTGATTTACTCTTCATAAAAACCTTGACCACAAGCCTACCCTGACAGTGCATTAATGGGAACTATAGTACAATATCGGTCGTTTCAACCTTAACTTTAACGAGAGACTGACATTGAGCGAACAACAACAAGACCGCCTGAATTATAAGAGCGCGGGCGTCGATATTGAAGCGGGTAATGCTTTAGTCGAGCGCATCAAACCCATCGCGGCCAAAACCCGTAATGCGGGCGTCATGGCCGGTTTAGGCGGCTTCGGTTCGCTGTTCGAATTACCGTTGGATCGCTACAAACAACCCGTCTTGGTCTCCGGTACCGACGGCGTCGGCACCAAATTGAAACTGGCGCTGGATTTAAACATCCACAACAGCGTTGGCATCGACCTTGTAGCCATGTGCGTTAACGACATCATCGTCCAAGGTGCAGAACCGCTGTTTTTCTTAGATTATTTTGCCACCGGTAAACTGGAAGTCGATACCGCCGCCAGCGTGATCGAAGGCATCGGCAAAGGCTGCGAACAATCCGGCGCGGCGCTGGTCGGCGGGGAAACAGCGGAAATGCCCGGCATGTACGCCGAAGGCGATTACGACTTGGCTGGGTTTTGTGTGGGCATCGTCGAAAAAGACCGCATCATCGACGGCAGCCAAGTTCAAGCCGGCGACAAACTCATTGCTCTGGCGTCGTCCGGCCCGCATTCCAACGGATACTCGTTGATACGCAAAATTGTCGCCCGTAGCGGGCTGGCTTGGACCGACAAGGTCAACGGTAAAGCGCTCGGCGAGACCCTGCTGACGCCCACCCGCATCTACGTCAAACCCTTGCTGGAACTTTTGAAAACCGTGCCGGTGCATGCAATGGCCCATATCACCGGCGGCGGCATTACCGAAAACCTGCCGCGCGTCTTGCCAATTGGCCTAAACGCCAACGTTCAGCTATCGGCCTGGCAATTACCGGAGATTTTCGTCTGGCTGCAACAACAGGGCAATGTCGAATTAGCTGACATGCTGGTCACTTTCAACTGCGGGGTCGGCATGATTTTGTGTGTGGCGGCGGCAGACGAAGCCGCTACGCTGGATATATTGAAGCAACAAGGCGAAACCGCATTCAGTATCGGCGAAATCGTCGCTGGAGATGGTAAACCGAGCGTTATCTATTCCTGATTCTCAAGATAATCTCCGCCATGTTGATTGACCCAGCATGGCTTTGGCGCTCAAGATATCCTAAAGGTCAACTGTCCTTAGGCCAGAGCAGAGCGCTGCCCCGCAAAGGTCAAATGATGGAGTAACTATTCAGCGTGAAGCACGCCACCCCCTCCATTAGGAGAGAGGGGGTAAGCATTCCCTGGCTCGCGGGGTTTAGAGATGTGCTGAATAGCTACAATTGTGAGATTTGACAGGACCGATTCGCCCTGCCAATCCTGTGCTTAGGCGCGAGTTTGCAGAATAGCTACCGCCGGCAATTCCTTACCTTCCAGGAATTCCAAGAACGCGCCGCCACCGGTAGAGGTGTAAGACACTTTGTCGGCGATGCCGTATTTGTCGATAGCCGCCAGAGTGTCGCCGCCGCCCGCGATGGAGAAGGCAGGGCTTTCGGCAATTGCCATCGATAGCGATTTGGTGCCTTCGCCGAATTGGTCGATTTCGAATACACCGACCGGGCCGTTCCAGACGATGGTACCGGCGGTTTTCAGAATCTCCGCGTATTGCTTGGAGGTTTCCGGTCCAATGTCCAGGATAAGGTCGTCAGCTTCCACGTCGGCGACGTTTTTCACAGTGGCCGCCGCGCTTTCGGAAAACTCTTTCGCACAGACCACATCGACCGGTACCGGAATATCCGCGCCACGTTCTTTTGCCGAAGCGATCAAACGTTTGGCTTCTGGAATTAAATCTGCTTCATACAATGATTTTCCCACCGGGTAGCCGGCGGCCGCGATAAAGGTGTTGGCGATGCCGCCGCCGACGATCAATTGATCGACTTTAGACGACAAGGATTCCAGCACGGTCAGTTTGGTGGATACTTTAGAACCACCGACGATGGCCACCAAGGGACGGGCAGGGGTTTCCAGGGCTTTGCCCAACGCATCCAGTTCGGCGGCCAACAGTGGGCCGGCGCAAGCCACGGCGGCGTGTTCAGCTACCGCATGGGTTGAAGCTTCGGCGCGGTGCGCGGTACCAAAAGCGTCCATCACGAATATGTCGCAGAGCGCTGCCATTTTTTGGCCCAGTTCGGCGTTGTTTTTCTTCTCGCCTTTGTTAAAACGCACGTTCTCGCATAGCACCACTTCGCCGCGTTTTACCTCTACGCCGTCCAGCCAGTCTTTCACCAAGCGCACCGGTTGACCCAATAATTGTGAAAAACGCTCGGCTACGGGTTTTAAACTGGACGCTTCATCGTATTCACCTTCGGTAGGACGGCCCAAGTGGGACATCAAAATCACCGCCGCGCCGCCTGCTAATGCCGCTTCCACTGTCGGGACGCTAGCTTGGATGCGTAAGTCGCTGGTCACTTTACCGTCTTTGACCGGCACATTCAAATCTTGGCGGATTAACACGCGTTTGCCGGCCAAATCCAGATCGACCATTCGTTTAATAGACATAAGTTCTCCTTTGGTTGAAATAGTGAAAACATTATAAAGTGTAACGGCTACGGCAGCCTGATTTAAAAAATAGGCCATAAGTCAATTGCTTGGGCTATATTTGCTATCCAATGCCTAAACTTTTTCCGGCGGACTTATGTTCAAGTCGTATATTTTTGCGGTTTTTTGCCTGTTAGGGTTGAGTGTCGATTCTGCGCGCAGTGAGCCCGCGCCGGTGGCGGCTAATGCCGACGAAATTCAGGTGTTAATCGACGTTTCCGGCAGCATGAAGCAAAACGATCCAGATAATCTGCGCATAGAAGCTAGCCGTTTGCTGGTTAATTTATTGCCGGACGGCACCAAGGCGGCATTCTGGCTGTTCGCCGAAAAAACCGCGCCGCTGTCCGCCGCCGATACCGTCAATTCCGCATGGAAACAGCAAGCCAGCAAAGCCACGGCCAATATTCATTCTCGCGGTTTGTACACCCATATCGAGGA
This sequence comes from Proteobacteria bacterium ST_bin11, assembly GCA_002083615.1. GTDB lineage: Bacteria > Pseudomonadota > Gammaproteobacteria > Methylococcales > Methylomonadaceae > Methylomonas. Next base: position 30,629 of record MSXO01000015.1, on the reverse strand, counting down.
TGCCATTCAGACCGTGCTCAGCCAAGGATTTACCGGCAGCGGCAAGAAACATCTAATTTTGTTGACCGACGGTTTTGTGGATATTTCCAAGGACATTATGCAAAGCGCGGATTCCCGCGAACGGATTCTCAGTGAGTGGATCCCCAAACTTCAGCAGCAAAATATCAACGTGCAAACCATCGCCTTATCCGAGCAGGCCGACAAAGAGTTGCTGGAAAAGTTGGCGTTCGAGACCGGCGGCTGGGCGGAAACCGCGCAAACGGCCGAGCAGTTACAGCGAGTGTTTTTGAAGATGGCCCAAAAAGCCGCGCCGAAAGAAACCTTGCCGCTGACCGACAATAAATTCAACGTCGACAGCGGCATTCATGAGTTTTCGGTGTTGGTGTTCAAAAAGCCGCATGCTGCGCCCACGCAATTGGTGTCGCCGGACGGCAAAAGTATTAGCAAACAAAGCATGGTTGCCAATGTGTCCTGGCTGGAAAGTCAGGCGTACGATCTGATAACCGCCAAGCAACCCTTGGTAGGTGAATGGCGACTGGTGGCGGAAGTCGATCCGGACAACCAAGTGATGATCGTCACCGACCTGAAATTGCAGCTCAGCGAAATTCCTAATTTTTTGGGTGAAAGCGAAACTTTGCCGATCAAAGCGCATTTTACCGATAAGGACAAGCTGATAGCCCGCGCCGATTTTCTGGGCATGTTGACCTTAGAAGTGATTCAAGATCAGCAAGCGCCGGCAAAAATGCAGGCTGTGGCTGCCGAAGCCGGTTTTTATCAGCATCAGGTCGAGCATTTGAGTTTGGGTAAACACCTGCTGAAAATTGTTGCTGACGGCAAGACCTTCAAGCGGGAAATTGTGCATGAGATCGAAGTGGTTGCCACGCCTATCACCGTCGATAAACACGTTGATGTGGCGCAGCGGCAGGTGAGTTTAAAGCTGCTTCCAGATACCAAGCTGATCGATCCTGCCGGGTTGGTGATCAATGCGGTGATTAACCAAGCCGGGCACGAGCCGGAAACCCGCGCACTGACAAGCAAAGACGGTGTCTGGCTGCTGGATTTGGTCGGATTGCCGCCGGAGACCACCACGCATGTCAATTTCAACGTGATGGCGAAAGACCACGAAGGTAAACCGCTGACACCGGCAGTCAAACCGCTTAGTATCGACGACAGTTGGTTCAAAGCCGCCGAGAAAGCCGAAGTTGCCGCACCCGCGACGGAGGCAGCAATTGATGTGCATCACGAAGCAGCCAATCATGAAGAAGCCAATCACGAAGCGGGGGCCGAGCACCATGAGCCGACTGACCCAGAGCAGCATCCGTCGGCGGACGTCCCGAAAACCAATTGGTTATTGGTTAGCGGCATTCTGGTTGCAATTAATCTGTTCCTGGGAGTCAGTGGGTTTTTTACCTACCGCTACTTGAAAAAAAGCCAAGCAGAAAAACATCAGCAATTACTGGAGAGATTGTCATGAATCCATTCGATTCCGTGGTAGTGATATTTGCGGCGGAGGCGTTGGCGTTTTTGACGCTGTTGGTCATCGCGCTGTTTTTTATATCGAGAAATAAGCGGGGAAAGGAGATGGCCGATATTGATCATTTTATTACCGAGCTTGAAGAACAATCCGTCGTCAAAAATCGCTGGCTGGAGCAATTTTTGGGGGAGAGTTGCGGCATGCTGCCTGCCGAGATAGAGCCTTTGTTGCAACAGGTCAACGCGTCCGAGCGGGCGTTGTTTGAGAGTGTGGTCCGCTTATTCTTAAAACGGGAATTGGTATTGTTGAACGAGATCGAGCAGCGCATTGGCGAGTTGAGCGAGCCTTACCAGAATTTGTTGGCGACGCGGGGAGGGACTGCGCCTGTTGAGCGGCTCAACGAGTCGGGGCAAACGAGCCAATTGGTCGGTTTGGAACGGATTAACCAACAATTGGTGCGGCAGTTGGATAACGCGATGAAAACCATCGATGAAATGTCCGCCGAATATACTCGAGTATTTAGCGGCAATCAGACCGCGTTAGAGCTGGAAAATAGCAGCAAAAAAATGCTGCAAATTTTTCACGATGCTGAACGCGGTGTGCGCGAGAGCATCGCGGAGTTTGGGAAATGAATCAACCACTGGTACTTCTCGGCTTGGCAGAGCTATCACTGGTATTGTTGACCGGACTGATTGTGTTACTTGCCGTCAATCGCCGTAATAAGCGCCAGCGGTTGGCTGGCATCGAAGAGTTAGTGGAAGACATTAAGGAACGCCAAGAACGGCGTGGTGATCGGCTGGCCTTGGCTTTAGTAGGTAAGCATCACTTAGACGAACAAACCGCGCAGGTCGTCAGCGAAAATCTGATCGCGGCGGAAAAGCAGTTTTTGTATGGGTTTATAGAGCAGCAAATGCAGCAGCAGACGGTAAGCGGATTTTACGAAAATCTGTGCCGTTTGCTGGACAGTTATCTGGACGGCTTACCCAATGTGGACGAAAAACCGGTTGGCGACGAGCCGGCAGCCGAGTCCGAAGAACAATTTGCCGACACCGACACCGACACCGACTCCGACCAGCCAAAACCAGCGGACTCTGATGCAAATCCAGTCGAAGAGGCACCGCCGCCACCGGATTGGGGCGACGTGTTCGATTGAAGGTGGCTGGCAGTGCGATAGTGTGGCAGCACTTGCCTTTGCTTTAGCCGGTGGACTGCTTAATTCTTTGGGGTTTCAGCGACCGGTTGATCGAGTAACTTGATGCCGGTCAGTTTGCTGAAAAAATTTGCAGAGCGCTTCGACACGCTATCAGCAATATCGTCTGGGCTTCTATCGGTGCTTTCGAATACCACAATCGAGTGCGGTTCCACGAAATACCAGGGTTTACTCAGTGCTTTCTGCTCTGAAGGCTCAACAATATCCAGCGGCGGTGTTTGCGCCGTGTCCACGGCTAGGCACCAACTCTTTCCTTCGATCGGCGGCAACTGCATGTTGTGCTTGTTGCCGGACATATTCAATATCGCGTGCAGGTCTGCTTCATCTTTACCTAAGGCAGCCAGTGTAAACGCCAGAATTCGAGTATCTGGATCGTCCCAATGCGGCGGCTGATCGACCTGCAAGCCATGCCAGCTGATGTCGGCCATGTTCTTGCCTTCCATTTTTCGACCGGTGAGGAAATTACGGCGCATCAAGGCCGGATGGCGTTTGCGCAAACGGATCATCTGCTGCACGAAATGCAGCACGTCGGCATTTTCCTTAGCTTTATCCCAGTTTAGCCAGCTTAATTCGTTATCCTGACAATAACAGTTGTTATTGCCTTGCTGAGTGTGCAGAAATTCGTCGCCGGCCAACAGCATGGGTACGCCATGGCTGAGCAGCAAAATGGCAAACGCGTTTTTTACCTGCTGTTGGCGCAGTCTAATTATCGCCGGGTTGGGTGTTGGGCCTTCCGCGCCGCAGTTGCTGCTGAGATTGTTGCTGCAACCGTCCCGATTGTTTTCGCCATTGGCAGTATTGTGTTTCTCGTTGTAGCTGAATAGGTCTTTCAGCGTAAATCCGTCGTGGCAGGTGACAAAATTAATGCCGCTGATCGGCAAACGATGCTGGTGTTGATAGAGGTCGCTGCTGCCGCAAATGCGCGTGGCTACTTCGCTGATGATGCCGGTGTCGCCGCGCAGGAAGCGCCGAATGACGTCTCGGTAACGGCCATTCCACTCTCCCCAGCGATAGCCGGGAAAGTTGCCAACTTGATACAAACCCGCAGCATCCCAAGCTTCCGCAATCAGCTTGGTTCTAGCCAGTTGTTCGGATAACTCGATACCCCAGACCAGCGGCGGGTCTTGCAGCACACTGCCGTCTTCACTGCGCGCCAAGGCGCTGGCCAAGTCGAATCTAAAGCCGTCGACATGCATTTCCCGTACCCAGTATTCCAGACAACTGATGATGAAGTTGGTCACCAGCGGGTGGTTGGCGTTCACTGTATTGCCGCAACCGGTATAGTCGTGAAATATGCGTTTATCGTGCTTGTCGGTCAAATAAAAGCTGTTGCCGGTAATGCCTTTAAAATTGATCACCGGCCCGTCGGCACCGGCTTCTGAAGTGTGATTGAACACCACATCCATGATCACGCCGATGCCAGCCTTGTGCAGCGATTTGACCAGATCGCGAAATTCGCGAATATGCGTGCCTTGCTCTGGGGTGACGCAATAGCCGGGATGCGGACTGAAAAAACTGTGCGTGCTATAGCCCCAGTAGTTTTTCAAGCCCAGATCGGCGGTGTGCGGTGGCACGTCCTGTTCGTCAAAGGCCATGATGGGCAGCAGCTCGACATGGGTGATGCCCAGCTTTTTCAGGTAAGGGATTTTTTCGATCAGGCCGATAAAGGTACCTGGGTGCTTCACCTTCGCGGAAGCGTGCCGAGTAAAACCGCCGACATGCAACTCGTAAATAATGGCTTTTTCGCTACGTATGGCCAGCGGCGTATCGCCTTCCCAGTCATAGCGGTCATCAACTACCACCGCGCGCATGGCGAGATGACTGTTGTCGCCAGGCTTACAAGCGGCAGCGCGATTCCATAACTTGTCGCTGACGGCGCGCGCCCAAGGGTCCAGCAATAATTTCTCGCGGTCAAAGCGCAAGCCGGATTCCCGGGTATTGGCGGGGCCGTCTATGCGCCAAGCGTACCAGGTGCCGACCGGCAGTTCTTCCACAAACACATGCCAAGAGAAAAAAGTATGGTTCTTATCTTTTTGTAAGGGTATGACTTGTATAGGCTTTAGACTGTCATGCTCAGAGAACAACAGCAACTCCACGTCCGTCGCATGGCGGCTGGAGATGGAGAAATTGACCCCCCCCTCGCTAACCTTGGCACCGTGCGGATAGGGACTCCCTGACTTTAAGCTATATGGTTTCTGCATACCCTTTACCAAGAAACTGTGAATTGGCGCTGATTTTACTGCATATAAGGGCTGCAGGCCTACGCCTTGCGTAAATAATCGACAACGGTTAGAGTCTACAAAGCCTGATCGCTGCGGCGATACGTCGCGGAATGTCCGCTACCCACAGGCTAAAACCTAGTCACCCGACCCGTTAACATTGCCGATGGCCTTTTCTTCCTCACAGTCTCAAGCCCGCGCGCCGCTCTCTGCGGAGGATATGCGGGCTATTAGTCTGGAGATTAACCGAGGTTTTGCTCCGCGCAGGTTCAGGGCAGGCGCGGCGCGAATGATGAGTACCGGCTTTTCGCCGCAAGAGCTGTTAAGCGTCAGTCAGCAGATCAGCCGGGAGTTTGCCCCACGCCATGACGGTCAGGCTGTCGACCTCACAAGCGCCAAACTGGTTGCTTTGCCGGTCGATCCGGAACATTTACATGTGTATTGGCAGCTTGATCACCCAGCGCAGTCGCCTTCGCCGGTGGTCGAGTCGGCAGCAGATGCCCAGCCTTTGACTTTGCGAGTCTACAGTCAACCAGCGCCGAACGCAGAGGTCTCCTCTGAGGCCGGTTCTATGAACTCCTGGTTCGATGTGCAGGTTACTCCTGAGCGCAATCAACAGCAGATTACGGTTCCGAGTGGCAGTGCCTGTATCGCCGGCATTTACCAAGTGGCGATAGGCCGCTTAAACGCAGATCAGGAATTTAGCGCCTTCGCATACTCGCAGACTTCCGCACCCGCACCGCAAGTGTCGTCGATGACGGAAAGACTGTCGCCGGCGATGGCGCAGTTTATAATACCGCCGTATCAAGCGTCTTCAGCGCTTGCCGTAACCGCGTCCGGCCAACAAAACTAATCCCCGCGATGAACAAAGGCTATCTCAGCATCGTCTTGCATGCCCATTTGCCCTATGTGCATCACCCCGAACACGACAGCTTTTTTGAAGAAAATTGGCTGTTCGAAGCGATAACCGAATGCTATCTGCCTTTGTTGGCGATGCTTGAGCGCCTGCATTACGACCAAGTGCCATATCGGCTGACCCTGTCCCTGTCGCCGACACTGATGACGATGCTGCGCGACCCCTTGCTGCAAAATCGCTATCTGCATTATCTGCAAGGCCGACTGGAACTGGCGGAGCGGGAGTTGGAGCGTACCCGCCGGCTACCGCAGTTCGAGCCGCTGGCAGAAATGTATATGCAGTGGTTTCAGGATGCCTTATATCGCTACCAGCAACGCTATGAGTGCGATTTGCTGACAGCATTTCAACGCCATCACAGCGCTGGTAGTCTGGAGTTAATCACTACGGCCGCCACTCATGGCTATTTGCCCTTGTTGAATGTCAGCCCGATCTCAGTGCGCAATCAAATCGAGGTGGGGATTGCCAGTTTTAAGAGTCAATTCGGCTTTGCGCCCAATGGGTTTTGGTTGCCGGAGTGCGGTTATTATCCGGGCCTGGAAAAGATGCTGAAAGCCGAGGGCTTAGCTTATTTTTTCGTCGATAGCCATGCGATTATGGATGCCGATCAGTCGCCGCGGCATGCTGTGTATGCCCCGCTGGATTGCGGGAATGGCGTGGCGGCTTTCGGTCGCGATCCGGCGTCGTCGCGGCAGGTCTGGAGTGCCGAGGAGGGATATCCGGGTGACGGCGATTACCGCGAGTATTATCGCGACATCGGTTTCGATTTGCCGTTGGAATATATCGCGCCTTACATCCTGGACGGCGAAACCCGCATCAACACCGGGATAAAGTACTACCGCATCACCGGTCCCAAGCAAACCAAGCAGGTTTACCAGCCGGCGCTGGCAAAGCTAAAAGCGCGTCGGCATGCCGAGGATTTTATCCTGCGTCGCCAACAGCAAATCGATGCCTTGGCGGCGGAAATGCCGCAGGCGCCGATTATCGTCGCGCCCTACGATGCTGAACTATTCGGGCATTGGTGGTTCGAAGGGTCTTTATGGTTGGAGCAAGTGTTGCGTTTGGCGGCGAGTAGCGAAAATGGTATCCAGACCGTCAGTTGCGGGGATTACTTGAAATTGCCTTTGCAGCATGTGCAGGCCAAGCCGGCTGCGTCGAGTTGGGGAGAACACGGTTATTCCAGTTACTGGCTGAACGAAAGCAACGACTGGATTTATCCATTGTTGCACAAGGCCGCTGCCGAAATGGAAAAGTTGGCCGGTGATTTGCAGGGGTTCAGCGTAAGTGATTTGCAGGAACGGGCCTTGAATCAGGCTGCCAGATCACTGTTGCTGGCGCAATCTTCGGATTGGCCGTTTATCATGAAAGCGGGGACGACCATCGATTATGCGCGCAAACGCATCACCGACCATTTGGCCCGTTTTAATTATTTGCACGATGCGATTCGCAAGAACCGGATCGACGAGCGCTATCTGTCTGCTTTGGAAATCATGGACGATATTTTTCCAGAGATCGATTTTCGCCATTATGCCGACTAGACAGCAGCCCATATCCGTTACTGCCTAACTCAACCTCGAGGGGGGAGCTATGAATAACATCGAATTGTTGTATGTAGCAAACAGCATTACCGGCAAAGCTGCGGCCTGTCAGCAATCCTTGCAGTTTTTCATGCGGGTGGCAGACCTGGATTATCACAAACGGGTGGAAGTGGTCTGGGCCGGCGAAGATGGGGTCTGGCACTTTTTGCCGGCTTTGTTCAACCGCAAGGCCGAAGCGGGGCAGGAATATTGGCAGGCCGAGATTGCGTTTCCGCCACAAGCGCATGCGGATATCCCCGGCGACATTCGGTTTGCCTTGCGTCTGCAAGCTGCTGGCAGCGAATATTGGGATAACAACGAAGGTGCTGATTATTTCAGCGGTGCCGGCTGCGGCGGCAGATTGACCAGTGCCGCACCGATACTGAAATTGAGCCATGCCGATCAACTTCAGGACAGTCAACATTCTGTACCGATCAAACTGGCGGTGGCCGCTGCGTTGGAAATTGACCAAGTAACAATTCACTGGACTATCGATAACTGGCAACACAGCCACACGAGCCACTGTCGGCGGCAGGCCCAACGAAAATCCGCCAATAAAGCTGTCTATGCGGGTTTGCATCTGGCTGAAGTATGGAGCGGGCGAATCAAGGTGGGTGATGGGTTTCGCCTGCAATATAGCCTCTGCTGCGAAAGCAAACAGCAACGACTGTGGGACAACAACGGCGGTCACAATTACGTTGTGAGTCGCTCGCCGCTGCGGCTGTTAATCTTAAATTTGCATTGTTACCAGGAAGACGAGCAAGACCGTAAATTCTGGCAGATCGCCAACGCCATCGACGAGCTCGGTGCAGATGTGGTCTGTCTGCAGGAAGTGGCCGAGTATTGGAATGAGGGACGCGGCGACTGGCCGTCAAACTCGGCGAATATAATTAATCAGCGTTTGCCGAAACCATTTTATCTTTACACCGATTGGTCGCACCTGGGTTTTGACAAATTCCGCGAAGGCGTGGCGATTTTGAGCCGTTATCCGCTGATCGAACAAGAAGCCCGGTATGTGTCGGATAGTCACGATGCCTACAGCATCCATTCTCGTAAAGTGGTGTCGGCACGCATCAAGGTGCCGTCTATCGGTACTATCGATGTGTTTTCCGCACATTTAAGCTGGTGGGAAGATGGCTTTCAGCAACAATTTCAACGGCTGTCTGCCTGGGCGAACCAAAAACGTAGCACCGAGGTGGATGCCACTTTGCTGTGCGGCGATTTTAATATTGCTGCCGGTTCCACTGGTTACCAGTTGGTCGTCAATGGTCACCAATACGAAGACCAGTATTTGGCCGCCAACGCCCCGGCATTGTTTCAGCAAATATTTCGGGTGAACGATGCACATTGGCGGGATTCGCTGGCTGACGACTATCGAATCGATTACATTTTTATGGACAGAAACAGCGGATTACGGGTCAGCTCGGCGCGAACTGTGTTCACCCAGCAGGATTACGGTCCGGTATCAGATCATTGCGGCTACTTGTTGACCTTTGAGCCGCTATAGACTTAATCGCCGCGGCGAATTTACAATTTAATTTAGGCTCGTTTAATTAGGCATCACCATATGCAAGTAGCAGAACACTACGCCAAACCGGTATTTGGCAAACTGGGCGGTTGTTTTCAACGCGGTAACGATTTTCGGGAAACCTTCGACGTCCGCTGGGGCAAAATCGACTTCGAGATGTCGCACGGCATTACCGCCAATTTGAAGGTGGTACTTAAGGTGTATCGGGAGTCAATTTGCGAAACCTATATCGTCGATACCGATGCTTACGATGTGGAGTGGGACAAGCACAAACGCTCCACGAGAGATTTTTATGTGATGCCGAATTCCGGGCAGTTCGGCAGGATCAACTGCCTAAAGTTTTCGTTTATCGTGCACTTGGGCGAGCATTCGATTGCCTCGCGCCACGATTATATTTTCATGGACGGCGAGCAATTGCGGGACAATCAACCCAAGCAGCGCCACCTTAACGAGCACTGGGCTACACCCAACCATTTTCGCAGTTACGAGTTGGACCCCGGCAAATTGCAAAGCGATGTCGATTGGTATAACCATCATTTCGATTCGCTGCAGCTGACCCCCAAATTCACCAAGGGTCAGCAGTTTCATCCCTATCATCCCAAACGGTTTATTCACGATCATATCGATAAGGTGATCGCTGCTAAACACAGTCAACCCGACAGATTATGCACGATCAAAGTCAGTGTCGATTGCATCGACGACGGCGATTTTATTAACCATTTGATCCACGCCAGCCAACAAGGTGTCTGGGTGCAATGCATCGTCGATTGGCGAAAAATGACGCTGACCAATAGCCAGAATTACGCGCGCTTGAAACGCTCAGGCATCGAACTGGTTGGGGTATTTTGCACGCCCAAACATCACTTGATCGAAGTGGAACCGGACATGCACACCAAGTTTGTGATCTTCAATGACGACGATTGCATCATCGGCTCGTTCAACATCACCTTTGATCGCTGGTGGGCCAATTGGGAATCGGGGATGAGTTTTCATTCCAAGGGCGTGTGTCGCTTGCTGGATAACATTTTCCAGAGTCAGCGTGGCGGCGTGATTCAAAAATACGGCGTCGATCCGCTCAGTCCGTTCAATTTACTCTACACCTTCGGCCGGCAAACCATGGCCAATGGTCGACCCTATCGCCCGCATCACGCCATATTGGCCGAAATTCATCGCGCCCGCCGCTCCTTGAAGCTGTGCTTATTTTTAATCGGCGACTTGCTGGGCGATCACCACGACAGCGTGGTCAACGCCTTGATTCAGGCGCGCGACCGGGGGGTGGATGTGCAACTGCTGTTCAACGGCCACTTGGCGCGGCAAGGCAAAATCGGCGTCGAGCGCAGCATGGCCGACGAACTTGCCAGGCCGCTGTTGCCAGCCGTGCAACGTCTGCGAGACGCCGGGATTCGTGTGGGTTTGGTTTACGGCCAGGACGATTTGCCGGTGCCTTATTCGCCCATTCACAGCAAATATTGCGTGATCGACGATTACATCGTCATCGACGGCAGTTTCAACTGGTACAACACCTCCGTGTTTTCCCATGATTTGATCGTCGTCGCCGCCAACCGCGATGTTGCACAGCCGTATTTGTACGAGTTTGGCCAGATACAGCGCTTGTTTAGAGTGTTTTATTGATAAACATCGGCATCGCGCTCGTGCTCCGCTGACTACTCAGAGACCCCTGATTCCCTCTTCAAAGGGTCGCTAAATCTGCAACTCGTCCTTAGCCCCAAGCCCGCCTTAGGCTAGTGTTTAACACTTGCAGCATTTGCGCCGCGCGCCTCGCCAGGCATCCATCGCCAATGGCTTGTTTCCAATAATTCGGTTTCGGCTTGCAAGCGTCGCAGCCCGTTTAGTCAAAAAGCCCTATTTCAGGGTTGGGTACGGCTAATTGTCAATCTCGTTTTCTCGGACATTGCGTCCATCGCGAGTGAACGATTACTGAACAACAGGGTCGTAAGGCAGTTAACAAAACCGAGACTGCCATGCGCCTTGATAAATTTATCCTCGATAATCTTGAAGGCATTCAGCAGGAGTGGGAAGACTTCGCCGTAGACTACCTTTCGGACGCAGACGGTATGGATAAGGGCCAGTTGCGAGATCACCTGCGTGGAATGCTGCTGACTATTACCGCTGATCTTGCTTGTCACCAGTCCGCGAACGATCAAAGCCAAAAGGCAAAGGGTCAACAAATCTCTGATGGCTCTGTTACCGCAGCAGCCACGCATGGATCAGAACGTTTAGCGGCGGGTTTCAGTCTCAATTCCACCGTTGCCGAATTTCGCGCCCTCAGAGCTAGTGTCACCAGGCTGTGGATAAAGAAAGATTTCAAACAGAATAATGCGGACACAGATTTGGGCGATCTAGTGCGCTTCAATGAAGCCATCGATCAGGCTATCACGGAATCAGTGGTAGGTTATTCCAGGGAAAAAGAATACGACTCCCGCATGTTCGAGACAATTCTGACTTCTTGTCCCGATCTAATATTTAGCTTCAATCTTGAAGGTCGATTCGTGTATGCGAATAAACAGCTAAAGGACTTATTCGGCCTTACGATGGGCGAGATGGCAGGAAAAAATTACTTCGACCTGTATGTGCCGATTGCGGCAGAACTGCAGGGACAAATTGAGCAGACCATACGCACCAAAGAGTCTGTCAGCCGGGAAGCGCCCTTTACGTCGCGCTCCGGCAAACTTGTCTGGCATGACTATGTCTTTACGCCGGTTTTCAACAGGGCAGGTGATGTGGAGTCAGTGGTCTGTATAGGCCACGACGTTACCGAACGTAGAACGTCAGAGCATAATAATTGGACTAAGGCCAACTACGATGACTTGACCGGACTGCCCAATCGAAGCCTGTTTACCAACCGATTGGAAAAAGTTTTAAAAAATTCTCGCCGGCTGGGTTCGTCGATTGCCTTGTTGTTTATCGACTTGGATTATTTTAAGGAAATCAATGATCGACTTGGTCACGCGGCTGGCGACAGCTTGTTAAAGCAGGCAGCAGAACGAATTCATGCCTGTGTTCGGGAAAGCGATACCGCCGCGCGCTTGGGGGGAGATGAATTTATCGTGATCTTGAATAACTTGCAAAATCCAATGCAGGTCGAGAGCGTCGCAGAAAAAATTCGGCAACGCTTGGCGGAACCGTTCGATCTAGGCAACGAGACAATACAGATCTCAGCCAGTATTGGGGTTTCGCTCTCGCAGCCGGATACGACCTCTGCCAGAGAATTGGTTGATGACGCGGACTCCGCAATGTATGTCTCAAAAAACAGCGGTCGCAATCAAGTTAGCTTTTTCTCACCCGATTAGGCGCGTCGAGCCGGGTCTTGCAGAAAAGCCGTCCTTAGGCTGGCAAAGCCAGTGTGAAATGCCTCGATTTCCGGCTGCCTCGAACCAGATTATATGCCCAAGTGTTACTATTTGGCATCAGTCCCACGGTGTGCAAACTGCGAATAATAACCAGCGAAAACGCGAGCGTGTCCTTGCAACGTTTGTAGCGTAAATACCCCAATCGGTCGCTTTAATCGCTTCTAAAGACTGCCCGCCAGTTGTGACTGATGGCTGAAAAAAGGCAAGCCGACTTGCCTTGAGGCATTTGCCCCTGGCCGGAAAACTGTGCAGACTTAACTATCAAGCAAAATTGGGACGACCGACTATGACAGCTACCCTCTATCCCGCTTGCCTTAAGGTCCGGAAGGCATTGGTCAAGCATCTTCAGTTTCTTTGCTTGGCGGTTTTACTGCCACAGCACGCGCTGTTCGCCGCCGATAAACTGCCTATCGGCGAGTTTAGCCGCGATAGCCTGGAGGGCTGGGAGCATAAAAGCTTCAAAGGCGAAACCCAGTATCGCTTGCAAGCTATCGATGGCATGACGGTATTGACCGCCGATAGCCATGCCACGGGTTCCGGCCTGTTCAAAGAACAGCGTATCGACTTGCAGCAAACCCCCTTTCTCAACTGGTCGTGGCGTATCGGCAAGCGGCTGGCCGGCTTGGATGAACAAAGCAAACCCGGCGACGATTACGCGGCACGGGTGTATGTGGTGGTCAAAGGCGGGCTGGCGTTTTGGCAAACCAAAGCTATCAACTACGTTTGGGCCGGCACCACTAAAAAAGACAGCGTCTGGCCTAATGCCTTTGCCGGTGATCATGCGATGATGATGGCTTTACGCGGGCCGGAAGCATTGCCTAACGTTTGGCAGCATGAAAAACGCGATGTCCGGGCCGATTTCAAGAGGCTATACGCTGAAGACATCAGCGCTATCGATGCTGTCGCAATCATGACCGATACCGATAACAGCAATGGCGCGGTGTCTGCTGTTTACGGCGATATCTGGTTTTCCAAGGATTAAGTATGCACGAAACAAAATCTTTGCTTCTCGACAGCAACTTTCCGGCCCTATTCCGCAAGCCGCTGCAGATATTGCAAGTCAATCTAGGCTACTTGTGTAATCTGAGTTGCGTGCATTGTCATGTCAATGCAGGCCCTAAACGTACCGAGATGATGAGTCGGGAAACCGTTGATCAGGTTCTGGCTTTGGCCGACGCCGCAAATATTCACACGCTGGACTTAACCGGCGGCGCGCCGGAAATGCATGCCGATTTTCGCTATCTGGTAAGAGCCGCGCGTGATCGAGGCATCGAGGTAATTGACCGTTGCAATCTGACTATCTTGGAAGAACCGGAATGCTCGGATCTTGCGGAGTTTTTGGCCGCGCAGCAGGTCAATATCGTTGCCTCCCTGCCGTGTTATCTGGAAGAAAATGTCGACAAACAACGCGGCAAAGGTGTGTTTAAAGATAGCTTGGCTGCCTTGCAGCGCCTGAATCGGCTGGGCTATGGTCAGCCGGACAGCGGTTTAGAGTTGAATTTAGTTTTCAACCCACAAGACGCTGTGTTGCCGCCGGATCAACAGCAGTTGGAGCTGGCTTACAAGCTGCATTTGCAGCAACATTACGGCATCGTCTTCAACCGCCTGTTTGCCATCGCCAATATGCCGATTCAGCGCTTTGGCAGCACCTTGGTCAGTCATGGCCGCTTCGACTCTTATCTGAGGTTACTAAAAGACAGCTTTCGCGCCGAGAACCTTGAAAACTTGATGTGCCTAAATACTCTCAGTATCGACTGGCAAGGCTATGTCTACGATTGCGATTTCAATCAAATGTTGGATTTGCCATTGGGTGCCGTAAGTAAGCCAAAACTTCATATCAGTGAGTTGCATCTGCATCGATTGCCAGGCGCGCCCATCGCCACCGCTGCCCATTGTTACGGTTGCACCGCCGGCCAAGGCAGTAGTTGCGGCGGGGCCTTGGCCTGACTTTGTCCTTATCAGCACTTAAGCAAGCAGTGCAAGCGTGCTTGCTTGTAGATCCTGCGCATGACATAAAACGTGCAAGAATTTACAGAAATGGCATATTTTGAACAAAGAGCATGACTTGTTTTTTTATCGCCAGCGTTTATTTCTACTTTGTCAGATTACATGACCACCCTTGTTCAAGGTCGTCATTCCGGCATGGATTGCCGGAATCCAGGCTACATGGATGTCTCTAAGCTTGCCATCCGCGCTGCTGGATGCCCGCGTCCCGGCGGGCCTAACGACCTGGAAGATAATCTGACTAAGTAGAATTATTTGCATGGATTTATCTGCATTGACTATTTGCCGTACAGCGCGCTAAAAATCTACATTTTTGTTAGAGGTGATCCTGAATGTTTAAGCAAATTAGTTGCAATGGCGCACTAGGAAATTGCTTTGCAAAATTACTCGATCGGCACCGCACTGCCATAAAACTGGGCATATACCGCCGCTCCGGCAGAGTCGCCTTAGTCGTCGGCACCCTGTTGAACTTGATCAACCAACCGCAAGCCGTGTTCGGCCTGCTCTGTTTGGACTACCCGGCGATGCAGAGTCTCGATGTGCTCAAGGCGCTATTAACCTTTAGCGTGCCTTTTCTGGTAGCCACTTACGGCGCTTTAACCGCCATTGCTCATCATCAGCGGACAGACTCGTAAAGCCAGTCATTCACTTGACCTAAGTCTCTGCATCAAATGTGTTTAACTGCATATAGGAACGCACCATGTCAATACCCACCGAGTACATTGGCAGCATTCCCCGTCCACCGTAATTACTCGAAGCACTGCGGGAGTTTCCCGAAGGCCGACTATCGCAACAACGACTCGATGCCTGCTACGACGAAGCGGTACGCGACACATTGCAACGTTTTGCGGACACGGGTTCATCGGTAATCTCCGACGGCGAATAGACGAAGTCCAACTTCGCCACCTACCCGTTACAAAGTTTGCACGCCGTTTTGCATTTGCTAATGAACTGGAAATTTACACCACAGCGATCAATTTTGCTAAGCGTTACCGGCACCACCTTTTTGATACGCTCTATCACGCTGTTGTGTTAAATGCCCCCGGCGCGACACTGATCACCGCCGACACAGCCTATTACCAAAAAGCCAAAGCAAGCGCTCGGATTTTGCTGCTAAACGATTACACCGCGTGAAATTTGGAGAACAGAGGTAGATCTTGCAATCAAGCAAAACGAAATAACTGCTGGGGTTGATTTGCCCCCGTTGATCTTTCGTCAGGCTGCTAATGGTCAAGTTAGGCGATTACCTGCCAGTCTCGACAAGCGGGTTTGTGGCGGTGAATATAATTCGGAAACTACCATCAGCCAGCCACTAATTACCAAAATATAATTTTGTTGAGCCCGCAATTTCCGCCGCTAACCGTATTTGCTAAAAAACTTTCGACTTGTCATTAACCCTATAGATCATTATGATCAATATGATTCTAATAGCTTCAATAAGGGCGTTCTTATGATTAACGAAGTAAACGCTGTCGCGTTCCGACAAAATCTAGGGGAAATGCTGAATCAAGTTCAATACCGGCATGATTCTATTTTAATCAAAAAGGATGGGAAACCAGTGGCGGCACTGGTCGATGCGCAGTTGTTTGAGCGAATTCGCCGTTTCAAAGATCGATTTGATCTGCTAAGTCAACAAATGGCCGATGCTTATGCCAATGTGCCTCAAGAGGAAGGGCTAAATGAAATTGATGCCATAGTCTTGGAGACCCGGCATTCTCAATTTTAGCTATGACGCAAATTTGCATTGTCCTTGATACCAACGTTTTGCTTTCCGGCATCGCTTATCCAAGCTCGATACCGGGCAAAATAGTCTCCGCATGGCGAAACGGAAGCTTGGAAGTTATTCTTTCCCAATATATCTTGGACGAATTGCAGCGGGTTTTACCGCGGCTCAGTCATCGTCTGGCTTGGTCAAGCCTTGAAATTCGGGATTTTGTCGATAGCTTGGCTTTCCTTGCCGATCTGGTCGAACCGGTTGAAACAGCCGAGCCTAGATTGCGCGATATAGCCGACCAACCCGTACTCGGGACATTTCTAGCGACAAAAGCCAATTACCTTGTTACTGGCGACAAGGACTTATTGGCCCTATCCGAACAGTATCCCATCATTACCCCTGCCAATTTTTGGCAATTGCATGGCGGATGAGCTGATAGTCTTGAACGTGGCCGGCATTGCGTAGATAAGGATAACTATTGAGTCTTGCAGGCGTTCGATCAAACCGTGGAGATCATTACCAAACCCTGGTAGCGTTTGACTGGGCCTTGAGCATTTTGGCAAATGACGCCTCCCGCCGGAGGCTGTCGCAAAAGTCAAAATGTGGGGAGAGGGGATTTTTCCTGTAACGTAGCGATATTAATTGCGCCTGAGAAATTAGATTTTCTGAGATTCTTGTCAGGAATGGCCGTCAAGTAAGACTGACAGGCAAGCCAAATAGTATTAAGGAACATAAATGTTTAGCCAGACAACCTGCAAACACCCATCGAAGCCTTGCCTGCCCGCAATCGGTAAGTCGGCATGAAAATCTCCAGGCTTTTATTGTTGGCGGGGATTGCCGCATTGATAGCGACATTTTTTGCCTTGGATTTACAAAGCTATCTGACGCTGGAAAATTTAAAATCGCAGCAGACCGGCATCACCTATTACCGTCAGGCTCACCCATTGCTGGCGGGGGCACTTTATGGGGCCTTGTATATCGCGGTCACCGCGCTGTCATTACCGGGAGCGACGATTTTAACGCTAGCCGGCGGCGCGGTATTCGGTTTGTTATGGGGTACGCTGATCGTCTCGTTTGCTTCCAGCATAGGCGCAACCCTGGCATTTCTGGCGGCGCGATTTTTATTGCGCGACTGGGTCAAATCGCGATTGAGCAACCGCTTACAGGCCATTGATGAGGGTGTCAGCCGCGACGGCGCCTTTTATCTCTTGACCTTGCGCCTGGTGCCGCTGTTTCCGTTTTTTATGATCAATCTGGCGATGGGCTTGACGCCGATCAAGACCAGGACGTTTTACTGGGTCAGTCAGGTCGGCATGTTGGCCGGCACCTTGGTGTACGTCAATGCCGGCACCCAGTTGGCGAAAATTGATTCGCTCTCCGGTATCCTGTCTCCAGCCTTGCTGGGTTCGTTTGCCTTGCTTGGTGTGTTTCCATTAGGAGCTAAGAAAATGCTCGAGCTCTTCAAGCAACGCAAAATCTACACGAACTGGCCTAAACCCGACTGTTTCGACAACAATCTGATCGTCATCGGCGCCGGTGCCGGCGGTTTGGTGTCGGCCTATATCGCCGCCGCCTTGAAAGCCAAAGTGACATTGATCGAAAAACACAAAATGGGCGGCGACTGTCTGAACACCGGTTGCGTGCCGTCCAAGGTGTTGATTCGCTCGGCCAAATTGCTGTCGCACATCAAACGCGCGCCCGAATTCGGCATCGCCAAGGCCGAAGTTGAGTTTGCTTTCGCAGACGTGATGGAGCGAGTGCAACAGGTGATCAAAACCGTCGCACCCCACGATTCCGTCGAACGCTATACCGAGTTGGGCGTGGACGTGATCGAAGGCTCGGCAAAAATCGTATCGCCGTGGGCGGTGGAAGTGACGACGGCGGATGGCATTAAAACACTCACCAGCCGTTCGATTGTCATCGCCGCGGGCGCCCGGCCTTTCGTACCGCCGATTCCCGGACTGGATACAGTTGATTATCTGACCTCGGATAACATCTGGAACTTGCGCAAATTACCCAAGCGCCTTTTGGTGTTGGGTGGCGGTCCGATAGGCTGCGAACTGACGCAAACCTTCGCCCGCTTGGGCAGCCTAGTCACGCAGGTGGAAATGGCGCCGCGTCTTATGCTGCGGGAAGACCCGGATGTATCGGACATCATCCAGGCCCGCTTCCAGACGGAAGGCGTGGACGTCAAAGTCAATCACACCGCTAAGGAATTCATCGTCGAAAACGGCGAACACATTCTGCTGGCCGAAACTTACGGGAAAATCGTCAGAATCGCCTTTGATAACGTGTTGATCGCCATTGGCCGTGCCGCCAATGTGCAAGGGTATGGCGTCGAAGAATTGGGGATTGCTTTGTCGCCGCGCAATACGCTGGAAACCAACGCCTTGCAGGAAACCAACTATCCGAATATTTTCGCCGTCGGCGACGTGGCCGGGCCGTATCAATTTACCCACACTGCCGCACATCAGGCCTGGTATGCGGCGGTCAACGCCTTGTTCGGCCAATTCAAGAAATTCCGTACCGATTATTCGGTGATTCCCTGGTCGACCTTTACCGACCCGGAAGTGGCGCGCGTGGGTTTGAACGAGCAGGATGCGCAAGCGCAGAATATCGCTTATGAAGTCTCCAAATACGGCATAGGCGATCTGGATAGGGCAATTACCGACGGGGAGGCACATGGCTTTGTTAAAGTGCTGACCGTGCCGGGCAAGGACAAGATTCTCGGCGTCATCATCGTCGGAGAACACGCCGGCGATTTGCTGGCCGAGTTCGTGCTGGCGATGAAACATGGCATTGGTCTGAATAAAATTCTCGGCACCATACATATCTACCCAACCTTGGCGGAAGCCAATAAACAGGTGGCGGGCGTCTGGAAACGCAATCATGCACCCACTGTCTTGCTGGACTGGCTGGGCCGTTATCATGCCTGGCGGCGCAAGATTTAAGCCATGCAAACGCTTTTCCCCGACAGTGTGCTGCTGATTTTTTGCAAAGCACCGATTCCCGGCCAAGTCAAAACCCGATTGCAACCCGCCTTAAGCGCTGAACAAGCTGCCGCAGCACACCGGCAATTGACTAATATGACGCTGGGCCGAGCCTTCCAGCAGCCTTTGTGCGCGGTTGAATTGCACTGCGCCCCGGACACCGGCCATGCCTTTTTTCAGGATTGCGCGCAGCGTTATCCGCTTACGCTGCAGGTGCAACAGGGCGCTGATTTGGGTGAACGCATGTATCGCGCCTTTGCTGATGCGTTGGGCCGATACCGGCATGCATTGCTGATGGGTTGCGATTGCCCCAGTTTGTCCTCTGACGATCTGCTTCGCGCATTGGCGGTGTTACGCGAGGGTCATGATGCGGTTATCGCGCCTGCCGACGATGGCGGTTATGTGATGATCGGCCTAAACGGGGCACAACCGAGACTGTTCAGCGACATGAGTTGGAGCCATGATCAGGTTATGGCTATCACCCGCAGTCGGGCAAAAGACCTCGGTTTAAACCTTTACGAACTGGGTAGCCAATGGGATGTGGATACTTATCTGGACTGGCTGCGTTATTCGGCTATGTAAAAATTGCATGACTAGCAAGATCTTCCGCTATGCGTCATACCCGCATGGATACCCGCAGGGCACAAGAGCGGGTATTCAGTGCCATGGATGGTGGGCTTCGAATCATCCCTGAAGCCTGGATTTCGGCAATCCCTGCCGGAATGACGATCTTTTGGGCGCTAGCTGAAATCAGGAAAAATTATGAGCGGGCCCCATCTTGATTCGTGTTATTGCTGGGCGGGATTTGTCGGCATTCAGGCATAGGCTACGAAGCGAATTGGCCCCTGCTTGCTGAGAACAGTTCACTGGCTATCAGATCGCCCAATGTCGTGTAGCAAAACCGACAATTTAACCTTTGCCGACCTATTTCTTGCTGATTCTGAAAGGTTTTTTATTGGCATACCGCTTGCTTTTGGATTTATAGCCTCTGCCGGTCGCGTTTCGGCTGCTCTGCATCGGCGATGAACTTAAAGTCAACTGCTAACTTCCGGGACAGAATATGCCAGCCACTTTTCAACTTAAAACCAACGACGAAAATCAGTATTCCTTTTCTTTTGTGAACAGTAAGGGCGAACTCATACTGATGAGCGGTGATTACGACCACAAGGAAGAAGCCCTGCAAGCCATTAAAGAAGTGCGAACCGGCTCCTTAATTAGCAACCAGATTGCCGCCAGTAAGGTTCCCGACGGCTACACTTTCTTTGTGATCAAAGATGCGACCGGCGCCATCATTGTCAAAAGCGTTTTATTCAACTCGAACATGGTGTTCGACAATGCGCTGCACATTGTTAAAGACAATGCCTGCGTTGCCGACATCGTCGATCTGACTCATTAGACTACTCATCAAGGCGCTTCTTAAGTTTTCTCAAATTAGCAGAAATAGGTGACGGCAATATGGGTGTCGAAATAAAAATTGTTCGGGAATTAGCGACGGTTTGCGTTACTGCAAGCGAACTGGTGGCGATTGAAAATCTTGTTAAAGGCGAACTGACCAAGCCGGCATTCATCGAGCAATTCGACAAAATGGCAAACTCAATCAAGGAGTGTTACGGCCTAACCACCGCGAGTCTTCAGATTTGGCTGGCGATAAGCACCGAAACCGAATTTTGCGAACAATTCGATGCCGCCTATACCCACCACAAAGCCACTTACCTCAGTATTACCAACCGGCCGCGAGTGGCGTCCGAGCGGGCTTACCTCGACTATATGCTGCTCCGGGAATACAAGGAAACCCAAACCGCTTATCCGCTACTAAAACTGACCTTCGCGCGCCTGGATGAATTTATCGACAAATGGATTACCAACGATGCCTGGTTGGCGATGTCCATCGAGAATTGCGTAAAGATGCTGTATCGGTTTCTGACCGAGGTCGCCGAGCTTAAGCAGAAAGACCCAACCGATGCATTTACTATTTATCAGGCGCTGATGGTCGCGTTGCGCCCCTATTGCGCATTGCTGAAAAATAACTTCGAAGTCCTGGAAGAATCGGTTGCCGACGCTGAAACGGTATAAAGCAGGTTCAGACACGCCGCAAGCCCATACGAAATTACAGTTTTTGTCAGCGGGGAGATGCCATTTAACTGTTGGCAAACAGTTTACGAATAGTCCGCAGATTAATGCCCATCGCCACGGTTTCCGCCACAAAAGCCGGCCAAGCCTGCCAAATATAATCGTTACTTATCCAAGCTAAGCTGGACGCCAACATGGCGATGCGCATGCGGCGATTATTTAGGTAAAACAAAGCCAATGTGGTGTTAATTACCGCAAAGGCCGGCAGCAAGGAAATGAGGCCTTGCCAGGAAAGTAGCGTCAACCCGGCGAACAAGGCCACGAACCCCGTCGCCGCCCAATGCTTATAAAAACCTTTCTCCAAACGGCCAGACAACAGGGTGCGCAAAGCAGTGCTGGCCATGGTCAAACCGGCGGTCCAGGCATCCAGCAACAAGTATTGCCCAGCCCATAGCAAGGCACCGATAGCCGACCAGCGCCGAAACCCCAAGCCGTCGGGCAGGCAGTAAGCCCGCCATTCCAGCAGGATACCAACCCCACCGAGCAAATACGCCAGACTTACGGAATCCAACGCCAGTTGCAAACGCTTAACCTAGTGACGCCGACTCGGTAGAGGCACCGAGTCAACTTTAGCTTGATCAACTATCGGCTTTAGTAGGTGTCCCGGCATATTTAAAAGGCGCATACTCCGCTTTCCAGAGGTTGGCTTTAACATAGGCTTCCAGATCGACGCCGACTAAATCCTGCCGCGTTGCGGAGCCGTCTGCCAAGGCTTTAGCCAACACCCGATTCGCAACAAATAAACTGACTTGTTTTAGATCGCTTACTGGCGGAAAGATCAGGCCGGCCTCCAACCAGTTCGCTGCGATGTAATCGGCCAATGCATACGCGGACTCCAAAACCATCGCGTCGCTAATACGGTTGCATTCGCCCAACACCGCAGCAAATCCCAAACCCGGGAATATAAAGGCATTATTGCCCTGCCCAATCGGATATTGCCGGCCCTGATAGTCGACATCCGGGAATGGGCTGCCGGTCGCGATCATGGCTGTCCCCTTTGTCCATTCTAAAATGTCTTCCGGGGTGGCTTCGCAATTCGCCGTGGGGTTGGATAATGGGAAAATAATGGGTTGCGCGTGGTTTGCAGCCATGGTTTTAATCACGGTCTCGGTGAACAACCCCGGCACACCCGTTAGCCCGAGCAATACGGTCGGCTTGGCATGAGTCACCACCTCCAGCAGATTGGGCACCCTATCGTCGGGAATATCCCAATCGTGATAACTATCCTGAGTATGCGACAACGGCAATTTGTAGGCCTCGGTGGTGGCTTCCTTGACCACCAGACCATGGGCATCGACCACGAAAATCCGCTGCAGAATTTGCTCCATGTTGAGACCTTCGCGCAGCATACCTTTCTTAATGGTACTGGCGACACCGAAGCCGCCGGCACCGGCACCTACCACCACCACCGTTTGCTCTGCTAGGGTTTCGCCTTTCTTCCGGCACGCCGACAGCAGGCCGGCTAAGGCCATTGCCCCGGTACCCTGAATGTCGTCGTTGAAACAGGGCAGCTGGTCTTTGTATTTTGCCAACAGCTCGAAGGCGATGTTTTTGGCAAAGTCTTCCCATTGAATAATGGCTTTCGGCCAGACTTTCTGTACCGAGTTAACAAATTTATCGACCAATTCGAAATAAGGCTGGTCGTGCAAGCGCTGGGTGTGTGCGCCTAAATAAAAAGGATCGTCCAGCAATTCGGCGCGGTTGGTGCCCACGTCCAGATTGACTGGCAAGGTTTGAAACGGACACATGCCGCCACCGACGGTATACAAACCCAATTTGCCGATGCAGATCGCCAGACCGCCCATGCCTTGGTCACCAATACCCAGTATCGATGACGAATCGGTCACCACAATCATGCGCACATCATTGAGGGGATAGTTTTGCAAAATCGTTTCGGCCCGATCGATATTGGCCGCCGAAAAAGTCAATCCGCGCGTGGTGGTAAAATTGGAACTGAACTGCTGCACCGCCAAGCCTATGGTTGGGGTGTAGACGATGGGCACCATTTCGTCCAAATGCCGTTCCAACAGCGCGTAAAACAGCACTTCGGTGCGGTCCTGCAGGGCTCTGAGAAATTGGTACTTGGAAATATCATTCGCTTGTTTTTCATAATTGGCATATAGCCGATCAAGCTGATTGTCCATATCAGTAACTTGCGGCGGCAACAAGCCGTCCAATCCCAGTTCGATACGTTCCTGCACACTAAAAGCGGTGCCTTTATTGGTTGCTGGTAGCCTGAGTAAGGTCACACCCCGAATCGAAACCTCTACATATTTATTACCGTCGGCATCTAGCCGGTAGTCGAAATAATCGCTTAGCGTGGTCATTAAGTTTCCTTGAATACATGTAACCGAACTTGCAGGGCTTAACCCGCCAGTTCGAATAGCGCAAAATACGGCGCCTGTTCCCTTTATAACAGCCTAAACGGCGATGCGGTAGCCGAAAAGACCCTGAATTGGCACTTTTTTTGTCGCTTATAGTTGGCGTGTTTCAAGGCGGTGCGTTTACTTGGAGATTAACGTGAAAATGCCCCAAATTGGCGCTTGTGAGATGATGCTCAACAAGCTTTCCCGGAAACTTAACAACACTTTCCCCACGTGAATCAAAAAAACCTATTTGGTCACCCCATCGGCTTATTCGTACTGTTTTTTACTGAAATGTGGGAGCGCTTTTCGTATTACGGCATGCGCGCCTTGCTGGTGCTGTACTTAACTCAACATTTAATTCAAGCGACGCAAACTCAGACCAAAGTGTTTGGTTTTGCGACGCTACAAGCTGGTTTAGAGGTTTTATTCGGCCCCTTGTCGACTCAAGCCTTGGCCTCGCAAATCTACGGCCTATATACTGGCCTCGTGTACTTCACGCCGCTGTTCGGTGGCATTTTGGCTGACCGGGTTTTGGGGCCGCGCAAATGCGTAATAGCAGGAGGCATATTGATGGCCATCGGCCATTTCCTGATGGCCTCCGAAGCGTTTTTCCTGTTTGCGCTGTTGTTTTTGATTATGGGCAACGGCTGTTTCAAGCCCAATATTTCGACTCAAGTGGGCAATTTATATCCGCCCGGCGATCCGCGCCGCGACGGCGCTTTTACGATTTTTTACATGGGTATCAACCTGGGGGCGTTTTTCTCACCGTTGATCTGCGGCACCTTGGGCCAGCGCTATGGCTGGCATTACGGCTTTGCTGCTGCCGGCGTTGGGATGGTATTTGGTTTACTGATGTATTTATTTGGGCAGAAGTATCTGGGCGAAGATCAATTCCTTAAGCATCAACAACGCATGACGGTAGCCGCGCCTTTAACTATCAAGGACTGGCAGGCCCTAGGCGGATTAATGGCGTTGGCGGTACTGAACATTCTGTTCTGGGCTGTTTACGAGCAACAAGGAAATACCTTGCAACTATTTGCCGAGCAGAGTACCGATTGGCATATCCTTGGCTGGGAAATGCCCTCTACCTGGTTTCAATCGCTCAACCCGGCCTTCATTTTCCTCTTGGTGCCGCTGATCGACCGACTATCCAAGCGCCGCGCCGGCCAAGGTCGGCAAAGCTCCAGTGTCGGAAAAATGGCTTTTGGTTCATTATTGCTGGGTGCCTCGTTTTTGGTAATCATCTTCGCAATCAGCGGCGTCGACGCCAATCAAAAAATCAGCTTCCTATGGTTGGTGCTGTGCACCTTGATTTACACGTTGGGCGAACTTTATCTCTCGCCGGTCGGCTTGTCGCTGGTCAGCAAAGTCTCGCCCGCGCGACTGGTGGGAATGGTAATGGGCATGTGGTTTCTGTCGACGTTTTTCGGCAATTATTTGTCCGGCTATATCGGCAGTTTTTACGAGAAAATGCCGAAACAGGATTTCTTCCTGTTGTTGGCGGTATTGGCAGCCAGCACCGGTTTGGCGACCTTCGCGCTTAAACCGCTGTTAAAAAAGGCGGTTGGGTCTGATTGATGATCACGGTGCAGAATCAGGCCTGGGCGCGCCGTTGCCGCAATTTTCGGCTAATAACAGATTAGCGCGGCTATCGTTGAAGATATTACCTGCTTCTCCGGGAACCCTCTATGACTTGAACCGACCGCGACATCCATACTGTGCCAGTGGCTGATTGCTAGCCTTGCGCCGACTTTTAGGAGTCTCAACACAATGAACCCGGAAAACCGCACACCGCTATCGTCAAAACCAGCGAGTCCTTCCGCTCGGCTTTATCTCTGGGTACTGTTGGCTATCCTTGCCGGCGGCCTGTTCGGTTACTTGGACGCTGAACACGCGGTGACGCTCAAACCCATTGGCGACGGCTTTATTAGTCTGATCAAAATGTTGATAGGTCCGGTCGTGTTTTGCACCATCGTACTGGGCATCGCTGGTGCTGATGACATGAAAAAAGCCGGGCGAGTTGGGGTCAAAGCCTTGCTTTATTTTGAAATTGTCTCGACTTTCGCACTGGCACTGGGTGTGCTGGTAGCCAATCTGCTTAAACCCGGCCAAGGTTTCAACGTCGACCCGGCCACCCTGGACGCGCAAGCTGTGTCCGGTTACGTCAAACAAGCGGGTCAGCAGAGCACTACCGACTTCCTGCTGCATATCACCCCCAAAACCTTTACCGATGCCTTCACCGGTTCCGGCGATTTGCTGCAAGTCTTACTGGTGGCCGTGTTGTTTGGTTTTGCTCTACAACAGATGGGTAACGCCGGCAGATCGGTGTATGTGTTTATCGAGGAATGCTCGCACATCTTTTTTGCGATGATGAACGTGATAATGAAGCTGGCACCCTTCGGCGCCGGCGCGGCAATGGCGTTTACCATCGGTAAATACGGCGTCGCCGCATTAAAACCGCTGGCTGCGCTGATGGGCAGTTTTTATCTGACCTGCGCTTTGTTCATCGTGTTGGTACTGGGCAGCATAGCCGCGCTGACCGGCTTTAATATTTTTCGACTGCTGCGTTATATCAAGGAAGAAATGCTCTTGGTACTGGGCACCTCGTCGTCGGAATCGGCGTTGGTGCCGTTAATGAATAAGCTGGAAAAACTGGGCTGCTCCCGCTCGGTGGTGGGTTTAGTGATACCCTCCGGTTACTCATTCAATCTGGACGGCACCAATATCTATCTGACCATGGCCGCTCTGTTCGTTGCTCAGGCCTTGAATGTCGACCTGACGCTAACTCAGCAATTAACGCTGTTATTAGTAGGGATGCTGACCAGCAAAGGTGCGTCCGGCGTCACCGGCGCCGGCTTTATCACGCTGGCGGCAACCCTAGCGGTGGTGCCGGCAGTGCCGGTTGCAGCGCTTTCGTTAATCCTGGGAATAGACCGCTTTATGTCCGAAGCGCGGGCCTTGACCAACATCGTCGGCAACGCCGTGGCGACGATAGTAGTGTCGCATTCGGAAGGCGAACTGGACCGGGAAAAAATGCAGGCGCAGTTACGTCCAGATTGATCAAATCAAAGTATCTAAACCCAGCAAGCGTAGCCCTTGACGCTGCCGATAGCCGATCACCGGCATGATGTTTTGTGCCAATAGATTGTTGGCCTGCGCTTCGTTCAACACCACTTCCGTGGCCGGCTGCAATACCTGCTCGCCGTCCAGTTCGTAGCTAAACGCCGGCACATCGACAAAAAAGAATTGCTCCGTTGTCGGATCGCCCTGCGCAGCTCGCAACAGAACCCTAGTCGCCAAAAAGGCCGGATTCCCCCAAAGCAACTCGTCGGTCTGTGGGATGCCGGCGACCTCTTCAAACGCAAAGGTATCCAGCGGCTCGCGTTTGCTGCCGTAGGGCAACCGGATCAGCACGCGAGGATACGCCAAGATCACGCTGTCGGCTTGAATATCCTGGCGATATGCCAGCCATTCAGAGGCGTTCTGTAAAGCCTGTGTCACCAAACCGTTCCCAGCACCAGCCAGAAATCCCGCTCCACATTTTGCAGCTAATTCGGCACAAAAACCCAGCAAAGCCTTGTCGTCCGTATTTTCGGAAAACACATAATCAGCCACGAACAACACGTCCTGCTCGCCGTCGCCGGTTTGCATATGTTGTTGCAAACGCTGAACTACATTGTCACCGCCTTTTTCCAGCTCTGCTAGTAATTGCGCTTGGCCAATATCCAGCAAATAAATCTGTTGCGCGTCTGCGGCTTCTTCATGCACCAAGCCGTCGGTCGCTCGCCACAAGGCCTCCAGCGCTTGAAAATCCTGGCGGTGCAACAAGGCTTTGACAAACTGCGAGGTCGCGGCGTCGATCAAATCGATTAACACCCGATGCTGCGGGTTGGCGTCCTTGGCAACATGCGGTTCCACAATCTGTTTCAGCAGACTATCCAACGATTCGGACGCTGCGACCGCGCCTTCCGGCTTTTTACCCAACAGGCGCTCGAACATATCGTCCTGACTTTCCGTTTGCAATGCAGGCGCTGCTGGTTCGCTGGCGGCTACCGCTGGGAAAAAGGCCTGAATTGTCGCCGCCGCCTGCGCAGCGGTACCGGGATTGCCGAGTTCGGATTTTAAGGTTTGCAAATCAGCCAAGAGCTTAATCTTTCCCAGCCAGGCATCGGGATGAAAGTCGTCCAGTGTCGCAAATTGCAAGTTTAGATCAGGGCTGACTGCCAGTGTCGGGAGGATTTGCCCTATCACTTGCTCAAAGTTATCGACATCGATTTTGCGGATTTTGCTTTGCTCCCAGGGCACTGAGGCGCCGGAAAAATTTCCGAACACATAAACGCGGTAGCTACTATTACCACTACTGGCTTTAGTCGCATTTCCGGCGTTAAATCCCATCGTAAAATCAATTCTGCCTGACATATTCTCTCCTCGTGCGCTGAACGCTTTGCCATCAACAGTAGCAGACCTGACCTGGTCCAACAAGGCAGTAAAAAGGTTTAGAGCAAACCGATCAATCGCTTTTCGCTTAACTGAAACAGATCTTTAGACACAGCATGCAGGGCTTCAACTTTGGGCGCTTCAAAGCCAAAAAAAGGACGGATTCAGGTTAGGGTATGCCGCTGGTCGTCAGTGATTTATTTTTTCATCAAGCCGGTCTGCTGGAATGCTTGCTTTAGCAGCGAAGATGCCTGGCGGATTCAGTACTATTTTTGGGTTGAGGCTGGTTTAGGGATTAGGCCTTTTTTACAAATTCTGATTTCAGTTTCATCGCCCCAATACCCTCAATTTTGCAGTCGATATCGTGGTCGCCCTCTACCAAGTGGATATTCTTAACTCGGGTGCCGACTTTGACTACCAGGGACGAGCCTTTTACTTTAAGGTCTTTAATCACCGTAACGGTGTCACCATCTTGCAGCAGATTGCCGTTGGCGTCTTTGATAACTTTTGCATCCTCGCCACTTTCGGCGGCGGAATCAGCAGCCCATTCGTGGCCGCAATCCGGGCAAATATGCAGGCTGCCGTCGTGGTAGGTGTATTCCGAGCCGCATTTCGGGCAGTTGGGTAAATCGCTCATTATTTTTCCGTTGTATCGGGTCAGCAATTGTGATCGGGTCGGAGTAAGGGGGTTAAGCCCTTCACCTCTCCCAAGCCACCGGACGTGCGTTTGTCCGCGTCGGGCGGTTGATCCCAGCGCCTCAAGGGTGAAGGTAAGCGTAAACCCCGAGCGCCGCGACCCGACATTGTATAACACCCTTGCAAGATGGGGCGGCGCGCGGTTCGCCAAGCGACTGCTTAGCCATTGGCGTGTTTCGGGTCATGCGCTTTGGCTTTTAAACCTAGCAACCACCCATTTGGACTGACCTATTGTCCCTCAGTGGCAGCAAGTCAGAGTGAAATCGCACAATACTGTGCATGGCCTCGTTCAAAAAATCGGAAAGCTTAATCTCAGCAACAGGCGCTGTCTGCCTTGGCCGAATCACTGCCGGGCCCGGGCGAACAATCGAATAAGCCGAAATGCCGGGATTGATCGCCCAATACTTGGAAGTGATCGCTATAGCGGCTGCAGGCCAGCATGTCGGCGGTGTTGCCGCATACTCGCAACGGGCGGCCTGTTTCGAAATGATGATGATCGTCCAGATCGAAACTGTGCGGATGTTGGTCGATGCTGCCCAGATAGACCGCCACTTGGCCAAAGTCCTCGCAGCGATCCTCCAACGGCATTTTAAAGGCGCGCACCGTGACCGAATCGAATTTGACCATGCCGATTTTGGCGAATACGTCGGGGTCGTCGATGCTGATAGCGTTTTGCTTGACCTTGCGGACATCAGGGCAGCCCAAGTCTTGCAGAATGCGCCGGAAGTCTTCCCAATACAAAGCACCACCTAGGCATTCGCCCAATAAAATCGGGTCTTCGCGCAATTCTGTGGGTATGCGACGGTCGGCAAATACGTCGGAAAAATACAGTTCACCGCCCGGTTTCAGTACCCGGAAAATTTCCGCCAACACACTGGGCTTTTCCGGCGACAGATTAATCACACAATTAGAGACCACCACATCAATGCTGTTATCGGCGATACCGACGGTGTGCAGGTTTTCGATATGGCCATGCAGGAATTGCACGTTGGCAAAGCCAAAGCGTTCGGCATGCCAGCCGAGATGACGGGCTGCGACGTCCAACTGCTCAGGCGTCATATCCACACCGATCACTCGACCTGTCGGTCCGACCAGTTTCGACAGTAAATAACAGTCACGACCGGTGCCGCAGCCTAAATCCAGTACCGTTTGACCTGTCAATGCCGGTGGCAGCGGCGAACCGCAGCCGTAAAACCGCTCCAATACTTCAGGATGCAGGCTGGCCAGCAATGCTTTTAAATGGTTTGGCATGGCGTCAATACTGCAGCAGGCGCTGGTTTTTAGGTCCGCGCTGGATTGCAAAACCTGGCCATAATAATGGCGGACCGATTCGCTGATTTCGATACTGGTAGTCATGAATTTTCTCGTATTTTTATTATTGAGGACAGGCGCTAGTCGAGTACGGGAGGATGGACAAGACAGTTGCGCGGGGCGCTTAACTGTCAGGATAAGGCCTGGCAGACATTTCGCCAACAGTCTCCTCTGGCGGGCGGAACAGTTTGCGCCGACCCTGACGAATGCCGTCCGATCACTGTCGCTTGCCTAAATGTCTTCTTTGGGAGGGCTGGCTGTCCGGTGCGCAGCCCATCTGATAAACCGGAGAGGCGGCACTCCTGAAGAGACATCACATGGAGTGCCGTGCGCGGGTAAATTCCAAACCGGGTTGGGCAGGAAATTTTTATCGCGGTCGGCTACGGCGGTTTAAGGGCCGCGTCAGTAAGCTCAGTGCATACGCAGCATACCTTGCTTGACGATAAAGTCTGCGACTGCTTCCAAGCCAGTGCCGGCCTTGATGTTGGTGAACACAAACGGTCGCTCACCGCGCATCTTTTTGGCATCCCGGTCCATCACTTCCAGCGAGGCACCGACATACGGCGCTAAATCGATTTTATTGATTACCAACAAATCCGAACGGGTAATGCCGGGGCCGCCTTTACGCGGAATCTTGTCGCCAGCGGACACATCGATCACGTAAATGGTTAGATCGGCCAATTCCGGGC
>MSXO01000075.1 GCA_002083615.1 Proteobacteria bacterium ST_bin11 | reverse complement strand
GGGCGGAATGGAGCCTTACGTTCCATCAACACAAGCAACGTTATGGCGCAGAAAGGCTGCAGCGACAAATGCCTAAAGAAAATGGTCAGCCGTACGATCTGAAAACCATCGCTGCCAGTTTGAAACGCCAAGGCCTCGTGGCTAAAGCGGCTCGGAAGTTTAAGGCAACGACCAATAGCAAACATAACCTGCCGGTCTTTGAAAATTTACTCCAGCAAGATTTTTCAGCATCCGCACCGAATCTGAAGTGGGCAGGCGATATCACCTACTTGTGGACCGCGGATGGCTGGTTGTATCTGGCCGTCATCATTGACCTGTTTTCCAGGCAAGTCGTTGGCTGGTCCATGAGCGAACGGATGACGGCCGATCTGGCTTGTGATGCACTACGGATGGCGATTTTCAGGCGTAAACGCCCTAAAGGCGTCATTGTCCACTCGGATCGCGATAGCCAATATTGTTCGCACGTGTACCGGCAATTGCTCCAACAGCACGAATTATTAGGCAGCATGAGCGCCAAGGGGTGTTGTTACGATAATGCCTGCGCCGAGAGTTTCTTCCACTCGCTCAAGGTCGAAGCAATTCACGTTGAACGATTTAATACCCGTGAAGCCATGCGGCAGGCCGTGTTTGAATATATCGAAACGAATTACAATCCCGTCAGGTTGCATTCAACTAACGGCTTTTTAAGCCCCCTAGATTTTGAAACCCATTTTTATCAATCACTCGCTTCTTGATCTGTCCGTTTTTGACGATGGGGATCAACGGAAAAAGGCGGGCGAACTATAGACAGCGCCTATAGTTCGCTTACCTTTCATCAAGAATATGATGGATTTAGATCGCGAATCATACTGCGGGTCACCGACGAAACCGAGCTTGCCTTGTAACACCCAGTTCTTCAGGCATATTCCGCGAAATGGGAGGTTGCAACTTTCTTAACGGTTGGTTACCTAAAATTTAACCTTAAAATATGCTTGACTTGGCAATAGCAGACACTCCAATTTCAGCTTGGGTAGCACAAAATGAAGTTATGTTCTCGGATGCAAAAAGGGACTGAGAGTTCGAAACTTCAGCAAAACGGATCTGACGCGAAATTAATTCTAACAACACAAAAGGGCAGACTAGCCATTACGCCAAATCCGCCGCTGTTTGTTTGCTTCTAAAGAAACTAATAAAACTATTCTTCGTTCGAGATCGGTTCAGGTCTATCGACTAACTCGATGTAAGCCATAGGCGCATCGTCCCCGGAGCGGAACCCGCATTTTATAATCCTCAAATAACCACCGTTTCTGGACTGGTACCTTGGGCCAAGCTCATTAAATAATTTAGTAACGACATCTCGATCGCGCAACTTAGAAAAAGCCTGACGTCGTTTAGCTACCGAATCCACCTTCGAGAGCGTAATCAATGGCTCTACTATTACACGCAGTTCCTTTGCTTTGGGCAAGGTGGTTTTGATCAGTTCATGCCGAAACAACGAACACGCCATGTTGCTAAATAGTGCTTTTCTATGGCTACTATTCTTATTTAACTGTCTTCCAGATTTACGGTGTCTCATCTTTAAAATGCCTTATATTCAAATTCCAGCTTGCGATTGATCAACCAGGTTCTCAGGTGGCCAGTTTTCCAACCGCATACCCAATGACAGTCCTTTAATCGCAAGAATATCTTTAATTTCCGTTAACGACTTCTTCCCTAGATTCGGCGTTCTCAACAACTCTACTTCCGTACGCTGTATCAGATCACCTATGTAGAAAATGTTTTCTGCTTTTAGGCAGTTAGCAGAACGGACTGTTAACTCCAAATCATCCACTGGGCGCAACAAAACAGGGTCGAAAGATTCCTCTTCGACGGTTACTTCTTCCTGAATTTGCTCGTTTACTTTCTCGAAATCAACAAAGACAGACAGTTGATCATGTAAGATCGACGCCGCTAATTTTATAGCTTGCTCGGGGTCAACCGTACCATTTGTCTCCAACTCAATAACCAGTCGATCCAAATTGGTACGTTGCTCTACCCGGGTACTTTCTACGTGATAAGCAACTTTTACTATCGGACTAAACGCCGCATCGACCATGAGCACACCAACTGGTGCGTCATCATACATTTCTTTTCTAAGACTGGCAGGAACGTAGCCTCTCCCCCTTTCAACCTTAATCTTTACGTTGAGCGAGCAATCCTGATTATTGATGTTCGCAATAACCAAATCGGGGTTTACTAACTCGACGTTATGAGGCAAGTCAATATCACGAGCGCTTACGACGCCTATACCAGTTTTAGATAGCGTGAGAGTTACTTCATCTTTGGAATGAACGACAACGGCCAACTTTTTAAGGTTGAGGATGATGTCTATGACATCCTCCTGAACGCCTTCAATAGTGGTAAATTCGTGCAATACACCTTCAATCGAGATTTCTGTAACAGCGCAACCTGGGATTGAGGAAAGCATTACTCTCCTCAACGCATTGCCCAAGGAATGCCCAAAACCACGTTCCAGAGGCTCGATAACGATTCTCGAATGGTTGGCCGATTCGTTTATAACCTCGACAAGTCTAGGCTTCAGTAGGCCAACAATAGAACTCTGCATAATTTAAATCCTGGACTTATTTATTACTTAGAATAAAGCTCGACAACCAGCTGCTCGTTGATGTCAGAGCCTAAATCGACGCGATCAGGCACAGATTTAAACGTTCCACTCATCTCTTTCGCATTCACTTCGACCCAAACAGGGAAACCGTACTGTTCCGTAACAATCAGCGAATCTTTAATGCGCTGCTGATTTTTGGATTTTTCCCTAATTTTAATAACGTCACCAGCAGCTACCTGATAAGAAGGTATGTTGATCAACCTATCATTCACAACAATAGCTTTGTGAGAAACTAATTGCCTAGCTTCAGCACGAGTGGCCGCATAACCCATTCGATAGACTACGTTATCTAAACGAGACTCCAAAAAGTCTAAAAGATTTTGACCAGTAGCGCCCTTCTGTAAATCAGCTGCTTTATAATAATTCCGGAATTGTTTTTCTAACACCCCGTATATGCGACGCAAACGCTGTTTAGCGCGGAGCTGCATAGCATAATCAGAATTCCTTGTACGCTTAGCGCCGTGTTGACCAGGCCTTTGTTCCAATTTACATTTGCTTTCCAGAGACTTCCCTCTGCTCTTCAAAAATAAATCAGTACCTTCCCTACGACTCAGCTTGCAAGCAGGACCAAGATATCTTGCCATTAAATTTACTCCACTATCCTAAACACGACGTTTTTTGGGTGGGCGACAACCATTATGAGGTATGGGAGTCACATCCACTATATTTGAAATTTTGAATCCCATACTGTTCAATGAACGAACAGCAGACTCCCTACCAGGCCCTGGCCCTTTTATCATCACATCTAGATTTTTCATGCCGTATTCCTGGGCCACGGCACCGGCTTTCTCTGCCGCCACCTGAGCGGCAAAAGGAGTGCTTTTACGTGAGCCACGAAAACCGGATCCACCAGATGTTGCCCAAGATAACGCGTTACCTTTTCTGTCTGTAATAGTAACGATTGTATTGTTAAAGGAGGCATGAACATGGACGATACCATCCGCGACCTCTTTCTTAATACGCTTTTTAACTCTATTCTGGGTTGCCATCAAAAATGCCTATCTAGATGTTTTTATTTAGTAACTGACTTACGCGGACCTTTACGAGTCCGAGCGTTGGTTCTGGTTCTCTGTCCTCTCAATGGCAAACCGCGACGATGCCTGATGCCACGATAGCAACCTAGATCCATTAATCTTTTAATGTTCATTGAAACTTCCCTGCGAAGATCCCCTTCAACTGTCATCGCAGAAATCACCTTGCGTATTGATTCAACTTGATCCTCAGAAAGGTCTCGAATCTTGACGGTTGGCTGCACCCCAACTTCACCGCAGATGTTTCTAGCAGTTTGCCTGCCAATTCCATAGATAGCAGTCAATGCTATCTCCGCATGCTTATGGTCAGCCACGTTTATACCGGCAATACGAGCCATTCAAATACTCCAAAAAACAGTACTATAAGATTAAACAGGGCATTATATCACCCTGCAAATTAAATCACAAAAACAAGTTAGCCCTGACGCTGCTTATGCCTGCCATCTTTACAGATAACACGCACCACGCCGTTCCTTTTAATTACTTTACAACTTTTACATATCGTTTTAATTGAAGCTCGTACTTTCACGGCAAACTCCTAGATTTTTCAAGATTTTTTTAAGTTAGCTTTTTTCATCAAGCCTTCATATTGTTGCGACATCAAATGTGTCTGCATCTGAGAGATAAAATCCATCACAACCACTACGATGATTAACAAAGAGGTGCCACCGAACGAGAACGGTACATTCCAGTAGACGATCAAAAACTCGGGCAAAAGGCAAATAAGTGTGATGTAAACAGCGCCTATCAACGTCAACCTAGTCATAACCTTATCGATGTAACTCGTGGTGTGCGCACCAGGCCTGATGCCTGGCAGATAAGCGCCCGACTTCTTAAGGTTTTCTGCAGTCTCCTTAGAGTTAAAGACCAAAGCGGTATAAAAGAAGCAAAAGAACACAATCGCCAATGCGTAACAAAGTACGTATATTGGCTGACCTGGGGAAAGCACTGACGATACGTCCTGCAGCCAGGAGAAGCCATCAACGTTCCCAAACCACCCCGCAATTGTCGCAGGAAAAAGGATAATACTCGATGCAAAAATTGGTGGTATCACCCCAGCCATATTCAGCTTAAGCGGCAAAAAGGAACTCTGACCCGAATAAACTTTATTTCCCTGCTGCCTTTTTGGGTAATTGATCGTTATACGCCTTTGTCCTCTTTCGACAAATACCACAATACCTGTTACGACAATAGACAAAGCAAAAAGAACAACTATAAACGCACCGTTCATCTCTCCAGTACGAGCGAGCTCCAAAGTTCCGCCTATCGCAGATGGCAAGCCGGACACTATGCCTGCGAAAATTATCAATGAAATCCCATTCCCTATGCCTCTCTCTGTCACCTGCTCACCGAGCCACATCAGAAATATAGTCCCTGTGACCAACGTTATGGTGGTAATTAGGATAAAGCTTGCCCCAGGCTGAATGACAACGGCCAATCCGCCAGCAGTCTGATTTTGAAGAGCAACAGAGATACCTATCGATTGGAACATAGCCAAAACAACAGTGCCATAGCGGGTATATTGTGAGATTTTCCGCCGCCCAGACTCTCCTTCTTTCTTGAGTTGCTCCATGGCAGGAATGACAATGGTCATAAGCTGCATAATGATGGACGCAGAAATGTAAGGCATTATACCCAGCGCAAAAAGACTCAAACGCATCAGGGCTCCACCAGAAAACATGTTAAACATGTTCAAAATGGACCCAGACTGCTGTTCGAACATTATCGAAAGCGCTTTCGGGTCAATTCCAGGGACAGGAATGTGAGCACCAATTCGGTAAACTACAAACGCACCTAGGACAAAAAGGAGTCTAGATTTAAGCTCTCCAAACCTAAATGTGCCAGCAGAAACATCTAACCCTTTTGCACTCACTTAAGCCTCGACTTTGCCGCCAGCAGCTTCAATAGTTAACTTTGCACCAGCAGTCACACCGATCCCTTTTAAAGTTACGGACCGTGAAACTATGCCAGTGTTAACCACTTTAACTTTTTTTGAAAATGCAGGAATTATGTTATTGCTTATCAATAAGTGGATATCTATAACGTCAGCTTGAAGATTATCGATTTCAGCTAAACGAACTTCTGCGGTGAACTTTTTGGTCCTAGATGTAAAACCGACCTTTGGCAATCTGCGTTGCAAGGGCATTTGACCTCCCTCAAAGCCAACTTTATGGAAGCCTCCTGACCGGGCTTTTTGACCCTTGTGACCTCTACCGCAAGTTTTACCGTCTGTGGATCCTATGCCTCGTCCAACCCGCTTTGCTTTTTTCCTTGCGCCGCATGCCGCTTGTATTGTGTTTAGATACATTAAACTTCCTCAACTTTTAGCATATATGCGATTTTATTGATCATCCCGCGATTCTCAGGCGTATCGATAACCTCAACTACCTGCCGAATTCTGCTTAAACCTAATCCTTTCAAACATTGCTGATGACTTTTTAAGCGACCATTCTTGCTTTTGGTCATCATTACGCTTAATTTTTTGCCATTCATATCGTTTTACCCTGTTATTTGATCAACAGTCAAACCGCGCTTAGCTGCGATTTTTTTAGCGTCATTCATAGCGGTCAAACCGTTAATCGTGGCCCGCACAACATTAATCGGATTACTTGTGCCAATGCATTTAGCTAGCACATTGTGCACACCCACAACCTCAAATACCGCACGCATAGCGCCACCGGCGATGATTCCAGTACCCTCAGATGCGGGCTGCATGTAAACCTTAGCAGCACCTGTATTAGACATAATGGAATACTGCAACGTGCCTTCTTTCAAAGCCACTTTGCGCATATTTTTCCTTGCTTGCTCAAGGGACTTTTGAATCGCCACAGGCACTTCTCTTGCCTTTGACACACCGTAACCCACTCGCCCATCGCCATCACCAACAACGGTGAGAGCCGCAAATCCAAAAACGCGACCGCCTTTTACGACTTTTGCAACTCGCCTTACTGAAACCAATTTTTCCTGCAATCCGTCTGTACTACCTTGAGATGGTGCTGTTGCCATGCTATTCCCCTAAAACTTCAAGCCGGCTTCACGTGCAGCGTCCGCTAACGCTTTTACGCGGCCATGATATTTAAAACCAGAGCGGTCAAATGCGACCTGGGTTACACCTGCCGCAATGGCTCTTTCAGCAACCACACGCCCCACTTCACTAGCGGCCTTAATGTTGCTTGTGTTACTTAGCGCGGCTTTTACATCCGCCTGCAGAGTAGATGCAGCTGCTAGAGTGACTGTCCCGTCGACACTGAGAACCTGTGCATAAATATGCTGTGACGTCCTATGTATGGTAAGTCTGTTTACATTTAATTTTTTGATTTTACAGCGCAGTCTTAATGCTCTTTTTAATCTTGAAGACTTCTTATCCATCACGTTACCTATTTCTTTTTGGCTTCTTTTCTAGCCACGTATTCATCAGCTATTCGCACACCCTTACCTTTGTAGGGTTCGGGGGGGCGAAATGCTCGGATCTCAGATGCGACTTGACCGACTTTCTGCTTATCGTTACTTTTCACATGCAATTCTGTCTGGGTTGGCGCTTCAACAGTTACTCCCTCAGGAATAATATATTCGACGGGGTTTGAATAGCCCAAGGAAAGCGTCAAAAGGTTATCTTTTACTTGAGCTCTATAACCTACTCCGACCAGCAACATCTTCTTAACAAAGCCTTCAGACACGCCTTTGACCATGTTACTGATCGAAGCCCTGGCTGTACCGGCATGAGCCTTGGCGCCCTTCACGCTGTCATCCCATTTAACTTTTAGGACGTTAGATTCAATTTCGAGGTCAACAGAGTCGCTTAGATCAAACTCTAACTGACCAAGCTTTCCGTTCACTATCATTTGCTTGCCATTTACCTTAACATCAACACCTGATGGTAGGGTTATAGGCGCGTTAGCTACTCTAGACATAATGTACCTCTTTGATTAACAGACAGTGCATATGACTTCGCCGCCATGCCCTATGGCACGAGCGGCTCGATCAGTCATAACACCATTAGAGGTTGAAACTATAGCTATGCCTAAACCACCTAGCACTTTGGGCAACTCATCTTTAGACTTGTAAATTCTAAGGCCAGGACGGCTAACTCGCTTAACACTCTCGATTACAGGAACTCCGTTGTAGTACTTTAAATCAACGGTCATTTCTGTATGGCAACCGGTAACTTCAGTTTTATAATCGGATATATATCCCTCTTCCTTCAAAACCTTAGCAATAGCAAGCTTAAGCTTGGACGAAGGAATTTTTACACTTTTCTTTCCTGCAGATTGACCATTTCTTATTCTGGTTAGCATATCTGCTATTGGATCTGTCATACTCATTTTCTATTCTCCAAAAATTTAACAGAACTACCAGCTAGCCTTTGATAAGCCAGGTACATCGCCACGCATCGTAGCTTCCCTTAACTTATTTCTGCTAAGACCGAATTTTCTGTAATACCCATGAGGACGACCTGTCAGCTTGCATCTGTTACGCAATCTGGACTGACTGGAGTCTCTGGGCAATTTTTGAAGCTGAAGCTGAGCGTTCTCCTTTTCTTCAAACGAAGTGTTAGGTGACCGAATCACTTCCTTCAATTGGCTTCTTTTAGCCTGATATTTTTTAATCAGACCTTCGCGTTTAACTTCACGCGCAATCATTGATTTTTTTGCCATGTCTGTACGCCCTAGTTTTTAAATGGGAAATTGAATAATTTCAACAGCGCTAAGCCTTCTTCGTCTGTTTTAGCGGTTGTTGTAATACAAATATCCATACCACGGAGCGCATCGATCTTGTCATAATCAATTTCTGGGAAAATGATTTGCTCTTTTATCCCCATTGAATAATTGCCTCGACCGTCAAAGCTTTTAGAACTCATGCCTCTAAAATCTCGTATGCGAGGAATTGAAATTGTGATCAATCTGTCTAAAAACTCATACATTTTGTCGGCGCGCAATGTAACCTTGCAGCCGATAGGCATGTCGTCGCGAATTTTAAATCCGGCGATAGATTTTCTTGCGAGGGTTACCACTGCCTTTTGTCCGGAAATTTTCTCCATATCGGACACAGCAGATTGCAGCACCTTCTTATCGGCAATCGCTCCGCCAACGCCCATGTTTAGGGTGATTTTTGTGAGCTTAGGAACTTGCATGATTGTTTTATAGCCAAATTGCTCCTGCATTGCAGGCACAATTTCAGATTTATATTTACTTTGTAGTCTAGCCATAGCCTTATTACCTTAGAGACCGACGTTTTCGTTAGTAGATTTAAAATATCTGACTTTTTTTCCATCATCCAGAATTCTAAAACCAACTCTGTCGCCTTTTTTTGTTTTTGGGTTAAATAAAGCAACATTAGAGATATCGATAGGCATGTTTTTATCAACAATGCCACCAGAAACACCAAGGTTAGGATTGCCTCTTTGGTGCTTCTTTACTAAGTTAATACCTTCGACTAAGAGCTTGTTATCTTCAAGGACTCTGCTAACTTTTCCTAGCTTGCCTTTATCTTTTCCTACAATTACGATGACTTCATCGCCTTGCTTAATCTTTTGCATCTTTGGTCCTCTATCTATAATACTTCTGGCGCTAGAGAGATAATTTTCATGAATTTATCGCCTCTCAATTCACGAGTAACCGGCCCAAAGATACGAGTACCAATTGGTTGTAGTTGGTTGTTTAAAATCACTGCAGCATTCCCGTCAAAGCGTATAACAGACCCATCCGCCCTACGAACACCTTTGCGGGTTCTTACTACCAGCGCGTTGTATACGTCGCCTTTTTTAACCCTCGTGCGCGGCATGGCGTCTTTGACGCTTACCTTGATGATGTCGCCTATGCCGGCATAACGGCGGTGCGAACCTCCAAGGACCTTGATACACATGACCTTTTTTGCGCCACTATTGTCGGCGACGTCAAGGCTAGTTTGCATCTGAATCATTTTTAAAATCCCAACTAAAATTATTGATTATCTATTAGAAGCTTCTAAAACTTCCAACAGTTTGAACGCCTTATTCTTAGAAATAGGGCGGCATGAAGTAATCGAGACCACATCGCCTTCTTGGCATACATTATTTTCATCATGAACGAGCAATTTGGTCGACCGTTTGATGTATTTTCCGTATACAGGATGCTTCACTAACCGCTCCACCAGAACAGAGGCAGTTTTGTCCATTTTGTTGCTAACTACACGGCCAGTTACTTTCCGTACACTATCTTGATTATCGCTCATAGCTATACTCTTACCATTTCACTCAGAATAGTATTAATGCGAGCTATATCTCGCCTCACTTGCCTTATTTGACTGGGCTTACTAAGCTGCCCTGTTCCCTTTTGCATTCTTAAATTGAACTGCTCGCGTGATAACTCAAGCAAACTGGAGCTCAACTCTTCTTTTGTTTTGTTTCTTAGATCTTTCGCTTTCATTACATTATTGTCCGTGCAGAGAACGTAGTTTTCACAGGTAACTTGGCAGCAGCTAATTCGAAAGCTTCCCTTGCCAACTCCTCGGAAACACCCTCAATCTCAAACAGCATAGTACCTGGTTTAATTTGAGCAACCCAGTATTCTACACTACCTTTACCTTTACCCATACGAACTTCTAATGGTTTTTTGGTGATAGGTTTATCTGGGAAAATTCTGATCCAGATTTTTCCGCCACGCTTTACATGACGGCTAATAGCCCTTCTGGCAGCTTCGATTTGACGGGCTGTCATTCTACCACGGCTAACAGATTTTAAACCATACTCGCCGAAACTGACCGAGGAACCGCGCAACGCGGTGCCGTTGTTTCTGCCGGTGTGCTGTTTACGAAACTTTGTTCTTTTTGGCTGAAGCATTTTGTATATACCCCTTCAACTATTTCTTTGAGTCGGCGTTTAGTGATGCCGCATGCGCATCCACATCGAACACTTCACCCTTAAATATCCAAACCTTTATACCTATGATTCCGTATGTAGTTTTGGCTTCGGCGGTTCCGTAATCAATATCTGCGCGCAGCGTATGAAGAGGCACCCGGCCTTCGCGATACCATTCAGTCCTGGCTATCTCAGCTCCATTCAACCTACCCGCTACCGTGATTTTTATGCCTTCCGCACCTAAACGCATAGTATTAGTTACCGCTCGCTTCATTGCGCGACGATACATGATGCGTTTCTCTAGCTGTTGCGCTATGCTTTCGGCCACCAAATACGCGTCGAGCTCTGGCTTACGTATTTCTTCGACATTTAACTGCACAGGCACACCCATCATGGCTGAGATACTTTGCCTCAAGACGTCTATGTCCTCACCTTTCTTGCCTATCACTATGCCAGGGCGGGCAGTATGCACGGTAATATTCGCATTGTTCGCCGGCCGATTAATTTGTACTCTGCTAACCGAAGCATGGGCAAGTTTCTGCTTAATGAATTCCCTAACTTTCAAGTCCTGTAACAGAAATACAGGATAATTCTGGCTATTTGCATACCATCTCGAAGTCCAGTCTTTAACTATCCCGAGACGAATCCCAGTGGGATGTACCTTTTGTCCCATTTGCTACCTCTATTTCTCTGCTACTTTAATTGTTATGTGACAAGTTCTTTTAAGGATGTGATTTGCACGTCCTTTCGCCCTTGCGCTAACTCTTTTTAACGTTCTGCCTTCATTAACGAATACGGTAGATACCGTTAAGTCATCAACATCAGCACTCTCGTTATGTTCCGCGTTAGCTATTGCCGACTCAAGAACCTTTTTGATTATCGCAGCAGCTTTCTTAGAGCTGAAACTCAGCAAATTCAATGCTTTTTCAACAGGCAACCCGCGTATTTGGTCCCCTACTAATCTGGCTTTTTGCGCAGACAGAGGGGCGTTACTTAATTTAGCCGAAACTTCCACATTCACTCCTTATCTTGATTTCTTGTCTGCTATATGGCCTTTATAAGTTCTTGTAGGGGAGAACTCACCCAACTTATGGCCGACCATATTTTCCGAAATCAATACTGGTACGTGCTGTTTTCCATTATGCACAGCTATAGTCAGTCCCAGCATATCGGGGCTGATCATTGACCTTCTAGACCAGGTTTTAATCGGTTTCCTATTATTCGCCCTCACCGCTTCTTCCACTTTTTTCAGAAGGTGATGATCTATAAATGGACCTTTTTTAATTGAACGTGGCACGTCAGATACCTCTTATTTTTGCTTACGGCGTCTGACAATCATATTGTCAGTACGTTTGTTTTTTCTAGTTTTATAGCCTTTTGTTGGCGTTCCCCAAGGTGAAACCGGATGCCTACCACCCGAGGTCCTACCTTCACCACCACCATGTGGATGGTCAACAGGATTCATAGCCACACCCCTAACAGTTGGTCTGACCCCGCGCCATCTTTTGGCACCAGCTTTTCCCAATGAAATAAGATTGTGCTCCGAGTTGGAGACTTCGCCGACTACACCTTTGCAATCCGAAGGGACCTTTCTCATTTCGCCAGAACGGAGACGAATGGTAACGTATGCCCCATCTTTCGCAACTAACTGAACAGAGGTT
This sequence comes from Proteobacteria bacterium ST_bin11, assembly GCA_002083615.1. Taxonomy (GTDB): domain Bacteria; phylum Pseudomonadota; class Gammaproteobacteria; order Methylococcales; family Methylomonadaceae; genus Methylomonas. Next base: position 2,459 of record MSXO01000075.1, on the reverse strand, counting down.
CCGGCACTTCTAGCAATTTGAGCCCCTTTTCCCGGCTTCAGCTCAATGCAGTGAATTGTCGTACCTAAAGGCATATTCCGCAGAGGCATACAGTTTCCGGGCTTGACTGGAGTTGTTTCCGCGCTCAATATTTCTTGCCCAATTTCGATGCCTTTTGGTGCAATTATGTATTTACGCTCGCCGTCTTTAAAGAGAATAAGCGCTATATTTGCAGTTCTGTTTGGATCGTATTCTATGCGCTCCACTTTCCCCGGAATATCAGTTTTGTCGCGCTTGAAATCTACTATCCGATAGAATTTTTTGTGACCTCCGCCAATATGGCGGGTTGTAATTCTACCAAGGTTGTTACGTCCACCCGTGTTGTTCTTTTTGTCAAGTAGTTGTGCAAATGGCTTACCCTTATGCAAATCATTATTTTGTACACGCACTACAAACCGAGACCCCGGAGATGTCGGTTTAGATTTTAGAATAGCCATGCTCTTCTACCGCTCCTTATTTGCTTTAAAGTATTATGCTGTCGCTAATTCAATGTTATGACCGGGCTGAAGCTTAACGTATGCTTTCTTCCAGTCAGACCGCTTACCCAATGTTCGTCCAAATCGTTTAATTTTACCCTTAACATTGAGAACACGAACAGCAGCTACTTCAACACCAAACATCAATTCAACTGCGTTTTTAATCTGCAACTTCGTGGCAGATTTTTTGACTTTGAATACAAATTGGTTGTGTTGGTCAGCAGCGCTAGAACTTTTCTCTGATATGATCGGCGCGTATAGAACACTTGCTAATTTAATTTGTTCGATACTCATGCCAAGCGCTCCTCGATCTGTTTCAACGCTGTTGCGGTCGCAATCACCTTGTCAGCTGATACTAAGGACACTGGGTCCACGCTACTTGGAGTGACTACGGCAATATATGGGATATTTCTAGCTGCAAGAATTAGATTTTCGTTTAAGTCGTCCGCTACCACCAACAACCTTTTTGCATCAATACCTTTTATCTTGCTTAAAAAGTCTTTTGTTTTTGGTGTTGCAGGCGTTATGTCATTGCAGACCGCCAATCTTCCTTGTCTTAACAACTCAGACAGAATGGACCTAATGCCAACTTTGTACATTTTTTTATTCAGTTTCTGGTCAAACGAACGCGGTTGAGCGGCAAAAGTCACGCCACCTGTGCGCCAAATCGGACTCCTGGTGGTCCCTGCACGCGCACGGCCCGTTCCTTTTTGACGGAAAGGTTTAGCCCCTCCACCACTTACCGCAGCTCGGTTTTTCTGGCCTTTAGTGCCAGCCCTTGCTGCTGAAAGGTATTTGGTTACCAACTGATGCACCAAGGTTTCATTAAAATCCTGACCGAAGACCGCCTCGGAAACATCGATGGCCTGCCCTGAGTCTTGCGTATTGATTGCAGGTATTTGCAAAGTCATAATTTAACCTTTATTTAACATTTTTACTGCTGGGGTGATAACTACATCTCCACCCTTGGCACCAGGCACAGCGCCTCTGACTAAAATCAAGCTTCGCTCAGTATCCACAGAATGGATGGTCAAATTCTGTACTGTAGTTTTGACTGCTCCCATATGACCGCACATCTTCTTACCCTTAAAGACTCGACCAGGCGTTTGGTTCATACCACTGGAACCCGGTACCCTATGAGACCTTGAGTTACCGTGGGTAGCATCCTGAGTCCTAAAATTATGGCGTTTTACAGTACCAGCAAAACCTTTACCGATACTTGTACCAGAGACATCAACCACCTGCCCGGCTTCAAACACATTGACTTTTAACTCGACACCTGCTGAAAAGTCGACTGCTTCGCTCTCGTTAAGCCTAAACTCCCACAACCCACGACCAGCGGTGACATTGGCAGATGCGTAATGCCCAGCCATTGCTTTGTTGACTTTTGAAGACTTAACATCGCCCGCAGCTACTTGAATAGCACGGTAGCCATCAGTTTCAACGCTCTTGACTTGAATGACTCTATTTGAGTCAACATGAAGCACGGTAACAGGTACCGAGGTGCCATCTTCGCAAAATATTCTGGTCATACCACATTTACGACCAATAAGACCTATTGACATCTGCCAATCCCTCTAAATTGTAACTTGCTGCTATTTAAGCTTAATTTGAACATCGACTCCAGCCGCCAGATCCAACTTCATCAAGGCGTCCACAGTCTTATCGGTTGGCTCAACGATATCAAGCAACCTTTTATAAGTTCTCAGTTCGTATTGATCACGCGCATCCTTATTAACATGCGGTGAAATCAATACAGTAAAACGTTCTTTTCTAGTAGGCAAAGGAATGGGACCCTTAACTTGGGCGCCAGTTCTCTTCGCTGTTTCTACTATCTCACCCGCAGACTGATCAATTAATTTATGATCAAACGCTTTTAATTGGATTCTGATAGTTTGATTAGCCATCTTGATTACTCGATAATAGAAGCAACAACACCCGCAC
>MSXO01000074.1 GCA_002083615.1 Proteobacteria bacterium ST_bin11 | reverse complement strand
AGTTTTCAATCGGCGCCAACAGATCGACTTGCCAGTCAAATGCGGATGAAAGTTATCCAGCATCAAAATCAGTATTACGGTCTTGTTTTTCATTTGCCTTGCAAAATTCCTTTGGAAATAACCGGAAAACTCAAAGGTGCAGAACCGCAAAGTTTAATTGCTAATCAGACAGCCATTTGGCGCAAAGTCCACCAACACTTAGACAATCACCTGCAACGCACCGGGAGCAAATAATCATGGCCGATAACAAACTCTGGCAAGCCAAACTCGCCGCCCGTGTTCACGATCCGGCGGAAAAAGCCCTGGTTTTAATGCGCGACCCTGCCGGACACGAAGGCGGCACCACCCGTGAACTGTTCAACACCTTTTTCCCGCAAGGTATCGACAGTCAAACCAGACAATGGATCAAAACCGCCGATCACTGGGCTTCGGCTGCTGACCGCCCGCAGTTTCCGCAAGACGCCAAAAACCGTTATGCCAGTTGGTCACAAGTGCGTTTTGACCAAAGCCCCGAAATCAAGCACCCTTTGACCGGCAAGTCCCACAACCTGGGTACACTGACCATCGAACCGGCTCACATCAAGGCGTTTAGTACCGATAGTTTCAAAGCCTTGATCGAATATAACCCAGACGGTGGCATAAACGGGCAACTTACCTTGCTCAGTTTCTGGCGTTTCGGACCGGAACTCAATCCGCAAGGCATAGGCCATTTATGGCGGCTCTTACCTGCCGATACCCGCGTACCCGATCACACCATTTGGGCGCACCTGGATTTGACATCGGCATTCTGCGGTGCGTTTGCCGCCGACCCCGACCAACAACCGGCCTTGCTCAACATCAGCTTTGGCCCGGTGCAGTCGTTTATAGCCGCCGGGCGCTCCACCTCTGACCTTTGGGCCGGTTCGCATTTGTTGTCGCGCATCGCCTGGGAAGGCATGAAAGTCATCTGCGAACAACTGGGGCCGGATGCGATCATCTTTCCTCAGTTGCGCGGTGTGCCGTTAGTCGATTTGTGGCTACAAAACGAAATGGGCTTGCCGGAAAGTCGATTTGCAGACTGTGAATGGCGCAAAGCCAAAACCGACGCCAATCCCTTGTTTTCTGCAGCTTTGCCCAACAAGTTCGTGGCACTCGTGCCGGCATCGTTAGCAAAACCATTGGCCGAACAAGTCACCGCTAAAGTTCGGGAATGGGTAATGAGCGAAGCCGAAGCCATGCTGGATGAATGTCTGGAAATCGCCAAGCTCAAGCAAGCCGATTTGTATTGTTACCAGCAACTTCGCCAACAATTGGATGGCTTCCCGGAAGTGTACTGGGCTGCCGTGCCCTGGTTGTGCGAACAGCAAGACGGCAAAGTGAATACGGATGCCTTGCAACAGGCGATGCAAGCTTTTTATCCATCCACTGGTAGGAGCGACGCCCACGTCGCGAGCGAAAGCGATAGTCGTAACGAATGCGTCGAGCCTACAAACCCCGGCTTTTTGGGTAGCGAATTGTGGCAAACCCTCAACCAATCCATCCAGCCCGAGCAAGACTGGATGTTCTACAAACCCAATCCCGGCGTGTTGTATCCGGCGGTTTACGACTTGCTGGATAGAGTGGCGGCGGCGGCCAAAGCTACCCGCACTTTTCAGCAACAACCGCAGCAAGGCTACCGCAATACTTTAAGCGGCGAATACGAATGGCTAACCACCGATCAAACTCAACTTGCTTGGTCGCCAGGACAACGGCAGAACACGCTCTGGCAAAAAGTCGCCGCGCAAAAACCGTCCTGGGTCAAAAAAGGCGAGCATTTGAGTGCGTTGGATATGCTGAAACGGCTGTGGCCAAAACACTTTATCGATGAAATTAAAGGCTCGGTGGAAGGCTTGCAAGGCATCAGTCGCTATGTAGTATCCACTCACGACATGGCATTTTCCACCAGCTTCGAGCAATGGCTACAAAACCCGAATCGAGAGTCCTTGCCGATTGAATTAATGGCGATTCTGGAAGGCTGGCCGGAACAATCAGCCCTTCCCAAAAAAGTGCTCAACATGGCAGGATCGGACCAGCAAGCGCGATTACTGGCAAAGAAACTACCATCGTTTTGGGAGGCCAATTGTGACAACGACGCCTTAAAGCCCAATATCAAATCTAAGCTCACAGGCTTTTTTCAGGAAACCTACTACGCCCTAATCATGATGGACGGCGACAACATGGGCGCATGGCTGGCCGGTAGCGAAGATCAATATAGACTTGCCTACCAAGATAGTTGGCACACCAAGCTAAGAGCCGGTATCGATCAACGTTATGCCGATCAGCTCAAACCCTATCTGCAAAGCAAACGCTATCCCTCACCAGCCCGGCATATGGCTATCTCTGATGCCCTCAACGGCTTTTCGCTGGATTTGGCTCGTTATGTAGTTGAGGGTTTGTACAAAGGCAAGCTGCTCTACGCCGGTGGCGACGATGTGATGGCGATGGTCGCTGTCGACGATTTGTTACCGATGATGTTGCTGTTGCGGCTTGTCTATAGCGGGGTTTTTCCGGTCAATGGCGAGCCGTTGACGGTTTGGCAGCAATTGTTCAAACAGCCGGAAGCCAAACTGCGCATGGCCAATGGCTATGTCATGCAGTCCGACAACAGGCTTTATCGTGTGATGGGCGATAAGGCAACCGCCTCATGCGGTGCGGTAATTGCTCATCACACCGCGCCATTGGGGCAAGTGTTAAAAACTTTGAGAAATGCCGAAAAGCGAGCCAAATCCAGCGGTCGAAATGCCTTTGCCATTGATTTGCTCAAGCGTTCCGGTGGCGCAGTAAAACTGACTTGTCCCTGGTTTAATAATCCTGATAGCCCGAAAAGTTTGCTGGACAGCCCGATGGGACAGCTGCTGAGGCTCAAGGATGCGTTGGCCGAACCTAATATGTCGCGCCGTGCTGCTTATATTGCTCAAGACTGGTTACGACAATTACCGCCGGATTCACTATTCGCAAACAATCCAGCGTCTTACAAAACCTTGTTGCAAAAAGCCTTGGAATATCCACTGCTCAAGCAAAACCAAGGCATTCCGCAATATCACGATTTGGCGAGAACCTTGGTCGAATTGGGTGTATCGCAAACAGGGCAAAGCTGCACCGCCTTCATCACCCATTTCATCGGCATTGCCGAATTTTTGGCCCGCGACAGCCGCTCAGGAGGTGCGCAATGAGCGAATTCCATTTTTTACAACCGCTGGACGTGTTGTATTTACGCGGAAATCGCTTGTTTGGCGACAGTTCCGCCACTGGTGAAGCCATTATGCCGCCTTGGCCGTCTATGGCCGCCGGTGCGATACGCTCGCAAATCCTAGCCAGTCTTGACGTCGATAGCGGCCAGTTTGCCCAAGGTAAAGCATTAATAACCGGTGCGTTGGCGCAAAGTCTGGGTACGCCAGACCAGCCAGGCGATTTTCGAGTCAGCCATTTCCTGCTGGCAAAATACCAAGCGTCTCTAGGAGCGACGCCTACGTCGCGACCAACCGAGCAAGTTGAGGTTTACCTGCCCCTACCCGCCGATGTGGTCGTCCTAGCAGACAACAGCAACAAACAGCCTCACTACCTGCAACCGCACCCTTTACCGGCGGCGATACAAACCAGCGCCCACTGTCCGCAAATCCCCGTGTTACGCACTGCCAAACAAGCCAAACCGGAAGCTGGGCTATGGCTCAATTCGGCAGGTATTCAGGCATGGCTGAACAGTCAAGCCATTGATGCCAGCCATTTAGTTGAAAGCAAATCCCTGTGGAAAATCGACTCACGCCTAGGTATTGCCTTAGATGCGCAAGGCCGCACCACCGACGATGGTCAGCTTTATACCGTTGAAACTGTGGCTTTGGCTGAAGATATTGGCTTTTTGACCGGTATAGCAGGTGCTGAAAATTTGCTACCTGCCAACGGTGTTTTACGTTTAGGTGGCGATGGCCGCGGCGCTCAGCACAGCCAAATAGTATGGCAACCACCCCAACCGGATTGGGAGCTAATAGCCCAAACTAAACGCTTTCGCTTGCTGCTGACCACGCCCGGTTTATTCGAACAAGGCTGGTTATTACCCGGCATGACAGCGGAAAACGGCGGTTATCTCTGGAAAACCCCGGATATTTCGGCGCATTTAGTTACTGCCAGCACAGCTAGAGCAGAAACCATCAGCGGTTGGGATATTGCCAGCAATCAACCCAAACCCGCATTGAAAGCGGTCAGTAGCGGCAGCGTTTACTGGTTCAATCAATTTGAAGGTGATATCAGCGCCCTTCAAAAGCTTGTCGAACACAGTCTATTTCATATCGACGCGTATCCTGACCAAAAACGATGCGCGGAAGGTTTTAACAACATCATGATTGCGGCGTGGCCGCTTTAAATTCAGGAGTAACCATGTTTCAGGAAACCCGAATAGCCTTTTTATATTGCGTCAGCCCGGTCCACATGGGCACCGGCATGGCGGTTGGCGGCTTGATCGACAACCCCATCCAGCGTGAACGCCACACCGAATACCCCATGATGGCCGGTTCCGGCATTAAGGGTGCAATCCGTCATGATTATTGGGCTCAGCATGAGGACCGCAAATTACTGAATCGCCTTTTCGGCCCGGATCAAAGCGCGGCCGAACACGCCGGTGCGCTGAGTTTCAGTGACGGCCAACTGGTCGCTTTTCCGGTACGTTGCGCCAAAGCCGGTTTTGTTTATGCCACTTCACCGTTGTTGTTGGCGCGGCTGAAAAGGCAATTGGCGTTAGCCAAGATTCAAGCGGATTGGGTTATTCCTAACCCAGAAAGTGGCAAATGCAAAATCTTGAATCCTGACTTAATGACCGAAAACAAACTAGCCTTGGAAGCTTACGAACTAGACCCGCAATTAGACCCAACTTTGAAGCCGATTGCCGACTGGTTAGCGCAACATGCATTGCCAGAAACTAACGGTTACGACTATTTCCGTGACAAGCTCACAACCGACTTAGTGCTGTTATCTGATGACGAACTGCATTATTTCGCCCTCAATTCGACTGTTGTTGAACCGCATGTCCGTATCGACGACATCAGCGGCACAGCCGATGGTGGAGCTTTGTTCTACACCGAAAACCTGCCGCCGGAAAGCTTGCTGTTTACCGTCATCATGGCCAGTCAGGAGCGATACAAACGCGGTGACAGTGCGGAAAACCGGCTGGATGCCACGCAAATCATCAAAACACTGGTCGACGGCGGCGACAATTGGCAAGCCTTGCAAGGTCGCATGCTGCAATTCGGCGGCGACGCCACCACCGGACGTGGGCAAATTGTTTGTTCGATTGTGGGAGTCGGACATGACTAAACAGCCCAGTCTCGACCAAAAACGTGCGGCGTATGCCTGGCAAAAAGTGCAAGGTCAAAACGATGAATACGGCAAGCTTGCCAAAGGTGCGCCAGCGTTAATCATGAACAACGGCCTGATGCAGACCTTGGCGTTTTACCAAGATAAAGGCAAACCTCATCACAAGGCATTGAACGAACACATGATTGATTGGCTTGCCGCCTATTTCACTCATCAAGACAATGTCTCGATGCCTTTCGACAAAATGATGGAAGCTTTGTTGAGGGCTGACAGCCAAAAGTACCGCAAAGCCACCGAAGAAACCTTAGCCCTGTTGCGCTGGATACGCCAATTGGCTGCCATCAATTAGCCTGGAGCATCCAAGATGAGCAAAGCAGCAATTCCAAGTTACATGGGCAAACATCTGGCCGGTCAGGACATAGCCCCCGGCCATCGCTTCGGTTTGTATTTTCCGGTTTGGCAAAATGATTGGAGTAGAGCAGAAAGCGCCAAAAAAGATGCGTTGAAGACAGTAGCCACATCGTTACCGCCGAACTCAATAAAGCTTGCGGAAAGTTTGCAAAAGCGTCAACTGGCCATTGCCCTGCAAAACCCGCAACTGGCTTATTTTCCGGCCAAAAGCACCGCGCCGTTCATGACCGGCATGGGTAACGAACACCCACTGGAAAACGGCTTTGCCTTTTTAAATCCTTATGGCTTGCCATATTTGCCCGGTTCCAGCGTCAAAGGTGTATTGCGTACGGCTGCGGAACAACTGGCTTTAGGCTTATACGGTGAAACCGGTGGCTGGGATATGCTTAGCGTGTGGTGGCTATTTGGTTTTGAAGCGGGCGGTTCCATGTTTCAAGGTAAGCCCTATCAAATTGATGTGCTGGACGAAGAAGCCCACCGCCGCCAACAGGCTTATCAATCCTGGCTCGAAACGGGCGATTACGACCAGGACACTCTCAACTGTTTTATCAAGGCCGTGGTCGAAAAAAAGGACCAGAAAAAATACCTGGAACAACCCAAAGATTTCTTGATTGATCTGATTAACAAAAAAGCCTTGCGCGAAGCGCTAAGTAATCAAGACGCACTGTGCTTCTGGGATGTTTATCCGCAAAGCAAAAATTTGGCTATGGAAATTATGACCCCGCATCACATGGGGTACTTCCAAGGTAAAAATGGTGTTCTAAATGCCCCGCACGATTCCGAACAACCCAATCCGATTGTCTTTTTAACCCTTCCGCCAAACAGCCTTTTCGACTTCTATTGCACCTGCAACAGTGCCAGTTTACCTGAAACCTTACGGCAAAACTGGCAAGCTTTGATTCAAACCGCGTTTGAATACGCCTTTGACTGGCTGGGTTTTGGCGCGAAAACGGCGGTGGGTTATGGGCAGATGCAACTGGATAACAGCGCGTTAGCCACATTGGAGGAATCTCGAAAACAAGCAGAATTTCAAGCCCAACAACGCGAAGAAGCCAAACGACTGGCCGATCTACCCACCGTTGAACGCGATATGGCGCAATTACTCAAAGAGAACAAAGACCCCAACAAAAAGCCTTATCTGGTTTTATTGGAAGTCGTAAAAAGTGGGCGCTGGCAGGATAATGATAGGCAACAGGTCTTACAAAGAATTCAGCAATTAATGCTGGAACTCGGCGATTGGAGACCAACTACGCTAAAAAAAGATCCGTCTAAGGACAAAGAACATCAACGCACGCTGGAAGTGCAAAAACTGCTTGCAAACTAACCATGCTCACCTATTTCATCACCCGTCACCCTGGCGCGATTGAATGGGCAAGGGAACAAGGCCTTTGCGTTGACCAGCAAATCGCCCATCTGGATATTGACCTTATCCAGTCGGGTGACACGGTCATCGGCAGTTTGCCGGTCAACTTGGCGGCAGAAGTGTGCAAAAAAGGTGCAACTTACATTCATTTATCACTGACCGTGCCGGCATATTGGCGGGGTCAGGAATTAAGCGCGGCGCAAATGACTGAATGCGGGGCAAGACTGACAACATTCCAGGTCTCTGAACCCCATCTTGTTAACGACTAGCCACTTGTCTGTTGTGGCTAGGCCAGTGACCTTGGTGTTCAGAATGACTAACCGGCACTAACCATGAAAAACATCCTGCTCTGCACCCTCGGTGCCAGTTGGGCCGTCATTCCGGAAGCATACGCCTTTCTGGCGCCCGAACAATTGCCACTTTATCGACACCATCCTGAGCAAGCCGCACTGCTCACCTCAAAATCCGAGGCCAAACTCAATCCCCCCGATGAAATCTGGGTGTGCACCACGCAAGGTGATCAAACGCAAAAAAGCTTGAAACAACTGACTGCTTGGGCTGAAAGCTTGTCCCCTATTCGCTTACGCGTCTGGCAAGCAAAGTACACCAATCAATTAGCCAGTCAATCGGAATGCGAACTCATTAAGGAACTGATATTCCGTGCCTGCTTAACCGCACATCAATACGCGGAAGGCGGTCAGGTCGTATTGTCCTTGGCGGGGGGGCGTAAAACCATGAGCGCGGACATGCAAAGAGCAGGCAGTCTGTTCGGATGTCAGGCGCTATTACATGTCATCAGTGCAGATGGTTTACCAAACGAGTTTCGGGAGGCGGGACCAGATGTTTTCACTCAGCCCCTACCCGCCGCGTGGGCCGCACTGCTCACGCCGCTGATTGCCGGACAAACCCACCGCAGCGATCTGCTGGATATCAACCTCGATGGTCTAGCGCCCATTGTTTCCCCGGAATACCCTTTACCCTGGCCAAAGGCTGGCGAAATTGCCGAATTTACCCACGCAAGTAACTCATTAAGTCAAGAACTCACTAAACGCGAACGCGACAGCAGCCGCTTATTCGGCAATTACCTAGAGAGCATCGGTAGCCATGAAAGCCATGAAAACTGGCGCAGTTTATATCGCTTGCCTCCACGCCGCATCAACGACCTGAGAACCACGATGCTTGGGCCACTTCACCGTGATTGGCTAATCAACGTTCCAAAAGCCGATCTGCATAGGCACCTTGGCGGATGTCTGAATTTGGCTGCCCAGCGCACGGTGGCCGCGGCTATTTGGGAAAATCTAACTAGCCGTGAGCGCGAGCAAGCGCTAACACATTGCCAATCGTTGCTGCAAAAAGACCAATGGCCCTGGAATTGGCCAGAATATCTCGCCAGCCATCACGCACGTAGCCATCATGCCGCAGTGATGCTGCTGCATGCCACTGACCAGCAACTCCGCCAAAATCTCTGGCAAGCAACCGAGCCACGCATCGCATTGAAAGACAGGCATCCACAGGGGTTTTCCGCCTACGAGCGTCCCGGCGAACTCTCCGGCTCCGCGTTGCTCACGCATCCGGCAGCTATCAAACCCTACGCCCAAGCCATTATTGAACAAGTTGTCGCCGAGGGTTTGGCTTACATCGAACTACGCGGCAGCCCACAAAAATACGGTAATGGACTGAATTTTCTCCAATGTTTCCACCAAGCCGTGACAGAAGTACTCACAAGCTTGCCAAACAGCGACAAGCCCCAGATTCGCTTTATCATTATCGTTGATAGGCGTGCCGGAAAGGACGATTTGCAAAACACCATCTCAATGGCCATCCAAGCCAAGCAACACATGCCCGAGTTCATCGTAGGACTCGACATGGCTGGCGACGAAACCCGATGTCAACCCGATCAAGTCGCCAGTTTGTTTACACCGGCCTTTGAGGCTTGTTTGCCTATCACCATCCATGCTGGCGAGGGCGAAGCCGCAGATTCCATATGGAAAGCGGCGTACCACCTTCACGCCGACCGCATTGGCCATGGGCTTACGATCAACGACAATCCGAATCTTGCCCAACGCTTTCGCGATCGAAACATTTGTCTGGAACTCTGCCCCAGTTCAAATCGGGAAGTGGTCGGTTTTTATGATCCCAAGTATCCGAAAACCAAAGGCCTGCCAAACTATCCATTACTGCCACTCTGGCGCGACAAGGGCTTGCCACTCACCTTATGTACCGATAACCCTGGCATCAGTACCACGACCTTGGCCGATGAATACCTAACCGCCGCGCGCATGACGAATGGAGAAATCAGCCAATGGGACGCCTTGGCAATGATCAAACAAGGCTTTGTCCATGCCTTTTTACCGGCTCAAGATAAAGAACGTTTATTGAAAAACATCGATGCCAAACTTTATTGCCAACTGCTGGAAGCCCTATGAACATTGCTGCCCATTTAATTCTGGTGTCCGCGCAACCCATCCCCAACATCACCCCAATGCTCGACGAAGCCATCAAACCGCGAAACGTGGTCATGCTGGTTAGCAACGACATGGTTGAAAAGGCGAATGCGCTGGAAAACATCCTCAAGCCACGCGGCATCGGGGTTCGACAGCAAAGAATTGCGGATCCCTGGGACGCCAACCAGATTAGCGACGTTATCCTTGATTTGCTCTCGGAATACGCGGAAGGGGAAATAGCCCTCAATGCAACGGGCGGCACCAAATTGATGAGTATCGCGGCCTATGAAGCGTTTCGCAGCGTTGAGGCTCCCATTTATTACGTCCATCCCGAGCAAGACCGCCTGCTATGGTTGTCGCCCAAACAGCCCGCGCACGAACTGGCGGACCGTCTGAAACTAAAAGACTACCTGATGGCTTATGGTGCCAGTCAAGTCGACATCCCCCCGCCGCAAGGCGTCAAACCGGAAATTAGAGTGCTGACAGAGACCCTTTTAACCAGTATCGATCGATACGCCGATGAACTGGGCAGGCTCAATTATTTGGCTTACCTGGCGGACAATCCAACACTCAGTGTTGAAATCGAGCACGGGCCGCAATCCAAACCCATGCTTTGGGAATTGTTGGAACTATTCGAACAGGCTGACTTGTGCCGCATAACCGGACACCGCTTACACTTCACAAACGCCGATGCCCGATTCATGGCTAATGGAGGCTGGCTGGAAATGCACACCTATGGTATTTGCCTCAATTTAAAAAAAGCATTAAACATCCAGGACCTGGGGTGTAATGTAACCATCGAACGTCAATCAGGGGGTAAAGTCACGGTCAAAAATGAAATAGATGTTGGCATCATAAAGGCTAACCGACTACACCTGATCGAATGTAAAACCAAGCAGTATGACAAGGAGGCCGACGTCTTGTACAAACTGGACAGCCTGCGCGACTTGATCGGCGGTCTGCAGGCGAAAGCCATGTTGGTGAGTTTTAACGACCCAGGTAAATCAATGCGCGCACGCGCCAGGGAGTTACATATTGCGGTATGTTGTAAAACCGAATTGAGAAATCTTCAACAACAGTTACAGAGTTGGTTTTTGGCGGACAGATAACTTTTATAAAATGAAAAATCGTGACAACCCTATCTGTAACCACTTGAAAACTGGAGGTAAAAACCATTGAGCTAAATTGAATAACAGACCTTATAAAGAAGGGATTAAGACTAATTGTACACAGCTATTGTTTACTGCAAAAGCGAATTGAATAACAGACCTTATAAAGAAGGGATTAAGACGCAACAAAAAGGCATCATGAACCGCTTTTAACAAATTGAATAACAGACCTTATAAAGAAGGGATTAAGACTCGATATTTCACCTCGACCAAACGATATAGACGAATTGAATAACAGACCTTATAAAGAAGGGATTAAGACCTTTCATTGTCGTTCTCTTGTGAAGTTGGTTAAAATTGAATAACAGACCTTATAAAGAAGGGATTAAGACGTCTAATAGTTTCTTGATTGTTCATTTTATTATCAATTGAATAACAGACCTTATAAAGAAGGGATTAAGACATGCGCGGCTGACTCTTGTGACTAAAAATGTGAAATTGAATAACAGACCTTATAAAGAAGGGATTAAGACGTGCGTTTGTGTTTAATTTTTGCATAGTGTTTAAATTGAATAACAGACCTTATAAAGAAGGGATTAAGACGTTTCCTTTCTGCAACCTGGAAAGCAGCATCGAATTGAATAACAGACCTTATAAAGAAGGGATTAAGACTTTTAAGATAACTTCAGTTCCAGACTTTTCGGTAATTGAATAACAGACCTTATAAAGAAGGGATTAAGACCGTAAATCGCTTTTGTATATGCGCGTTTTGCTAATTGAATAACAGACCTTATAAAGAAGGGATTAAGACCTTCTTGCGCTGTTCGGCTTTATAGGCGCATTGCAATTGAATAACAGACCTTATAAAGAAGGGATTAAGACTCATTTTCCAAATTGGCTTTGCTTTAAACAAGTCAATTGAATAACAGACCTTATAAAGAAGGGATTAAGACGGGTGTTAGGCTGCGTTTGTTTCAGCCTTGTTAATTGAATAACAGACCTTATAAAGAAGGGATTAAGACTCACCAACAGATAGAAAATTAAGCGGCATCAGAAAATTGAATAACAGACCTTATAAAGAAGGGATTAAGACTGTCTTCAATAGAGACAGTATTGACAAGGGCTTAATTGAATAACAGACCTTATAAAGAAGGGATTAAGACCAAGCACCCGCTGAGTACGTTCTAACGATGCATAATTGAATAACAGACCTTATAAAGAAGGGATTAAGACATAAAGCTGGGCGGCTACTTCGCGAAGTTGTTCTAAATTGAATAACAGACCTTATAAAGAAGGGATTAAGACTTAGCTATCGCTGCTAACAGCTCTTCATAAGATAATTGAATAACAGACCTTATAAAGAAGGGATTAAGACTTAAGGCTTGGCGTCCAAGTCACGCTATAACCTCAATTGAATAACAGACCTTATAAAGAAGGGATTAAGACTGTTCAAAAGTGAGTGTATCCATTGTGATGTTCCAATTGAATAACAGACCTTATAAAGAAGGGATTAAGACTTCGCTCTTCAACAATACTGTTAAACTCAACTAATTGAATAACAGACCTTATAAAGAAGGGATTAAGACTCAAATGGCGAGTATTCAGCGATGGGTGTATTGAAATTGAATAACAGACCTTATAAAGAAGGGATTAAGACCTCCGCTTTTTGTTTTTTCGCAATCGCAGCCGAATTGAATAACAGACCTTATAAAGAAGGGATTAAGACCAACTAAGTTGCTATTTGACTGTGTTTCGCTGCAATTGAATAACAGACCTTATAAAGAAGGGATTAAGACGAAAAGCTGACATTGTTTGAGAATGGACATCAATTGAATAACAGACCTTATAAAGAAGGGATTAAGACCTTTGTTTCCAGCCATAACGTGGTGGTCAAAGTAATTGAATAACAGACCTTATAAAGAAGGGATTAAGACATAGAATGCCATGATAATTATCCTCAATTGGGGGGTAATTGAATAACAGACCTTATAAAGAAGGGATTAAGACGAATCTTTCTAACCGCTTCAATCTGTGCAAGATAATTGAATAACAGACCTTATAAAGAAGGGATTAAGACCCATCGGATTCGTCACTCTCCTCGGATTCATTGATAATTGAATAACAGACCTTATAAAGAAGGGATTAAGACTGCGGATTGTTTGGTTAGGATGCCTTGCAAGGCTAAATTGAATAACAGACCTTATAAAGAAGGGATTAAGACGCTTTTAAATCATTTAGGCCTTTTTCCTTTTCAGAATTTAATAACAGACCTTATAAAGAAGGGATTAAGACGAAGGCTACACGATGAAGGTTGGCGCCTTCAAATTGAATAACAGACCTTATAAAGAAGGGATTAAAGCACTTAGTGTTCTGCAAATGCGGCCAAGGATTACATCTTAAAATGACCTTATTAAGAAGGGATAGTTAGATGGCTTTTTATTGGGAGGTAACTGACTTAATATTTTTTACGATGACTAAACGTTGCCCATCATTTTGATTTGGCAAGCTTGTCAACTCCTACTGTCGTTTGGGGATTGGTTATTTTATTGCCATGAAACAAAGGCAACTGTATTTAGCGGCTTACGACATTTCCTGCAACCGTCGGCTGCGTAAGGCGCTGTATGTGTTGCGGGCCTATGCCTCGGGCGGACAAAAATCGGTGTTCGAGTGCTTTTTGACCATCACGGAAAAACGCCAACTGCTAGAAGACATTGCCCAAGTCATAGACCCTGAAGAAGATCGCTTTATCTTGTTGCGCTTGGCGGGTGCTAAACAGATCCGTACTCTTGGTAAGGCGGTGGCTCCTCAGGACGGTTCGTTTTATTACGTGGGGTAGCGGATGAGCAGTTTGTATTTGGATCGCAAGAATTTAGCGCTTAAGTTGGACGGGCAGGCGTTAGCACTTTACGAAGATGGTGCCCGCAAGGGTACTGTGCCCTTACATTTACTCGATAGGGTCGTGCTACGTGGCAACGTACAACTGGAAAGCCGTTTATTGGGCGCATTGAGTGAGCGCAATATTGGGCTGCTGGTGCTGTCTGGGCGCAATACCGAAGCTACTGCGATGTTGGCGGGGCGTTCACATAACGACACTGCCCGGCGTTTAGGGCAGTATCGGGTGAGCTTGGACATGGATTTGCGAACGCCTTTGGCGCGCTGGTTGGTCCTGGTAAAAGTCCGCTCGCAACTCCGGTTGTTAAGGCAGGCCTTGTTGGATCGGCCGGATTTACGTTATCCACTAACCGGCGCCGTGCAAACCCTGTCTGGCGTCATAGGCCAGTTGCGTGAGGATCGATTGGCTATGTCGCTGGAGAGTTTACGCGGTTATGAAGGCGCGGCGGCTGCCGCTTATTTTGGCGGCTTCACCCGCTTGTTTGCACCGGCGTTGAATTTTACTGGTCGCAGTAAGCGTCCGCCGCCTGATCCGGTGAATACGTGTTTATCTTTGGGCTATACGCTATTGCATTACGACGCCGTGCGAGCCTGTCATATTGTCGGCTTGGATGGCATGTTGGGGTTTTATCATGATGTCAGTTTTGGGCGCGAATCGCTGGCTTGCGACTTGATGGAGCCCTTACGGCCGCTGATGGATCGTTGGGTTTGGCAGTTATT
This sequence comes from Proteobacteria bacterium ST_bin11, assembly GCA_002083615.1. Taxonomy (GTDB): domain Bacteria; phylum Pseudomonadota; class Gammaproteobacteria; order Methylococcales; family Methylomonadaceae; genus Methylomonas. The sequence goes on along the minus strand of MSXO01000074.1, from coordinate 9,258 downwards.
TCGGGAACGCGAGTTACGACCCGAGTATTTCAGCGATGACAACGGCCGTTGTTTGATGAATAAGACGGGTCGGCAGCGGTTTTATGCTTTTTATGAATCGCACGCAGCACCCGCACGACGTTTGCTGCGACGTTATGCGCATGCCTTGAGCAAGCGTTACCAATTGGCCTGTGAGGCAGGCTAATGCGTCCTTTGTATATTGACGGTGCGCCCAATTGCCGGGTGGTGTTGGACGAGCCGGCTTTACGGGTTTCGCTAGCGGATAAGGCCGATCAGTTATTTCCACTGTCCCGAATATCACGCGTGGTTTGTAAAGGCATGGTCGAGTGGTCGATGTCGGCACTGTTGGCCTGTGCTGATGCCGGTATCTCGGTGTTGTTTTTGGAAAAAAACGGCGAGTTGCGCGCCCGTTGGTTTGGGCGGGCGAGTGAAAGGCAATCGCTGACCCAACGATTACTGGATTTGTTGGCTCGCTCGGACGGCCCGGGCTTACTTGAAAATTGGACCCTTGCTATGGAGAAAATGGCCGCCCGCAGCTTTGCTCGACGCATCGGCTTGCCTGAGTGGCGGGAAGCGCCGGTGCCAATACTTCGCCGACAGTTATCCGTTAGTTTGGGGAGCGAGGGGCGACACCGAGCGAACCTGCTGGAGAATATTCTGCATGCTGAACTGCTGGTTTGGCTGCCGGAAGCCGGTTTTGACGGCAACGATGACGCTTTAGTGACCAGCGAGCTGGATCTGGCAGCGTTTTTGAGTCGCTTGTTGATATGGGATTTCTATCCCTTGCTGCTGGACGTCGACCAAAGCTGTTCCGGAGCGCCTATGCAGGCTATGGCTATGATATTCCAGCAACGGGCTGATCGTGCGTATCTACTGTTTCGAAGTACGATCAATAAGTTGCATCAATTTTTACTGTCTGTCAACTGATGGCAGATAGTGAGTTAGGCTTATATTTGATTGCTTATGATATTGCCAATCCAAGACGCTTGGGTAAAGTGCATCGCATTTTAAAAAAGCAGGGGCTACCCGTGCAGTACTCGGTGTTTACAGCGGTGCTGAAACGGCCGAGCTTACTGCGGTTATTGGAGCGAATTGAGCAACAGATCGGAGCGGTTGAAGACGATGTGCGTTGTTATCGTCTGCCTGCACAGACCGATACGGTGTCTTTAGGCAAACAATTGTTCCCGGACGATGTGATGCTGTTTACCGGCGGTGTGAACCGAATTTTGGGCAACTAGCGTCTTATTTATTACTTGAAATACTATCTATGAGAATTTTACATACCTCGGATTGGCATTTAGGCCATAGCCTGCGCGGCTTTGACCGGCATTTTGAGCACCAATGTTTTCTGGATTGGTTATTGGTGCAGCTTCGCCATCAGAATATCGATGTGTTGCTGGTCACTGGCGATATTTTCGATAACGCCAATCCGTCTGCGGCCTCGCAAAAGCAGTTATACCGGTTTTTACAAGCGGCGCGCGAAGCATCACCGCATTTGCGGGTGATGATGATTGCCGGTAACCACGATTCGCCGGGGCGACTGGAAGCACCTTCGCCGTTGTTAGAGTTGTTTGAAACTAAGGTGGTGGGCCAAACGTGGCGCAATGCCGACGGTGAGATCGATCTCGATGCCTTGATCGTAGCCTTACATGATCGCCATGATGTTTGTCGGGCCTGGTGTTTGGCGGTGCCGTTCCTGCGCCCGGGTGATGTCCCGCGTGTAGAAACCGATGGGGATAGCTATCTGGCAGGGGTGCATGCTCTGTATCAGGCGGCTTTACAGAAAGTATTGTTAAAACGGCAAGCCGGTGAAGCTATTCTGGCGATGGGGCATTGCCATCTGGATGGTGGGGCGGTCTCGCAGGACTCGGAACGGCGGATCGTCATCGGCGGGTTGGAGGCGTTGTCGGTCGCGATGTTTGAGAAACCGATTGCCTACGCGGCTTTAGGTCATTTGCATTTTCCGCAAAGCGTCGGTGGTAAGGATTGGGTGCGGTACAGCGGTAGCCCACTGCCGATGTCGTTTTCCGAGATTGATTATCCGCATCAAATCGTGTGTGTGGAATTGGCTGGTGAACAACTTAAATCCATCCAAACTCACCTCGTGCCACGCGCTGTGGATTTACTTAGGATTCCAGCTAAGCCGGCCCCATTGTCAGAGGCCTTGGTTGCACTGGAGGCTTTATCGCTTGCCAATCAGGTGTTGCCAGAGGAACGCTGGCCTTATCTGGAAGTGAGATTGCTGTTGGATGCACCCGAACCTTCCGCCAGGACTGAGATTGAATCGGTTCTGAATGGCAAGCCGGTGCGTTTAGCGGGTATCGATGTCCGTTACCAGCGAGGTGACCATAAAGCCTTGGACACTGAGGACCCGGCCTTGGGCGATCTCAGTCAGTTACAGCCGGAGGACCTACTGCAACGGCATTATCAAAAACTATACGGTGCGACCGTGCCCGATGACCTGTTGCAGGCTTTTCAGACCTTATTGCTGGAAACCGAGGCATCCGCATGAAAATTTTAGCCATTCGCGGTAAAAATCTGGCCTCCTTGGCAGGGGAGTTCGCGATCGATTTTTTGCAACAACCCTTGGCTTCTGCAGGTTTGTTCGCCATCAGTGGGCCGACCGGATCCGGAAAATCTACCTTGCTTGATGCCTTGTGCCTGGCCTTGTTTGATAAAACTCCGCGTTTACAGCAGGCTGGTACGCGAGGTGTGCACTTGCGCGATGTCGGCGATGAGACTTTACCGCCGTTCGATGCGCGCAATCTGTTAAGACGCGGCTGTGCTGAGGGTTATGCCGAGGTTGAGTTTATCGGCAACGACCGCCAACATTACCGGACCCGCTGGAGTGTGCGCAGGGCAAGGTTACGCGCCGATGGCAAATTGCAGGCCAGCGAAATGACGTTATGCCGATTGCCTGAACAACAAGCCCTCGGCGGCAAGAAAACCGAAGTGCAGGATATGATTGTCGAAAAACTGGGCCTGAGTTTCGATCAATTCACCCGTGCTGTGTTACTAGCTCAGAACGAGTTCAGCGTGTTTTTAAAAGCGCCAGATGATGAACGCGCCAGTTTATTGGAAACCTTGACCGGCACTGATGAATACAGCCGAATCTCCATTCGCGCTTTTGACCGCGCCAAACAGGAACGACTCACGCTGGAAGGCTTGCAACAGCAGCTCACCACGCAACAGCCGCTCGCCCCCGCCGAGCGAGAGGCCTTGCTGGCCCAAATCGAAACAGCGCAGTCGGCTCTGGATAAAGCCCAGCAACAGAAAACCGAACTGGATGGCTATCTTAACTGGCATCGGCGCTATCAAGCATTACAGACTGCCGAGCAGCAGGCACAAGCGCAGCTACAAAACGCCCAGCAGGCACATGAACAGGTCCAGCCCCAACGCCAGCAATTGCAGCTCATCGAATCCTTGCAAGCGGCCCGCCCTTTGCTGGTCGAGTACGATAGGCTGCAGGACGAATGCGAGCAACAGCAAAAGCGACTGACTATTGCGGAACAGACGGCGGCCTCCACCTTGGCTTTGCAACAACAGGCGCAGCAAAATCGGGCTGTAGCCGAAGCGCAATTGCAGCAGGCCGAGCAGCAAAAAATCGATGCAGAACAGGATATAGCCCAAGCGCGCAGCTTGGATGCACAAATCCAGACGCTGCAGCCGCAACATCAAAAACAACAGCAAGACACACTGACGGCCCAACACCAAGCGGCGGAATTACTCAAGCAATGCAGCGACACACAACAAAGTGAGCAACGAACGACCAACGAACTGACGGACTGCAACAACTGGTTGGCCGAGCATGAACATTGGCAACGCTTAAGCGAGCAATGGCCGCGCTGGGAAACTCTGTTCCGGCAAGGCAAAACCCTGGTTGGCGAATTGGATTTCGCACGTTCGCTGTGTGCAAAAAACGAGTCCACCCTGACTTTGGTTGAGTCAGCGACGCACTCGGCTCGACAAGCGATGGAAGCCCTGTTACTGCAAGTTTCGCTGGCTGAACAGCAGTGGCAAACGGCAGCGCAACAGGCCAAATCGTTTGACACCGACGCGCTCGCGCAAGCATCGGAGCAGCATCAGGCGTACCTGTCGACTTTACGGCAGACTGAAAGCCAGTGGCGGGAACTGTCGCGACTTAACGCGGAAGTCGATAATCACACGGCAAGCCAGCAGACAATATCGGCGCAGCGGCAACAGGCCAGTGAGGCGCTACATACAGTCGAAAACGCGTTGCCGAGGTTGATTGCCAGTCACGACCAGGCGGCCAAAATGCTCGACTTGGCCAAATTGGCCTGTAGCGAGCGAGTGGAAGCCTTACGCGCCCAACTCAAACCCGATACGGAATGTCCGGTATGTGGCGCCACGCAACACCCGTTTGCCGAACACGATCATCCGTTGCGGCGCGAATTACAGCCATTGGAACTGGAAGTCGAGGCCTGTTGGCAACGCCGGCAACAGGCGGAACAAGATCGTCAGCGTGGGCAACTGGAGATCGGGCAATATGACAAAGCCCTGCAAACGACCAACGAGTTACTGGCGGCACTGCGTCTGCAGATCGACCAGCAACAGCAAAGCTGGTTGGACATTGCGACAGAATTGTCGGTGCTGGACGTACCCGATGCGAATAAATTAGCCTGGTTGGCCAGCGAAATTCAGACGACAGAACAGAGTTTGCATGCGGCTGCCGAGCAATTGAAAGCCATGAGTGCGGCTTTTGCGACGCGCGACCAAGCCCGCGAGGCATTGGAGAAGCTGAAGTTGCAACAACAGGTTTTGCAACAACAACTGGATCAAGCCAGTACGGACCGGAACACAGCAGATCAGGCTCTGACCAACGCCCGCGATAAACAGCAAACAGTGGCCCTGCAACATGAGCGCTTGCTGGACGAGTTGGATGGTGCGTTTGACGATGCGGCCTGGCGCCAAGCCTGGCAAACCGATGTGGAAGGGTTATATCAAGCCTGTCTGCACCATGCTCAGGATTGGCAGAGACGCTATCTACAACAGGCGCAGTTGAACCAACAGATTTCAATTCTCCGAACTGAGTTGGCGGCTTTGCAGGCTAATGCGGATCAAGCGGTTCAACGCCAGGCCCAGGCAGAGGCATCGTTTGCCGTTATCGATGCCGACTTGGCTGCCAAACAGCAGCAGCGCCAAAACATGCTGAATGGCCGCTCGGTTTCGGAAGTCGAACAAGCGTTGGCCACGGTGTTGGGTGACGTCAAAACTGCTCTGCAACATACAGTGACTGCAACCCAGGATGCGGCAGCGCAAGTGGCGACGGCTCAGGAAGCGGTCAGCCAAATCGGCAAATTGCTTAGCATTCGCCGGACTGAGTGGCAGGCAGCCGAATCGGCGGTGTCGCAATGGTTGCAAGCCTTTAACGATAAGCAACCGGAACGTCCTGCGCTGGCCTTGGAGTCGCTGCGACAGCACTTACAACGGGATGCTGCTTGGCTGAATAGAGAGCGCGAAATCCTACAGCAGCTTAACCAGATGCTGATGCAAGCGCAGACCGTATTGGCCGAACGCCGATTGCAATCTGAGCAGCATTTGCAAACGCGAGGCTCGTTGGAGAGTTTTGAGGTGTTGGCGTCTCAGCTGGCCGGTCTTTCTGAGCAACTTGAAGCACTGACACAACAACTGAGCGATTTGCATCTGCAGCGCCGTCTGGATGACGAGCGTTTGCAAGCAAACGCCAGTCTGCAAACACAAATTACCGCCCAAGCTGCCGTCAACGACACCTGGGCCAAGCTCAGCAGCCTGATTGGTTCCGCCGACGGCAAACGCTTTCGCAATATCGCTCAGCAACTGACCCTGGATATTTTGCTGGGCTATGCCAATCAGCATTTGAAAGACTTGAGCCGACGCTATCGTTTGGAACGGGTGGCCGAAACCCTGGCATTGCAAGTCATCGACCAGGATATGGGCGACGAAATCCGCTCGGTACATTCTTTGTCTGGTGGAGAATCCTTTCTGCTGTCGTTGGCTCTGGCTTTGGGACTGGCCTCGTTATCCTCAAATCGCGTATGTGTCGAGTCATTGTTCATTGATGAAGGCTTCGGTAGCCTGGATGCCGACACGCTGCGAGTGGCGATGGATGCCTTAGACAGTCTGCAAGCCATGGGTCGCAAGGTCGGAGTTATTTCCCATGTGCAGGAAATGACTGAGCGAATCGGTACCCGGATACAGGTGAAAAGATGCGGCAGTGGATCGAGTGAGATTGTGGTCTGCTAGTGAACCTAAAAGCCAAATTGGCCCACTCTTCAAAAAACCGCTGAGTGGCATGGGCTCGAAAAGTGAAAATAAAATAAATCAATTTTCGGGCTGAGCCCTTTTTGTCATCAATCCAACCCATAGTCAAAGAGACTAGATCAAACGACAAAATTTCTATGGTGACAGAATTAACCCAAGGCAATTTCTGCTCAAAGGTTCCGTAACCTGCTTATCTACCCAGCTATAGGATCCAATATTGATGCCTTGTTCATAAGCCCAATATGCCACTCGGTTTGAGCAAGCCTGATTAGAGTTGAAATTAATTAATTCATAGACCAATTCAGCGTTATATCGAAGATTTCTATCGAGCCAGTGATCGAGATGTCGTTCAGCCGCTAACATGTCAGATTTGTGCCGGTTGCAGGAGGCATGAGCGAGGACAAAGTTATGAGCTAAATCCCGAGGATACTTTGACCAGGGTACGAAATGATCAACATCTGCCTGATTAAAAAGGGTCGAACCACAATAGAAGCATCTGTTGGATTGAATTTTTCGCAATAACTCAGAAACTTGGGCTAGGCATGCTCTCGGGGTCCCAAACATAAAGGATTCCAGGGCATCGACTTGTCCTAAGATCTGACTGTTACTTTTATTTTTTCGGATGTGTGTAATCCATCCAGCGCGGGCCATTTGCTGAATAAAGGAATGAAATGTTCTTAACATCAGGGCTACGCCTTCATTGAGAACAATTTTTCCTGAAGGATTTGGGTATTCATAAAGAAATGGAATTTGAGTACCACCAAAATTCTGGAGATACTTAACCGGCATTTCGGCAACAGTTTTCCCAATGGTGCGGAGTGTTGTCGGCCAGCTAGAGTATTTTTTCGCCTCAGACAGTGTGGTTGCGCCCTCTTGTCGCAATTTTAATAGCGCATTGACTACTGCCGTTTGTTTGCCTTGGTTTTGGTTTAAAACCTCGGTGGTCGCTCCCGCGGTTCCGGACGAGTAAGGTACTGTTTGCGGCCAGTACAATTCGGCGAATTTTTCGGCTATGGCAATCATTGGGATTTCAAGTTTCCCATCTACATGATTAGACTCGACCGAAATCTCTGCCAACGCCATGAGCAAAGCAAATTTGTAGGTTGCGACAAATTCACCTTCGTCAAAAAGACGCTGCAGTTGTTGCAGAAAAAGAAGTTGGCGTTCCGCACTCAGAATCATGAAGACCAATACTTTGCTTTTTCAGGAATAATCCAACGAATGCCACCACGTGGGTCTTCTTGGTCGCCTGAATATCGAGGGATGAGATGTATATGCAGATGAGGCACTGTTTGCCCTGCTGATGGTCCGTCATTAATGCCAATATTGTAGCCATCCGGCTGGAACTCTTTATCCAAACGACGTTTAGATTCTTCCAGTAATGAAAAAAGCGATTCTCTTTCCTCAGGCTCTAGCTCAAAGAATGAAGCAATATGTCTTTGAGGGATAACCAATGTATGCCCAGGAGAAATGGGATAACCATCTCGTATAACCATTCCCAGGCTGTTCGATAGAATAATTCGCTCTTTAGGTAACTCGCAAAATGGACAATTCATATTGATGGTCAAATTTAATTTTTAATTAAACACTAGTTGCAATGAGTTTGACGGATCCTCGCTCGGCGAGGGAGGTGTCATAAGTAGTGCGTCGACGAAATTATCTCGCGAATACCTCCTGAATCGGGACGACCGATGGGGCATTTCGTTACACTGGTAAGCGAACGCCTTGTCGATCCATGCCCAAGTCGTCGGTAGTAGCTACCATCAATGTAGTTTTACCCAATCGGATTAAACTGGGGTTGCAGGCGGTTGGATTTTAATTCAATAACTTAGATTGAGCTGAGCTTTCGTTAGATGACGTCTTGCCGCTTGCCAAAGATGACAAGACGCTTAACATAATGTGGCTACCTTGGTGGATTACGCTTTTAAGCGCTTAAAGATCTAGCGACCTTTAGGTTTTTCCCAAAGATCAAACTGATTCCGAAAAACAACCATCCCATCGAGGGCAAAGGTACATTGGAAATCGGTTCTGTAACAAGGAAGTGACCAAATTTAGTAGTAGCATCAAAACCTCCAGTTGCTGATGCTTGCAGTCCAATATTCATTAAATCGATGCTTGCATTGGTTCTTGATGTGGATTGGTCTAAATATAGACTAGAGACTAAGAAATTGTCCCCTTGGGTGGTTCCAGTGACGCCAATTGAGCGAAAGACACTTCCAGAGATTTGGGTTGCTCCCAACAAGTTAATTAAATTTGCAAACTGTACTTTCTCACCACTTGAATGAGCGACGCTGTCGTTATTAACTATAATGCCAGCATTTGCAAACAACCCAATGACCTCGCCAATTGTGGCGTATCGAAATCCTGTCAAGTCAGTATTATTAAGTCGATTATTTACCTGACTTACCGTTTCACTTTCTGTATAAGTCAGATCAAGCCAATATAATCCGGACTGGGAGTCGTAAGACAATAACGCGTCGTTTGTAGTTTTCCAATCTACTGATGAAACTGATGCAAAGCCAAGGGGGGATAAGGCGGTTAGAGTAAGAGATAAAATAAGTTTTTTCATATTATACAAGTCCAGATTTCAATACCGTATTGGCCTACAGTAACTAAAAATATGGATCTATTGAGCATATATGTAGGTGTCACCGCCCCTCAAAATTATTGAAATTTGAGGTAAAGCGCGGCGGTCAATACTATGATAGTTGACTATCGACAGATCTGGTGATCCCATCCAGAATGCATAAATCCATGTCCAATCTGCCAATACCTGGCAGCTTATCACCACGACGACACCTCATTTCTAGGCGATATTGTTAGGAAATTTTACTGGCTTTGTAAGATTATGGTCAACAGCAGGGGGCAAACATGGCTTACCCCGAAGATAATCAACAGTTAACAGGGCAGCAATGAGGCCCCGGCGGATGCCCGGGAATGACTTACGTTTGTATCCATTAGACACACGTTGTTATGCAGCTTCAATTAGGCCCCGGC
>MSXO01000073.1 GCA_002083615.1 Proteobacteria bacterium ST_bin11 | reverse complement strand
CATCAGTGACTCCTGTTGGCCGTTGTGACTCGGCCATAATGTCGATTTGCTTACCGAATACCTGCCATTCGGCTGATTCACTGGATATATAACTCTTAGTAACTCCGCACCCCTAACTATTGACCTTATTGGTGCAACGTGACAGTCAAAAATGGGTGGGAATTAGCCGGCTCAAAATCGGTAGCAGTCAAAAATAAACGACTGCTACCTCATTATTTAACGCTAAATTTCGGTCTGTTCCGAAATTTCTAGTGCGTCATCAACCTCTATTCCAAGATAACGTACAGTACTTTCAAGCTTGGTATGACCCAACAATAGCTGGACAGCTCGCAAGTTTTTTGTCCGACGGTAAATCAAGGTTGCCTTTGTCCGGCGCATCGTATGGGTTCCGTATGCTGCTGGATCAAGACCGATTGACGTCACCCAATGCTCAACAATGCGAGCGTATTGCCGGGTTGAAATGTGTGGTGATTCATGAATTCGACTAGGAAAAAGATATTCATCGGATTTCAATTGAGCCTGGCTAATCCAGTTTGCTAATGAGTCTCTGGTTTGTTCGGTTATCTCAAATTGCACCGGACGATGGGTTTTCTGTTGCATGACCATTGCGCGAGATGATACCCGGCCGCCTTGAGCCACATCGCAGACTTTAAGCTTCACCAAGTCGCACCCTCGGAGTTTGCTGTCAATGGCAAGATTGAATAACGCTAGTTCCCGTGTGTTTTTGGTCATCTGCAAACGGATGCGTATGGCCCAGATTTCTTTCAACTTTAAAGGCGATTTCTGGCCAATCAACTTACCTTTGTTCCAAGGGGCGTGCCGATTCCGATTGCTTGGATTTTCCTGATTCATGACGAACTCCTAATGCTTGTTTAAGGAGACTTATTGTCATGCTATCGCGTTGATCACACGGAAATCACCAAGCGTTTGCCAACGCTTTGTTGATGATGCCCTATCCATAATCCACGAATATCGACCCTACGGGTGATTTTTTAAACCAGTTTTCTCCGGCTGCAGGTTTTACACTTTCATTAATCTTCATTGAATGAGAGCGTGTCATGCTATTGAGTTTAACCAAAGTCACACCGGCGCGAGGTCGGGGCAGACCAATACCACTTATACCCAGTCATATCGCGCTATTGATTGGCATCGTATCCAGTTTTTCAAACGAGTTAAGCTGGGCGGCTGAAAACCAGTCAAGTGAGCGATCGGCCAGCATCCTTTCTGCCAAATCTTTACTGCAAACCACGGTATGGGGGGACGTCGCTGCACGACATCAACTGGATCCCTATGTCTTGTATGCAGTAGCGTTGATCGAGTCGAAAAATCATCATCAGAAAAACAAAGTAACACCTTGGCCCTGGGCGCTAAATCATGCCGGCAAAGCCATCATTACAACGAATAAACAAGACGCTATTATCCAGCTTAAACAGCTGCTGAAGGAAGGTAACCGAAATGTCGACATCGGCATTATGCAAGTCAATCTGCGCTGGCATGGCCACCGGGTTGATAAGCCCGAACAGTTGCTCGATCCAACGACCAACCTCGAGATAGGCGCTGAGTTGCTCGCCAAAGCGATTCAATCATCGCCAGATAACTTCGCCTTGGGTGTAGGGCGTTATTACAACTGGAAGAATATTCCTGCCGCCATTGAGTATGGCCAAAATGTCATTAACCTAGCAGCGCATATCAGAACGATCATTTAGACAGGTCATTTGAATGGACAATGATTTGTATAACCTCAACCTGGATTACTTGCTGGTGGCCAAAGGGATGATTGCCGCCGGCGATGCGTATAAGGCTCAGTTTTATCTTGGTTTGCCGACAGACGCCATTGAAATACTCCGCAATATGTCGATCAAACAGCTGAAAGCATTGGCTGGAAGCGACTATCTAAAATTTAGTCCTCGAATCAATCCCAGTCACTGGCGAGAATTTATTGAAATACAAACATTTGCCACAGATTCTCCAGAACATCGGGCCAAAGAATTATTATCGATACTAGCCCAGGATGGCGCATCATGAGGCGCTCGCACCCTTACCAATTGCAGTGGTACGAGCATTGGCTGTTATATGAATTGCTAAAGCGAAAATTACGCACTTCGATCGTCAAAAAAATCATTTCATGCCTGGGCGACAAAGATTTACAGTACATTTATTATAAGCTGCACCGAGAAAGACCTCTGCCCGGAAAGATCCCTAGCCTCGATTCGATCACCCGGTCCCGCGAAGCATTTTTGTATGTGGCCGTATTTGCGTCTATTTATCGTTGTGCCAGTCAACGTAACGTGAAAACCGGCATTGATATCAATGCTGTGATGTTTGCCTGGGATTGTTTCTGTAAAACCTTTCCTGGTCATATTAGTGAGCGACGACCTTTCAGTAAAATCAGACCCGCTAATTTCACTGAGGCCTGGGTGATTGCTGAGGCTATCCAAACTGGCATGGCAGAATTGCGATACTGCAGTCGATGTCATCATGATTTCGTGATCTTCTATGACAGCAATTATCAGCCCATCTGCCAGGTGTGTGCCATGAAAAACGTATCAAGTACATGACAACCGTTTGAATGATGCTTGGCATGAGCATTCGAGACATTGGGACATCGATTTGAGATCGTCTTCTCTATCTTATGGCGCAACCCTTCGCTGATGTAAGGTTTTTATAGCGTTTGATAACCCAGTAAAGCAAACTTTGCAAATTCAAGAATTCTTTGAAATCCATGCCTTATATTAAAGAATGCTTTAATATGTTGGCGAATAATTAAAAAGAATTTAAATATCATGCGCAGCACTGGCGATTACATCACCTCTACAACTTTGGGCGAGCCGGTGCGGGCGTTTGTCCCGCATGCCTTACCGCCGATCAATCCCGCTTTGGCCGTCGAAAGCTTTGCGGGGCTGAATCATAATGCGGAGTTGGCCTTGGCAAGGTTATCGGGGGTTTCCGGCCTAGTGCCATCGGTAGATTGGTTGTTGTATAGCGCGATCCGAAAGGAGGCGTTACTGACCTCACAAATCGAGGGCACACAAGCGACGTTAACCGACTTGTTTGACGATGAAGCGGGCTTTGCTGTCAGTAATACCGACGATGTGGAGGAAGTGACCAACTATCTCCGAGCATTCCGTCTGGTGCAGGAAAACCTGCGCGCTGCCGATGGCTTGCCGATCAGTGTCCGATTGTTGTGCAATGCTCATCAATTACTGCTGGATGGAGCGAGAGGTACGGGTAAACAACCCGGCGAGTTGCGCCGTTCGCAGAACTGGATTGGTGGTACCCGGCCCGGCAATGCGGCGTTTGTGCCGCCACCGGCGGAAAGGGTTGCGGATTTGTTGGCTGATGTAGAACGTTTCATTCATGCAACACCGTCTGACGGGTTACCGCCATTGGTAAAAATTGCCCTGGTGCATGCCCAATTTGAAACCATTCACCCGTTTCTAGATGGCAACGGCCGGATTGGTCGCTTGCTGATTGCGGCATTAATGGAGCATTGGGGCTTATTACCAGAACCCTTGCTCTATCTTAGCGGCTACTTGAAACAACATCAGAGCGAGTATTACCGCCGTTTGTCTGCCATCCGTAGCGAGGGTGACTGGGAAGGATGGGTGTCGTTCTTTTTGGAAGCGGTGGCGGTGGCCGCGACCGATGCCGAACGCAATATTGTGGCAATTGCCAGCCTGATCACGGCGGATCGGCGGCGCCTGCTGGCTGCGACGAAAGTCGGTCCGGCCAGTTATCGTTTGTTCGAGCTTTTGCCTATGATGCCGCGCTTCAGTATCGAACAGGTGCGCCAGAAACTGAACACAACCTTCCCAACCGCTACGGCGGCGGTCAAGGTTTTGGAGGAGCTGGGTATCGTAGTGGAATTTACCGGGCTTAAAAAAAACCGCAGTTACAGTTACCAGTCCTATATCGATTTGTTGGCGGGCTGAGGGACATGAATCGAAACCCACTAGATTTTGATGCTAAAGCCTTAGACAGCAAAGTACCACTCTTAAAGAATGAGTTTGTTTGCAAACTCTGATTCATAAATCGAGTGTCAGAAATCTAAATTCGTTTCTGACAAATTGCAAATGAAGCAAGGCGTGCTCAGCGCTTAGAGACAATATAAATGAGCCCTCAGTCTGAGTCAGACTGAGGGTGTAAATAGATCAACCTTAAGGTAAAATAATCCAATAATTTCAATATCATGACTTGGAAATTCTGCAATATCGACGTACGATAATCGCACCAAGATATTCGGGAGCTAATGATGTCATCCTCTCTATCAAACCGATTTAAAGGCCGAGCCACGATTCAGCAATCGAACGTCCATTCAGTTTTTAGCGGACATCATGCCACTGTACATTGCCATGACTGTAAACGCTCTATGGTGCCACGAGTTGTCACTTACTATGGCCAGCCACTGAAATCGATTTGCCCGTTTTGCGGAAGCACGTTTGCATCGTTCCCATCGGGTTTTACGCGATTTATCCAATCCAGATATTCAGATGTTCTTTCCTTTTTAGTTCTTCAAAAGCTGGTAACTATAACGATATGTCTTGTAGTGCTATGGTTTGTTGCTGACTGGGGAAACCTCCCAGATAACATCAGTTTGTTTGCAGCATTCGGAACGGTGTTCTTTCTTGCGTTGATATTGGCTGAATTAGTATTTCAGGGAGTCGAGCGTATGGCAGCCAAGTTTCTTCATCAAAGTAATTACTATTGGGCGATATTGGTATTAGTTTCCATGTTTATTGCCCATGAGTTCCCGGCGCTAGCTGGCTATGTTGCTCTATTTTTCTTTATGATTATTGCTCGTGGCTTTGTTGCTGTCTTTATCCTAGCCTGGAAAAAACCAGTAAAATCCACCTTTCAATAATTGATCAGCCCACGGGCTCGATTATATTGTCCTATCTGGTCGATCAGATCCTGTCTGTTTTGGCCAGCTGCACTTCTCAATAATTTAGCGATAGTATTGGCTTCATTTTCGCCTTCTTCATTTATCATCTTCTGCTTCGCTTCCCCCAATCCACCAGTGTTTTCACTACTCACAGCGATCCCATCAAAGGCTTCAAACATAGCAGCACGATAATAAGCTTGCTGACTTGATGTCAGCTTGTCGGCAACTTTATTGACTCTTTGATCAGCCCAGGCTTGCGTAGCTTGAGCGAAACCAGGATAGGACTGGGATGCCGCGTGTTTAAAAGCGTCCCAATTTCCAGCACCTCTTGACTGCGCTTCATCATAACTATTATTGAATTGTTTCAAGTACTCCTGTCCAGCAGCTCCCATGGCTTCAAGATTTTTAGCAGTACTGTAGACTCCACCGCCTATGTAGTTGTAAGACAACTCTGCAGCAGAAGGCGTGTCATTGGCCGCAGCCGCAATCGATTGCCTAAAATGCTCTGCCTTGACATTCGCCAATTTCCCAAAGCCTTCTTTTGAGTTTTGTTCACGCTCAGCCAGGTTACGATCATGTTGTGCTTCGATACTGGCCTCGCCGCCGGCAATTTTCCCCGTCGCTGAACGAATCCGTGTCTGCGTACGCTGTTCTAGCGATTCGGTTTCAACGCGTGGGTCTTTAAGCTGAGCCTGTTCGACTGATGTCTGAACCTTGCCAGTTTCAGGAGCATTGGTTTTCAAGGTTTCGTTCCGGTTGGCATTCCACCTTTGATCGGCCTGCGGCGCATTAAAGGCATCGCCCAACAGTTGGTAACCCGAGATGTGTGCTTGGTGCGATTGTTGATCATCCAGCGTGCGGTAACTGGGTGACGAGAAGCCGGTCAATAACGACATGCCAGCGGCGGCATAGGCCTGATCGGCATCGCTAATCCAACCGGCGGCTTTCCATTGCGAGGCCAGTCGCTGCGTATCACCTCGCAAGCCATATTGATCGAGGGTTTGATCCAGGCGTTCCATCAAGCCAGGATCATGCGCGATTTTGTATCCCGTTTCCGCCGCACCGAAGCTCGCTTGCGTTCCGAAGCGTTGTTGAGCCGATAAAGTTTGTTGATAGGATTCGCTGGCGGATACCGCGTCGGTTGCGCTGTGTTGCAACGAGGACAACGATTGATTTTGTAGCCCCATTGAGGCGACGTTTCGGGTACCGGTCTGCGCATCCAGTGCCAGGCTTTTAGCCAAGCCGGCTTGATAACCCTGACTGTCATTGACGGTTTGACTGATGTCGGCGGCGATGGCATCGGACTTATCCTGACCGACTTTAAAATCATTTTGTAGTCGCCCCGAAATCGCTGCATTCAATTTATCGTTTGAGGTCTTGCCGCCGGCATTGGCACTGCCAGCCACCAGCGCCGAAAAGTGATCCGCAGAAATACCAGTATCCGCATGCTTCTTGGCAAAAGCTTCGCCAAATTGACGATTATAGGCATCGGTATAACTGGAACTGCTGGCGATTTGATTGCCCAATGAACGACTATCAAACGCATCGCTGCTGATGCTCGCCGACTTCGACGCCGTGGACGACACGCTATGCATAAAGCTATTGGTGGCTTGCTCGGACGCTGAATAGGCAGATGAAACGGCCGCGCTCATGTCCTTCCCGGCGGTAAAGGTCGGCAGCACCTTGTCGACCCCGGTTTGAGTAACCGCCGACAATGGACTGTATTGATGCTGCGCTTGCGCATTCAAGACCGGCGCCGGGCTGACCACATCCGGCGTAGCGATTTTCTCGTTCACATAATCGCCACCGTCCATCCGTCCCAAAAAATGGGTAGCAGTCACTGCCCCGCGATAAATCAGCATCAAGGTGATGGCCGGCGTCGACGCGGCCAACATGCCGCCAATCGACAGCCATTGTTGCAACTCCATATCCAGCTGGTAAATGCCCATCATTGACGGCAAATTGTAAGTCGCCGTAGTCAGTGCAGCCATTTTGCCTGCGGCCGACATTTGGATGAACAGATTGATCACCGCCAAAATCGGCATCCACAATTGGATCCACAGCAACATCAAGAAGTAGCCGATATTCATCCGGATGCCGACATTGCCCAGCATCACCACAAAGGCCATGATCGGTGCGATGGCATAACTCAAGCCTTCGATGAAGGCCATCATCGGTCGGACGATCTTGGCAAACAGGGTTTGTTCGGCGGCCCATTGGGTGTTGCGTTGCTGGATGGCTTGCTCGACCATCGCCGCTTTGTTCCAATGCAAACCGTCTTCATGCCGGCCGATCACGCCTTTCTCGAACATCGGCAGGATCGCCGACATCAGCATGTAATCGGCGGCATCGACTACGCCGGGTCCGGCCAACGCATCGAAGGCATCCTGGATTTTCGGCACCGTATCGCCTGCCGCCGGTACGCCCAAGGTCGGTTGCAACAACCCTTCCAGCGCCGTCGCAAAATTTCCATTGGCCACTACGCTCAAATCGGCCCAGGCATCGGTACAGGTTTTGGTTTGCGGTTGGCCACCGACATAGATTTGGGTCATGTAGATGTCGGAATCGAAGCGGATGGCATTCAGGGGATCCGCATCGCGTAAGATGGCATCCACCGATTTCTGGTTTAAATCAACACCGGTCAACGTGCATTCACGCACATAATTGGCAAACGAGGTTTCCATGTCGCTACCGGCATTCGGCACGTTGGCTGCGCCTAAATTCACTCGCGACAACAGATTCTTCCGTACCGCCGTTAGGGTCTGCAAGCTGTCGGCAAAGCCATTGCCGGTCATCGACGGTGTTCCAAAGCCTTGTTCGAATAACCGTGTCGTACGATAACCCATGTTCGACATCACGCTGCCTACGACCGCCGGCCCCAACGGTACGTTGTCGACCACTACCACGCTGCCAGTATAAGCATCCTCGATCGACACCCGTACCGACGGCGCATACAGCATCAACCACAACACATAGGCCAGCAATAAATCCTGATAGCGAATGCCTCGGCCATCCCATTGCAACAACGCCCTGAGCATGACGATGATGACGCCGATCAAACCGCCGACGGCCGCCGCGGCACTGTAGTCGCCGGTGCCAGAGATCATCGCAATCGCATTGAGGACAGCTTGCAAATAGGCGGAATCGCCCACGGAAAAGATTTCAAACATGGGCGATTGCCTTTAAAGAAATAGGGTAAAACCAAGACACGCCTACGATTGATAGAAAGCACCAGTAAGCGAGTCTTGTAGTGCAGTTCGGACAGAGGCTCATGCGGTTGACTCCATTAAGGCGTCGGCCAAGCGGTGCCAGACGCCGGCAATTGCGCCACGGTGCCATAGTGTTTAGGCTTCACGGTGGTCATCAATTGTTGGTAAAACGCCATCAGGGTTTGCGGATTACCGTAGCGACCGGCGATGGTGACGTATTCGTCCTGGATTTGCTCCCTTGCATCCTTCAAAGCGTCCATCAACAACTTGGCATAGGCGTGGTCATTCATATGTGCCGCAGTCTGCACAGCGTTGAGCAAATCGTTGACAATCAGCTGCGCCAATTCCAGGGCAATCACCGGTGCCGCTTCTTCGGCCCAGAGTTTGGCAATGCCGGCATCCTCCCTAGCCAGGTTATGGATCATGCCGCCGATGGCATCCGGCACGGTTTGCATGAAGGCTTTTTCGCTGTCGGTGATTTGACCGCTGTTGGTCGAGAATTTGTAGAGTAGTCCGTTGCCGGTATTGGCCGAACCCAGCAGAATTTCCATCACCCGTTGCTTCAAGCCCACCAGATTGACGTTCTGGACGATGGGTTTCAGACACTGATCGGCATCATGACCATCGCTGCAGGTATACATCCTGACGGTTTGATAACTGTTGCCGGCGTCGTTGCCGTACATCAAATCCTTGATACGCAACACCGGCGGCGGCGCGCTAATGGCATTGTTTTCGCCTTTGCCGTCGGGCGCGGCTTGCGGCGCATCGACGATCACCGTACCGGAAATGCTCATCGCCGCTTCCAGCAAACTGTTGCCACCAAACCTAAACCAACCGCCGGCATTTTGATTGACCAAAGCCCGCCAAACCAGATTGCCTTGGATGACCTTGGTCATGTCGGTGGGATCGTTTTGTTTGATTTGTTGCACCGGATCGCCCAAGGTACTGGTATTGGTCCAACTGGAAAACACATCCGAAATGCCTTGGGTAAACGAGGCATTGGACAGATTGGTTTTACTTTGCAGATCGAAGGCTTTGACAGTGTCGTTGACCAAACCCTGAGCCAACCTGCATGAGTTGCTGAACATCTGGTTCATTTCCTGGATTTTCTTTTGCAGGTCGGTCATCACCGACGCACACCAGGGACACATGGCACCCACGGCCAACTGAAACGCATACCCTGCGGCATTGCCAGCCACATTACGCATCAATTGCACAAACTGGTTGAAGTTGATGAAACTGAAGCTACCGGCAAACAAGTCGATCCCACCGCAGCCGGCGCTGAACGACGGCGGCACGAAGGAAACCAGGTTGGTATTGGTGATGCCGTTGCGCGCCACCAGGCTGCCGCCGGTAATCACGCCGCGGCGCTGTCCTAAATGGGCGGTCGGCGCCGTAAAATTGGTCATGGTGCCGAACATGCTATCCATTTCCTGTTGCAGGTCGGCATAAGCAGGAACGGCACTCTCAACCAACAGAATCAATACTAATACCTGGCGATATGGGTAACGATAGCGAAATGAAAACGACATCATGGCGTACTCCCGAGATGCGCACTGCGTTGCAATGCCTGGATCAGCGATAGTGGATCTTGAGTGACCGCAGGGCTGATGCTACCGGCGGCCGGTAACAACATCGGCGTGTTACGGATGCCCTGAGTGGTTTGGTATTGGGAGGCATCGATCCAACCGGCTTCCTTGGCCGCCAGCAGAATCCGACCGGTAACTTCTTCTAACGACAACGCGCCTTGCGCCAACGGCACAATCTGCTTGGGCGGTTTCATCAGAAACAGTGCCGGGGTTTGTTCAACGCCCAACATTGCAGCCTGACCGTTATCACGTTTGAACTGACTGAAAAAGCCGTTCGGCATCGGTAAACCATCCAGCGACACAGGATAAATCTTGAATCCGTAGGCGTTTTCCAGCATCGCCAGAATCGGTGCTTGTACATGGCAATAAGGGCAATCAGATCGGAAGAAAAACAAAATACCGGCTTGGGCGGCAATCGCTTTCAAGGCTTGTTCGGCCACCACGCCGGCCTGATGATTGGCTTCATTGGCGGCATAGGTTGCCACCGGTCGGCGCACCGTTTCGTCGAGTTGCGGATCGGACATCACCACGTAGCGCGCAGCGTTGGTAAACCGCTCGGCTTTATCCATCATCACCCGCTGCAGGTAATAAAACGCCGACACATTCTCGGGACTCGGATCGTCGATGGCCTGGTTCAGGTAATGCTCCAAGTTTTGCTTCAGCCAGGCTGAGGACAGTGGCTGGGGTTCTGCAGAAGGCTGGACTTGTGTTTTGGGTTCAATTTCAGTTTGAACGACGCTGGGCGGACTGATGTCAGGCTTGGGTTTTTCCTGATCGGCTTGAGTTTCCGGTTGGTTTTTTTTTACCGGCTCCGGCAATACCTCATACCAAAACCAGCCGCGTTGTTTGTCTTCGAAATACGACGCAACCGGTCTGTCGACAGCCTCATCAGCCGAGGCGGTCAATGCCTGCAGCAATAACGTCATTAACATCAACAGTACGAAGGGATATGGGTTCATAGCCCTATTGTTACACCAGTCACCTGGCTATTCGTGTGCAATAAAAGTCAAATTCGACCTAATTTGTACGACAGGGCAATTTTTTTTACCTTGGCTGCAATAAAGGCCGATTTTGGCCTTTATTGTCAGTCCATCGGTTTTTACCTCGCCTAGAATCCGCGGCAGGTTTTGATCAGACTCAGCGCATAAACCTGTGCAGGATTTCCGTTCGGCGGTTCCCTGATCTATCAGGGACATTCAGCGAACATTTTCAGTCATTGGCAATGTGCCGTGTCTAAACAGGGACAGGCCGATAAACCGGTTATCAGGGAACATCGATGTCAACCTGGCCATGTTTCGCAGAACATATCCCTAAGTATTCAGGGACGCGGCGTCTAAATGTCTGTACAGGTTTTTGGCCTCAGCCCTGTGTCAAACCGGACCCCCCCAAAAAAAATCCCTCAGGGACGACCACTCTAAATCCCTGAAGTTAAGTATTAGGAAAATTCATGAAAAGCGACGATAGCGAGAAAGAATCCTTACTGCCGACTGATGCAGCCATCCCAGTGTGGCTGGAGAGTAAAGCGGAGCAATTGCATGCCCACGCGCGGATGTTGGTGGATGATTACTGGCGACAAATGAATCAGCGACATCAACATGTGACCACCCAAGAGCGCGGGCATATTGGCGTTCGGATTCGTCGTCGTGAAAGTCGTTTGTCGTTTAGCATCGAGTGGTACCGGATGGCCACCCTGCGCCAAAAGGGTCAAACTAAACCGATTTGCCAATACCTGAAAAAAGGTCCTGGCTATCGCTATCCCCTGCAGCGGATCCTGAAGGGTGAACCCGACTGGGAGCAGCAACTGGTGGAAACCTTGGAAAACGAATTCGCCGATATCCGTAAACAAGTGGCCCTGCTGGGTACACTGCGCGATGCCTATTGGCAGTTTCAAAAAGCCATGGCAACGGGCTCGCACTGAGTGTCGATGACGCTGCTGATGGGCAGACCAAGGCCCAAAGTTATCCACAGGGCAGCGGCCCTATATTTAGATTAAAAAAAGATTATAAATAGATTAGCACCCGATTTTTTAGGTCGTTGAAAATCGCTGTAGGCCACGCCAATCGTGACTTGCAGCGATTCCAAAAAACGCACTGAGCGTCGGTCGAATGCCGTGTAAAACGTCGGCCGAATGCCGTGCTTTTTGTCGGTCGAATGCCGTGTCTGTCGGCCGAATGCCGTGCCACCGTCGGTCGAATGCCGTGTCCGTGTCGGTCGAATGCCGTTAGTGCGTCGGCCGAATGCCGTATCGACCGAGCCAAAATAGCGTCGGTCGAATGCCGTGCTTTTTTTCAACCGCTGTTGCCCTGTAAATACCGTTGCTGGCTCGCTGTGGGGTGTTTTTTAACTTTGACGGTATCCTCGCCGATCTCAAAGCTTTCCAGACTACCGCAGTCGACCAAGGCTTCCAATGCTTTGCGTAAACGGTATTTGAAGTCACGCAGGGTCGTGGCACTGCTGCCGCTCAAACGGTGGATGGTGTTGATTTTCAACGGATAGGGCGCTGCATGTGACGACATAAATCCCTGTAACCAGAGTGCCAAGGGGTGTTTACGTAATTTACGACGTTGCTCGAACTCGATGTAGGTGTAGCCGTCTTCAAACAAGCGCAGCATGGATTCGGTCACTTCCACCACGTAGCGATGGGTCACTTCATCACGGTGATACCGTAAGAACCCTTTTTCGCCAAAGGTGTCGCGGCCTTGAAAGGTGATTTCCACAAAGGCGCCGCCTAAACGCGCCATGGATTCCTTCAACCATTCGTGCTGACTTTTGCCGGTCGATCGGCCTAAAGCCATCAGCAACGCATGCGCACTGAAGGTCACGCTAAAGCCCGGCAATTGCGTTCTGGATAGATGCACGATCTGCATCCAGACGTCCAGATCGGACTGATTGAGCTGAACGCCGAGATAACGGACTTCGATCCCCTCGACTGCGGCCAATAGGGTACGTTTTTTGTACGCTATCCGCTCATTGCCCTGCACCCCGGCAAACAAGGCGCTGCGCAAACAGGCATTCGGCGTGCCGCGCATACCGGCAGGCCAATGCGGTAAAGTCGCCAAGGGTTCGACTTTTGTGGGTTTGGATTTTTTAAGGGCCACCAGTTTTTGAAAGCGGTTGTCGAGATTGCCTAACGCGTCGTTGCTTGTGATAGTCATGACGCCCCCTTATTTCAGCAGACTACTGGGGTTGCAGGCATGCTGTAAGGCAGCCCGCATGTCTGTCGAGTCGATCAGCGCGCGTTCCTCAAGCGACAGGTCGAGCTGATGATGGCAGTATTTTCGCCAGGCGCGTTCCAACTGGGATGGGTCGTCGATCTGCGTGAATTCGATTGAATCCGCAAAGCTGTTGTCAGGGTGTTTGGGCTTTGCAACGGTATCGGCATCGTTTACGGCCCGCCAGGGCTGATCCACTTGCCTGACAACATGCTCTATCGACGCGGTCCGTAGCGCCGAACCGCCTATTCCGCCAGTCTGCCAGGCACTATCCAGGTGCCAGGGCTTTTTGGAATCAAGCATCATCGATCCGATGACGATTTCGTGAATGTGTTCATCCACTGCACTCGGCGATGCGCAAGCCGTGCACAGCGCCAAGCCTACAATCGGGATAAACGAGCGAATATGAGGGGGGATGGTGTCAATGTTCATGCTGCCTCCAGACGAATCAGAAAGCGCAGTACATTAATCACAAACTTTTCTGCTCTTCGTACAATAAAGGTCGAATTTGACCTTTATTGTACGAAGGGTCCAAAATTTTTATGTCACGATGCGGCGCCATGGAAAACGCCACGTCATCTTTCATCCAACGTATCAGTCAGCGTCTTTGGGGCGATAAACCGGCTTTGGTCAGTGCACCACCGGCATCGTCTGGCGAGGAGATTCCACGTTATCCACCATTCATGAAGGGGCTGCCGGCGGCATCGGTAGAGCGTGTTCTGGCCACCCAAAGCGAGCTGATTCAATCGATAGAGCAGGCATTGGCATTGCCCGATGCGTTATATCAGGCGATTGCACTACCGGTCATTACACGCTATGCCGCATTCAGTCACTTGTTGCCGGCCTCCGAATCACATCACCATCGCGGCGCCGGTGGTTTGTTTAGGCATGGCCTTGAAGTCGCACATTGGGCGTCCCTGGCATCGCACGGCTGCCTATTTGCAAGCGACGCCACACCCAAATCCCGTAAAACCTTGGAGCCGCGCTGGCGATTGGCCGTGTGTTTTGCCGGCTTATTGCACGATATTGGTAAACCTGTCTCCGATATCGCTGTTACCGACAGTCAGGGGCTGCACACCTGGAATCCCTGTGACGAAAATTTGATCGACTGGGCGGCACAACACCGTATCGATCGTTATTTTTTGCGCTGGCGAGAGAACCGTCATAAACGCCACCAACAGTTTTCGGCACTGGTTATCGAGCGGGTGTTAACGCGTGAGTCGCGTGCTTACCTGCTGGAACCGGGACCAGAAATCATGCAAGCGCTACTGGAAACCTTGCATGGTCTGGATCGCGGTAGCAAGCTCTATGAGTTAGTGGTTACCGCAGACTGCAAAAGCGTGGAACGCGATTTGAAAACCCATGCGCATTCGGTCGATGCGGCGTTGGGGATGCCGGTCGAGCGGTATCTGTTCGATGCGATGCGGCGCTTGATTAAATCAGGCCAGTGGCTGGTCAACGACAAAGGCGCCAGAGTATGGCGATTTCAATCCGGTGTGCATATTGTTTGGCGGACTGGCGCGCAAGACATCGTCGGTTTGCTGGCCAAAGACAAGGTGCCCGGTATTCCGCGCGATGAAGATACCTTGGCGGATATTTTGATCGAACGCGGTTTGGCGATTCCCAAACGCGATGCCGCAGGCCGCCAGTACCGCTATTGGCGTATGAGACCGGATGGCTTGGACGCCGTGTTTTACATGCTGCGTTTGGCATCGTTGGAGTCGATATTCAGCAATGAGCCGCCGGCCGCGATCGAAGGATTTGAAGTTGAGGACGAGGAATCTACTACACCAACCCAACCAGGAACCAAAGACCAGGCATTGCCGGAAAAGACTGAAGCAGTCAAATCTCGCAAACCGACCAAGCCTAAGCCGGTTTCGCAGGCACCATCAACCGACCACGAGATGCCAACCTTGGCGGCCATTCCCGATGGCACTAGCCAAGAGCAGGTCCCGTTATCCCCAGTCTTGCAGGTTGAATCGGATACCGGTGATACCGACAAACCCACCCCCCTTGTCGATGACGGATGCACGCCGAGCGTGGATGGCGATACCAAGTCTTTAGCCGACCCTCAAGCGGACATCGTGACTGAGCATACCCAATCCCAATCCATCCAAGACCCAGAAGTCTTATGGCTCCGCAATCATGGACAGGCCGGCGCGTGGCTTATCGAAATCGCGAACCGGATTAGTCAGGGGCAGTGGTCATGGAACGGCGACATCTTCGAAAAACAAGGAAAATGGTTATGCCTATTTCCAGATGTTCCGCTAAAGCTTCAAGTTGAAAGCGATGTGTTCATTCAAGGATTGGTCGATCAAAACTGGTTAGTGACCGATGTTCTGTCTCCGATGCGGAAAGTGCAAACCTTAGGGCAGCAACGCGTCGTACAACTGGCTGAGGAACCTGCGCAGAGGCTATTGCGCATGATAGGCGCTTTACCGGTTCAAGCATCGAATGCCACACCAACTGCATTGCCTGCTGAAAATGTCGAAGTCAAACCAGACAAGCGTATCGATCCCGTCAATCCATCGACCCTTCAAAAGCCCACCCAGCAGCGAAACACAAAAGCCAAACCACGCAGTCACAAGCAACCAGCAGAACCCCCAGTAACGTCGACAACAGTCATGGATTCAGTCAAACCAAGCATTAACGACGGCATTCCGAGTGTGCAACCTGAGCAAGATTTTCCGGCAGTGGGCGTGTGGATCTCGACACTGCGCACCCATCCCGATCAGCAAGACGCCTGGATCACTGTTTCTGATGACGAACTTGGGGTCTACCTGGACGGACATCCCGACTTGAAACGCTACGAGTTCCTACGCGAAATCAGTCAGCATCCTGACTGCCAAGTGCTGGGACGTGGGCAAGGCATCAAAGTACGGATCAAACCATGAAATCCGATTACGACTACCAATTTCCCTGGCGGCCCATCTTCGAGGTGTATGCCATCTCGGGCTGGCTAGGCGGTGCCGGTTTGGCGCATTTCACGAGTCGCTGGTCGGGCTTGCCACGCGAACCCTTCGACTGGTTGATGACGGCGTGCGGGGTCATGGCGTGTTGGCGATTGTCGCCGGCCTTGAGTCTTTGGTACCGCAAACGCCGGTTGCGACAGTTTCGGTTCCAATACCTGGATGCCGAAAAGCTTGTCACCCTGGTGAATCGCAACCCCGAGGCCTTGTGGTTCGGTTGGGGATTCGATTGGGTGCAAAAGCATGCGCAATTGGCCTATGAGATTTTGAAACGCGATGTCTCGACGCTGATTCCCAGCGATCATCAACGGATGGGCTCGGCCTGGATACATGGCCTGGAAGTGTCCGAAGGCGACATTCGTCAGCCCTTGCAGCATACCGCCGGCCATACGCTACTAGTCGGTACCACCGGTGCCGGTAAAACGCGCGCCTTTGATGTGTTGGTGACCCAAGCGGTATTGCGGGGCGAAGCGGTGATCATCATCGATCCCAAAGGCGACAAGGATTTGATGGCCTGTGCCAAACGGGCTTGTGCCTTGGCCAAGCGCCCGGATCGCTTCGTGTATTTCCACCCGGCGTTTCCGGAAGACAGCGTGCGTCTGGATCCCTTACACAATTTCAACCGGCCTTCGGAAATCGCCAGTCGCATCAGCGCCATTTCGCCTAGCGAAAGCAGTAACGATCCCTTCAAGGCCTTTGGTCAAAAATCCCTGGATAACGTGATTCAGGGTTTGATGGTGATCGAGGAACGGCCAACCCTGGTCAAACTGCGCCGTTACCTGGAAGGCGGTCCTTCGACACTGGTGATTCAAGCCTTGGAACGCTATTTCGACAACAACCTGGGCCATTGGCGACACGAGGCGCGACCTTACCTGAAGAATGCCAAGGACATCGATTCCAAAGCGTTGGGATTGGTGCGGTTTTACCGAGAGGTCGTGCAATATCAATTGCCGAATCTGGATTTGGAAGGCTTGTTGTCCTTGTTCGAACACGACCGAGCGCACTTCAGCAAGATGGTCGCCTCCTTGATTCCGATCATGAACATGCTGACCTCGGGTTCTTTGGGGCCTTTGCTGTCACCCAATCCCCACGACGTGGATGATTTGCGTCCCATCACCAATACCGGCCATATCATCGAAAAGGCCCAGGTTGCTTACATCGGCCTGGATTCGTTATCGGACGGCATGGTGGGTAGCGCCATTGGATCGATTCTGTTAGCCGACTTGGCCGCTGTCGCCGGCGATCGCTACAACTACGGCGTCTCGGATAGACCCGTGAATGTGTTTGTCGACGAAGCCGCCGAAGTCATCAACGATCCCTTCATTCAGGTGTTGAACAAAGGCCGCGGTGCCAAGATTCGCTTGTTCATCGCCACCCAGACTTTTGCCGACTTTGCCGCCCGCACCGGTTCTCAGGACAAAGCCCGGCAAGTGCTGGGTAACGTCAACAACCTGATTGCCCTGCGCATCATGGATAGCGAAACACAGCAGTACATCACCGACAACCTGCCAAAAACCCGCTTGAAATACATCATGCGCACCCAAGGCGTAGCGACTAGCGCGACCAATCCCACAGTGTTTTCCGGCAATGTTGGTGAACGCCTGATGGAGGAAGAAGGTGATTTGTTCGCACCGCAGTTACTCGGACAACTGCCGGACTTGCATTACATCGCCAAGTTATCCGGCGGCCGCATCGTCAAAGGTCGCTTGCCGATACTGCAATCGGAACTGGACCGACAACAGAATCGCCAAGGTGCGAGCTCATGACCCGCAATCTGTTGTTCAGCCTGATGCTTTGGCTACTGGAAGTGATCCTGGTGGCCAGTTTTGTGTCCGACCGCTGGACGCGCGAACTGCAGCGTGCCGAAGATCAGATGATGATCGGTTATTTTGGCGCCGATAAAGAATCACAGATCAGCCACACCGCGCAGCGCTGGTTTGATCGCTTGTTCGTCACCACCGGCATCCGCGACAGCGTGTTCCGCTACTTCATCCCCACCGAGCGCGAACGGCAGATGTCCAAAGGCTTCGAGGATGTGGGGCGTAACGATTTGTTTCCCTTTATCGAAAGCCGGCTCAACGTACTGTGGGACACGATCTATCAAATGATCAAGCGCCTGACCACCGCCTGCATCTGGTTACCGTACTTGGCAGCTGCCTTGCTGCCGTTTGTCGTCGACGGACTGGTGCGGCGCAAGATCAGCCAGACCAACTTCGATTACCCCAGCCCCATGGCGCATCGCTACAGCCTTTATCTGATTCTGGGTGCGCTGTATCTGCTGCTGGTCAGTTTGACACTGCCGTTTCCGATTCCACCGCAAGCTGTGCCAGTAGGTGTCTTTGTCGTCACCTACGCCGTCAACGTACTGTTGGCCAACACGCAAAAGCGGGTGTAGGTGTTCCATGAATGTCATCTGTTTTCTGCACGGCATGATCAACACACATCCGG
The DNA here is from genome assembly GCA_002083615.1 of Proteobacteria bacterium ST_bin11. Classification (GTDB taxonomy): domain Bacteria; phylum Pseudomonadota; class Gammaproteobacteria; order Methylococcales; family Methylomonadaceae; genus Methylomonas. The sequence goes on along the minus strand of MSXO01000073.1, from coordinate 5,986 downwards.
CGCATAACCCCAAACGTGTTTTACCCCTCAACCTCAACACAACCCAGGAGCATTATCATGTTAAACCGTTCTATTAACGACACCGCTACGTCGGATCCTTTGGTTAAATACATTACGTTAACCGCTAAGAAAGTCGCTCTGTACCCAACGTCGCCTGAGCTCGATTCACTTTTTCGAGCGTTTATTGAGTCCTGTATTGCAAATAGCCAGGACGATATTTTGGTAAGCGCTTTACGACAATCGGAAGGTTTGCACGTATTTTCGCTATTAAATGAGCGCATTGTTTCGCTCGCCGAACGGATTCGGGTGAGATTGCCGTCTATGCCGAATGCAGAGTCGATCGTATTCGCCATCCCGATGGTCATCGAGTCCCATCCTGAAAAGGCTTTACCTAAGCGTATTGAAGACCCCGAACGCATTAGACAATTGCTTCAAAGCCATGGGCTGATCAACGATAGACAAGCCCTCGCCATTCACGACGAATTATTCACCCTTGAAGACATCAACTGGTTACCTAGCCAAATTCGCCAGATCAACCAGCAGTTGATCGAGCAAGCCGAAGGCGAAATTCCAACATCGGAATCACGCCGTTCTTTTGTTATGAAGCCCTCGGAGAATCCGGAGGGGGACCTCATTTTGCGATTCCTGGTGGGTGTGGTGATTAGCGATCAGGCATTAACGCCTCTTTTTTGTGAACAGCCCAAATCGGATGACTTTGGGGAATTTGCCGAAGAATGGTCAGAGGCCTTTAAAGAGGAGATGGATGAACAAACCGGTCACAACGTCTGGGAGATTGAAAAACCCAATCCACTCAGTATTGCCGCCTCGCGCGGGATTCATTTACTCAATGAGCTTGATATCTTCTATAAGCTAAATATGAAAGCCCAAGAATACCCCGTGTCAAAAGTCGTGCTCAGTAAACACGGTGTCGATGACATACCCACCGAAATACGGGCGGCTTTTTTTGATCGTGAAAAAGAATTGTCAACCGTTTACGTTTGGCCGCTCTTGACAACCGATGACGCTAAGTCAGTATTCGAAGACATCAACGGGCTACTGACCAATCTCAATATTCCTCACGTGATTGACAACAATCTTCTTCCTGCCATCGAGTTCACGGGACATTTCGATCACTATTGTGAATCGATGTCCAGGCAATTGGAACCAGAGGAGCCTCAAACATTCTTTATATGCTGAGTGATTTGGGTTGAACATGATGATGGCAGCCTGATGGCCTTTGAAGAGGGTCAGATGTAGCGCCCAGAATTTACATGAAATGGCTTGAATCAGCTGGCATACCCTCGCGGTCATGGTCAAAAGCCGGGCTGCGAGGATTATTGCTTGTTAAAAAGTCACTCAGTGGTGCGATTAGTGCGCCTTCGAGAGCTGCAGCCACAAGCATCATGATTGACTCGTCGGAAAAACAACTAAAGATCGCATTCCCAAAGCAAAAACCCATCGACAACATCCTGCGTTGATCGGTGACGTTGGGCGTTGATCAGCGACATGAAGGACTCATTCAGAATCTGCAATGCTTCCGGATCGTCGGCATTAACGTATCGGCTTGATCTTCCCTGTCCGTTCTTGCACCTCTCAGGCTGCCAATTTTGCGGATAGGAATTAACTTGATAGCCATGGCTAGCCAGTATCTCGGCAACAAAGGGTTCTCCGCTTTTGACCGTCCACTTAACCTTTTTCAATGTGTGCAGTCCACCCAGCAAAACCAATATCGGCTTTTCGCGCGAGAACTCGGACAACCGATTGGCCATATTTACGTCGCGGTCTTGATCGGCGTCAATGGCCTCGATGCCCAAGCATGGAAATTTCGATTTGAGCGTGACCAGATAATCAATCAGTTTTCGCAGTCCAGGATGATCGATGGCATACGGTATTTTAATCTCCGCTACCTGTGTTTCACCCTGGGTTACAGCATCGATGACGGGTTGTTGATTGCGGTTAATTTCGAGTCCGACAGTCAAGCATTGATGTCTTTCCAGGGTCGCATCAACCAGACGCGCGAAAAGCTGTGTTGATTCCGGTCTTTGGTGGCTTTCGCCGATGATGACAATGTTGCCGGGTTTGATATTGTCCTGGATAGTCGAGAAATCATTCGACCATCCAAGACTGGGTAGCAATACAACATAAATACCAAACCAGCATCTTTTCAGCATCTAAATGGCTCCTAAGAAATAAAAAGGCGTGTTTTATTAGCCTTGTCTACCGATAACACCTCCGTTAATTTCAGTAGAGCAGAATGAATAAGATTCAGCTTTGAACGGCCAAACTACATGACCAGAAGTTATTCAATACACCGCTCATCATCATGCCTTGGATTGTTTACATAATCGCTGATCGGTGTTGTAGTCATATCAGCGTACGCCTGATTATCCAGTAATTGAAACACGTCATTGTCAGTGGCGGATTTATCCAACCAATCCCGGTAATGGTTTACAGGCATGATCACCGGCATACGTTCATGAATCGGTTGCATCAGTTGCGTTGCAGCGGTCGTGATGATGGTACAGGAATAGAGTGTTTGCGCTTCGTGCTCCCAATGTTCCCAAAGTCCAGCAAAGGCAAATAACTGATTGTCTTGCCGGTGGATATGAAACGCTTGTTTATGCGTTTCCAATTTCTGCCACTCATAAAAACCTCTTGCGACGACTAAGCTGCGTCGCTTATGGAAGGCAGCACGAAAACTGGGTTTCTCTCTAATGGTTTCTGCTCGTGCGTTGATGAGGTGATGGCTGTGTTTATCATCTTTTGACCATGACGGCACTAACCCCCAAAACAGGTTTACCGATTTTAGCGATTTATCGTCTAGCTCAACGATGCACAGGATTTTTTGCGCAGGGGTAATGTTGTAGCTAGCTTGAAAGCGAGGCAAGCGTGGCAACTCAAAATGTTCAGCAATGCTTTCAGGGGTTGCTGTGAGCTGATAACGACCGCACATTGCCCATGCCTCCGTGATAAATGACTGACGTTATTAAACGTCAGAAATGCGTAACAACCAAACTCATTGAGCAATAAGAACAAATACAAAACAATTCCGTTTTTGAGGTACACTGCTTGCCCTCATCAGAACCACGAATTTGGGATATAAGCATGAGCGTCATTTCTATATCAAGCTATCAACCACGCAATACGAAGCCATTGATTAGTGCTGCACTATGGTCTGACGATCTGGAACTGCCGATTCTGGAACCTCAACAGCAATTGAGTACGATTGAATTGCCGTTATTCACGTCTAAAGTGCCTGCGGGTTTTCCATCACCGGCTGATGATCATTTGGAATCGACGATAGACCTCAATCAACATTGCATCAGCAATCCACCAGCCACCTTCTTCGTTAAAGTAAAAGGTCATTCCATGACCGGTGCAGGCATCAATGATGGTGATATGTTGGTGGTAGATCGTTCTTTACGTCCAAACAACAATAGTATCGTGGTTGCGGTGATCGACGGTGAAGTCACCGTTAAAGCGCTAGATACGACTACCGATGAAATTTGGTTGCGATCAAAAAATCCCGACTATCCTGATTTCCAGATTAAAGAAGGCATGGAGTTACATATTTGGGGTGTGGTCAAAAACGTGATTCGTTCGCTACCGGTATAGATGACTTCAGCACCCATATTCGCGATTGCGGATTGCAACAATTTTTACGCCAGCTGTGAAAGAGTCTTTCAGCCAAAACTGAACGGCAAACCAGTGGTCGTGCTGTCTAATAACGATGGCTGCGTGATTGCCAGAAGTAATGAAGCCAAGGCTTTGGGCATCAAAATGGGTGCCGCTTATTTCAAGATTGAGCAGTATGCCAAGCAAGAAGGCATTGCGGTATTTTCTAGCAACTATGCGTTATACGGCGACATGAGTCAGCGTGTGATGCAGATTTTATCTAGCTTTGCACCGCGATCTGAAGTGTATTCCATTGACGAATGCTTTTTGGATTTTACCGGACTGCCACAAAACCTGACGGAATATAGCTTAGATATTTGTGCGATTGTAAAGCAATGGACAGGTATACCGATTTCCATTGGCGTTGCGCCAACTAAGACCTTAGCGAAGTTAGCCAATCGGTTAGCGAAAAAAGGTCATTCCAAACATGGGCCCGCTCTGGACTGGCGCGATATTGCTGATCCCGATGCAGTGTTAAAAACCATTGCGCTGGATGACCTTTGGGGTATTTCCAGGCGCTGGAAAGATAAGCTCAATCAAATCGGTATTCATCATGCGCTAACACTGAAACAATCTGATCCAAAACAGCTACGTCAACATTTTGGTGTAGTGATGGAACGGATTGTGACCGAGTTGAACGGTATTTCCTGTATTGCCTTAGAAGAAATGCCCGCACCGAAAAAACAGATTCTGACCTCGCGCAGTTTTGGTGAACGGTTGACTGATTATGATGATTTACGCGCAGCGGTCACGCACTTTGCCACACGGTCTGCGGAAAAATGCCGACAACAGCGATTGACCACGCACGTATTGACGGTGTTTATTCATACCAGTCCGTTTGATACCCGCAATCCGCAATACTCCAACAGTGCGACCATAGCGTTTGATCGTCCAACCAATGATACCTCGCAATTGATTGCAGCCGCTCAACAAGGTTTGAAGCGGATTTTTAGACGCGGCTTTTCTTATCAACGTGCCGGTATTCTATTGCCTGACTTATGGTCAGCAAATGTCGCGCAGCTGTCGTTATTTGACAGCGGTGAAAACAACCTGCGATCTGATCAGCTGATGACCGCACTGGACGACATTAACCGCAAACATGGTAAGCGTAGTGTTTGCTATGCGAGTGAAATGCTTAGCAAGCGCTGGCAGATGCGGCAGGAATTCAAATCGCCGTCCTACACCACCAATATCAAGGAACTGCTGACGGTTCAAATTTGAAGAAAATCTTATGCATTTGTAAGCGCTATTTCGATCCTCACCCGACATACGTTTTTCGCCAATGCAGACGCAAGCCCAAGCATCTAAGAGTCTTGCTTCTTCGAAGACGACTATCTATCTAGGCCTCCGGCAGCAGGCCAAGAGTTGCCGAAGAATAATCTATGATCTTTGACTGCAAACTAGCTCATTGGCACCAATGATTTGGCTTGGTGTTGGGTCAAAAATCTAATCTATTATTGAAAGCCCAAGCGTTATGTACGGAATATTACGTAAGATTAAGATGACTCGAACGCCTGACTTAGGGATGTGGTGACAGTTAACAGGTTAGCTTTACGTTGGGCGTCACACACGGACATGAGGCATCGAACAATCATTGTATTGGTGACGCTGCCCATGGTCGTCGCTATCGGTACCTATGTTCGAACCTTTGATCAGCTGCGATTCTCCGATAGCACGTAAACATAGCCTGAGTTGGGTTACGCTATCCTTATTTATGCCTTTGAAAAAAACCGATCAAAATAAGTTGGAGTAAATATTGTGTCCCGTGAAATTTTACAGGCGATAGCTGATATTTATAAACGGCATGACCCGGAAGATGCCGATTTTTATACGTTGGAATGGGTGCAAGACAAGTGTTCTTATTTTTACAAGTCGCCAAAAGAATTGCTGGCAATTTTGCAAATGAGCCAAGACCGGGGGATCAACACTGAAGGTGCGCTGTGGTCAAAAGAAGACGGTTTAGCAGCCCATCGCGAGATGAAGTATAACGGACCAGTTGATGCATATTCTTACGAGCTAATGGAGAAAAGCGGTGAACTGGCTAGACTAGAGGCTGCTTGTAAGGCTGAGGAAATTGCGAGGAAGCTAGCCATTGAAAGCTTGCAGTGCTAATGCGGGTAGTAGCGAAAGCCCACTCCGGACTTTGCTAGCCGAAATGTAGTTCTCCGCATTATGGTCGGCAGCAGCAGCCCATTTTTGCCTCTCGCACCTCTCCAAGGCAGCCAGTCGGCGAAGTTAGACTCTGTGAGCCGCAGAGCCACAAAGCCGCCGTTGGCGATCTCAACCTATCGGCCAACAGGAGTCACTGATG
>MSXO01000072.1 GCA_002083615.1 Proteobacteria bacterium ST_bin11 | reverse complement strand
AATGACTGTCAGAAAATGGCCGATTGGTTGAGGTCACCAGTGACTGCTTTGTAGCCACCCCGTTCCAAAAATCAGGATTTGGCGGGCTGGCCGCTTGAGAAACACGGCTGGCAAAATGGATCGAGTTGTTTACTCAATGACGCAGCCACAAGGATCGCAGTAGATGACAACCTTTACCTTCAAATCCTGATCCGCTCGACTTCATCCAGCGTCACCTCATCGCGGCGACGGTCATAGAGCTGGGTGGTGCGGGTACTGGCGTGGTTGGCCATCACGGCCGCTTTCTCTAATGTACCGCCGTTTTTCAAATAAAGGGTGATGCCGGTCGCCCGAAAACTATGATTACCAATCTTGGTGGCAATGCCGGCGGCGGCAACCCGGCGCTGAATCATCGCATGTGCATTGGCTTGACCCAGAGAAGAGACGCTCAGCCGACCGGTGCCGCGACCCAGACTGCGAAACAATAAGCCCTTGGGATCATCGCTTAGCCCAGCCCCTTCGATATAGGCCAGGAGATAATCTTCAAGGTGATGGTGGCAGGGCATTTCATGGCGTTTACCGCCTTTCTCCCGCAACCGCACCCAGAGGCGGCGGTTTTGCGTGTAGACGTCCTCGATCTTCATACCCAAAGCCGCGCCGATGCGGGCGAAGGAATAGATCATCAACGCGATCAGGGCCCGGTCGCGTAGACCGATAAGTGTCCCGGTATCGATACTATTCAACAGGCGGCGGGCATCCTCGGCATCTAGCACCGGCGTCTTGCCGACTTTTACCCGATGCGCCGGACCGCGAACCGAGGCGGCGGGATTCAACGACACCACTTGCCCGGTCACCAGCCAGTCAAAACAATGGCGAACGGCGGCTAACTGTTGCTTGACCGTTGGGGCGGAGACCTGACGGGTTTTGCCCTCGATCCAGCTGGCAACATGCAACGGCTGCACCTCGAAGATCGATACGATACCCGCCGTTACCTCGCACCAATCGAGAAATTCCATCACGGCGCGAGCATAGGCCCGCCGCGTGTGCCGGTTGCGGATATTGGCCGCGAAAAACTCCAGAAAGCGGCGATGCGCCCGCTCGCTGGCGGGTTATCAAGCGGGGACAGGTCGTAAGCGATGATGCGTTAACGGGTTGATTCAACATGGGCGTTACCTATTGTGATTTGAATTAGGATTCGAGATCCCATCAAAATCAGTAGCTCTCATCCTTTAATAGGGTAAGCACGCGAGTCCTTGGTTTTATGGGGTTTGCATGTTGTCTAAAAAGCCTTTGTTTATTAGACAAACGGGTCTTTTCGAACCAGGTTTTGCAGCGACCAGGGCCTAAAAACACAAATTAACATTTTTACATTTTTGTGCCATAGTGAGATTTTAAGCCACCGAACGGATGGGACCATGAGCCGCCTGACGATAGAGATCACCGATCAACAGCATCAAAGCATTAAGGCAATGGCTGCCTTACAGGGTAAAAGCATCAAGGAATATGCCATGCAGCGTTTGTTGCCGCTGACCGCCGATGAAGAAAAAGCCATGCAGGAACTGGAAGCGTTCTTAAAACCCCGCATTGAAGCCGCCGAACGTGGCGAAGTCGTGAGTGCGTCCGTTCATACCATCTTTGAGGAAACCCTGGTCAACACCGATTCATGAGCCTGCCCGTTGATTTTACGGCGGAGGCTATCCAGGATTTGTCCGCTATCGCCCGCTATACCGATGACACATGGGGGCGTGAGCAAGCGTTTCGTTATGCCGAATTGTTAAACAAACGCTTCCTGGCTATTGCGGAAGGGCGACTATTCTCCAAGGTGCTTTTCCCCAAGTATCCCCAGGTCCGGGTGTGTCGCTGTGAACATCACTATATTTTCTTCATGTCCTCACCAGAAGGCCGGAAGCCCGTGATCTTGGCCGTGCTGCATGAACGTATGAACCTGTTGGCGAGGCTCAAGGACAGGCTTTGAGACGGGACATACTGACCGATGATAAACCGCATTATCACTGATTGATTACCCAATTACGTTATGAGTTAAAGCGAAGGACCTTAATAAAATCGACGCGAAAATGGTTCAAGACCTGCTTAGGCCGAAAGCGACAAAACGCTTCGGCGACGTGGAAGGACGCTAAAGTATTTTCAAGAACTGAATTAGACATACCCAAGAGTTACATGAGCAACTAAGGTTATCCCTTCAATTGACACAAACTGCCCTGGAATGTTGGAAAAACAATTAATAATGGAATTCATTCATGACGGATCGGTTTAATTCAAAATTGGGTTATTTGTAATGCGATGGCAATGAACCTAAATGTATCGTTTAGTGGACTGGCAGTGAATTAGGAACAAAATTATCACCAGATCCATTTGAAGTACTATCATGGATCACGCCAATAGTCCTATCACTCCAATTGCTATGCCATAATCATAAATATCAAGATTTTGCTCGGCATAACACTTGCGGTTAATCAACTCTTTATATTGCTATTTAATTTTTAAACAACTCTTTTAGGACCAAAATGAATAAATCCGACCTAATAGCAGCAATTGCAGGCCATGCCGAAATCAGCAAAGCCGATGCCTCCCGCGCATTGGATAGTATTACCCAATCCATCCAAACTGCACTGAAAGCGGGTGATTCCGTGGCTTTGGTAGGCTTCGGTACGTTTGAAGTGAAAGAACGTGCGGAGCGCGCCGGCCGCAATCCGCAAACCGGCGAAGCGATTACCATTGCAGCGGCTAAACTGCCATCGTTCAAAGCCGGCAAAGGTTTGAAAGACGCGGTTCAGTGAATTTGAGGTAACTGATTTTCAAATTAGGATGACGCCGCCACTTCCCTCTTTTCCCTGAATGGACTGGTCGATGTTGGATAGTTCGTTTGAGAGGTAATCAAGGAAACTTGTATAGTCAAAAAGGTAACGGATGGGAAGTTTTGCATTAATTCGGCTGATTTTGATCGACTCCTATAAACCGGGCACGTTACAAGAAGTTCGGTTGGAGGGGCACACCAACCTGAACGGTGTCAACGGTGCTGGTAAAACCACCTTGCTGCGATTGATCCCGTTGTTTTTTGGCGAACGACCTGGGCGATTGGTGCCGAGAAGTAAAGTCACCGACAGCTTTGCCAAGCATTATTTGCCCAATGAGTCGTCTTACATCATTTTCGAGTATCGCCGGGATCAGCAAGTTTGCCTGGTAGTGATCTATGCCTCACTCAATGAAGAAGGTCTTTGCTATCGCTTCGTCGATAAGGGCTTTGATCGTGACGATTTTCTGGAAACTCGGCTGGATGGCTCTTGCTATCCGATTTCCTGCCGCGATCTGAAACGGCATTTGGACAAACGTCAAATTAATTCCAGCAATCAGCTGACGTCCTGTAGCGACTATCGCACGGTGATTCAAAACCTGCCGCATAGCAAGGGTCAGGAATTGCGCAATTTGATTGCCCGTTTTAGCTTTTGTCAGGGTAGTGCCGGGCGGCGACTGAAGGACATCGAAAAAATCGTCTCCGGCATGCTCCAACGTTCGACTGATTTTGCCGACTTGCGGGAAATGCTGGTCAACTGTATCGACGAGAACCGCGATTCCATTGCCTTGGATGTCTCTATGGATAAATTAGAGGATTGGCACAAGGAATACCGGGCCTACCAACACAGCGAAGCCGAGCGGGAACAGGCCACAGAACTCAGTGAGCTTGCGGCTGAACAGGAACAATTTAAAAGCCGATTCGGTGAACTTTACAAGCGCCTATTGCTGTTGAAGGAGCGTTATCGCCAGCAACAGCAAGGGCAACAAGAACAGCTTTCACAAGCCGAACAATCACTGAAAACCCTGAAGACTGCTTGGGAAATCGAGGAGCTTCAGATGCAATCGGCTATTGCCCAACAAAGAGCCGAGCTCAGCAGCCAGGAAAAGCAGAAAACCCAACTGGAGAAAGAAAAAGCCGAATGGGACGCCAAAGAAATACAGCTGAGTATTCGTCAGGCCGAGCAACAGTCTGTCCTCTCCGACAATCTGGCCAGGGAACAACAGCACTATGAGCAACTGACCTCTGAAGTGCAGGACATTAATGCTCAATTCGCCGCGATCAAGGCTGACACCGAGAAAGCTTACGCCGAGCAGCGGTACCAACATGAACGGCAGATGGGTGAGGTCAAGGCACAGGTAAGCCAAGATGAAGCCAAACATCGTGCGGAACATAACCAGGCCCGAGAACAACTGAGAGCCGCGAATAATGGCGAACAGGAAAAGCTACATGGATCGGCCGGTGAGGTTCAGGGAAAGCTGGGGGCGCTGAATGCACAGATTGCCCAAATCCAACCTGATCCGGAATTACTCCAAACCCGAGAAGCCAAGCTGGAACTTCAGCAAAGCCTGCAACAACAATTGGAACAGGCGAAAAATGACGTTGCTGGCATCAACAAGCGAATCAAAGCCAATCAGGCCGAAGTCGAGTCTGTTTTGGACCAAAAGCGTCATTATCAGTCAGAGAAACAAGCGATTGATGAGACGATCAGTCGTTTAAAGAGACAACTGGATACCGAAGCCGATACCTTGCTGCGTTTTTTACGTGAGCATCAACCCGGCTGGGCGCAGAACATTGCCAAAGTGGTTAATCCGGAACTATTACTGCGAGAAGACCTTGAGCCGACGTTAGTGGAAAAGCCAACCGGATTGTACGGGGTGTCACTGAATCTGGAGGTACTGCCGGCGGATTTGGCAGCCGACGAACAGCAAATCCGCGCCGTGCTGGCTGACCATGAACATCGCTTACGCGAGTTGGCCGGCTTGGACGAACAGGTCGAGCAACAATTGACGGCTTTGAAAAAGATTGATAACCAACTGCACAAGCAATCCCAACAAGCCGAAACCGAGCAGGGTCGCCTGCTCACCGGTTTGAAGGGAATTCACAGCGAACTAGGCTCTTTGAAGCTGCAAATTGAAAGCAGCAAACGTCAGCGCAGACAACAGTTGGAGACTGAAAAAGTAGCAGTCGAGCATGCTTTGGCAGATACCAAACAACAATTAGAGGGCTTAAAACGGCAACTGCAACACGAGGAAAAGCAGCTGGCTGTCGAACTCGACACGGTTATCGCCCGAATCAAACAGGTTGCCGGCCAACAAGTCGAGCATATCCGGCAAGACATTTCAGTGCTAAAAAGCCAAGAGCAACAGGCCCTTCAAGAACTCGATCAGCAACGACTGAACAGTCTGAAAACCCGAAAAATCGATGTCGATGCCTTGCAACAGCTTGAGACCCGAATTGATACTTTGAAAAAGCAGTTGCAAGCCGCCAAAGCCGCAGCTGAAACAGTCAGCGAATATCGGCGTTGGGAGCAACTGCATTGGTCTGGCTACCCTCAGCTGAGCATTGCGATTCGCCAACTAACTGCAGAACTCCGGCTAACCGAGGCACAGTACGAAGCCGCCAAGCACCATTATCAACAGCACAGCAGAGCATTAAAAGCCGAGATGGATCAGCTGGCCGCATCGCTTGAGAAATTGACGCAGGAATTGAAGACTCTCGAACAATTACTAGACGACTGCACGCCCTATGCACGTTATGCCGCCAATGTCATCAGTTTTGACGAATCGCATACCTTGGCCTTATTACAAAACGAATATCGTAGCTTGAACGAGGCTTATAAAAGCCAGCGTCGCCTGCTGCTGGCCAAGCTGAGGCATTTGAAACAGACCTTAGCCCGATATCCCGGCACCGGTCCGGCCCAGTATTATGCTAGTCAGGAGAATGAACTGGGCCTGGACAGCGATGAAACGGCCTGGCTATCGCCAATCTTGAATTGGTACGACAGTGCTTACCAGGATCTTCGCAGTCTATTAGTTAATCAGGCCAATCTGTTCGGCGCGGTAATCCGGAATTATCAACAAGCGTTGGAACATTTCGACCGCGGCATCGATTCACTGTCCAGACGTTTGGCAAAACATATTGATAGCAATATCCGTTTCGATAAAATCGAAAGCATCCAGGGGCGCTTGACCTCAAAAGTGCAGACTTTGGGCTATTGGCCTCAAATCGTCGCCTTTACCAAGCAATACGATGACTGGAACCGCAACGGCGATGGCCGGTTGCCCGGCGAGGCCTTTGCGGACATGGTGCGTTTGGTAGCGGAACAGATGCCAGGCAAGGGTCGGGTGGAAATGAAACTGGTCAACTTGTTGGAACTGGAGATCATAGTCAGCGAAAACGGCCGTAGCAAACGCGCCACCCATGCCGAGGAGTTACAGCAAATCTCCAGTCATGGCTTGTCCTATCTGATTTTGTGCGTCTTCTTTATCGCCTTGGTCAACATGATCCGCAAGGACCAACCCTTAAACATCATCTGGCCGATGGATGAATTAAAGGAACTACACCAGGTCAATATCGAGCTGTTGTTGGAATTACTCAGTAATAACGGCATCACCTTGCTGTCGGCATTTCCCGACCCAGACCCCGATGTTCTGCGATTGTTCAAAAACCGATATCAGGTCGTTGGCCAGCGTGAATTGGTGGAGATGGAAATCGATGACGCTTATCTCGCGGAATTGGCGCCCATGGTCAGAGAGCTAGCTGATGTTTGATGTGATACTAAAGCGCTTGCTGCAAGGCGAGTTCATTTGCGAAATCAGCGACGAAACCGGCTTTCGTTTTTTACAGCTGACTGAAAACGCACAACAAGTCGACGAATTCTTGAGCCGATTGCAATACCGTCTGAGCAAGACTCAGAACGGTCTAGCGTATTATGCCGCCTATCGGCAAATCGACGCCGGCGCCCGTCGCGATATTCAACGGATCTTTCAACAATTTCGGGTGGAATTGCAGCCGGTCGTGGAATGGCTGGAGATGATGATGGCCTGTTTGCATCGCGATACGGCTTTGTCGCCCGGCGATACACTGAGTTTTGGGGCATTATTACAGGTCATCGAGAGTAATCAGGCTTTGGCGGATCGCTTGCAAACCTTCAGCCGCTTCAAAGATTTTGTTTGTACTGACGATGCCGTGAAAAGCCGTCTGGAAAAACTGCTGAAGACGTTGGATCAATGGGGCTATTTGCATCTGTCCAACCGCGATACGCTGATCTATCAGGTGACCGGCAAGCTGGATTATTTCTATCAAGCGCTGCAATTCATCAAAGAGCATGAGCAATTGCCAATTGCCCAGGACGAAGATGACGTGGCCCAGGAGAGCCTGTTTTGAGTCAGGCCGAACAAAGCCTGGAACGGCTGTTCAAGGCACTGGCTAATCATAGCGACTTAATCGCCAAAGCCTATTTCAACGGTACTATCTATTCAGATAGCCAAAACCAACGCACCCTCAATCAACTCAAGCAATTCAAAGTACTGGTCGATCATGGCGACGATGGCTTTCGTATCGCCGGCCGCTTGAGCCAGTTCCTCGATAGTGCCTTGAGTAGCGACCGGATCCGCCGGCTAGATACCGATCTGTCGAGCTGGATAGACACCCTGGAGCAGCAAATTGGTTTGTATCAGGATGCCTGGCGGGAAAATAGGCTGGATGATGTCGACCATTACCTGCTGGAAATCCAACGGCTGGTATTCGATTTGGCCGACAATCTGGAGGAGAACACCAGTTACTTGTTAATGCTGGTCAACAGCCGTTTTGCGAATGTTCGTACCTTGGCTGAGAAGCAAAAGCAAAACAGCTTTTACATTGCCCGCCTAGAAAAACTGGTCAATGCCATCAGCGCCTTGCAGCCTGAATTTTTACTGGAATATGTCGAAGAGCAGCCGGAGTTACATCAACTGCTGGAACGGCAATTACTCAGGCTCTTGCCGAAGTACCAACAGCGACTGCAAGACATTCTCGATAAACTCAAAATCTTTCTGTTCGAACTACGTCAAATCGAAGTAAGAGCGCAACTGGTGCAGGGCTTTGCGTTTTATCTACGGCAAAACCCCGATTACCAGCCGCTGGACTGGAGCGAGCACGATCAGATTCCGGAACACTGGAATCGTATCCAGCCTTTAGCACTATCCGCACATGCCGATCCCTTGGATCATGCCGTGGAGCAGGAACTGGTCGAGATTGCCCAGAAGATCCGTATCGATAGCGACGCCTTGTTAGCCAAACAAAAGCAAAGGCCTTTGAATTCGATTAACCTCACGCCAACAGAAAAACAGACCTTAGAGGTTCCTAGATACCGGCAGCAACTGGCGGCCTATATGGCCAAAGTCAGGCAGCAAGCCGGTCGACCCTTATCGGCGCTGGCATTTCAACAAGTGTTTGCTACCGATATCGAACCCACCATCTGGTTAGCGTGTGTGATGAATGAATGCTTGAAACAGCAGCATAAAGCGTTGCAAATCGAATGGAAGGAGGCAAGTCAGGGTAGCGGCTTAACCGGCAATAAGAAGATTTGTGACATCATATTGTGCTGCCAAACGGGTGAACAATGAATAAAACCCAGCTGACCGTGATTGCCCGCGCAATTTCTTGCGAGCAAGAGATTTTTCCGCTCAATCAATCCTGGCAGGCCATTCACCGCGAATACAATATTGGCCTCACCCAAGCCAAAAAGCTGCATCTGACCAGCGCAGATAAACAGGAATTGCGTGAGTTGGTTAATAAAATTACCGGTATTGATCTGCAGCAAGTCGGAATGGGTGAATTTTCCACCATGCAGCGCGAGCAGGTTTTAACGCTTGCCATCGATGAAAAACTAGCGGGGCAATCGGTGAAGAAAAGCCGATTAGCCATGAAACCCGTACCGGGCAGGATGCTCAAGTTAAACGGTGAACACTATCGACTGCCGGACCACAGTCATTGTGATATAGCCCTAGACAACATTACCAGCATTGAACATCAAAGCATCTGGGTCGTTGAAAATTACCGGTGTTTCGATCAGTTGAGTGCGATGAAGCTGGATGAATTGGCAGCGTCGACCGAACCGTTAGTGGTGTTTCGGGGCGATCAGGTGTATCAGGCCGGCACGGTATTGAGTCTGATCGAGAAATACCCCTTGCCAGTCTGGGTAATGGGCGACATGGATCCGAAAGGTCTGAGCATCGCGCAGTCTTTTCCAAACTTTGCCGGACTGATTGGGCCAGGCTTGGCAGCATTGGAGTTTTATTTTAAAAACTCCGGCAAAGCCAATCATAAAATCTATGAAAAACAACTCGCTGGTTGCCGTATGGCTTTATCCGATACCCGCTATCCCATCATCCAAGCGTGTTGGCAGCTGATGAAATTGCATCAGGCAGGCATCGTTCAGGAGCATTGGCTGGTCGATAACACGTCGCTAAAAATGCACCCTGCCTAATTCAGATCAGTAATAACCTGATGATGACAGAGCCCGTCCCCAACCTTTATCAAGAGCGTTTTCTACGCTTAACCGAAACTAGTGAGTCCGCGACTGACGCGATTATCAAATTGACTCACCGATACCTGGATGGAAAACCGGCCAAAGCCGGTAAGCGAAATTTGAGCGCAGCTGATCGAGATCATGATTTTTGGACGGCCGCTTTTTGGGATGAAGCTTCGGAGGATATTTTTGCAGAGGAAGCCTTCGCCCTGGCTTTGGCTCGTTATCTTCAGCAAAACAAAGTAACCAGACCTAATTGGTTGCAACACTTAGTTGTCACGGCACCCGTAACACTCCGGCGAGCTATTCGCTATTCTCAGGTGTTTTTGTCACCAAAGTCATTGCGTTGGCAGGAAATCGATGCGCTTGATCTGGGCGACGCAGTGTACCTATCTGATTTTATTAAAGCGTGCGAAATTCTCGAAGCAGTGTACCTATCTGATTTTATTAAAGCGTGCGAAATTCTCGAAGAAGAAAACGGCAGATTTAAGGACGCGATAAAGTTGATTGAAGCCGACTTGAAACGCTTAACGCCCTTAGAAACACTGGTCTATGCAAGCTTGTTCGCATTTAAACATATTGTTTACAACCAGGGACAACATGAATTGAGACCTCATCAATTTGAAAAGGATCATGCCGAGGCTAGTCGGGATGCCTTTCAGGAAATGTCTGATGCCCTCAATCAAATACTCGTTTCAAAGCTAAAAGCCAGTGGACAAAATGATTTTTTTATATCGGAGCGAATCATCGGCGAATCGCTTCGAAAACATATGGCTTCGTTACTGTTTCCATCTCATTCCACGGCTAGGGTAGCCGAAAAATGTCTGTTCTATCTAGAGACATTTGAACGCCTCATTGACGCCTATCTGCAATTTAATAAATCTGTAGGTAAAACCATCGAGAATTTTTGTTTCGATGATGATTACGACATTCGCTTTGAAAATGAAAGGCTGATTTTATATCCAAGGGTAAATCAGGAAGGGTATGAATGGGGGCGGAACGGTAAGAAGCTTGAGCGATTATCTCAGTATTGGCAATTCCGTGCTATTGATGAATTTTTTAGATTAGGTTTTTGTTTTGAACGTTTCGGTAGACCAGAAAACGAACAAAACAATCGGTTTGCATTTATTTCAGCTATTCGAACCAAACTTGAACTAACTGAAATTTATGGTTTTGTTGATGACTTCACAACCAAGAGTGGTCTCAAAGTCGATTTATTGCTGACACTGTTGACAATTGAATTGATGCACGCATTTTATAAATACGATTATATTCTTCCCTACTGCCGAGAATACGAAAGGGCAGGGGACTGGTTGACTGCATTGACTGTATTTTCCTTTGCAGGGCAGGTTGAAGGCGAAATTAGATTTCCAATTACCTTTGCAGAGCGTAAAGCAAAGATTGCCAGAATTTGTAACTGGACTGTGAGCGAGGAATATCCAAAGGGCAACAAGCAAATAACCGAAGCCATTCTCGACTTTTGGTCAAACGATATTAAAGAATTATCA
Organism: Proteobacteria bacterium ST_bin11; assembly: GCA_002083615.1. GTDB lineage: Bacteria > Pseudomonadota > Gammaproteobacteria > Methylococcales > Methylomonadaceae > Methylomonas. Next base: position 23,973 of record MSXO01000072.1, on the reverse strand, counting down.
CGGCAATTACGTGAGCATGAACATGCCCTGAAACCCGAATTACATGAAAGGCCAATTTTGAAGATTGGCAATTATCTGTTCCAGCTTCCTTGGATGTTTGCGTTTCAAAATAATGTAACTGCCGCTGTTAATAACTTACGGCGATTGGGACGAAATCGAGAGGAACTGAATCTGGAAACCAATCGCATCGAGAAAAGGCTGGCAGAAACATTTACAGAATTTGGTTTTAAAGTGGTTGGAAACCTTAACCCACCACGTGACTCCAGTGAAGAAGTCGGCGAAATCGATTTAATTTGCTTACGTGATGATCATTTATTTGTTTTTGAAATAAAGTCTGGCTACATTCGCAAGACACATCACGATGCCTGGCTGCATAGAACGAATACTCTCCGTAAAGCGGCTCTTCAATTAAAACGTAAAAGTGCATGGGTGACCAAGGAGTTAACGACTGATCCGACATTGTCAGCGCTGGTACTTGGGCGAGATTCCAGTCAGATCCAAACACATTTCTGGATTATCGATACTTCAATAGAGCATGATCATGAATATTTCGAGGGATTTTTAAAAGTCTCGCTTCAGGAAGTTATCATTGCGCTTAGAAATGAACGTCATTTATTGCGGGATTTGCACCAAGCTATCGATACCGAAAAAACTAAACATGGTTCTAGCACTGTCATAAAAGGTGACTTTGCAAAGATTTGTGGAGATGCACTATCCTCAGTTTTTGAACAGATTGACGAAGATAATCTCTATCCTGATGGATTTAATGCAGGACAGTTTGCGACAATCATCGAAGCTGGGACTATTTGGGATGTCCTCGAAACTTGAAATACCCAATATGAAGCTTTGTGGCTATGGTCCCATTCCCCAGCCCTCCAGTTCCGACTGCCGTTTGACCGTAGGTACATCCAGATCGGTCATTCGGCCTTGAGTGCGGGTTAAGGTGTCCTGTCGGCCGCTGGAGACAGCACCGTATTTCTGCGGATTGAGTCGGCTGCCGGTACCGGTGAGTTGATCCAGATTGAGCATGGACGCGGCATTGGCGGCGGACGGCAAATGTCCGGTCTGCGCCAGAATTGCCAACCATTCATCCAGATTGACCTGAGTCCAATCTACCCGATCCAGGTCCACAACTCTGATGCCGGTACAGCTGGGACTTTCCGGCGTACCGAAATCCATGCCCAGCTGCGGTTTTATTTGTTCGTTGAGGATTTTGGCCAGTGGCGAGTTGTAGCAGCAGTAACTTTCCTTACGGACCATGCAGACACCTAATACTTTGCTTTCGCAAAAAGTCCCCAGATCCTTGCAGACTTTCAGTTGTTTCTTGGCCGCCAGTTCGTATTCCGGTTCCTCACAGGAATAGACCATTTGGATAATCATGATGATGATCATCACGGCGGTATAAGCCGCCATCAAGGTACTCAGTAATTGCCCAGCCACTGCCGCGCCGCCGCCTAATTGCACACCACCCGATTGCGCCGCTGGCGTCAGATTGCCCGCAGCATCAAAGGCTGCCTGGCCGCCAGCGCTAAACAAGGCATTACCGGCGGCTTCGCCAAAGGTCTGGCCTATCCATTCCGCTACCGACTTCATTAATTCGCTCTTCAGTGAATCCAGTAAACCTTGCGAAGCAATATCGCTGGTACTGAGCATGTCGGTGCCGACCAAGTCATTCACCGTCGAGGCAAAATCCGCCTGAAAACTGTTCCAGGCATCTCCGGCCAGCGTAAACGGGGTGCGCATGGTTTCCCATGCGCCTCGAATCGCCGAAGCGCTATCCATGGCCATCACCGCGCTGTCCATCTGACTGGTGGCGATCAGCAAATCAATGTAACGTCCCAGCCCCATCGCACCCGAGGGCGTTTCGCAGCAATCCACCAGACTGAGGGCGCCGCCGACCATTTTGCAACTGGCGGGTTTACCCTGGAATACCTGGCAGGTAGTAGGATCCTGTTGCTGGAGATCGGCATTGGCATAGTCACAATGTAAGTCCATCGCCATTTGCTGGGCGCTATTGAGTAAGGCGACCGCCTTACTGAAATCCTGGCTCTGTGTGCGATTCACGGTAATGCACTCTTCGCCCATGCAGCGGATCGGCCCGGCACATTGCTGCTGGGTATTACTTTGAATGCCGGGAATGCCCACTGTTTGGCCGCAGTCGTAAGTATCGACGCTGTCCCAGCAAGTGCCTGAGGCCAGTACACTGGTACATTGGCTTTTGATGAAAGAGCAACCTTGGGTTTCCAACGACGCGCAGGTTGTGTTGGGTATTCCGTTCGCTGGCGGCTCCAAACAATGTGTGCCGGCGGTATCGGTCCAGCATTGGCCGTACTGATTCAGATCGCAGTGCCCAGCCGCATGGATATTCATACAGGTATTGCGAATCCCCGTCGAATTGGCCACCGGGGCTTGCGCCAAGTCGGAACCGCAGACCATCACTTGCGACGTGGGATCGACGTAACAGCCCGAGGCATTGGCGGGATCGTTCGAGCAACTCAATTGGCTGCCAGTCTGGCAAATACCATCGGTAATCGCATTGGCCAAGTTTTGGCAATTGGGTCCGCTCCAGCTCCATTCATCCTGGGTAATCAGTTTCGACAGGTCATAGCGTAGCCGAATCCGCGAATAGCCTTCGCCACGTCCGGAAACCCGGGTTTCTTCCTTAAACACTTTGATGCCACTGCTATTGAAGGCATACAGTACATTGGTGTTGGGATATTCGTTCCAGCTGGTATAAAGCTCGCAATCCCCGAACCAGCCGCTGGCACCGGTATAGATCAACTGATTGTCGTAATAGACACGGGTGTGGTCATCGTATTTGACGTACTCTAGCGTGGCGCTGGTGATGGCTTCCGGATGCAAGACTTCGTATTTGACCTGCCAGGTAAACAAGCCGCAATCCGATTCCCAGTAATCATCACCGACTCGGCCGACATACAAATCCATACAGCCCGGCCCGCAACTGGAAAAACCGCCATCCTCACTGACAAAACGGATCAAGGGCTGTACATTGACTTGGTGGGTAGCGGTGCAGCTTTGCGGTACCGTCGGTTGCCGCAGACACAGCTGATAATCAGGCACTCGCACTGATTGCAGAGTGTCGGTTTGGGTCGTGGTGGTCGTGCAGTCCGAGAACGACTGTGCCCATGGGGTAAAATCGGCAAGCAATTGGTCGCCGGCTTGCCAGATCGGATCGGCTTGCAAGTCCGGGTGCGACTGGTGAGCATTGTCGATCAAAGTGCGATATGCTTCGCCGGTAAAGCTGGTTTCGCTGTTCAATGCAGTCTGTGCGTCCAACCCGGCTGCGATCGTTCCAGGGTTGTTGCCATAAAGATCGGCAAAATCTTGGGTCGTAGTCGTGGTGCTATGGGTATCCGGAAACAGCGTACCGATTGACATGGCGCTCTCCTGAGCCGTTCCAGGATTCAAGGTCAGCGTGCCATTGCCGGTATCGACCGGAAACGCAAAACCGCCGAGGACTTGCTGGCCCAGTTGTTGACCCTCTCGCCCGGCTTCCTGAATCGCATCCGCCCAGGAAACACCATACGGTGTCCAGGCCATGGTTACGCACAGCACCGCAGACAGGCTTTGTGTGGCGATTGCTTGGGGATCAAAGAATTGTTTCATCGCCTCATAAACCCACGCAGCAGTCTTGCCAACGAAATTGGATATATATGTGATCTTCCCCCGGCCCCGGATAAGTCCGCCCCGCACCCCACTTGAAGGTAGTCTCGCCAATGGCGTGATTGGATTCGGTTTCCGCGACCGGATAAAACATCGATAGCCGGTATTGCGATTTGGGAATGAAGGGATAGATGTAGCCGCCACATAAGGCATCGTTACCTGAAGTTTTCCAGGCCAACCCGCGTCGATGTAAAGCTGCCGTCGCCCGCGTGGCCAACAAACTGGTGATGCGCGGATCGGTACCGTAACTGGTCGGCGAAATCCCGGATAAGGGATACATATGCCCCCAAGCACCGGCACACCAGAACAATGCGTCCAAAGGATTACCGGTAGCCGCCGCTACGGCATCGGCAACACATGCGGAAATGGCCACCGGATTGGCAAACAGGGCCGTTTCCGGACTGGTGAAGAACGCCAGCAAGTCGCTGTTCCAGGTGGGATCGAGTTCCGAGACATACAGCAAATCAAAGTCCCCATAGCCATCACTGTTGCAACGGCCATCCCAGAACAGGTCCAGCAGGATAGTCAGCGGAAAAGCAAAATAGTGATAATTGAAGAACGACATTTCGCTGGCATCGAAGTCCGCCTTGCCAGTGGTGGCAATCAGACGCACGTTCGAGGCACTGAATTTATGCCCGCCCAGCGCAGGCGAACACCAGGGATTGCGGACGATCTCGATCAATCGAGCAGGATTCCATAGACCCATGGTCATGCCTAATTCCGGAATGTTCATGCTATCGGTACAGAAACAGAACTTCTCATCAGTCGCGATGCTCGGTACGTTGCCACCACCCAGCGACGCCCCGGCCGCACGAATCGGAAACAAACAGCTCCAGCAAATATCAGTGATCAGCTTGCCGGACCACAGTTCGGCGTCCGAGCACAACGGGNNCGACGCTATTCGTAGTGGTTTCGGCCGCTGTTACACCCGAGATCAACAGCCATAAAAATCCCAAGGCCATGATAGCCGTCCGCTGTAATCGCTTCATGATTTAGCTCCCGCTGTTGAAACAGGCAGCTTGCGTTCACGAACCACTAACTGGTTGCCGACTTGTTCGACAATCGCCGGTACTTGCTGTAATTGAAAACGACTGCGCACATCCGGCGTCAGTAAATACACCGGTGCCTGAAGCGCAGTTTCCAAACGCTGCAAGCTGTCCCACCCGGACTGACGCTGCAACGACGTGGCCAGATACATCACGCGGGCCTGTTTGTCGTGGCAGGACTGATGCTGAATCAGCTCAACTTGAGCCGGCACCGTGGCATCGAACACCTTCAGGCATAAGCCAAACGGCATTTTGTCCAGAGGATTGACGGTTTGTCCTGTTCGGATGATCAGTTGACCATTCGGTGCCGTCAGATCGCGCGGGGCGGTGATGGTCAGATCCACGGTTCGGTCACGATCTGCCTGCGCGACTGGCAGCACTTCAAATTTTTGCTGATCCCAGAACCGAGCGATAGCTTGTTGCTGCTTTTGCTTCCAGTCGATGCCAGCCATCCGGCGTTTTATCTCTTCGAGTAAGTCGATCTCGGTAATTTCGCCAACATCGCCCAAAGTGCCCAAATCACCCTGTTTGCCGGCTTTTAGCTGCTCGTCCAGCCAGGACAGACTGCTGACACCACGAACGTGTAAACGGGTTTTACCGTCCTGTTCGACGACGATGTCAGGCACCGATGAAACCGACCAGCGCTGAAAACGGGTGGGATCGATCACGATGTTGGGCAGTGGATCAATACCTTTCAGCAAGCGTTTGAGGTCGGCCATCAATGCCGGCAGTTTTTGGCCGGGCTTGGGGCCGCGAAACACCAGCAATACATCATCCCGGCCTGCCGCCTCTTCAAAGATGCCTTTCAGCAGGGACTCACCCAGTGAAAACGAGACGAACAACAATGTGAGTGGCTTGTTCGAAGGTGTTGTCGGCAGACCGCTTGCCACCGTTGTCGATCGTGTCGATAGTGCCTCTGCTTGGATCGCTTTCGAGGCGTCCAACACTTGTTGCGCATGGCGTTTCACGTCCAACTGTTCAGATTGGCCATTCAACCAGTCTGGGCGAGGCTGGCTATCCAAGGCCTGCAAAATAGCCTGAGAACGTTGCAGCCAGGCTTCCTCTGCCTGAACTGCTTGCACACTGACCCAACAGAACAAACAGACTGCCGATTGCCGCCAAGAATGCTGTGGTCGATCAAAACAACGCATAGGCCCGTCCAATCACTTGATGATCGTAGACATAGCCCCAGTAACGCGAATCGAAGCTTTTGTCGGTTTGCCCTGTCACCCAATAGGCTGCAGGTGGAATGGTTTCATGACGTATGAATTGTGTCGCCGGCTTTTTGAGTTTCTCCGTCAAAGGCAGCCCGTCGATGATCCGTTCACCGTTTATTGTGGTGTGCTGCGGATCGACGTGGATGGTGTCACCTGTAACACCGGCGGCGATTTTGACGATGATCTGCCCATCCTTGAAAAAGGGCGCCATGCGCTCTGCTCGAAAGGCAATCAAATCGCCGCGCCAGATGTCTTTGTTGTGGGTATCGATCAGATACACCCATTTATCCGGCAGACAACGGTCGACCTGGTCGTCGCCACCGATTAAAAATCGTTGACCGATATAGCGTTCAGCGGCCAACACCAGCAATAAAATCGGTATCGCCTTGAGTAGGAAGCGGCCTAAAGTCAATCGAGTGACACGGTACGACGATGGCGAATGGGGTCTTGGTTTCTTCATACCCTTAGCGTCCGGCGTGTCGAACATAGACATCCTCCGGAGCAGCCACCACCGCCGTTGAATCGATCACCAGATAGCCCGCATCACTGAGCTTTTTGGCCTGACCTTGCCAGTCATCGACGATCTTGGCCATGTGTTCCTGGCTGGCATTGGGCGGTATCGATTGAATCAGCTTGGCCCGGTCAAGTACAAACACCGGTGTGACCATATTTAATCGAGCGATGGGCTGTTGTAATTGCTGTTGCGCAGCCAGCCAACCGCCGATGCAGCCCAGACAGGCTGCGATGAAAACGGTGCTGAGCCATTGCGATTTAGGATCCATAACTATTTTCCCTGGGTTTGCTGCTGCGGTTGTCGATGAGTTGTTGAATGGCATCACCCAAACTCAAGCCTTGGCGACGCAACTGCTTCAGGGCGTTGACGTCTTCAGGTTTGGTGGAGAACAGAATGCGTTTGTAAGGATCGACGATCAGGCGGCCAATACCGGAACCCATCTCGGTAATGAAAAAGATTTCCGAATACGCACCGGGTAAGGTATGTACGGTTTTTAGTAACTCGTAGCCGCCATCCGATAGTGGCAGACGCCGATCCTGTTTCATGCCTTCGATGACTTCGGCTTTTTGACCGAGCAAATACATATTGGCCGAGTTCTCGACAATGGCGCGGCCGGCGGCATTGCGGTATAAGTCGTTCACCGACTGGGTGATGGTTACCGCCGCGCCACCGTATTTACGAAACCGCCGATAACCGTGTTCCATAAACTTGGCGACATCGCCTTCAGTGAGCAAATCCCAGGCTTCGTCGATAATGACGATCTTGGGCCGGTTGCGTTCACCGAGATACATTTCCTGTTGGATTTGGTAAATCAGCTGCAAAAGTACGACTTGTTGCAGATGTTTGCGGCCTTTGAGTTCTTCCAGTTCCAGCACGGTAAAGTCATTGGTGAATTTGGCGTTGTTGCGGCCATTGAAGTAGCGACCGTATTCACCTCGGGTAGTAAAGGGAAACAACTGTTCGCCGACATCTTTTAAACGTTGATCGGTTTCAGCGCACAGACATTTTGCAATGTTGTCCACGGACATTGCCTGTGCTTTTTCGGTCCACAGTTGCTTGAGAATACGTTTCAGACCGGCGGTTTGAAAATCGGTCAGTTTCTCGGTTGGTGCCGCCATCTGACTGACCAAGCCGGCTAACATATCGGCTTCTTCCTCGAAGTTTTGCACGATCTCGAATGGGTTCATGCAAATGCTCGAACCGTGAGTGAATTTGACGAAATCGCCTTCCAGTACCTCGCAGAGGTTTTCATAGGAACGGCCAACATCGATCGCCCAGATTTGTGCGCCTTCGGTCAGGTAGCTGACTATGATTTCGTTGGTCAGAAATGATTTGCCTTTACCCGATTCGGCGGCAATGCACAGGTTGTAATTGCCGGTGGTATCAAATAGCGATACCGCCATGTGCTCACCGTTCCTTGAGACGAAATTCAAGGTCGGCGTACCGGTGCCCGCCCAATCACCAAATAGCGGCAATAACGGAATCGCATGCCGGGTAGCCAGGGTGCGGTAGCGTTTCAAGTCAGCAATCGCCGAACGCTCGGGACCAAATGGCAAACAGTTCAGGAAAAACGGCAGGCAGAAATACTTGTCTTCCAACAGCTGAAAACCCAGCTCCCGGAAATACACCCGCGCATTGGACACGGCTGCGGCTTCTTCTTGTTCGTCGCAAAACAGTAACACCCCGAAATAGGCCCTGATTGGCCGGTCGCCGTCCCGGTAGGCATCGAACAACACGTCGAAATGGTGTTTACGCTGCACCAACACCGGCAAAAACCGGGCAATTGGCGTATTAACCTGGTTGGTGATGAATTGCCGTACACCTTCCTGACGGGTGCGGGTTGATTCGGCATCCGGGTAATGCAGGGTCAGACTGAGCAAAGCATTCTGGCGAATGCCGCGAGTACCGGACAAAATGTCGCCCAGATAGCTTTTGGCGCTGCCAAAGTAAAAATGATCGGGGGTGCGTTTGGCGGACAGCGTCTTTACTCTTTTACTTCCGAGCCACAGGCCTTTTTCATCGAGTTCGAGGGTGTTGTCGTAATCCAGCAATTGGTCGCGGATCAGTTGGGTCGGATCGCACTCGGGTACCACCCGATCTTTCCAACCGGCATCGGGTTGCCAGTTTAGAATCGTGTTCAGAATACGCACATACTGATCGGCGCCCAATAGTTCCGGATACATGCCGATGGTCGACAGCGATTGCTGGGTAGCCATTTGCAATTCGCTGGCACGACGGATGTCTTGTTCACTGGGTCTGGGATAGGCCATCGGCAATTTGACCGTGACCAGAATATGACTGCGCCGCAGGCGTGCTCCGGAAATCGCTTCAGGCGGTTTGGTGGTGCCTTGCCGCAAGAACTCGATACTAGCCTGGGTCATGGTTTTATAGGTCGGTTTTTGCTGTTTCAAACGCCGCGTTTGCATGATCGCCAGCGATTCTTCGATGTCGGGCGAGGTCCATATGCTCACCTGCAACAGAGTGTCGGTGGGCCAGTCCTGGTTCAGCAACACGTTGACGCGCGCAGAAACGCTGGCATCGGCGCCGGTCATCGGCCGGCACAAAAAGCCAAAACCAAGGCTGCTATCGGCCATCAAAAACAGATGATGGTCGTACTCATAAGCCAGTACCGGGAACAGTTGGTCGGCACGGGGGCGTTGTGCGGTGGTCATAGGAAGATATCCTCTTCAAAAAACTGCAGCAGGTCTTCGGCTGGACATTCCGGATCGAGACGAATCGTAAAAGGATGCCGGCACACCAGCGATACGCGGTGCTTGCGTTTCAACTGCCTGGCTCTGGCCGGATGGCAGGGGTTGATTGGCTGGCCGTTGACGTCTTGGACCCTAACGGTCCGCTTATCGTGTGCCAATGAAGCAAGGCGGCGGTTGCCCGCCGCAGTCTCGGTATCAATCGTTGAACCGGTCATCGTGGTGAGGCCTAAATCGTGGCAGTCACGATGTTGGTGATAATGGTCGGTGCCGCAAACAGGCCGACACCACTGGCAATGCCCAGCACAAAGCCCATGATGCTGCCGCGCACGACACCGGCGACCAGGCCGACGATGACGAACACGATAGCGATAATGCGGCCGAGCAAGCCTTCCACCCAGCCGGTCAGCAAGCTCCAGACGGTGCTGAACTCGGTACCAGCGGTACCGGCCATGGCATCATTGGCCATCAACATAAACAATAACGATGCCAGGGCCATCAAGACCCCGCTTCGATATGACGTTTTCATCAAAAATATCCTCATTTCAGGTTAAAAGACGGTTGCCCGTCGAATCTCGGACGGTTAGTCCGGCAGGTTTTTAAGCGGTTGCCCGCTCAGTCTCGCAGGGTGTGTGGGACCTGCGGTTAAATGGGTTGCCCCATCAAGGCAATGATTTGCTCAATCCATTGACTGGACGCTCGTCGTCCCCGGTATCGACATTGGCGCGTCTCTCCGGTGGACGTTGTTCGACTTGCAGCGGGATCAACGAAGAACTGGCTGTCGAAGCCGCCTTGCCGATCATCCAACGCCTGGGTTCCAGTTCGGTGTAGACATAGTTGGACACCATCAAATCGCCGTCTGCATCTTCCCAAGGCGCGATCCAAATGCGCATGACCTGCGATGGGGTACGAATCGGCGTGGGATCTTCGATCTTGGGTACGGGTTGCTGTAACGGCGGTACGAGTGCCGTTGATGAGTTTGTCTCCGAATTGGGGTTATTTTCCGGAGGCGCTTCCGTTATCGCCGTATTAGTGACTTGGTAAGCCTGTGTCGTCGACAGACAGCTGGGTTCGTCCGGCATGCCTTTACAGCCGTAGTCGGTGGCGCAGCCGGTGGTGATGGCGATCAGCAGTACACTGAGGCTATAAATAGAAAACTGATGAAAGCGTTTCATGGCTTTTTCTCCGTGGCGTTTGTGTTTTGTGCGTTTGTATCGGGCGTTGTTGCCAGGCTGGGTGACGGTTTCGGTTTGTCCGCTAACCAATCGGCTAACGATTCCGGCGCGCCACTGTGGGTGCGTCCGTCAGGCGCAATCAGAAACGGCACACCCTTCAAATCGAATAACTTGGCAGTGACGATAGCTTTTTGCAGTGACTCTTTGTTACATGACTGAGGCGCTTCATTGGGCAGGCCCGCGTAATCCTGTTTCAACAAGCGTTCGCGGACGGAGTCTTTGACTTTGGGTTCGCTTGAGCCCCATTGACAGGCCAGTTGCACGACAATGTTTTGCGATTCGGGACCGAGAATGGGGACCATCACCAGCTTGAAGGTGTACTGGTCCTGCAAGGCTTGCAGGTCTTTCATGACCTTGCCGCAGTAAGGGCAGCGCGGATCGATGAACACTAGGACTTGGGCTTTGCCATGGCCGACCGTTACCGCACCCAGATCGTCAGCCTTGAGTTTCATTCGTGACAGGTCGATACGGTTGGCGATTTTGTCGATATCCGCCAGTTCCTTGATCTCTTGCTGAGTCCAGATGTCCATCAATTTGCCGCCGTAAAAGGCAAAGCGGCCGTTGCTGGAAATAAACACTGTCTGCTCGCCGGACTTAACCATCTTCAGGCCTGAGATCGGCAAGTCTTGCATGCCGTCGATTTTGATCGAGAGCAAACCGGCGGCAATATCCGAGACCGCAGGCTTTTGCGGATTGGCGGCCATGGCAATCGATGTACCGAATAGTGAGACTAGAAATAAAAAAATGTGGCGTAGCGTCATAACGACCTTTGGGTTTTAGTTAATGAATCAGCTCGGTGACTTCAGCTTTAATGCCGTGCCTTTTTGCACGATGAAGTTGACCTGGCGGGTGGCATCGACTTCGATGACCGGGTAAATCTCCTCGGCCATGTCCATGTAAAAATGCGACAGACGTTCCATCGCGTAGCCCGCGCCTTTCAGCGCACCGCCTTCCATCGACTGCGAGGAAAAGGCATTTTGGAACGGTGTGGTACCGGATAGCGCACCGATGCCGCCGGTCATCAACACCGGAATCTGGTTACGACCGAAGGCATCGGAAAAGCCGCGCAGGAAACCGGCCATCATTGACTGGGCGAGTAACGCACCCTGTTTGGAGACCACCCGGCCACGCACCCCGTTTTTGCCATCTTCGCCAGTGGCATAAGCATTCATCGGCACTTCGATCACGCCACCGTCCTGACGGACACAGGAAAAGGTCTCGCCGCGAAAGTAGGCGCGCTCGGCACTTAGGTCGCCGAAGCCCGCGGCCAGCAGAAAGCACTCGCGCACATCGGCATGGAAACGATTGGGCAAGATGGCTTCCTTCTTGATCCGGAACAGCACCGGCATCGGTTCTTTCTTGGCCTTCTTGCCGGTTGGCGCATCCAGACCGTTTAATAAAACGCCGGTCAAAATACTGCCGGCGGGGATGAAGACATCGCTGCTGACGTGATCACGGTTCGAGCGGCCTCGACCCTCGCTAGGGGCTGCGTCTTTGTCTTTACCATTGGACTGCTCAGCGCTTTCCTGGATGACGCGAATCTGCATTGCCGCCGGCGCAGGGCTATTTGCTCGACCTCCCGAGACGCCGGTATTGCCCGGTGTCGGTCCAGGAATGGCCGCTTGCTCAAAGACGCGGTTGAGATCGTCTTGGCTGTTATCGAACGGCGCGTTGCTCAGGCGACGGTTTGATGGTCTTCCGGGTGCCGGCTGATCCAGTAGTGGTTGGTTGATGTCGCCTGGGGTGCCGGTCGTTGACGGTGTGGACGCTTTGTTCTTCAACGACTCGACTTCACCGGTGACGGCTTGAAGTTTGGCTTCATAGGCTTCGCGTTCGGCGGTGGTCCATTGTTTGAAGCGGATTTCGTCGGATAGCTGTTCTCGCTTTTGTTGTTCTTCGATCGCTGCCAGCCGGCGGGCTTGCTCGTCATTTTTCTGCAGAAGATCGCGTAATTGCGAAGAAATGCCGTCGATGCCTAGTGAACGTGGATCGCTATCGGTCAGGATGTGTTGGATGGTCGCCTGTTTACTCAACGGTTTACTGACGTCCGGGGTGACAGTGGCTAACGCGATGATGACGGCCAACAGCACGGTACCAATGCTGCCGACGGCCAGATTGCGTTTGGCAGCCGGACTCAATCGTGTCCACCAGGACTCGACGACCGCCATTACCGTTGCCCTCCGTTCAATAATGAGGGACGCAAACTGACTGACGCCTCAGGCACTTGTCGGACAACGACATACAGCTCGGTGGCTTCCTGCGGCTTCAACACCACGTTGGGCCAAACTGAAATGGCCAGCACGTCCTGTTGGGTGGTAGCGCAACTGCGTTCGTCGAACTCGAGCATGCCGCCGCCAGTATTTGTGGCTAGTCCCACCAGAATCAGCCTGTCCTGGCCTTCCAGAACTTGGCCGGTTTTGATCTGCACGCGGTCCTGCAGGCAGTGAATCTGTTCCTGCGGCTTCGGTTCGCGGAGTGAATAACCGGCTGGGGTCTTTTGCAAACCCAAATCCCGAAACAAGGTTTTCAGCTGGCTAATGTAGGCTTGTTCCTTTTGGCCAGAATTTCGATCACCGGCATCCGAGCGCTGCCATTGGTTTAGCAATTGGTAACTGTCCTTATCCAAATCGAGATGGATTTCCCTCGCCGGAATGCGTTTGGGGATCAAAGTCAGTGATAGCGCGATGTCCTGGTTGTCGCCAGGGGTAATGTATAACGTCACCGGTGTTTCGTCGGCGGTGGCGACATAGACGATTTTGCCTTTGGTGCTAGTAGTCGCCTGGCTGGTGGTCGTGACCACTGGATGTTCGAACGGCGTGACCAGCCGATTCAAATGGCCGACGGCAATCGGCATCAGTTCGTTGATGCCGGGTTTAACAGCAATGTGCTGTGGACCGATGGAAGTGGCTGAAACTGAGTTTGACGCTGCCGCTTGTTGTTTGGCGGCTTTCAATATGCTGGCATCGACCGGTGGTAACTCGATGCCTAAGTCTGGCTGCGACGAGGCAACCGGCTGTGATGGCGATGAGGATGACTCTTCGGCCACGGTAGTGACCGGTGGTAACACCGTCACCGGTAACTCATCGTTGGCCCACGCCGGACCGGCAATGGTGAGTAACAGCCAAGAACACAGTACTGGTTTCATGGTTTAGCCTCTTGGGGTTGGCCTTGGGTGGCTTTCAAACGGGCCAGGGTTCTGGGGGAATCTGGATACACGTCGATGTATTCCAGCCGGGGCCGATAATTTTTGATGTCGATGATGAATTCGTAGGTACGGAGCTTAACGTCCGGTTTGGAACTGGGGCCCTGGCTTTTCAGTTCGCCGCTGACAAAAACCTTGTTGGTCTCGGCTTCGTAATCAACGTGACGCGGGGTGAAACTGATCGCGACCCGATCCATTTTGATGGCCTTGATTTGATCACTCATGGCATCCAGGACACTGCGGTAAATATCCGGCGCCAATAACGGCTCGACCGCGGTTTTCAGAAAGTCGGCATTGGCCGGGGTGGTATTACCGAGCAATTCAGCCAGGAACAAGCCCCAGGACTCTTTGAACTCACTGGACGCCTGACTGCGGGTGACTTCGACCTCCTGCGTCAAGCTCGGTGGCACCAGAATGATGCTGCGTTCGGTGCGCCAGGCGGCTAGCGAAGTAATCACGCAAATCACCAGCAAGGCAATAATGATGACGCGGCTAAACCGATTCTCGGTCTCGTGCCCATCCCAGGTTTGCAGAAAATCCGACCATCTCATGGCAGGAACCGGCGGATGTAAGGATTGGGGATGGTCTTAGCGCGACTGGGCAACAAACCCAACCAATACAGCGCATGCAATGTGTAGCCGTCAGGCCGATTATCGCGGAAACGCCGGTAAAATTTGACTGCAATCAACCCGAGCGCTAAGCCAGGAATGAACTGATCGATCAACATGCCGGTCAGCATGCTCACCATGAAGGGTACGATCTCGTCCGCACTCCACAATAAAATGTGGATCGGATCGTCGATCGATTGGGGGATGGCAACGGGTTCCATAATGACCTCCGGTTGGGATGGTCATTATTGTGAGGAGGATTAAGGGCGAGTTGCGTACAATAAAAGTCAAATACGACTTTTATTGTACGAGTGAAGATTTTTTTTAAAAAAACGGGGCGAAAGCAATCTAAGTCACTGGGTAATATGCCTTTAACTGCAAATCACCATGATTGCTTTTAGATATCACAGAAGGTGTTATGTCTAATCATCCGTGATGGGAATCGCGGTTCTCGACTGTTCAACACGCTCACGTAAATCCAGTCCTGGTTTGAAGTGAGTGGAATGCCGAATGGGCAAACTCACTTGTTCGCCTGTCTTAGGGTTACGCCCTATCCGCGCGGCTCGCTGAATAAACGAGAACCCACCAAATCCACGAATCTCAATGCGTTCACCTTGGGCCAAATGGTGGGTCATCGCATCGATGGTGATGTTAATGGCCATTTCAACGTCACGTTGCAGTAGATGAGGCAATCTAAGGCTGATGTTTTCGATGAGTTGGGATTTCGTCATTCTCTTACCGGGTCGGGGTTATAAATGAGTCGTTGTGTCCATGAATGTCGCTAGCCATGGCTTGCGGGTAGTGTCTTGCCACCTTGTTCAATAATCACGGCTTGTTTAAGTAAATCGCTTGCCGCGGGGTATGTTTCGTAAAGACTGCCAATGGCACGATAATACGCCATGGTATCAAACGGCTCTGAGGCTTGTGTTCGAATCAATTCGGCCAATCTTGACCTGAAATCCGGTGAAACCGTCACTATGCGTAGACCTTTGACAATTTTGGTGTCGGGATCCACCAATACCAGATTAATGGGCAAATAAGCACCACCCTCATCAATCGTCTCATCACCGGCTAGATGAATGGTAAACGCCAAATCTGACCAATCCAGAAAACCCTCGATTTTGAATAAAAACAAAATGAGTTCGGCTTTTGCGAATAACGCAAACGAAGAATTCCCATTCAGAAAGGCTTGGATTTCTCGAGAGGACGCCGAAAAATTAAACGTCAGCAAAGGCGTGCCATTCGCTAGGATTATGCTCATGCCTTCCGCGGGCATGTCATGATCAAAGCGTTCACCCACGCATAATTTCAAATATCCCATTTCGTTTATGTTCATGAGGCAGAGAGAGGCATGAGTCTAGTAATAAGGGAGAGGTAATGGCTCACCTAATAGCCGCACGTTTTCATCAATATCAACGGCAACACAACGATTCGCTTGGATCGCCTCGGCTAAAGTGTATTCGTCCTGGCACAAGTAAACATTCTGTTCACAGGCTGAACAATAGCGAACGTCCTGATTGTCTGTTTGAGTCAACTCGGCCCATTTTTTATCGCATTGTTTGCCAAAAATGCAGTTTCTGATTACGCCCACTTCGAATTCCTTGAAGCAAAAAATTGGTATGTCGGTTTATTCAGCCAGTTCAGGTTTTTAGCTTGACTGAAAAATCCGCAATCCCCAGTTTGAATAATTGTTTGGCTGCCGCGTCCAAGGTTTTAAATTCCTTGGTTTCACGTTTGGTCGTTTCCAATGGTTGTCCGTTGATGACCACCATGTAACCTTGTGCCATCACGGCATAATGAACTTGGACTTGCTTCACCGCATTGGCATCAAGCAAAACCTTCACCTCGCGCTCAATCATACGCCTCCCTTGATTTTCGGTTCGCTGGGCTGAATGGGCTGTTCCCACGATTCAAATAGATCTTGTTGGTCGACCAATACCAGTAGATCCCCCGGCTTTACCTGCAAATAGCGACACAATTTGGCAAGGACCTCGCGATCAAAGCTTTTTACCTGATCGTAGTAATAGCGATCTACCGTCGCCCGCGCGATGCCTGTTGCGTGACAAACATCGGCGACTTTAAGGCGTTTGGATCCAAGGATCGTTGACAGTCGACAGGTGATCATATGCCATATTGAGTGAATAATTAATCGATCTCGATGAATTTTTATAATGATAAAGCGAAGGAAAACTTATGGCAAGGGTTGCTTATCAATGGCAATTCACTGAGTGCTCATGACTAGTAGCCTAGCTGGTCACTCTATGCCAGGATTAACTTTTGTTACAGCCGTATGGAATTAACCAGCTGGTGGCTGGCTTGTCATGTTTTGCATAATCCGCAACTGGAAATTGGTCCCCAGTAAGTTTTTCCAGTTCGTCAATCGATACCAGAAAGTAATCCAGATTGCGTTTCGTGGCCTCAGTGGAATTCGGCACTACCCAGGCAATTGCCCGTTCATCGGCGCCAGTGCCCCGTACGATCACTTTGTAAAAGTAGTCGGGGGTGCGTACGCCATGACTGGAAGCAAAAATATCGTTGCTGGTATCCTGACCCCAGATTATGCCGCCTAGGACTAAGAGATCATCAATATCTCGGTAACACTCGATGATTTCCTCCGTAAGCAACCAGGCACCTCGATTCATCTGCGAGGTTTGAGGCAAGATGTTCGCCATATAGTTCGATTGATGGATCGCATTGACCGAGTCATCAAGATGATTTGCGGGCACTTGGTGACCACGGTCATAGCCATTGCCGTAGGCCTGGCTACTGAACTGTTGGCACGCTGCTGGTGCACCTGGCCCCAACTCGAAATGATCGTAGCGCTTTACATTGCCATTGTCTCGCTGGGCGGTATAGCGAAATCGGATAGCGGCTCGTTCTTTGCAATCAATCCAAAGGGTGAATCCTTCGTAATCAAGCTTAAAAAGCTCTTTCGACTCCATACTGGCTTGCACTTGAGCAAGAGGCTGCGCTGTTTGACTGGGTGGCACGACCGGTTCCAATTTTGCCTTGATGCGATCTTGATGGCAGTGGTATTCACTCGTCTTTCGATGGGTATGGCAACCTTCGGTATTAACCTTACCGGGGTGAGCATGCGCACCGCTCCAGCATAGAACGATAAAAAATCCAAAGGTAAGGCGTAACGCAGGCAATCTGTTGATCCGTAAAGTGGTTGTTTACTGTAGCCGTTGCCACAGAGCATGAATGATGAAAAGTGCAGCGTCATCAGGATGGGACGTGGCACATTCAAGTAGTAACGGATTATCCGGATTATGGAGGTCGTAGGCATTTCGAATCGCCAGTCCAAGCCCGAAATGCAGGTCTATCAGGTTGTTCGGTTCCATTGCCGCTATTGTCAGCTGGTCCTTCTTTTCCAGAACCAGTAACAACCGAGCGACAGCTTCCGCCACAGTAACTGGTGGATGTAAAACGTCACGGTGTATTGATGACCAATTATTGCCCAATTTGATAAGCCTTTAAGTAGAACAGCGGGTTAGATGAACTAACCCTATATTTTAAACAATGTTATCCACAGAATTTGGGGATAACGATTCAGCGGCAGTAAGATTAAGGCTATTGCGCTGCAGTGTTTTAATCTGCTTTGAACAAACCAAGGACTTCTGAACCCCATGTCATCATCGATTAGTTCTAATTTTTATGCTTACCTTTCGCGCTTAAGATGGATTAAACGCTGGGGACTAAAACGCAACGCCCATGAAGAAAATGTCATGGAGCACAGCTGGGAAGTGGCTGTCATTGCCCATACCTTGGCGCTCATCAAAAATCGCTATTTTGAAGGTCAAGTCGATGCCAATGCCGTGGCAACCGCAGCCCTTTACCATGACATCACTGAAGTCATTACCGGTGATATGCCCACACCCATCAAATACCATTCATCAGCAATTCTCGGTGCCTACAAGCAAATCGAGCAGCAAGCGGAACAAGAGTTATTGAATCTTCTGCCTGAAGCATTACAACCCGATTTCCGGGTTTTGATCGATCACCAGCAAATGTCTGAAGCCCATCAGAAAATCATCAAAGCAGCTGACAAGATATCCGCCTACCTGAAATGCCAGGCCGAATTGAAAGCCGGCAATGCTGAATTTGAAATAGCTGCCGAACAACTCGAACGGGATATTGAAGCAATGGATCAGCCTGAGGTCAGATTTTTTATGCTGTCCTTCGCGCCCAACTGCGGACTGACGCTCGATGACTTGATGAAAAAACGCTAGAGATAGCTTATTGAGTATGGATTTCCAACCCAGCCCGTCACATTCTGCCGACAACCCAGTTGAAATACTGCACGGCTCTATCGAACGCGTGACGTTTCATAGCGAGGCCTCGGGATTTTGCGTGTTGCGGGTCAAGGTCAAAGGTTATCGGGAATTGATTACGGTGATCGGCTCGGCCGCCAGTGTCACAGCGGGTGAATACATCGAATGCCTGGGTTGCTGGGTTAATGATCGCCAACATGGCCAACAATTCAAAACCATCTCGTTAAAAATCGTGCCCCCGACCACGTTGGACGGTATCGAAAAATACCTGGGTTCAGGGATGGTCAAAGGTATCGGTCCCCATTTTGCCAAGAAACTGGTCAAAGCCTTCGGTGAGCTGGTGTTCGATGTGATTGAGCAAACACCCGAGCGTCTGTTGGAATTACCAGGAATTGGTAAGAAACGCCAGGAGCGTGTGACCAGTGCCTGGGCTGAACAGAAAGTGATTCGGGAGATCATGGTTTTTCTGCAATCCCATGGCGTCGGTACCTCGCGTTCGGTGCGCATTTACAAAACCTACGGTGATCAGGCCATCGAGAAAGTGCGCGAAAATCCCTATCGCCTGGCACTGGATATTCACGGCATCGGCTTTAAGACGGCTGACACGCTGGCCCAGAAGCTAGGCATCGGCCCGCAATCCCTGCTGCGAGCGCAAGCGGGTGTCCGGCATGTCTTGCAGGAATGGTCCGGCGAAGGCCACTGCGCTGCGATTCGCAGCAATCTGTGCGAAATGGCGGCGAAGCTACTGGAAATTCCATTGCCGATTATCGATCAAGCGATCGCGGCAGAATTAACCGAAGGCAATTTGATCGCCGAAATCGACGGCAGCGACGAATTCATTTTTCTGACGCCTTTACACCGTGCTGAAATAGGTTGTGCCGTCCATCTGAACCGATTAAATCAAGGTGATGCGACATGGGGTGTGATTGACGCGGATAAAGCCATTCCTTGGGTTGAAGGGCAAACTGGCATGACCTTGTCGCAGTCGCAAGCTGCAGCAGTTCGGCTGGTACTCCAGCATAAAGTCTCGGTGATCACTGGCGGCCCCGGTGTCGGTAAAACCACGCTGGTCAACAGTCTGCTCAAGATTCTCAAAGCGAAACGGGTGCGAATCGGTTTGTGCGCCCCGACGGGTCGAGCGGCAAAACGTTTAACTGAATCGACTGGCATGGAAGCGAAAACCGTTCATCGTCTACTGGAGTTCGATCCGACTCAGTTTGCCTTCAAGCATAACGACGAAAACCCGCTAGACCTCGATTGCTTGGTGATCGATGAGTCGTCGATGATGGACGTGGTGTTGATGAATCAGTTGCTAAAAGCCATACCGACGGAGGCTGCGGTTTTAATTGTTGGTGATGTTGATCAATTACCCTCCGTCGGCCCCGGATCGGTGCTGGCCGACATCATCGATTCCGGTCAAATTGCCACCGTGCGTCTGACAGAGATATTCCGCCAAGCCAGTACCTCAAAAATCATCACGAATGCGCACCGGATTAACCACGGGCAAATACCTGTGGTGGATAAAACTGAAAGCCTCAGCGACTTTTATTGCCTCTACGCCGAAACACCTGAGGAGATTTTCGCAAAATTGATGCACGTCGTCCTCGAACGGATTCCGCAGCGTTTTAAATTTCATCCGGTCAACGACGTGCAGATTCTGACGCCTATGAATCGCGGTGGCCTGGGAGCGCGGTCGTTGAACGTCGAATTGCAAGCGCGGTTAAACGGACACAGCGAACCCAAGATTACCCGTTTCGGCAATACCTATGCGCCGGGTGATAAGGTGATTCAGCGGATCAACAACTACGACAAGGAAGTCTTCAACGGCGACATTGGAGTGATCAAAGCCATCGATCTTGAAGAAAGCCAGGTCAAGATCTTATTCGACGATCGGGAGGTCGACTACGAATTCAGCGATTTGGACGAAATTACGCTGGCATATGCAACCAGCGTGCACAAATCGCAAGGCTCGGAATATCCGGTGGTGGTGATTCCAATGGCCATGCAGCATTTTATGCTGCTGGAACGCAATCTGCTGTATACCGGCGTCACGCGTGGCAAACAATTAGTCGTCGTGATTGCCCAGCCCAAAGCGCTGGCGATGGCTGTGAAAAATCAAAAATCACAGCGCAGAATTACTCATCTGGCGGCTAGACTGAATAAAAATCCATGACGTCTATTAGCTAAAACTGTCTTGAATGAAGTCAATTACAGGGCTGTCGGCCATACTTTCCAACTTCAAGAGTTCATGTATTCGTTGAATCAGCTGAATGTCAGGTATTAGGCGAGCAAACTTACATTTTCACAGAATAACAACGGCCAAAACCAGTCACTAACAACTCTTTAAACTCCCTTCTTTGGAGGTCCGCACGTCACCCGTTTTCTGACACTGAAAATCCTGTAACTTCCTTTAATTTTTATGCTGTAGCGTTGCCATACCTGCAATACAGGGAAGGCATTAAAAACAGATTCAACAACGTCGAGGTAATCAAGCCACCGAGTATCACTACCGCCATGGGGTATTCGATTTCGTGGCCGGGCACGTTGCCTTTGAGGATTAGCGGTAACAGGGCCAGACCGGCACAGGCAGCGGTCATTAGTATCGGTGCCAGACGTTCTTCGGCGCCACGCATCGCCAATCCTGCTCCAAATACCTGGCCTTCTTGTTGTTCCAGATGTCGATAGTGGCTTAACAGCATGATGCCGTTTCGGGCAGCAATACCCAGTACGGTGATGAAACCGACCAGCGAGCCGAGCGACAGTACCCCGCCACTTAAAAACGCTCCCACAACGCCGCCGATCAACGCAAACGGCAAGGTTAACGCCACTAAAAGCACCAAGCGCAGCGAGCGAAAATCGACATGCAGTAACACCAGGATGCCCAGCAATGAAGCCAAGCTCAACCACGCCAGCCGTTCGCTGGACGCTTGTCGTGCTGCGTATTCGCCCAGAAATTCCGGGTGATAGCCTTGCGCAAACGTCAGGTTTTTCACGCGCCTTTCAATTTCTCTCGCCACGCCACCTAAATCGTTGCCACTGACATTGCAGGTAACGTCGATTCGGCGCGAGGCGTTTTCTCGTTTGATTTCGTTCGACGTGGGTGCAATGTAGATGTCCGCCACATCGCCCAACGGCACGCGTGCCCCGGATGGCGTATCGATAGTGAGTTGTCTGAGTGCAGCGAGATCATGACGGACCCGCTCAGCACCCCAAACCGTCACGTCGATGACTTTTTGGTCACGGTAAATTTCGCCAACCTTACTACCTTTGATTAGTGTGGCTGCGGCCCGGCGCACTTGACCGGCTGTCAAACCAAAGTTGGCCGCCACGTCAGGCTTAAGCCGTATCTGTATCTGCGGTACCAATATTTGCGGCTCCACCTTGAGGTTGGCGATGCCGGGCACATCATTGATAGCTCTACTGACTTCGGACGCCTTATCTCGTAGCACATCCAAGTCAGGTCCGTACAAGCGCACCACCACGGTCGCACTGGCGCCGGTCAGCACTTCCTTGATCCGTTCGCGCAGATAGGTCAACACATCGCGGTACAGACCCGGATAACCTTCGACGACGGCCTGGATTTTCGCCACGGTACTGTCGTATTCGACCGCCGTATCTAAACTAATCCATAGCTCGGTAAAGTTCGGGCCCACCACTTCGTCGGCGACTTCAGCTCGGCCAATGTGCGAACCGAAATTGCGTACACCGGGAATCGCCCTTAGTTCCTTGCTGACCTGTATCGTAATGCGGCGCATGGCTTCCAGCGATGTGCCAGGCTTTTCGACCCAGTGCATCAAAAAATCGGTTTCCTTGAAGTTGGGCAGAAACGATTCACCGAGTCGCGGTAAAGCGATGGCTGTCGATATAAAAGCCACCATCAGGAAACCCGTCGCCCATTGCGGACGGCTGACGATAGCCGGCAAGAGCTGCCGATAATGCCGTTTTAAAACCTGCGTCAGCGGCGCTTCGCTTTGGCGTGGCTTGGCATTCGGTAATAGCATCAGGCACAAGGCCGGCGTCACGGTCAGCGCCACCAGCAGCGAAGCCAGAATCGCCAACAAATAGGAAAACGCCAGTGGCCTAAAAAAGGTGCCGGCCAAGCCGTCCAGGAAAAACACCGGCACGAACACCAGCGCGACGATCAAACTGGCAAACACCACCGCGCTACGCACTTCCAGCGAGGCCTTCAAGACCACCCGGAAAGTTGACAGCGGATGAACTGCCTCTCGGTTCAACCGCAACCTGCGCATGATGTTTTCGACGTCGATAATGGCGTCATCCACCACTTCACCAACCGCAATCACCAGGCCGGCCAGTACCATGGTGTTAAGCGTGCCGCCGCGCAAATAAAGCACCACCGCAGCCGTTAGCAGCGACAGCGGAATCGCCGACAGGCTGATCACGGCGGTTCGCCACTCGAACAAAAAGACGATCAGAATGACCGCGACTAGAATGCAACCCAATATCAGTGCATCACTTAAATTATCTAACGAACGTTCAATGAAGGTTGCCGGACGAAAGATAGTCGGATCGATGTCGACCTCGTGGAGACCGGGTTGCAAAGCCGCCAAGGTCGCTTCGACCTTGCGAGTCACATCCAAGGTATTGCCCCAGGGTTGTTTTTCGACGATCAGGAGCAAACCCGGCCCATCGTTGATCACCGCATCGCCAATCGGCGGCGGGTGACTTTCAACGATTTCAGTCACATCGCCCAAGCGCAATGGCGCACCGCCAGTGAACTGCACCACGGTGCGGGCCATATCGTCCGGTGTTTGCAGCGAAGACACATGTGTCACCGGCAGGCGTTGATTGGGTAGATCGACAAAACCCCCAGCCGATACGGTGGCCGCATCGCCCGCCGCACGCACCACCGCATCCAGCGTCACGCCGTTGGCGGCCAGGCGATCAGGATCAACCAGTACCTGTAACTGCCGATCACGTTGCCCCCAAATGGCTACGTTGGCCACACCCGGCACCGCCATCAAGCGTGGGCGAATGGTCCACAAAGCCAATTCGGACAATTCCATCTGCGATAGTTTTTTCGATGAAACGCCAATCTTCAGCGCCCGACTGGTGGACGATAACGGCGATAACATCACCGGTGCGCGAGCCACGGCCGGCAGGCGTGGTGTGATGGTGGCGACGCGCTCCTGCACCAACTGTCTGGCCCGCATCAAATCCGAGCCCTCCTGAAAGATACAGACCACTGACGACAGACCCAACACCGACTTGGAACGTAGGGTTTTTAGCCAGGCCGTGCCGTTGACCGCGTTTTCCAAGGGCACGGTGATCAGGCTCTCCACTTCCTCTGTGGACAATCCGGGTGCTTCAGTCTGTATTTCCACCAGCGGCGGCGCGAATTCCGGGAACACGTCCAACGGCATTTGCCGGGCGGCTTGCACACCCAATATCACCAGTACCACAGCCAAGGCCAACACTAATAGACGTTGGCGTAAGGCAACAGTAATCAACCAGCGCATCATTT
>MSXO01000014.1:135883-254131 GCA_002083615.1 Proteobacteria bacterium ST_bin11 | reverse complement strand
CAACTAGCTTGAAATTTTCCGAGATAAGTGTCAAGTGTTTCTTGCTTGAAATCGCCCCCCGTAATCGCATCAACGACAATATCCCCCGATTTCAATAGTTCATCACGAATGTATTGACGATCACTCGCATAATTCGCCGAGAATAGTCCATAGTAAGATGCGCGAGCACGGAATTTTTCATCCTTGCTGTAGTGCTCGTACGCCCGATCCCAGTTGGCAGTTACTTTGAAGCCAGCTGGCGGCGTGAGCCCATTGAACTTGTAGCGCACCCAAATCGGAATCCCTCCAGTGCCGTTCAGCAGCTTATCGTAAATATCGGAGCCGACATCCGTGAGCATAAGGGCAAAGACGACTTTGCTGCTGGCGTTAGTGGGCCCAGCCGTGTCCGGTACCACGACTGAGTTAGCTCCGCCATCAGCAAGCAGGTTGCCAGTACTGGGAGAATAGACGCTCGCAGAAGCGGAATTTAGCGGAATAGGAGAAAGTCGCGCTGCACCCAGTGCCTTACCGACTTTTTGGAGATGGTCCGCGAGTCGTTTTTTCATCGCATCCAGCGCATCTGGAGCAGCACCGAGTGTAATTGCGAACGTAAGCAATCCGGCCGAATTCAATTGACCGTCGTTTGTCGACGATGTGTAACGAATGAAAGTCAGTTCCGGCGTCCGCTTCCCATTGATCACCTGTTCGGACAGCCTCGGTTGATTTGGGAAGTAGTACCACTGGTCGCTGTTATGTGAATCCCTAACCAGTGTGAAAGTTTGTTGCTCAACAGATCCATCAGGAGTATTTACATCAACAGTTACGGCGTCAACGCTGTTCTCAGCGGCTAAACTTGCTTGGGCAAGAATTTCACTCGATTGGAGAAGCACCGCGCCTGTAAGAATTAAATGAAGGATTTTCATGAGATGTCACTCCTCTTAAAAAGTTTTGTCGATAGAAAGCTTAAGGCCATCCTCGCTACCATTAGGCCCTTGGATTTGTGTACCGCTCTGCAGCACGAACACCGTCGAATAGGTCATCTTGAAACCCACCGGAAGTAGCAGTTTGAGTTCGGTTCGTGATTCGGGCAATCCAAATGCGGCAAGGCTCACAGTGATTGGCCCATAGAGGTGATTGCCGTCCATGTCGGCAAACTCAATACGAACTTGAGTATCGCGAATTGACTGCCCTGCTACCTCTGTTAGGAGATTTTCAACCTGCACCGGAACGATTGAGGAGTCGCTGGCAACATAATCCAACTTGCGTTTCACATCGACAGCGCCGGCAGGATCGAGGAGGGACTCAGCTCCGACGAGCGTTCCGCCACCAAGCGATAACTGTACGTATTCTGGAAGCGTTGTGGACGCATTTGGATCCAAATCCAAGACTGGCATGACCGGAATGGAGGAGGTGACGGTGCTGAGGGCCACTACTCTTGCTGGAAAGCTCGTCTCATTCGTGACGGTGGTTTGCGAAATATTGGATAGCTTCCACGGGATCGAGGATAGGCCAATAGCTCCGGTTATCGGGCCGCTAGTGGCGCTGCTGACGTCAGAATCAGTAGCACTGGTCCAATTAATGCTTAATGGTAGCCCAGGGGGCTTCGCCAATTGGGCGAGAAGGACAGGCAGGAAACTCTGCTGGGTTCTTATCGTAAAGAGAAATGTGTTGTCACTGACGCGTACCTGATCTTCCACGATCCAGTTGGCAGTGCCGGCCTGGCTAATCCCTAAGTAACGTATGTCATGCGCTATGCCGCCAAATTTCCAATTTTTAATATCAGCTAGCCGCGAAGCAGCATTAAGTAAGGATGATGGGGCGTACATCTCCGCGAGAAACTGCAATCTGACATAGCCGGTTGCCGGGTTCGCAACATCTGCCCACAGCCTCCCGAACTTAGGGCTCTTACCCGGAAATGTAGCCGCCAGTCGAATACTTGTCGGAATAACCCATGTGTCGTTAGATGAGGCAGACGCAAGGAGAAGACTGTTGGACAATTCAGGTGTTTCTGGGAACGAGTTTCCCCTCAGTAGTAAGTGTTTTCCCTTCATGGCCGCCATTGTGGCGCGCAGTTGGTTGTAGATTGGAAGCAAGTCATTTGCAGCTTCATTGGACGGGGGAATGAAGAAACGTCCTCTCAATGCCTCGGCGTCACGAAGAAGCATCCCAAGCTCGTCCCGCCGCCCCGACAGATCAGCCAGATTGACCTGGGTAAGGAGCCGCTTTGCTATCGCAACATTCCAACGCTGCAGAGCATTTTGGCCGAAGAACGGAACGGCTTCTTCGAAATTTGAAATTATGAACGGGCTTAATCGGGTATCGTTCACCCGAATGTCAATGTATCGGTGCATAATTGCGTTCGGCCGGGCATCAATCTCGGACCGTAACACCAGCTTCCATACAGCGAGCGCATTCTGAAAACAAGAATCCTTTTGTAGGGTACCATACAGGGCAGGTACTAGCGGCGGGCGCATTGGGGGCGATCTGTTTCAGCGCAAACCCCAGCATCTGGTCGTTCAGCGTACACTTGCCAGTTGTCGGATATACTTTCTCACCGATCGTCGACCAGATGCGCTCGGGACGGTCCAGGATCGTTTCGCCAATCGTGAGCGATCGTGCCACAATGACCATTCCACCACCGCCACCCGTCTGCTTGACTGCAATTACGGGAGGTTGAAAGAAATCAGAGTATGTCAGAAGGCCATACTTGTCCCCGGAAAGCAAGCTGTCGAGGGTAAGCGAGTTGACTGCAATGAACGGTCCTGCGAAGGGGTACTCGGTATAGTAACTGGGTCGGGGCAACGTAGGGGAGTCATCCGGGGGTAGGGGCGGCATTTTAGGGGCTTCATAATCAAGTCCGAAAGATCCCTTTAACTGCAATTCGTTGCCAAGAAAATACTGACTTTTCTTGCTGATATATATGTTCGAATAAGTTTTGTTATCTCTAAGGTCGACAAAGGGGCCGTACGCATTAAAGTACCCCGTCGCGCCTAGTAGGTCTTGTTTATAAAAAAAAAGCATGTCGGCCGATCGCAATTTATCTTCCGGCGTATTCGCCCAAGAATTCCAGGCTTCGTATGTTGATTGGGGCTTCTCGGTATCGATTTGGGACCGATACGGCGCAACATCCAAGAATGGAAATGCCGCGGGCTTCAGTTGGGGATATTGGCCAGTAACAGCATTCTGTACCTCTAAAGCGCTCAGGTCGCCCCCAGCCGTCTCCGCGAGAAAGAACAGCTTTGCAATGATGCCATCGGAGTTATCGACCGGTGGATTGTTGAGAGTATCGAAGATCCATTTTGCAGCCTTCCATTGATAGTGCTGACACCAAACTGGCTGGTTAAAAACTGCTACGGAGTGACTTTGTAAGGACAGTTCCCTTTCGGAACAGTCTCTGGGGGTTGCTCCGTAAGGTTCACCCTCGCCTAAGTCGGGCACCAATGGGCGAAACCAACCCATCCGGGCGGCACGTGATAGTAGGTAAAAGTGAAGATATTCCTTGTCGGATAGGTCGTTCGGATCGAAGGACGCCGCGTTGATCCCGTCACCCAGGTTTAATCTCGTCTCAGCTAGCAGTTTAATAAATTCGGGAGCGGTATCGATCGGCCGCTTCCATGTAGATTTCGACCCAACGAGCTGAGTAATGGATAATTGGGCTTCGGCCAATTTAATCTGGGCCAGCGACGAAAGAAACAGTACGAGCAGAATGCGGGTCACAAAACCACCAAACGTGGCAGCCATGTGCAATTATCGAGAGTCACGTTCGGTATTTCCTCACCCCAATATAAAATGACCTATAGCCAGCGTGTTTCTATGGCAAAGTTGTATTATGGAAGTCAAAAAGCTCTTAACGAGTCTGGTTACGATTTGTTTTTTCGGCCCGCTGCTGAAGATTCTTATGGGCTGTTTCACTGCTAAACCCTCCTAACTGATGCCCAATAAGTTACTAGCTTTTTACTAAAGTTTCTACCACGAAACTTATGTAGCCACAATAAATTTTGAACGTTGAGGGTTTTCGCTTCAGTATATCATCCGGACTAAGCTAGAAATTGCTGCGAGAGATTACCCTTTTGCTCCTTCCGGTGCATCTTAGTTAGATGATCGAAGCAAGGCCTAGTCAACGCAATTAAAAGCGGGGATTTGTTAGATTAATACCGAATTTGTCATCTCGCAAATCAAGAAAAATTATTCCGAAACTGACCACTCGACAATTCGAATTCGAATTGAATCAGATGAACTATTGACTTTGCCATTTACGTAGTTACGAACTGCGGTAACAGCACCATCTGGAGTGTCCGGATCACCTGCCCTACAAATCAAGCCTACGTTATCGGTATTGCCTGTCAAAATAACACATCCTTTTGACCAAGACTTGTCTTTGCCATAATGGAACTGGATTGCAGATCGAGGGTTGGTATTTATTAATTCAAGCCGCCAAGCTCGATCGGGTTTTCCTTGCATCCAGCTCTTGGTTTGATCTTCCCTAATGTTAGCTGAATATGTCCCTGTTGGAATAGATGATCGCCCAGAAGCATTATCTTCGAAAGGCAATTCCTGCGTCCTGGTTAACATATTCAGACCCACAACACTACTAACGTCGTCCAGGGATTGATTATTTGGCACTGAATAAAGCTTACCATTAAAAACAGGAACATCGCATGTTTTGTTGGGGTTCGCATCCCGGACTAATAACAATTGGGCATCAGAGGCAAAAACCAGTCCGGATGTGGCGGTAAAGATAATCATCAAATAATTCTTAACGTTAATCACGGAGGAACTCCTTATTTTCAATCGATACAAACAACATTTACCATTGTAGCCTTCTAAAAGACGCAATTGTTTAGTCAAAAAGTACTTTATGTTAAATTTTAACTCTAGCCAAAATCATTGGCAGCAATGTGCAAGTTAGCTGTCTATCGTTAAAACTTGGTGACTGTCTCTTGATGGCCGTAGTGACGCGGTCATAATGTCGATTTGATTGCCGAATACCTGACATTCGGTTGACTCACCATATACCTGAACTATTGAAATTGGATAATGAACCCGACAGTCGGGTAATGGCCGAAACTGTATATTCGCTAATTTAGAAAAAATCGCCTATAGCCGACATACAGATATTGATTTTTTTAGTAACTACCTTGTTCAGCAATAGTGGCTGAGAAATTGGTCTCAATCTGAGTCACCAAAAATCTTTTCATCATTGTTGTAACAAAAGTCGTTGGCAATATAAATTTTGCGACAGGTAATACCAGCATGATTTAAATATAACTGGCTATTTTTATGGGCGCATACTCCCTGCACGTCAGTTATCAATATTCGTATATCATCTCAACGGAAATTAAGAAATTGAAAATTTTAGTGCTGTCTAGGCACAGGAGGGCGAAGGTCATTTTGCGTTAATGTACACAAAGTGATTTTAAGTGCGTGGCACAGTCAGGGCACATACAGGGCACAGAGCCAAAAACGCGGTTTGGGGGAAGATGTCAAAATGGCGCGCCCGAGAGGATTCGAACCTCTGGCCTCAGCCTCCGGAGGGCTGCGCTCTATCCAGCTGAGCTACGGGCGCTTTTCGTTTAGTTGGTCATTATAAGAGGAAACGGCATTAAAGTCATTGCCAAACAGGGATTAGTCGGTGGCTTTTGCTTTGTTTAGCTTGGCCAGTAATTGTTTTTGCCGGTTCAAGCGTTCGGCTTTTTCAACTTCAAGTTTGGCTAGGCGCCGGTTTCGGGCGTCATAGCGCAGCCTCGCCCGATTGGCGTCGCTTGGGCTCCAGTTTGCCGGCGTGGCGGCTATCATGCTGATGCAATTAACTGGGCAAGGTGCGATGCATAGTTCGCAGCCGGTACAAAGCTCGGCAATCACGGTATGCATATGTTTCGAGGCACCCAGGATGGCGTCTGTCGGGCATGGCGGCAGGCATTTGGTGCAACCGATACACTCGGCCTCATTGATCACCGCTAGCAAGCGCGGGCCTTCGCTACCGAATTCGGGATTCAAGGGTTTGGTTGGCCGATTCAATAGTGCGGCGAGTTGTTGAATACCTAGGGCGCCGCCTGGCGGACATTGGTTGATGTCAGCCAGGCCGCTGGCAATGGCTTCGGCGTAAGGTCTGCAGCCCTGGTAACCGCATTTACGACACTGGGTTTGCGGAAGCAGTCCATCAATCTGGTCAGCCAGTCGGGCATCGTTACTTGTGGTCATGTTTGTGTCAACTTGCCCTGCCTGTCTAGTCTACGTGTCGGTCGCGCTATTTGACCCGCATGCCGGGCTGAGCGCCTTGGTCGGGGGACAAGACCCAGATGTCCTTGCCGCCAGGTCCCGCAGCCAGCACCATGCCTTCCGAGGTGCCAAAGCGCATTTTGCGTGGCTTTAGATTGGCCACTACCACGATCAATTTGCCTTCAAGTTCTTCTGGAGCGTATGCCGATTTTATCCCGGCGAAGATGTTGCGGGTTTCGCTGCCCAGATCTACGGTCAGTTGCAGCAATTTTTCCGCGCCTTCCACCGATTCGGCTTTGACGATACGACCGATGCGTAAATCTATCTTGGCGAAATCTTCGATCTCTATCGTTTCGGCGATGGGTTCGGATATGGCTTTTGCCACTTGCTCTGGATTAGTTTCGGCAGCGGCAGCTTGTTTGACTGGCTTGGCTATGACCGGTGGCGTTTTTTCCAGATTTTCCTTAGAGGCTTCTACAATAGCGGCAATCTTGTCCGGCTCTACGCGGGTCATCAACGGTGTGAAGCCATTAATCTTATGGCTGAGCAGCGGGTGAGCATTGCTCGGCCAGCCTTGCGCGGGGATGTTCAAAAAGCTTTCGGCGTTGCTTGCTAGAGTCGGAATCACCGGGCGCAGATAGGCCACCAACATCCGAAATAGATTCACGCCCATGCTGCAGACCGCATGTAATTCGGCGTCCTTGCCTTCTTCCTTGGCGATTAGCCAGGGCTTTTTCTCGTCGATGTACTGGTTGGCTTTGTCGGCCAGTGCCATGATTTCGCGCATCGCTTTGCCAAACTCACGATTTTCGTATAAATCGGCGATGGCGCTGTTGGCGTCGACAAACTGTTGGAATAAAGCGGCTTCGGAGCATTCAGCGGAAAGCATGCCGTCGAAGCGTTTGGCGATGAAGCCGGAGCAGCGGCTGGCGATGTTGACCACTTTGCCAACCAAATCGGAGTTGACGCGTTGGCTGAAGTCGTCGAAGTTTAAATCAATGTCATCGACGCCCGCACTCAGTTTGGCGGCGAAATAATAGCGCAAATATTCCGGATTCAGATGGTCCAGGTAAGTGCGGGCCTTGATGAAGGTGCCGCGCGATTTAGACATTTTCTCGCCATTCACAGTCAAAAAGCCGTGGGCGAAGATCGCGCTGGGCGTGCGGAAGTCGGCGCCGTGCAGCATGGCCGGCCAGAACAGCGCATGGAAATAAATGATGTCTTTGCCAATAAAATGGTAAAGCTCCGCGTCGCTGTCTTTTTGCCAGAAGCTGTCGAAATCCAGGCCTTGGCGCTCGCAGAAATGCTTGAAGCTGGCCATATAACCTATCGGTGCGTCCAGCCAGACGTAAAAATACTTACCCGGCGCATCTGGGATTTCGAAACCAAAGTACGGCGCGTCGCGGGAAATATCCCATTGCTGGAGGCCATTATCCAGCCATTCGGCCATCTTGTTACTGACTTCCGGCTGCAGGTGGCCGGCGGTGGTCCAGTCGCGTAGCATGTCGGCAAAATGGCCCAATTCGAAGAAATAATGCTCGGAATCTTTTTCGATGGGCCGTTCGCCGGAAATGGCTGAAACCGCATTTTTTAATTCAGTAGGCGAATAGGTGGCGCCGCAGACTTCGCAGCTGTCGCCGTATTGGTCGGCCGCACCGCATTTCGGGCATTCGCCCTTGATAAATCGGTCCGGCAAAAACATGTTTTTGACTGGGTCGTAGGCCTGGGTGATGCTGCGTTGGCTAATGTGGCCGCCGTCGCGCAGGCGTTTGTAGATCAGTGCCGAGTATTCTTTGTTTTCCGGAGAGTGAGTGCTGTGATACTGATCGAACGCGACGCCGAATTCTTGAAAATCGGCCCGATGCTGTTTTTCCACGTCGGCAATCAGCTGTTCCGGGGTAATGCCTTCCTTGTCGGCGCGCAGCATGATCGGCGTGCCGTGGGTGTCGTCGGCGCATACGTAATAACAGTTGTTACCGCGCTGTTTTTGAAAACGTACCCAAATGTCAGTTTGTAAGTATTCGACGAGGTGGCCTAAATGGATCGGGCCATTGGCATACGGTAAAGCACTGGTAACAAGGATTTTTCGGTTAGACATGGGGTTAAAACAGCCTGGGAAAATGAGGGCGGATTATGGCATAAATCGCTAGGGCTTTCATGGTTTGGGCGACAGCTTGCTGCTTGTTGGTGTGCTTATGAGCTTTGCGGCTAGGGGGGTGAGTATTTGGTAATAGGGATCAGTAAGGTACAATCCCGACGAAGCCTGCGGCTTAAGCAGAATGCCTGTATGCATGCCATGCTAAGTGAGCTTGGCCTTACCCATTTTTGGACCACTTAAACTATAAGAAGAGGTAACATCATGAGAAAAACTTTGTTTCTGGCCATTGCTATGCTGGTTTCCGGTAATGCTGCAGCTGGTACAGATCACTATTTGCTGCGCGATGGCAATCATGTGCAGCATTTGAAGATTACGACTATCGGTAAAGAGATAAACGCCACGGTGGATGTGGATTTTGAACCCAATCCTGATGAAGTAGGTAAGCACGCCTGTTCGGCAACCGTATCCGATGAGGCCAAAAGTGTTGGCGAAAACGAGTTAGTTTTGAAAAAACACATTGAGGGCGAGGCTCGTTCTTGCTCGGTGAAAATTCATTTGACGCCCAACGGGGCCAAGTTGGAGCAATCGGAAGAATGCACTTACTTCGCAGCTGGTATCTGCAGTTTCTCCAGTAATGGTAAGGAACTGGTCAAAATTAAATAAATCGCTGGCGCAATGGTTTTGGTCTGTTGCGCAGTCTTTTATTTTCTCAGCGAAATGCCTGGACTGACATGATGTCTTTTGTGGGCAGTCCAGGTTAGCTTTTTTTATCAGTGGCTTTTGTGTTTGGTTTCCGATAATTGTGTGATATGACGCACTTTCTGGACATATTGTCGCGCGGCAATCGGCCACATTTTAAACGTTAGGATTCTTTGCTAGATTATCGCCAGCTCATGCGGGTAAGCATGGGCTTTAATCGTCCCCCGATAATCGATAAGCCAAGGAGTTTTTTATGAAAAAAGCACACATCATGATAGTAGCCACTGCCGTTGCCGCGCTGGGTCTAACCACTGCGTTGAATGTTACTAATGCTAATGAAGCAGCTGGCGAGGATGCAAAAACGGTTGCCTGGTATGTCGCTAACCTCAAGGAAGCTCGTGCCCAAAACCAAGCCTGTCACGATGACCCGGCTATCAAAGGTAGCGACAATTGCGCTAACTCTTTGCACGCCTTGGAAATTAGCTTCAAAGGCGGAAATTGATAGCTCATTGATAAGGCTTTTCCCATTAAGTCGTTCTAATTTGACAAATTTCTGGCAACGCCATGGCTAGATGAATAGTGGATTTGATGGGTAAGCTTAATCTGAGGCAATTGTATTTGGCAGGCATATCCACCTGTTTTGTAACCGGATAATCTCCAGCACTTTTTTGATTTTCCGGGTAGCGTTTGCCGGTTAGCTTAGTTGACAGTCGTCTCCTAAACCAGCCGGCAAAGGCAATGTAACTTAACTCCTTGCCGCCTTACAACGGAGTCCGTTTTCAATCCTAGTTTTTGAACTTACTGTTCGGTCGTGTTCAGTTTCTTGAAGCCTGCTTCGGATCGAGGGCTTTAACGTCCATATCGAAATTCACCTTGATGCGTTGCGCAACTGTTCTTGCTTCTTTCTTATTTTTAAAGGGTCCGGCTACTACTTGGAAGCCACCATTCTTAGCAACTTTACGTGCGGGAATTGGGGGGCCTTGGTGATTGAGCATGGCGGCGAGTTTTTGTGCGTCGGTTTCGTTTTCGAAGTCGGCCGCCAGAATGGACCAGTCGTTATCATTCAATTCGTTCACTACCGGCTGACCGTAGAAATGATCGGGATGAGCCAATTCCATCGCATCGGCAACCAGTTCGCTTAGGTCGGCGCTATTGGGTAATACTGGGGTGGGGACGCCATCGGCGCGCTGCAAGATACGCTCAACTTTGCTCCAATCAACCTTAACTTGCTTCTCGGTTGCCAGTTGTTGCAGTTTTTTTCGAATATCTTTTTGCAATTGTTTCTGTTGTTTGTCCCATTTATCTAATGGTTGGTGGGCTTCCAGATAAAGCATGTCATCTTGCCAAGCTACCATGTAGGGTTGGTGGACAATCCTTACCGGCGTGCCTACTTCTACTTTGTTGAACAGGATTTCAATATCTTCGGGGTATAGCTGTACGCAGCCATGACTTACTTGTAAGCCGATTCCATAAGGTTTGTTGGTGCCGTGGATTAGATAGCCCTTGAATCCCAGGGGCATGGCATAGCTACCCAATGGATTGTCCGGGCCGGCGCGTATCACTTTTGGTAATGGGTCGCCCAATGCCTGATGCTCCCTGTGAATCGACTCGGGCACCGTCCAGTCCGGATTAGCCTTTTTGGCGACAATTTGGGTTTGACCTAATGGGGTGTGCCAGCCTTGACGCCCAATGCCGACCGGATAAGTCAGCACGGTATCGGCTTGGTTTTTTGGGTAGTAAAACATACGCATATTAGCCAAATTCAACACGATTCCTTTACGCGGCGCTTCGGGGAGCACAAACCGCAATGGTAGCAGCACTGTTTGCTCAGCAGCTAAGGTCCAGGGGTCGAGATTGGAGTTGGCAAGAGTAATATCATTGTAACCCAAGCCATAATGGCGACCGATGTCGGAAAGTGTATCGTCCTCGCGACTGCTAATAACGGCTAGAGTGCCGACCATACCTTGACCGCTGCTCAGTTTAAAATCGTGACTTTCTATCGTGACGGGTTTGGAGTTCCAGACCATGTGTTCCGGTTGGTCGTCGGATAGTATTGATATGCTTTGGCAACCGCTTAGTAAGGCGCTGACTATTCCCGCGAGAAGTACTAGCGGTATCGCCGAAGCAGTGCGGTTTTTAAGGAGGGCTGACATGGTTGTGATAGGCGCGGATAGTGATGGTGCTGAATGGTTGACGTTAAGCTATCCAAATTAAAATCAGATTAAGGCGGCATTAAGTCCCAATTAAGAATCGAATTCTAAGGCTAACTATTAAGTTATTAAGATAAAGCATTATTATAAAAGATAAAACTATTTTTTAACGATGGTGTGGTTAGAACGGTGCCCTGTTAAGGTGATATCATATCCACACTAATTTACTTGGTTATTAATTCCCATCACTTCGGAGTTCCGCATGGCGAACATTGACAAGACGATTGTCGAAAATTTACTCAAGCACTTTATCGATCCAAATGTAGAAACCGATCTGGTTTCGGCTAAATCCGTTAAAAAAATCAGTGTCGATGGCAATGATGTTAGCGTCGTTATCGAGTTGGGTTATCCGGCAAAAAGTTATGTCCACGAGTTGAAGACCGCATTGACTCAGCGCCTACAAACTATTGAGGGCGTGGGTAAATTGGATGTGTCAGTCGGTTTCAATATTGTTTCGCATTCAGTACAGAAGGCCTTAAAGCCGTTGCCGAATGTGAAAAATATTATTGCGGTGGCATCGGGGAAAGGTGGTGTGGGTAAGTCAACCACCTCAGTGAACTTGGCTTTGGCTTTGGCGGCAGAAGGCGCTAAGGTTGGGATACTGGACGCGGATATTTACGGGCCAAGCATTCCCACCATGTTGGGATTGTCCGGCAAGCCCGATAGTCCAGACGGCAAGAGCATGTTGCCCAAAGTGTCGTTTGGGGTGCAGACAATTTCGATTGGCTATTTGATCGATCCGGATCAGCCCATGATTTGGCGTGGACCGATGGTGACCGGTGCTTTGCA
The DNA here is from genome assembly GCA_002083615.1 of Proteobacteria bacterium ST_bin11. Classification (GTDB taxonomy): domain Bacteria; phylum Pseudomonadota; class Gammaproteobacteria; order Methylococcales; family Methylomonadaceae; genus Methylomonas. The sequence goes on along the minus strand of MSXO01000014.1, from coordinate 242,137 downwards.
ACAGTTATTGAATCAGACCCGATGGGATAATGTGGATTACCTTATCATCGACCTGCCACCCGGCACCGGCGATATCCAGCTGACGCTAGCCCAACAGATTCCGGTGAGTGGCGCAGTTATCGTCACTACACCACAAGATATTGCACTGATCGACGCGCAGCGCGGCTTGGGAATGTTTGAAAAGGTCAATGTGCCGATATTGGGTCTAGTGGAAAATATGAGCGTGCATATTTGCAGCAATTGCGGGCACGAAGAAGCGATTTTCGGTCAAGGCGGCGGTGTGGCGATGGCGACTAAGAATAAGCTTGATTTCTTGGGCTCTTTACCGTTGGATATTCACATCCGCGAGTTTGCCGATAGCGGTAGGCCGACGGTGGTGGCTGATCCAGATGGTCGACCAGCGCAAATCTATAAAGCGATCGCGCGGAAGATGGCGGCTAAGTTGGCGATGCGGGCTAGGGACTACAGCGGTCGGTTCCCCAGCATCGTTATCCAGAACACTTGAGATTAGTTGGCTGGCGTCGCTAATTCGTGACGCCAGCTAAGCTCAGACTAAAACCAGGTTATCGCGATGTATGAGTTCGTCTTCGTCCGCATAACCCAGGAGGCTTTCGAATTCGCTGCTGGGTTTGCCGGCGATTTTATTGGTGTCTTCAGATCCATAATTAATCAGGCCGCGGGCAATCTCGTGACCGTGTAAGTCCAGGCAGGAGACTAGGTCGCCACGTTTAAATGAGCCCTGCACGCTCTTTACCCCAACCGCTAATAAGCTTTTGCCGGCGTCTTTAAGGATTTTTACGGCACCATCGTCCAGCAGCACACTGCCTTTAAGCTGTAATTGACCGGCTAACCATTGCTTTCTGGCCGCGAGTGGCGCGATGTTGGGAATCAAATAAGTGCCCAGGTCTGCGCCGTCGAATACCGCAGGAATGACGTTTTCGATCTTGCCGGATACAATCACCGTCGATGCGCCGGAGCGTGCGGCAAGACGGGCCGCGCGAACTTTGGTGTACATGCCGCCGCGCCCCAAGCCACTGATGCTGTCGCCCGCGACCTCGTCGAGCAGGCTGTCGTTGACGCTAATGCTGGAAATTAGTCTAGCGTTTGGATTCAAGCTAGGATTGGCATCAAACAAGCCGGTCTGGTCCGTGAGAATAATCAGCAGGTCCGCTTCTACAAGGTTGGCTACTAAAGCGCCCAAGGTATCGTTGTCGCCAAAGCGGATTTCTTCGGTGGCAACTGCATCGTTCTCGTTAATGACGGGCACTGCGCCAAAGTCTAACAAGGTTAATAGCGTGCTGCGCGCGTTCAAATAGCGTTGGCGGTCGGACAAGTCGTCGTGCGTTAGCAGTACTTGTGCGGCTAATAAGCCGTGCACTTGAAATTCATCTTCAAAGCGCCTGACTAAGCCCATTTGTCCGACTGAGGCGGCTGCTTGCAATTCATGTAAGGTTTTGGGGCGGGCCTTTAGCTTTAAGCGGGACATACCCTCTGCCACGGAACCGGAAGAGACTAATACGACATCGACACCTTGGCGCTTGAGAGCGGCCATTTGTGCGACCCAACCGGCGATTGCCCGCCTGTTAAGGCCGCGCCCGCCATCGGTCAATAACGAGCTGCCGATTTTAACGACAACGCGCTGGGCTTGAGAAAACTCAGAACGGCTCATGGCGCGGCTCCGGTGCTTGCAGTTCCCGCTCGGCCTTTTGTTGGTCGAGAAAGTCCATGATGGCGTACATAAGGGCTTGAGTACCTTGATTTTTTAATGCAGAAATCAGAAATACCGGGCCAGTCCAATCGAGTTCGTCGACGATAGCTTGGCAATGTTGCTCGACTTCGTCATCGGGTACATTGTCTATCTTGTTTAATACCAACCAGCGTGGCTTACTTGAGAGGTCGTCACTCCACTTCTCAACTTCATGGATGATTTTGCGGGCAGCGCTAACAGGGGTTTCGTCGCTTTCGTAAGGGGCGATATCGACGATATGCAGCAACAAGCCGGTTCTGGATAAATGCTTTAAAAATTGCAATCCAAGGCCGGCGCCTTCTGCGGCGCCTTCTATCACGCCGGGAATGTCGGCAATGACAAAGCTGCGGAGATCATCGACACGCACGACACCCAGATTAGGATGTAAAGTCGTGAACGGGTAGTCAGCGACTTTAGGGCGTGCAGAAGAAACGGTACGAATCAGGCTGGATTTGCCAGCATTCGGCATGCCCAACAAGCCTACATCGGCGATAACCATTAACTCCAGACGCAGCATTCGGTGTTCACCTGCCGAACCTTTACTGGTTTGCTGGGGGGCACGATTGACGCTACTCTTGAAGCGAGTGTTGCCCAAACCGTGAAAGCCGCCTTTTGCCACCAACAGCTGTTGGCCTGGGCTGGTTAGATCGCCTATTTTTTCACCGGTATCGGCTTCGTAGACGATGGTGCCCGGCGGCACCGCCACAAAGCAATCCTCGCCTTTTTTGCCGGTGCAGTCGCGGCTACCGCCGTTCTGTCCGCGTTCGGCGCGATGCACGGAGTGATAGCGAAAATCAACCAGCGTATTGACGTTCTCGGTGGCCACTAGATAAACGCTACCGCCGTCACCGCCGTCACCGCCATCGGGGCCACCCAAAGGAATATATTTTTCGCGGCGGAATGAGGCTTTGCCATTGCCGCCGTCGCCTGCTTCTACGCGGATTTCCGCTTCGTCAACAAATCTCATAAATCTACCGGTATAAAAAAAAGCCTCGCTAAAAACGAGGCTTTTCTTTTCGGTTGTGCCAAGTCAGCACAGCCAAGAATTTACGCTGCTGCAATGCTGACGTATTTGCGGTTTTTAGGGCCTTTTTCTTCGAAAACCACTTTGCCGTCAATAGTAGCGAACAAAGTGTGGTCTTTGCCGATGCCAACATTGGTACCAGGGTGAAACTGAGTGCCGCGTTGACGGACCAGAATATTGCCTGCTTTAACAACTTGACCGCCGAAACGCTTTACACCCAAGCGCTGAGCTTGTGAGTCGCGACCATTGCGAGTACTACCGCCTGCCTTCTTATGAGCCATTTTCTATCCTCGAGATATTATGCAGAAATGCCAGTAATCTGGATTTCTGTGTAGTATTGACGATGCCCCATTTTTTTCATGTGGTGCTTCCGTCTTCTGAATTTAATGATTCTGATTTTTTTGTGTCTGCCCTGGGAAACCACGGTTGCAGTCACTTTGCCGCCTTCGACAAATGGCTGGCCTACTTTCACGGCGTCGCCTGATTGGATCATCAGTACTTTGTCGAACTCTACGCTGTCGCCTGCGCCCAACTCAAGTTTTTCTATTTTTAAGGTAGTACCCTCTGCGACCCGATACTGTTTACCACCTGTTTGAATTACCGCATACATCAGCGTAAGCTCCGTCAAGCATAATCTGTTAATAGTGAACAGCGGATTATATTTTTTATTGCGTTTAGAGTCAATCTTAAATTCCTGTGCGACTTATTGGTTCGGCGGCGGATTGTAGAGGGTGCTATTGACACTAGTCATTATTATTCATAGCATGGCCGGCTATTTACGTTACACGATCCCGGGCGAAAAGTTCACAATTCTAATGATAGCCAAAGTTTCAACGCCAACGTCAGTCACTATAGACTTCGATTCGATCAAAAATCTAACCAGCGCGGAAACCCAAGCCGTAGACCGGTTGATTTTAGAGGAACTGAGTTCCGATGTTGTGCTGATTAATCAAATAGGGCATTACATTATTGGTAATGGTGGAAAAAGGTTGCGGCCCATGTTGTTGTTATTGGCGGCAAAAGCGCTAGGGCACGTTGATGATCGTCATTTGATCTTGGCGGCCGTGATCGAATTTATTCATACAGCCACTTTATTGCACGACGATGTGGTGGACGAATCGGCTCTGCGGCGTGGCAAAGAATCCGCCAATGCAGTCTGGGGTAACGCAGCAAGCGTATTGGTGGGGGATTATTTGTATTCCAGCGCCTTTGAAATGATGGTTCGCACCGACAATATGCGGGTGATGGCTATCATGTCCAAAACCACTACTGCAATTGCCGAGGGCGAAGTCTTGCAATTGCTGAATTGCAACAATCCGGAGACCAGTGAAGCCAAGTATTTAGAAGTCATCGCCCGCAAAACCGCCATTTTGTTCAGCACAGCCACCCGCTTAGCGGCCGTCGTTTCAGAGACCGATCCGGCCATTGAAGAGGCGTTGGCGGTTTATGGTCAGCAATTGGGCGTAGCGTTTCAATTAATAGACGATGCCTTGGATTACAAGGCTACCAGCGAAGAACTGGGTAAAAACTTGGGCGACGATTTGGCTGAAGGTAAGCCGACCTTGCCCTTAATTTACGCCATCCAGCACGGGAACGAGCAGCAGGCCAAAATTGTGGTTGATGCGATTCGGCAGGGTTCACGTGAGGCGTTTAACGAGGTCTACGAAGTGGTCAAAGCCACTAACGCCATCGAGTATACCGAGCAATGCGCGGACAGAGCAGCAGCTCAGGCGATCGCAGCATTACAATGCTTGCCAGATTCCGCATACAAACAAGCGCTTGAAGAGTTGGCGCGCTTCTCGGTGCAGCGCAGTCACTGAAGGGTTACTGTTTATCGGGTATCGCAGTCAATTGCTGGATAGACCAAAGTAGCGGCGTGTACAATTTTTCGATTTTGTCCAAAAGCTGTTGAAAAAACTCACCCACTTCCCCTGAGTCTTGATTCGCTTGTGCAGCAAATAAGCGTTGCTCCAGCGCACTGATCGGGTCGTTATCGATCAACTCATCCAATATTTCCAGTATCTCCGAGTCCGCCAAGCTTGCGTTGAATTCCGACTTTTTTAAACCCGCCAGTTGTCGGCTCAAGGTTTCGATGTTTGTTTTTAGGCTTACCGCCAACTCATGGGTGTCTGCGAGCAAGCTTAAATTGCTGGTCAAAAGCGCCAACTGATCCGCGGACTCCTGAATCTCGCTAAGCAGGCGTTTGCTTTGTTTTTTTAGCGATGCCATGTTTTCTCCTGGTTTTTACAAATAGTCCGGCAATAGCTGCCATTCTACCAATAGGCTCGGCGACGAGTGGGAAGCTTGTAAAACCTATTGTTTTATAAGCTTTTTGTATTTAATGGACTTAGTGTCGCGCTTGCAATTGGCTCGATTATCATTTAACTTAACCAGTCACCTGAAAGGCTAGGGGTGCTTTCCGCTGTATGCAAGCCCGGAAAGCTGAGAAAAACCCTTTGAACCTGAACCGGTTAACACCGGCGTAGGAAAGCCCTATCTTCCCTGCGCTTGCGATTTATTGAGATTTTGGAGATAAGCATGAGCGCTGTCCGCAATGAAATTACTACCGACACAGGTAGTAGCGTAAGAATCGATTCCTACCCCGCCTCCGAGAAAATTTATATCCAGGGCAGTCGCGCGGATATTCAAGTACCGATGCGCAAAATCAGCATGTCGGACACGCCGGCCCACTTCGGCGCGGAGAAAAATCCACCGATTTATGTTTACGATACCTCCGGGGTTTACACCGATCCGAATGTGGATGTTAACCTACATCAGGGTTTGGGTTCGATTCGTGGTAACTGGATAACTGAGCGCGGCGACACCGAATTACTGAACGGTCCCACCTCCAAGTTCGGTCATGAGCGTTTAAATGATCCAAAAACCGCCCATCTGCGTTTCGAACTGACGCGCAATCCGCGCCGTGCCAAAGCCGGTCATAATGTTTCGCAAATGCATTATGCCCGTAAAGGCATTATTACTCCGGAAATGGAATATATCGCTATCCGCGAGAACCAAAACCTGGAAGCGATGCGCGATCGTTATCAGGGGCAGCATCCGGGTTTCTCCTACGGCGCAAATATCCAATCATTTATCACACCCGAATTCGTACGTTCAGAAGTTGCGCGTGGCCGTGCCATCATCCCAGCCAACATCAATCATCCCGAATTGGAGCCAATGATTATTGGCCGTAATTTTCTAGTCAAAATCAACGGTAACCTGGGTAACTCTGCCGTAACCTCTTCTATCGAAGAAGAAGTGGAAAAAATGTTGTGGGGGATTCGTTGGGGCGCCGATACCATCATGGACTTATCCACCGGTAAGAACATCCATGAAACTCGCGAATGGATCTTGCGCAACTCGCCGGTGCCCATCGGTACCGTGCCGATTTACCAGGCATTGGAAAAAGTCGATGGCAAAGCCGAAGAGCTGACCTGGGAAATCTTCCGCGATACGCTGATCGAGCAAGCCGAACAAGGTGTTGATTACTTCACCATCCACGCTGGTGTGCGCTTACATCACGTGCCATTAACCGCAAAACGCCTGACCGGCATTGTCTCGCGCGGCGGTTCCATCATGGCCAAATGGTGTCTAGCTCACCACACTGAAAGTTTCCTCTATACCAATTTCGAGGAAATTTGCGAAATCATGAAAGCCTACGACGTGTCGTTCTCGCTCGGAGACGGTTTGCGTCCCGGCTCGATTTACGATGCCAACGACGAAGCGCAATTCGGTGAATTAGAGACCTTGGGCGAGTTGACGCAAGTCGCCTGGAAACATGATGTACAAACCATGATCGAAGGCCCCGGCCATGTGCCGCTGCAAATGATCAAAGTCAACATGGATAAACAGTTGGAAGACTGCTTCGAAGCGCCGTTCTATACCTTAGGGCCTTTGACCACAGATATTGCTCCCGGTTACGACCATATCACTTCGGCGATTGGCGCCGCCAACATTGGCTGGTACGGTTGCGCGATGCTCTGCTACGTCACCCAAAAAGAACATTTGGGCTTGCCGAACAAGCAAGATGTGCGTGAAGGCATCGTCACCTACAAAATCGCCGCCCACGCGGCTGACTTGGCAAAAGGCCATCCCGGTGCGCAAATTCGCGACAACGCTATGTCCAAAGCCCGTTTTGAATTTCGTTGGGAGGATCAATTCAACATCGCGCTGGACCCGGAAAAAGCCCGTTCTTTCCACGACGAGACCTTGCCGAAAGATTCGGCCAAAGTCGCGCATTTTTGCTCGATGTGCGGCCCGCATTTCTGCTCGATGAAAATCACTCAGGATGTGCGCAACTACGCCGAGCAAAAAGGCCTGGAAGAAGCGGAAGCCTTGAGAATCGGCATGGAAGAAAAATCCAAGCAGTTCCTGGAAGAAGGCGCCGCGATTTATCACGAAGTTTGATTCTCATCTTAACCGTCAGCGGCCGACTCTGCGTGTCGCTGACGGCTCCAAGTGCTTGCCCGCTTGTATTATCCCTTGGCGGCATGCCCATTCAGCCGTGTTAAAGTCTTGAGCATGGCTTGATGAGTTTGGATAAAATCCTTACTTCATCTATAGTTGCAGCACATAGTTGCAGTAAAACCAATCTAGACTTTTTTAATGGCGACAGCACCCTCTAACATCCATTTCAGCGGCTTAGTCAAATGCCTGATTCAAAAAGGCTTGTTGACCGAGGAATCGGCTGCCACCTGTTTGCAGGAAGCACAGAAACGCAAACAAGCGTTTATCAGCTATTTGGTGGAACACAAATATGCGGACAGCAAAACCATAGCCACATTGGCTTCGGCCGAGTTTGGGGTGCCGTTTTTTGACTTAGATTCCATCGATCCTTCATTTCTGCCAATCAAGTTGGTCAGCGAGAAGTTGATCCGCCAGCATCACGCCCTTCCCTTGTTCAAGCGCGGTAACCGGTTGTTTGTCGCAACGGCCGATCCGACCAATTTTCAGGCCTTGGACGAGATCAAATTTCATACCCGGCACAACACCGAAAATATTCTGGTCGAAGAAGACAAACTGATCAGAATGATCGACACGGCACTGGAAGCCGCCGATACGTCCATGAAGGATCTGTTGGACGACGATCTTGACAATATCGACATATCCGCCGGCGACGACGCCAAACCCGCTGACGAAGCAATGGGTTCGGATATCGACGATGCACCTATCGTGCGTTTCGTGAACAAAATTCTGCTGGATTCGATCAAGCGCGGGGTGTCGGATATTCATCTGGAACCCTTCGAGAAAAAATTCCGGATCCGATTTCGGGCTGACGGCATTTTGTCGGAAGTGGCCAGCCCGCCAATCGGGATTGCCAACCGGATTATTTCCAGGCTGAAAGTGATGTCTAGAATGGACATTGCCGAACGGCGAGTGCCGCAAGACGGCCGGATCAAAATGCAAATTTCCAAGAATCGAGCTATCGATTTTCGGGTTAACACCTGCCCAACGCTGTTCGGCGAAAAAATCGTTATGCGGATTCTGGATCCGACTAGCGCCCAGATCGGTATCGAAAAACTGGGTTTTGAGCCTGAACAACAGAAAAACTTTTTGGATGCTATTCATAAGCCTTACGGCATGGTGCTGGTCACCGGGCCGACCGGTAGCGGTAAAACCGTGTCGCTTTATACCGGGCTGAACATTCTTAACAGCATCGAAACCAATATTTCTACGGCAGAAGACCCCGTAGAGATCACCGTGGAAGGTATCAATCAGGTCAACGTCAATCCCAAGGCTGGCCTGACCTTTGCTGAGGCGCTACGGGCGTTTTTGCGGCAAGATCCGGACATCATCATGGTCGGCGAGATTCGCGACCTAGAAACTGCCAGCATCGCGGTCAAAGCCGCTCAAACCGGTCATATGGTGTTGTCGACATTGCATACTAACGACGCGCCGCAAACCATCAATCGTCTGGTACAAATGGGGATAGAACCGTTCAATATTGTTTCAGCGGTGATTTTGATCATGGCACAGCGGCTGGCGCGGCGCTTATGTGAGCATTGCAAGCAAGAAGCCGATTATCCGGAAAGTGCTTTGCTGTCCGCCGGGTTTAAACAAGAAGAACTCGGCACCTTTAAAGTTTACGGTCCTGTAGGTTGCGAACATTGCAACAACGGTTATAAGGGTCGGGTCGGGATCTATCAAGTGATGCCGATTACCGAAAAAATGCGGGCGCTGATTTTGAACGGCGGCAACTCGATGCAAATGGCGGAATTGTCCAAGAGCGAAGGGATCAACGATTTAAGAATGTCGGGGCTATTAAAAATTAAGCAAGGCGTCACCTCGCTGCAAGAAATTGACCGGGTGACCAAGGAATAATCATGGCAAAGCAAGAAGAGCAAATCGAGTTCAATTGGGACGGTTTCGACAGGCAAAACAAAAAAACCAAAGGCACCATCAGCGCCAAAAGCGAGGTTATCGCCCGCGCAGAGTTGCGCAGGATGGGCATTCGGGTCATCGGTATCAAACCCAAATCCAAGCCCTTGTTTAGCGCTAGGGTGCAGAAAATTACGCCGGGCGATGTGGCAATATTTGCCAGACAATTGGCCACCATGTTGGCCGCGGGCGTGCCCTTGGTGCAGTCTTTCGATATCATAGGCAAGGGGCACGACAATGCCAGTATGTCGGAATTGCTCTTGGCGATTAAATCGGATGTCGAAGGCGGCGATACCTTGGCCCAGGCCTTGAACCGCAAGCCACTGTATTTCGACGCCTTGTTCTGCAACTTGGTGGAAGCCGGCGAACATGCCGGGGTTTTGGAAACCTTGTTGGATAAAATCGCCACCTACAAAGAAAAGACCGAATCGATCAAGAAGAAGGTCAAAAAGGCCTTAACCTACCCGGTCGCAGTATTGGTGGTGGCGTTTATCGTGACCGCAATTTTGCTGATTTTCGTGGTGCCAGTGTTCGAAGATTTGTTCAAGGGTTTCGGTGCTGACTTGCCGGCCTTTACCCAGTTCGTGATCGAACTATCCGCTTGGGTACAGGAATGGTGGTGGGCAGTAGTGGGCGTGATCGTTGCCGTTGCTTATACGTTTAGCTACTTTAAAAAGCGTTCCAAGGCATTCAATCACTTTCTGGATAAGACCCTGTTGAAGATTCCAGTGGTGGGTATGATTCTGGAAAAATCCGCGATCGCCCGCTTTGCCAGAACCCTGTCTACCATGTCCGCTGCCGGTGTGCCCTTGGTAGAGGCGCTAGTGTCGGTGGCTGGGGCTTGCGGTAATATTTTATTCTACGAAGCGGTAATGAAAGTGCGCGACGACGTCTCCACCGGGCAGCAATTAAAATTTGCCTTGGAGACCACCGGCATGTTTCCGAATATGGTGGTGCAAATGGTGGCGATTGGCGAAGAGTCGGGCTCCATCGATGCCATGCTGGATAAGGTGGCGGACTTTTACGAAGAAGAAGTCGATAACCTGGTCGACAACTTGAGTAGCTTGATGGAACCCATCATCATGGTGATCTTGGGTATCCTGGTCGGCGGTTTGATTGTGGCGATGTATTTGCCTATCTTCAAACTGGGCGCGGCTATTTAGGTTTTACCAATCCCCGGTGCCCATTATCCTTGGGACGAGCGCTGGGGCCTAATCAACAACATTCTTCTGTCCCTCATGGTTTTTGCCACTCTCCAACAATACCCGTTTTTGCTGATTGGCGTTGTGTGCCTGCTGGGCCTGTTAGTAGGCAGTTTTCTGAACGTGGTGATCTACCGTTTGCCAGTGATGATGCAGACCAGTTGGCGGCGCGATTGCCACGAATATCTGCAACTCCCGCACGATGACGCCAGCGAGGTATTCAACTTGATGCTGCCGGCCTCGCATTGCCCGTCTTGTAAAACCGAGATCAAAGCCCACCAAAATATTCCCGTGCTCAGCTATCTGTTGCTCGGAGGTAAATGCGGACATTGTGGGGTGAAAATCGCTATCCGCTATCCGCTCATCGAGGCGTTTACCGGCCTGTGTTCGGCTGTGGTGGCTTGGCACTTTGGCTATGGTTGGGCCTTAGCGTTTGCGTTGCCATTGACTTGGAGCTTGATTGCTTTGAGTTTTATCGACATCGATCAGCAATTGCTACCTGATTCGATCACCTTGCCTCTGCTGTGGCTGGGTTTGTTGCTAAGTCTGTTTGATATTTACGCTGACAGCCATGATGCGATTATTGGTGCCGCGGCAGGCTATTTGAGCCTGTGGAGCGTCTATCAGCTGTTCAAATTGATGACCGGCAAAGAAGGCATGGGCTACGGTGATTTCAAATTGTTGGCGCTGTTCGGTGCCTGGCTGGGTTGGCAATATTTGCCTCTTATCATTTTGTTGTCGTCTTTAGTCGGTGCCGTGATCGGGATTAGCATGATCGTGTTTGGTCAGCGCGAAGCCGGCAAACCGATTCCGTTCGGCCCCTATCTGGCCATGGCCGGCTGGCTAGCGATGTTATTCGGTCCCGAAATGAATGCCTTATATCTGCATGTTGCAGGCTTATAGTCGATGCTTAAAATAGGTCTAACCGGTGGCATAGGCAGTGGTAAATCGACAGTCTGCCGGATGTTTGCTGAGTTTGGCGTACCCATCGTCGATGCGGATCTGATCGCCCGATGGTTGGTCGAGCCTGGACAGCCGGCTCTGGCTAGGATCGCTTCCACTTTCGGATCCGAGATGCTCAACCAGTATGGCAGCTTGAATCGGGGCAAGCTGCGCGATACGGTGTTCGCGGACCCTGCTAAAAAGGCTCAGTTGGACGCAATCATGCATCCATTGGTCTATGCCAATATCGTCCTTGAGGTAAACGCCTTGCAGACCGACTATTGTGTGATCGCCGTGCCGCTATTGTTGGAGTCTAAAAACCCTTATACGGTGGATAGGATATTGGTCGTCGATTGCTCAGTAGAGACGCAACTCGCGCGGGTCACCGCGCGTGATAAACTTAGCCAAGCGCAAGTGCAAGCCATCATCAATACTCAAATTCAGCGGGAGCAGCGACTTGCTAAAGCCGACGATGTTATCGACAATGATGCCGGCCCCGAGCAACTTGCAGAACAGGTTAAAAGACTGCACAATTCCTACCTTTTATTAGCCACCGTTAGGACACAATCGGCTTGAATACACAAACTATCTACGAATTCCCTCTTAATGAACGAATTCGGGTGTTTATGCGCTTGGAGCAACTCTTTCAACAGCTCAGCCACTTCATGTTGGGCGCTTCGGTTTTCGATAAACGCGCCGCCATTTCGGTTTTACTGGACATCTTGATGATCTTCAGTCGCAGCGACTTGAAGTCAGAGTTGATCAAGGAACTGGACAGGCATACTAAAGTATTGAATCAGTTGGCTCATAGCCAAGGCGTCGACGACGACAAGTTGCAGGAAATTCTGGCCGAGCTAAATCAAGCCAGTCGCAATCTCTATAGCGCGAACGGCAAAATTGGCATCAGTGTCATGGAAAGCGATTTGTTTCAAAGCATCTCGCAACGTAACTCCATCCCCGGCGGCAGTTGTTCTTTTGACTTGCCGGCCTTTCATTATTGGCTGGAGCAACACGAGGTCGAGCAACAAAGAGACCTGGAACGCTGGACTCAGCCGTTTGTGGATATTCGGGTGGCCATAGACTTAATTTTAGGATTTATCCGGCAAAGCAGCGTGCCTACTCAGGAACTGGCCAAGTCCGGGTTCTATCAATTGGCGCTGGATAATAAAAATCATCCTGTGCAGTTACTGAGGGTTGGCTTGCCCGAAGAACCGGCTTGTTTTGCGGAGATCAGCGGCGGCAAACACCGATTTAGTATTCGCTTTATGCATCCGTCGGTGGATGAAAATCGGCCCAACCAAATGCTGGATGATGTTGAATTTTCTTTGACCCGCTGCATGTTCTGATGACTGTGAACACCCCACCGATGGTGGCATGTCCCACTTGTCGCAAACCGGTCGCTTGGATAGCTGCCGAAACATTCAAACCGTTTTGTTCGGAGCGCTGCAAACTGATCGATTTAGGCGACTGGGCTACCGAGGCGCATAAAATTCCCGGTCCGCCATTGCTAGATGAAGATGACGAAAATCAGGATTTCGAATCCCACTAAGTTATCTTAGAGGTCTAATCAGCCTCTAAAAATGTGCTAATGCCGGCTATGCCCTGCGCGCCGGCGGCAAGTGCCTTGTCCAGATCGTGTCTGCTTAAACCGCCTAAGGCAAACACCGGTAAATTGACTGCCTCTAACAGTTCAATCATGGCTTGCCAGCCTAAGGGCACGGCATCCGGATGGGATGCGGTGGGTTGGATTGGCGCTAACACAGCAAAGTCTAAGCCCAGCGCTTCCGCGTGTTTTAGCTCTGTGAGGTTGTGGCAAGACGCTGCTACCCAACGATAACCGGTCGGCCTTGCAGCGCAAGCCAGCAGGGCTTTACTACTTAAGTGCAGGCCTTGTGCACTGGCGGTATCGATAGGAAGATCAGCGTTAACCAGTAACTTAACTTGATGCTGTTGGCAAAGCACAGAAACCTGTTCGAACGCAGTTTGCAAATCCGCAAGCGGTAAAGACTTACCGCGAAACTGCAGCAACTTGATATCGTTGGCCAAAATGCGTTTGCAGTTTTCTAGGATTTGGTCAGCCGTTCGACCTTCCAGGATTGCGTAAAAATGCGGCAGTTGCGCGGCGGCGATGATGGGGATGTTGGCAGCTGGGAAATTGAATTCGCCTAGTTGCTCGACACTGACCCAACGCATCGCCTGACCTTCGCAGGCTTTAGCCTGGCCGGCAAATGCCGTGACATTCCAGACATCCAGCAATACCTGTCTATCGCCGTAATCGTGGTTGATCTTGATTAGCGGCGCCGCCGTTTCTAACTGTATACCCACTTCCTCCGCCAACTCGCGAGCTAGCGCCTGCTGCACCGTTTCGCCTGCTTCCAGTTTACCGCCCGGAAACTCCCACAAGCCGCCTTGATGCGCGTGCTTGGCGCGTTGGGTAATCAAAATCCTGCCGTCGCCGTCGCGGATCACCCCGGCCGCGACGTGCAGTCGCTGGTTAGTGTTTGACATGCTCTGCTAAAGCTTAGGTGCGGTATTCAGCGTTGATTTTTACGTAGTCGTAGGAAAAGTCGCAGGTCAGCACTTCCTCACTGGCAGTGCCGCGTCCCAGTCTGACGGTGACGACGATTTCCTCCTGATTCATCACGCGCTGGCCATCTTGTTCGGTATATGAGCGAGCTCTGCTGCCGTTTTCGACGATGCATACCGTGCCCAGATAAATTTCAATTTTATCCAGATCCATGTTTTCAACCCCGGCCCGGCCGACTGCCGCCAAAATCCGGCCCCAGTTGGGATCGCTGGCGAAGAAGGCGGTTTTCACCAGAGGCGAATGGGCAATGGTTTTAGCGACCTGCAAAGCCTCGGCGCTGTCGCGCGCTTGTTCGACGACGATGCGCATCAGCTTGGTAGCACCTTCGCCGTCGCGAATAATCAGCTCCGCCAGGCGTTTGCAAACCGCCAAAACCGCATCGGCGAAGGCCGCATACTCCGGGGTGTCTGGCAGAATTTCTGGAGCTGTGCTACTGCCACTGGCCAACAACACGCAAGCGTCGTTAGTCGAAGTGTCGCCATCTACGGTAATGCGATTAAAGGATTTTTCCGTCGCTGCGGACAAACAGTCTTGTAAAAGCGACTGTTCGATACTGGCGTCGGTGGCCACAAAACCCAGCATGGTGGCCATATTGGGCTGGATCATGCCGGCGCCTTTGGAAATGCCGGTGATCGTCACCGGATGGCCGGCTATATCGATGACCATTGAGGCGCCCTTGGGAAAGGTATCGGTGGTCATGATTGCACGTGCGGCTTGGTCCCAATGGCTTTCCGCTAAATTTGCCACAGCCGCGGGCAGTGCCGCCGTGAGCTTTTCCACGGGTAGCGACTGACCGATGACGCCGGTGGAAAAGGGTAAAACCTGCTGAGCTAAGGCCTCCACTGTGCCGGCCAAATTCGCGCAGCAAGCGAAGGCGTCTTGCAGACCTTGCTTGCCGGTGCCGGCATTGGCGTTGCCGGAATTGACCAACAACCAACGCGGATTTTGTGATAAATGGGCTTTGGCGATATTTACCGGCGCCGCGCAAAAGGCATTTTGGGTAAAAACCGCCGCGCAACTGCCGCCGTCGGCCATTTCGATGACCAAAATATCGTCGCGGACGGTTTGTTTGATGCCGGCATTGCAGGTGCCGAGTTTGATGCCGTTTACGGCATACATGGTTGGGAAGTCGATTTGTCCTACTGCCATTGGTGTAACCTGATTTTGATTGATTAGTCGCTTTAGTTTGTGTCGCTATCGCGACGAATATTTTAATGTCGGGTCTCGGCCCGACAGCCGAGATACTTTCTTTTGCGTCGCCAAAAGAAAGTATCCAAAGAAAAGGCGACCCGGATGCCGCTTATGCCCTGCGCTTCTCGCTTTTGGCGAGGGTTTTCGGAAGGGCCATCCTTGGCCCTCCGAAAACGAGCGGCATCCCTGCCGCCCCCCCTATCGGGCTTATCTCGCCAAAAGCTGCGATGCTCGGCGCGGCATACGGGAGGAAAACCGTCCTGAACTTCAAGTTAGATTGTAGGTCAGGATGCGCGATAGCGTTCCCTGACATTTTGGGTTTTAATTGTCACGTAACCGCTATCGCGGCAACGTGACCTACCGGGCTTGCCGCGTTTCATTAGCTTGCGCGTATCTCATCAATGAACACACCAGCTATTGATATCCGACCAGCCACGGTTACAGCAGGGTAGGTTTGGGCGTCTGAGTGGAGCCGCTTGTTAGAAGATTCTTCGATGTGCACCATTTAACATGCTATCAATGATGATGCTTATTTGCTCAAATTCCTTCTCTGTCAAAATAAGACAATCTAGCGGCAATCCGAATTTATATTTAAATTCCGTTTTCAACACCCTGAATTCGACGGTGATTTTTTTGCAGTATTCTCTTGGCAGTACAACTAGTAGATCTACGTCATTACAATCACGCGGTCTATTGATAAATGATCCAACGATGTATACACGAGAGTTACTACTTAAAAGGCTTGCCCCCATTTTCTCTTCTACCCATCTGACCACATCCGCAACATCAATCATTCAAGTCTTCGAGAATTTTAGAAAATTTACCAAAAATAACCATAGATATTTCACACTTTTCAGCATAATCTTTTGCAGACTGCGCAACCTGATTCCATGTGTTGTAAATGATGTAGTCTGCTGGAGATTCACCTTCAATCGCCTCATCAACAACAGACTCTCCAACGATATACTTTGAATTCATAAATACAATAAATGAATCTCCATTAAATAAATGTAGTTCTGCTCTGTCATTCTCGATCATGACAAACCTTTTAATTAGACCGTCATCCTTATAACGCATCAACGAATGAAATAGGGCCATTGATACCACCTCTTCTTGTTAACTCCATAGGTTTTGTTGAAATCTTCTACTAGCTCATCACGTTGAGATACTACTGACTCAAGAAATTCTTTTGGATAGGTGAATAAACAATATGCTTCGTAGGTAGTTTCTTGAAATACTTGATACGCATGAGCATGGGTGAGAAATTCAAAATATTCCTTTTCATTGGCATGGCTTCTGATCAAGTGAATATTTTTTTCGATAAGTTCGCAAACCTTCATATTATTGGGAACGACAACCGTCTTACAAAGGTTTCTCCATACTTGAGCCGTCTCTTCGTCGTTAAACTTCCCACTTCGTCTTGCTTCTGATGTCGGGCCAATTCTTTCGAAGACATCTCTGTTCACTGAAAGAAGTGTCACTATGGGATTATAGAATTCAGAAAGCTGATTATTTATTCTGACTCGTTTCTCGCTATCTATATCGTTTGTTTTATTTAGCCTACTACTAATAGAAAGCTGCTTTCTTTGGTAGCTTGCAGACAAAATTGTCGTCAATAATGAAAATAACGCTGCTATGCAAGCTGCGATTAGCGTTGCTAAACCTTTGTCTATTTCCATGCCTCATTCTCAGTTCGTATTTCTTCTAACAAGTGATTGAGCGGTTTTTGTATATCGTCCAGTGTTCGCAAATACATTGTTCCTTTCTATAACGACGGTTTTCCTCCCGTATGCCGCGCCGAGCACCGTAGCTTTCGGCGGGAATAGCCCGTAGGGGTGCGGCAGGGATGCCGCACATCGACAGAGGGGCAGGAAGCCCCTTCTGTCGATCCCCGTCGAAAGCTAAGGAGCGCAGGATCAAAGCGGCATCCGGGTGGCGTTTCTTTTGGTGACTTTTCTTTGGCCAAACAAAGAAAAGTTACTCGGCTGTCGGGCCGAGACCCGACGTTAAATCAACCCGTCGCGACAGCGACACAACCAACCAATCAACTCAACTCAACCAACTTCCAAAATAATCACATATTCCCCATCACCCGTAAGAGTCTCCAACACCTTATGCCCATTGATCCGACACCAAGCCGGAATATCCTGCATCACCCCAGGATCGGTGCACTCCACCGTCAACACATCACCCATTTGCAGGGTTTTCACTTTGTCCTGAGTACGGATTACCGGCAAGGGGCAGAGCAAGCGGCGGGCGTTTAAAACATGCGCGCTCATACAAACCAAGCCTCGGGAATCTCGTCTGGAGCCAGCGGTTTCACGCAAATATTGCGTTCGCTGCCTTCACGGTCGCGGATAGTCACTTCCACCTGCTCGGCATCGCGGCCTTGACCGTAGCGGGCGGTGATCTGTCCGGCTAATAGCAGGTCTTCTTCGCTGGGCGTGCCGTCGATCAGCACTAACGGGCCGCGATGGCTGGCGCAGTTCATACTCATAAACTCTTTCTTATACCCGCTCATGAACCGGGCTTCGCCGTCTTCGCGGGCCACGATCACTTTGAAATGCGCTTTCGGGCGAATATGTCTGCCCACTTTCAGCAGCATCACATCGTCCAGATCGTAATCGCGTTCGCCGCGCGCTTTCCATAGATCGACTAATTTTAGGGAATAGGCTTCATCGGTCAGAAAGCAGCAGCCGCCGGCTGGCTGGGCGTAGTCGGTAAAGCCATATTCTTTTGCCAAGGTCATTTGCGGTTTGCGCGAGCGGCCACTGAAACCGAACATTTTTTCCCGGCTGATCCAGCCTTCGCGCTCGGGCAAGGTGGCTGGCAGGTTTTGCGCGGATAAGGGCCTGACCAATAAATCATCAGCACCGGATTGAGCAGCGACGATGGGCATGGTGGTTTTGCGTTGCGACATGGGGCGTTGGCCGACCACTTCGCCGGTGATGATGAAATCGAAACCGTTTTCCAGCATCCATTGCTTGGCCTTGTTGACCATGAAAATCTTGCAGTCCAGGCAGGGATTCAGGTTGGCGCCATAGCCGTGTTTGGGATTGAGCAGCACTTGCTTGTATTCTTCGATGACATCGATGATGTGTAATTTGATGCCCAGTTGCTCGGCAACCCATAGCGAGTTGTTGCGTTTGACCTTGTCGGCGTCTTGCTTGCGAATTGCGTGGGTGTGGCCTTCCACACAAAAACCTGTGAAGAAATTGATGCCTTCCACGTGGACACCCTGTTCCAGAATGGCTTGGGTGGCAAGCATGGAGTCCAGGCCGCCGGAAATCAGCGCCACGGCTTTTCTTTGTTGACTCATAAAACAAATGTCTAGCAGGAAAATTCGGCATTATACTGTGGATTGCATAGAAGATGCGGGTGCCACTAACATCGCCAGCTAATTTATTCGGCAAATCCCACCGGGTAAAACCCTATTAAATCAGCGGTTTGATCTATGTTACGGAGCGACCCAGCAATTTTCGGCAAACCAATTTAAGGAAGTCCTGGCAGGCGGGCGAACGCCATCTCGGCTTCACTTGTGGGCGGATTGACCTACACTTTGGGCATTATCAATTCGTGAGTCGCCCGCATGGAATTTAAAGACTATTTAAAAATCCTCGTTCAGCACGATGGATCGGATCTGTATTTGACCGCGGGTGCTCCGCCTGCGGCCAAATTTCAAGGCGCCTTAAAACCGTTGGAAAACGTTAAACTCAGCCGTGAGCGGATTAAGGAAATTGCCGATGGCATTATGGACGCCGAGCAACGCGCCGCCTTCGAACATGTGCCGGAAATGAATTTGGCCATCACCGAAGAAGGTATCGGGCGATTCCGGGTGAATATTTTTAGACAGCGCAACTGCCACGCCTTGGTTATTCGTAATATCAAGGTCGATATTCCCAGTGCCGAGACCTTGGGTTTGCCGCAAATCCTGAAAGATAAGATCATGGAGAAGCGCGGATTGATTTTGTTCGTCGGCGGTACTGGTTCCGGTAAGTCGACATCCTTGGCGGCCTTGATCGATTATCGCAATAGCAATTCGTCTGGGCATATCATCACCATCGAAGACCCGATCGAATTTGTCCATCCGCATAAAAAATCCTTGGTGAACCAACGCGAAGTGGGTGTCGATACCCTAAGTTATGAAGATGCCTTGAAAAACACCTTGCGGCAGGCGCCAGACGTGATTTTGATAGGGGAAATTCGTAGTCAGGAGACGATGGAGCATGCATTGGCTTTTGCAGAAACCGGTCATCTGTGTTTGTCTACACTACATGCCAATAATGCCAATCAGGCATTGGATCGCATCATCAACTTTTTCCCGGAAGAGCGCCGTGGGCAGTTGCTGATGGATTTGTCCTTGAATCTGCAAGCGTTTATTTCCCAACGCCTAGTGCCCACTGTCGAAGGCAAGCGGGTGGCGGCTATCGAAATTTTGCTGGGTACTAAATTGGTCAGTGACTTAATCCATAAAGGCGATATTCACGCGATTAAGGAAGCCATGGAAAAATCCGAAAATATTGGTATGCAGACTTTTGATAGCCATTTGCTCAAGCTCTACAAAGGCGGAGTGATTACCCTGGAAGAAGCCTTGCGTAACTCCGATTCGCCGAACAATTTAAAACTGAAAATCAATTTGAGCGAAGGTTTGGGGTCGGCGACCAAAAAACCTGGCTCCTTGGGCGGCAGTCTTGCCTTGGAAGAAATCAGCAAGAAAGAGGGCGATGAAGATAGCGGGGGGCATTAAGGAAATTCCGAAGGAGCCCTGGAAAAAAATCTTTGTTTTTGTCGTTTTTAACGATTCAACAAATCGCGAAACCCGCCAAACGGTTGAAAGCTTGGTGTCTCAAGTGATTGAGAGGGGCTTTTATACTTCCCTCTGAACAATTACGTCGTTTCAGCGATAACCAGAGCCGAGAAAACCAAAAAGTCATATCCCCATTTTCCCCGGAGGCGACTAGCTTATCGAGCAGCACTCCGGTTCGATATTGCTTGTACACGCTTCCCACCTGGAAGACATAAAAACCAACGCTAAAATATTCGATATGACCGCCGCAAGTGATTGAATTTTCTTGTGATAAGCTAGTGTAACGATCAAATTAATCAACTGGTTTTAAACACTCTAGGGTAAATCAGCAATGCTGAGTATCTTATAAACCTCATAAGCCGGCTGCTGGTAGGGATGAAAAGTTAGCAAAGTCTGCACCACGCTTTTGATTAAATCGTCGGCACAGACCATCTCTATTTTGTACTCGGCAACCTGCTGAATTTCACCCGTACTGCCCAAAAAAGGCTCACTACCGGCAAGCGGCCGGAATTGGCCTTCTCCTAGTACTTGCCAGGCACAGTTGTCGTAATCTCCGATGTGCCCGGCGCCCTGCGCGAACAACGCTTGTTTTAGCGACTCGGCATGGCTGACAGGCACATAAAAACTCAATTTATACATAGCGACGGCTATCGTCTGAGCAGACACAGTCTTTTTGCCGTGTGGTCATTAACCGGTAGCCAATAGAAAGACTCCCCATAGCACTACGACCAGTGTAATTTCCTCTATCATGTTAATGGCGGCCTGTCGGTCTGCCCGGTTGAGCATGGCTGACTGATTGGCTTTTTGATCGCGCATATGAACTGATTGATGAAGCATAATCTCCTCCTAATGGTGGTTGGTATAGCTACGCATTTGTCCCACTAATACCCCTTGTATTTCCACTTGTTCGGGCCGGTAACGCATGGCTTGCATCGAGGAATTGGCGGGAATTAGCAGAGTTTCGTGTGGGTACTGCTCGATAAATTTCAATGTTGCTTCGGCTTTTTCGACCAAGGCGACGACTATTTCGCCATTACGGGCATGACTACGTTGTTCGATGATCACCCAGTCGCCATCGAAAATACCTTCTTCCTGCATCGAATCCCCCTTTACTCTTAATACGTAACAAGGGCTCTCGGTTTTCAATTCTTCGGGTACAGCCATATAAGAAATGTTTTCAATAGCTTCTATCGGTCTACCCGCGGCTATCGTGCCAACAAAAGGCAGCATGCCGGATGCTTCGGTTTTGTTAATTAGCAATTTGGCATAGTCGGTCAAGCGAATGCCGCGCTGCTTACGCTCCGGCGCTTCGATCAAATTGGCGTCGATCAGCGCCTTGATCTGACTGTGCAATGAACCGCGTGATTTCAATCCCATCGCCAGACACAACTCTTCCAGCGTGGGCGGATGATTGAATAACTCCTGGTTCTGGAGCAGGAAGTCGAAAATTTCTTGTTGTTTGCGGGTGAGCGTCATATTTGTTCTGTATTTGTTTTGAAAAATCATACAATGAAAACAAATACAGAACAAACAAATTTTTCATTTTTTTTGAAAAATTTGTCGAGGTAGATTGGGAGGGGCGGAAAGCGGGGTTTTCGGAATAGTCGTGATTGACCTAACCATAAAACCCCTGTTGTCATCAGTCCCGCAAAGGTGAAGATCCATTGCTGTGACGATGTTGCCGCCTAATCGGCAGAAACGCTGTTTAGACCTAGCGGAATAAATCTGGCGTAATTTCCCGGGGGACTGAGAAAAATTTTTCCGCAAAAACGATCGTTTTTGGCTGGCATTGCAATTCTCGAAAACGAAAGCGAAAAACCCGTTGCAGGCTTTCTGACGCGTTTAATACCTTCCCAAAATCGCATTTTATCGCAGTATTATTTGCTTGCGTCGGTGACGCATTTCTTGGTAAAGCTATTCTTGGCGGCGCCTTTTAAGCTTTTTTCTGCTGCTTTTGCGTCGCAACTTGCTTTAGCAGCACTGATCTTAGCGTCTTTATCGCATTTTTTGATAAAGCTATTTTTGGCGGCCCCAGCCAGTTTCTTTTCTGCGGCCTTGGCCTCGCATGCTGCAT
Organism: Proteobacteria bacterium ST_bin11; assembly: GCA_002083615.1. Classification (GTDB taxonomy): domain Bacteria; phylum Pseudomonadota; class Gammaproteobacteria; order Methylococcales; family Methylomonadaceae; genus Methylomonas. Next base: position 220,185 of record MSXO01000014.1, on the reverse strand, counting down.
CGACCGCAAATGTCGTTTGGCTAAACAAAAACAAAACCACTGCCGCAAAATTAATTTTTTTCATTTTGGCATCCTCCGGAAAATTGAATTGAGTGCTCATTCTATATGAGCTGCCTTGCGGATGACATTAACTATTGCTGTTCTGTTGTTTAAGGTTCTTACTGGCTTCCACAGGGCTTCGGTCTCCTGTCAATTCTGAAAATAAACCGTTAAGTGACAGCTTAGTGAGCTTTAGCTGCCGGATAGGGAAAATTACGTATAAGCTTCAGCTAAAACTGAAACGGTGTGATCCTACGAGTTCTAAAGGTCGCGGCGCCCCGACATACCCTCTCGGGCACAAGATACCATTTGGGGCACAAGTGGATTGCCGGTATGACGGTTATTTTAAGGGCCTTCCATTCGGCTGAAAGTCATACGTAATCAGGAAATCTTTAATGTTCGAAAGTGGCCGAATTGCGACTCTGCCGGCCAACACAGTCCATCTCCAATCCCCTAGCCGCTATTTCCAGCCATAAAAAAACCGGTATCGGCTCAGCCGATACCGGTTTTGGATTGCGAACCTAAACTGTGCTTAGTGTACGTCTTTCCAATACTCTTTTTTCAACAGGTAGGCGAGTGCAATAAACATCAGGATAAAAAACAACACGTATTTACCCATTTGTTGTCTTTCCAACTGTACCGGTTCGCCGACATAAACTAGGAAATTGACGAGGTCATTGACCATTTTGTCGAATTCCTGCGGTGTCATTTGCCCGGGTTGCTCCAGTTTCAGACCGGTTATGACGTCCTGACCGTCGATTTTCTGCTTAATCGCCGATTGTGTGCCTTGCAGTTGCCAGAACACGTTGGGCATGCCGACATCAGGGAACACGACGTTGTTTACGCCCAAAGGCGCTTTTCCAGGCTCGGCGTAGAAGCTTCTCAGGTAGGTATACAACCAGTCAGCGCCACGTGAACGAGCAATCAGCGACAAATCGGGCGGCGTGGTGCCGAACCATTTTTCCGCATCGTGCGCGTTCATTGCTGAATGCATTTGGTCGTAGATCCCCGCCCCGAAAGGTGCCACTACTTTCAGTACTTCTGATTCATCCAGCTTCAAATCTATGGCGATACGTTTATAGCGGATGTGTTTTGCCGAATGACAACCCAGGCAATAGGTGACGTAATATTTCGCGCCGCGCTCCATCGCCATGGTGTCGGTGAGGTCAATGTCGGCGCTATCTAGTTTGACGCCACTGCTGGCCAACACATTGAAAGGCAGCAAAAATAAAAGAGTGTAGAGTATCTTTTTCATGGCTTAATCCAGGCTCTTTTTTAGGTTTTTTGCAAAACGAATTAGCACGGCGGAGATGCCGGACCAGTTTGGCCTTTTCTTGGCGATGGTGCCGCCGACATTGTCAGGAATCTGATGCACTTCCACCACTTCATCAACTAAAGCCATCAACGCGGGAATCCGATCTTCTAAGGACGGTTGTTCCGTCAAGCGCTCGGGCAACGGTTTGGTTTTTTCCCAGCGGGTGTACAAGGGCATTAACAGGAAAAAGCCAAAGTATACCGCGGTTAAGATTCTGGCCACCGTGGTTGCGCCTGGCGTGGCAGGTTGAGTACCCAAATAGCCCAAGCCGATGAAAGCAATCACAAATAGAGCAAGGGCTTTTTTGAACATGCCGCCGCGATAGCGGATGGATTTAACTGGGCTGCGGTCCAGCCAAGGCAGCATAAACAGCACGACAATCGCGCCGCCCATCGCAATCACGCCGGCAAATTTATCCGGTACCGCGCGCAAAATCGCGTAGAACGGGGTGAAATACCAAACCGGCGCAATATGTTCCGGGGTTTTCAGCGGATCAGCAGGGATGAAATTGGCATGTTCAAGGAAATAGCCGCCCAATTCCGGCATATAAAAAATCACCGTAGCGAAGAAGAACATAAAGACGCCGACGCCGACAATATCCTTGACGGTGTAGTAGGGGTGGAATGGGATGCCGTCTAGCGGATGGCCTTTCCAGTTTAGGTTTTTCTTGATTTCGATGCCGTCCGGGTTGTTGGAGCCCACTTCGTGTAAAGCAACGATGTGCAGAAACACCAGAATAATCAAAACCAAAGGCACCGCGATCACGTGAAACGCGAAAAAGCGATTCAACGTAGCGTCGGATACCACGTAGTCGCCACGCACCCATAACGACAACTCGTCGCCGATCACCGGAATGGCGCTAAACAGCGAAATGATGACCTGGGCACCCCAATAGGACATTTGCCCCCAAGGCAACAAATAGCCCATGAACGCTTCCGCCATCAGGCAGACGAAAATCAACATGCCGAAGATCCAGATCAGCTCGCGCGGCTGCTTGAATGAGCCGTAAATCAAGCCACGGAACATGTGCAGATAGACCACGATAAAGAAGGCCGAGGCACCGGTGGAGTGCATGTAACGCACCAGCCAACCCCAATTGACGTCCCGCATGATGTATTCGACCGAGTCGAAGGCCAGCTTGGCGTCGGGCTTGTAGTTCATGGTCAGCAGAATGCCGGTGATGAACTGATTGACCAGAACCAACAGGGCCAACGAGCCGAAAAAATACCAAATGTTAAAGTTTTTGGGCGCGTAGTAATGCGCCATGTGTTCATTCCACAAATCGGAGAGTGGAAAGCGCTCCAGCAGCCATTCGCTGCATTGATTCATTTTTTGCTTCATGCTTTGTCTGCCTCGTTGTCTTCACCGACGACAATTAGATTGTCTGTTACATATCGATAAGGCGGTATCTCAAGATTGGTAGGAGCGGGTACGCCGCGATACACACGACCGGCTAAATCGAACCAGGAGCCGTGGCAGGGGCAAAAGAAACCGCCTTTCCAGTCTGCGCCTAAATCGTTAGGGGCAATTTCCGGGCGAAACGTCGGCGAGCAGCCTAAGTGCGTACAAAGGCCAACCGCGACAAAAATTTCGGGTTTAATCGAGCGCAACGGATTTTTACTGTTTTCCGGCTGCATCGATTCATTGGATACCGGGTCCGCCAATTTGCTGTCCAGTGTGGACAGGGTTGATATGACCTCCGGCGTTCGGTTTAAGACCCACACCGGCTTGCCGCGCCAAGCGACTCTGATCAACTGGCCTGGTTCCATTTTGCTGATATCGACATCGACGGGGGCGCCCGCTGCCATGGCTTTGGCGCTGGGCTGCATTTGCGAGAGAAATGGGACGGCCAAATAGCCGGCACCCACTGCACCAACCACCGACAGTGCCGAGGTCAGAAACTGGCGTTTGGAATGATCGACGCCTTCGTGGTTCATAAGTAACACTCCTGATGATGTGATGTATATCGCGATACACCGATTATTATAATTTTGGGCAAATATACCCTACTGTCCGTGATTATTGAAATTGTTCTTGCGACTGCGCTAGCCAAGGATTTCGGGCCTTTGCGGATACTGAGAATTATCATTTTAAAGCTACCGTTAGCGCGCTTAGAAAGGCTTGATTTTCTTCCGGTTTCCCGGTGGTGACACGCAGGCAATTGTTTAATAGTCCGCCTTGTGGGGACATATTCTTGATCAGCACGCCTTGCGACTTCAACGAGGCAAAGACATCATCTGCCGGTTTGTTAAGTGTGCGGAACAAAATGAAGTTGGCTGCGCTGGAATACGGTTGAACGTCGGACATTCCCTGTAAGGCTTGGAAAACCAAGGTGCGTTGTCCGCGCAGGGTTTGGGTTTGCTCTAACAGAAACCCGCCATGATCCAGGGCAAAGCCGACCGTGATTTGGGTGAGGCTGTTGATATTGTATGGTAAGCGGACTTTATGCAACTGCTCTACTATCGCCGGTTCCCCAGCCAGAAAACCCAAACGCAAGCCGGCCAGCCCCAATTTCGAGACAGTACGCATCACCAGCAAATTAGGATATTGTCCTAGTTCGCCGATAAAACTGGCGTCGGCAAACGGCGCATACGCTTCGTCGACCACCACCAAGCCCGGGGCGATGGCGAGTATTTCCTTGATCGCGTCCGCTTCGAATAAATTGCCGGTGGGGTTGTTCGGATAGGCGATAAAGATCAGGGCAGGCCGCGATTCGGCAATCGCCGCGCGCATCGCCGGCATATCCAGTGCAAAACTGTCTGCCAGTAACGGCACGCCTCGGTAGCTTAGTCCCAGGCTTTGCGCTACTTGTTTGTACATCACAAAACCCGGTTCCGGTGCCAATACCGCAGCATCTGCCGTTAGAGCCATCAATAAAATTTGGATAATCTCGTCTGACCCGTTGCCGAGCAGCAAGGCCGATTGCTCCGGTATTTGGTTTGCTCGGCGCAAGGCCACCGCCAGTGTTTTGGCCTCAGGGTCCGGATAACGATTGATCGGGCACATTTTCAGCGATTCCAACCAGCGTTCTTGAATATCTTCGGGCCAGCTGTAAGGATTTTCCATGGCATCGAGTTTGATAAAGTTGCTGGCATCGGCGACATGGTAGGCCGACATGGACAAGACTTCGGAGCGGAACAAGGTGTCGAGCGGTTGGGTTGGCATGTGGTCAAACTCTGCGGAATTGGAACAAGCGGTATCGGTATCACACCCTAGCAAGCTGGGTTAGCCGTGAAGGCAAAACAAATCGACGGATTTTAAATAAAGCGGAGGGTGGGCAAAACCTTTAAAACCAGCCTCTTGCGTCCCCGTTTGACGCGAATCGTTCGCGACAGTGCTGGCGATATGGCGCACGGATGATAACACTGCTGGCTGGGGGTGGCAAAGGTATTAGGGTAGAGGGCTGCTTGGCTTTCGTAATTAGAAATCTTCCCGCGTCTGTTATCGCTAAAAAAGTGATGTCGACTTGGCTGCGCTGGCGATGTTGATAGTCGTGCAGAATTGGCGAACCGTGATCGGTTTATTCATTTACGCACTAAACTTGTGCCCTGAACTGGTTAATTGCACTAATAAAACTCAGAGCTTTTCGCCGCGCGGGGTTTAGGCTGCTTCACAAGTATCTGCAACTTTCCCGTAATTCCTAGAGCCGAGCCCGCACAACGACAGCTGCAAACTTAATGGATTGATTATTGCTGAGGATTGTTTGACTGACATTAATCCTAAAACAAAGGCCAAGCTATGACTGGAAATTCCGCGCGCGCACAAGCTGTTCAAACCATTACTAATCGCCAACCCATCGCGACCAAAATGCCTGGGTCGCTGGCCGGGTTATGGGCAAGCGATGTCTTTACCTTGACCAAGATGAAGGAATGCCTGCCGAAAGACGTTTTTAAATCCTTGAAGAAAACCATTGAAGCCAGTGCGGAGTTAGATGTATCGATTGCCGATGTCGTCGCCTTAGCGATGAAGGACTGGGCGTTGTCAAAAGGGGCCTTGTATTACGCCCATGTGTTTTATCCCTTAACCAACGCGACCGCAGAAAAACACGATGGCTTTATTTCAGTGCAAAGTGACGGCTCGGTTATCTCTGAGTTCAGCGGCAAAGTGTTGGTGCAAGGCGAGCCGGACGGCTCATCGTTTCCGAACGGCGGCATTCGGTCCACCTTCGAAGCGCGTGGTTATACTGCTTGGGACGTGACCAGCCCAGCTTACATCATGACCACCGACAACGGCGCGACGCTGTGTATTCCCACCGTGTTCATCTCTTGGACCGGCGAAGCGCTGGATAAGAAAACCCCCTTATTGCGTGCCAATGCAGCGATGAACAAGGCCGCGCAGCGGGTGCTATCTTTGCTTGGCCACACGGACATTGCTCCGGTGAACTCCAGTTGCGGGGCCGAGCAAGAATATTTTCTAGTCGATGCGAATTTCGTCAGCAATCGTCCCGATTTATTACTGGCCGGACGCACGCTTTTCGGTGCGTCGGCAGCCAAAGGTCAGCAGTTTGACGATCATTATTTCGGTGCGATCCCGGAGCGCGTTCAGGTCTACATGCAGGACGTGGAAGAGCAGTTATACCGTTTGGGCATTCCGGCCAAGACTCGCCACAACGAGGTGGCTCCGGGGCAGTTCGAGATTGCACCGTTTTTTGAATCAGCCAACGTCGCCACCGATCATCAGCAATTGTTGATGACCGTCTTAAAAAACACCGCCAAAAAACATGGTCTGGTTTGCCTATTGCATGAAAAGCCGTTTAAAGGCATTAATGGCTCCGGCAAGCATGTGAACTGGTCGGTCGGCAATGCTACGCAGGGCAACTTGCTCGATCCTGGCCATACGCCGCATTCAAATACGCAGTTTCTGCTGTTTTGCGGTGCGGTGATTCGCGGTGTACATAAATACGGCCCGTTATTGCGTGCGGCAATCGCTACCGCTAGTAACGATCACCGATTGGGGGCCAATGAAGCTCCGCCGGCGATTATGTCGGTCTATTTGGGTACGCAGTTGGATAATGTGTTCGAGCAAATCAGCAATGGTGAAATTACCGGCTCGCTAAACGCTGGTGTGATGGATCTGGGCATCAACACTTTGCCGGTGTTCAATAAAGATGCAGGAGATAGAAATCGCACTTCACCATTCGCCTTCACAGGTAACCGCTTTGAATTTCGTGCAGTCGGCTCGGGTCAATCCGTCGCGGGGCCGCTGGTTACAATGAATACCATGCTGGCCGAGTCACTGACTTGGGTAGCCGATAATCTGGAAAGCCAATTAGCCAAGGGCCTTGATCTGGACGCGGCAATTCTGAAGACACTCAAGGAATTAATCGACGCACACGGCGCGGTGGTGTTCGGCGGTAACGGCTATTCCGCCGAATGGCACAAAATGGCGGTTGAAGAGCGCGGTTTACGCAATCTAAAAACCGCTGCCGATGCTCTGCCGGTGCTAAAAGAGCCGGAGGTGCAAGCCTTATTCGAGAAACACGGCGTGCTCTCGCCAGTCGAACTCGCTAGCCGCTTTGAAATTTACTCGGAACAATATGTGCTTGCTATTGAGGTGGAAGCTAAGTTGGTAATCAGCATGGCTAAAACCGGTATTTATCCGGCCGCCGTCAAGTATTTGGCAAACCTTGCCGACACTTTAAGTTCGCTTAAAAGCCATGGTGTCGAACTGGGTAATGAACGATTAGTGTTAATTGCCGGGCTATTGTCTTCAATGGCTACAACGACCGATAAACTCAGTGCTGCGCTTGCCAAACATGATTTTGCAACGATTGAAGAACATATGCAGTTCTGCGCTCAGAGTATCCGACCGCTGATGGATGAGGTGCGTCAGTATGCTGATGCCTTGGAAGGGGAAATTGCGGATGAGTTGTGGCCGTATCCCACTTATCAAGAAATGCTGTTTATCAAATAGGGTCGATTTTACTGCTTTCGACCGCTAGACCAGTTGGTCAGGTTGCCGCCACAACGGCTACCTGACCGTTTGCTACTTTCTTACGCTTACCACTGCGATTCGCCAGTCTCCGGGTCGTACATTTCGTGGAAGATTTTGTGTCGGTTGGCGATCAGTTCGTCAATGCTCGGCGAGTTACTCATCGCTCTGGAAATCGCCAGTTTCATGGCTTCGTAGTTGGTGCGGTACAAGTCCTTACGGTCCAGTTGAGGGTTAGTGGCACAGGATGGGTCTATCCAGATCATTGCAATGATGCACAATTCGTTAGCTTGCAGGCGCGGAATAATACCGTCGGCAACGCTGTCGATGACTGCGTCGGCTACTGCGGATTGTACTGGTCCGCCTAATAAATTGACGTAAGCCGAGGATTTGATTGTGACTTTAGGCACCATGATAGTGGCGGGGCGCACTTGTTGGTTAGTGGCGCGAATCGCAAACATGCGGGTATGGCCTTCGGTTTGGCCCATCAGATTGGCAAAGGCATGACCGGCAGGGCCTTTGACATCGCCAATCAGGATTTCCGGCATCGCGTCGGTGCCTTGCCCTTCGCTGGAAAATACGGTGGCTTCGCCGGTTCTAAACCAATAAGAGTCTGACATGTTGCGTCCTCGGAGTACGTTAGGGAAGGCGGCATTCTATGCCCACACTGGGCTTGCGGCAATAGGCGTGCTGTCGCAGATTGGTTTTAATGGCTAAGCAATAGCTTATGGTTGCTCGACCCAAAAGGCTATCGGGGGCGTTTGAAAATTAGGGCTCATTGTTTTATTAGGTAAGTGTTTGTTACCGGAGCGGGCCGCCGCCAGATTGATCTGTTCAAGATCCCAGAAACGGCCAATAAATCCGGTTGAGCTATGCCTGCAAGGCTTTCAAGGCGCTGCGTAACAGTTGCAAACATTGGCGATTGGCGGCCAAATCCAGGGCGCTGAAATCGTCTTGCGTAATCAGGAGCGGATTGGCGCCCGCTTCCAGAAGCTGTTTAACCACTGCATGTTTGCCGCTGGAGGATGCATAGGTTAAGGCGCTGGCGCCACTGGGATTCTGGTAATTGATGTCGATCCCGGCTTTCAGCAGCAAGCCGATGCACTCGCTGGCTTCGGCAAAACATGCAGCCCAAAGAGCGTTGTTGCCATAAGCGTCCAGCGCGGTCAAATCAGCGTTCTGCTCTAACAGATAGCTGACTACATCGCTCCGGCCTTGTTGAGCGGCCAAAATCAATGGCTGTTTGCCTTGGGGAATTAGCCTGAATTGAAAGCCGTTTTCCAGTAGCCAAACCTCGATTTCGTGAGTCATGTTCATGCGAATTCGATTGGCTTAGCTTAAACCAACGAGGGGCGGTGGAGTAAGGATACGTATCCGACACCGGCGGTTTTCAATTTGTCGGCCAACTCGTGACGCGCCATTTCGCCTTTTCCGCGCAGGAACTTTAGTTCGCTGCCGGTCAGCAAAGTGATAGAGACCAGTTTGACCTCGCCGCCCGCCAGCGTCAGTGTTTTGGTGGGCTCGCTGTTAGCGCCTAATAAGGCACCAATTTGACCGCGCCCGTCCTTGATGTGATCGATAGCAAATTCCATCGAGAGTAGTTCGCCGTTCAGTAGTCTTTCGCTCAAGCGTGGATACCCTGCCAAGGTATGACTCACTTCGGCGGTTAGCGGAAACAGCCAGGTATCGGCGAATTTGGCCAGTGGCGCATGATCTGCTGCGCCTGAATCCGGACTTTCGATAAATACCTCCAAGCCTAGCCCGGTCTCGGGTCTGTCGCGTTCCACCCAAGGATCTGACAGGCCATCGGAAATGACGCAGGCGTTTTCGCCATGCCGTGCAGCCAACCAGGCGGCCCCTGCCGGCCATTCCGGGCCATCGCTCATCGGGCCCATTAACGAGGTAAGGGCTGCCAAGTCCGAGCCTAAACACTGTTGCAAAGCATGATGGCGCGATTCGGTCGCCATCCGCAGGCGATCCGCGTAAGTCAAACCGACAATGTGTTCAGTCCGCGGCATGCGTTGTCTCCATCGCTAAGGCTTCCCAGCGCTCGCGAGCAGCAAAGCTGACTTCTTCGTCGGCGTCGCCCAACATCTGCTTGAGCAGTTCCGGCTCGGCGCGCAGCGCCACTTCATAGCGCACGGTCCAGTCTTCGTCTTTGCTCATCATGGCTAGATCGTCAACTTCCATGCGCTGTGCGACGATACGGCGGATGTTCACTTCCTGATCATTGGCCATCAAGCCCAAGCTCACGCTGGGTATGCGTTCCGCGACGGTACGGCGGACTTCGTTATCCGGGTCGGCGACCAATCGGAACAAGCGGCCTTTGGGCAAGCGTTTGGCAACGTAAGCGCGTACTAGGTAATCCGGATCGTTGGCCATTAGTTCTAGCTGGGTTTCCGGCAGGCGGTCGGCCACCGTGACTCTGACTTCCCGGTCGCTGTCCTGGCTTAATTCCAGCAGCCATTCCACCGGCACACGATAAGCCAGTACCCGGCGTACGGCTTCGTCGGGGTCGGTGAGTAAGGGGCGCAAATGATTTGTTGGCAAATATTGGGCCGCAATCGCGCGCCGTTCCCAGAACGGGTCTTGGGTGTAATTTAGCGCGTAGACCGGATGGGCTTTAAAAAATCGGTCTATTTGTCGACCACTCTCCGCTACCACACAACGATCACCGGGCTTGCAGGTGCCGGTGGCAAGCAGGGTATCCCGATAAGCGCAGTGTGAACAGTCGGCCATTGGGGTTAGATCCAGGGTGTCGAGTGCTTCTAAGGGTGAGGCCAGCATCTAGGCGGCCTCCGCCAAGGTCGGCAGCAACTGCGGCGTGACTTGCGCCAGCCAGACTCTGATGCGCTCGTCAGTCAAATGCGGTTGACCGCGTTGGTCCAGTACTAGACCGACGAAATGGTTGTCGATCACCGAGTCCGAATGTTCGAAAGTGTAGCCTTCCGTACTCCAGTGGCCGATCATCTCGGCACCGAAGTCGTAAAATACCCGGTAAAGCTGGATCAAGGAGCTGGCGAAGCGCGAGGCATAACGTTCTTGATGGCCTAAGCCGAATAGCGCAATGCGTTTGCCAGAAAGATTGACGCCATTCAGGCCGGGCACGAACTCTTGCCAGCTGCGTTCTTGGCATCCCGCACCCAGGCCAGGCAAGTCGCCTTTGCCATAGCTGGGGGTGCCCAGTATCAGCGCGTCGTACTGCAATAATTCTTCGGGTTTAACCCGATTGATATTTTTGGGTTTGTCCGCCAGTTCTTCGCCCAATAGACTGAAAATCTTTTTTGCCACTAGCCGAGTGCTACCGGTATCCGTTCCGAAAAAAATGCCGATTTTGCTCATAAATCACCTGTGATCGAAAGTGCTGGATAAGGCTTGTGCAGCCGTTTTGAACTTCTCAGCAAATTTTGATCCAGATTTAAAAATAACCGGCTTATCTAGTTTGTTGTTTTAAATCAGTTAGATAGGTATTTTTGCCGCATTTTCCGCTTGAGGTCTGTGCTGGCATATCTACAATTGCGGGACGGATGGGGGGATTTGTGACACAGCTACCCGCATTACCCGTTAGGTTTAGGGTGGATTGTTCGCGTTAATATGTGGCTCTCCAGCGAACGCAATGAGGTACCCGTTTTGCGGCTGTGCGGGTGTCTGCCGCGATTGAAATGCGCTGGTTTTCTCCTAAAGTGGGATGGGCTAAACGCCCGCTTTAGCGCAAGCTGACTAAGCGGTTATTCTGTCCAGCCAAGCAATTAATTGCCGTAATAACCATGCATGGACGCCTTATGGCAACTCTGCGCTTTAACAATTGTGCCATTGCGCGAAGTCTCGAATGAACACGTCGGCAAAACGTTCAAATGCCTGGTTTACGAACAAGCACCGGTCATTCACGATACCGTGGTTAATGTGAAGAAATTGATGGATAAATACGTCGCGTTTTTGAGTAAATGTTGGGCGTTAGGGTCGTCGGGTAATCCTGGGTGGAAAGTTCCCTATCGGATATTCGTTTCCTTGAGGACGAAAAGGTGGCTTTTCATAATACTGCGGTGATGGCTAAGAGTACGCACTACAAACCCGGCATCATTGATTCGAGCCTAAGAATGTTTAAGTCGAGGTAAACCATAACGCCTTGGATACGCAAGGCTTTTACAAAGAAGTGGTCGTCGTGCCGGGGAATAACTTCCCCGTTTTCTGGGATGTGCTGGATAAAATTAGGAAAGCCCAAAGAAATAATTATGCATCGGTAGTTCTGAATTTAAACGATTACAGTCAAAATCAAATTAAAACCATTTCCGGTTTTTGTAAAAACCTGTATGAATTCTCGTTTGTTGCCAAGTATTTTTATAATAAAAACGAAAAAAGATTGCATCTAACTTTACAGGCTATGTCGGACATTGTTGGTTTTTTTAACGGCGAATGGCTGGAAGGGTATGTATTTATGAAATTGCTGAAACATTTCTACGAAAGCAAAGGGCTTTTCTCCTGTTTAAGGAGTTTTAATATTCAGTTTGCCAATGAGGATAAATATGAAGTCGATGTGTTTTTTCGAATTAACGGGCGTATCCCGGTATTTATAGGATATAACTCCGGAGAGTTTCGCCGGTTCATTGAAAAGTACAGAAAAATAAGGCGTAGGCTGGATATTGAGCCCGAAAATTTGTTGTTGCTGGTGTTCGGTGTAAGTGACGAGCCGTTAGCAGGGTTAACTAAAATGTACGACATTACTTTAGTAAAGGAGGTCAGTTTTGTAAAGCATGTTATCGGATTAATCGCATGAGTTTATACCGCTTTTATTGTATGGTAATTAAGCTATTTTTCCCGGTTTTGCTGCTATTTCCAGAATCTATGGTAAGATCAAAAGGCTTTGAGCAAGCAGCCGGATTAAAATATACAGTCATAAATTTGTAATTTTAATGTGGTTTAAAAAAACACTTAAATATCAATTGATAGGATTTGTATGAACACTGTAAAAAAAACCTTGGCTTCATTTTTGGTGATTGCCGCGGCATTGGTTTCCACTTCTGCTAATGCAAACAGCGCCGGCGATGCTAAAGTCCGTGCAGCCGGTGAAATGACCGTTGCCAAAGTTGAGGAAGCCGTAAGTTTGTTAGAAAAAGGCGATAAAGAAGGCACTTTGAAAGCTCTGGGTGAAGTTCGTCAATCGCAAAAAGAGTTCCGTTACGAGCAAACCGAGCGTTTGCGTCAAAGAGCTGGCGACAAACTGAAAGTTGCCCGCGATGAGATCGAAAAAGGCGACGCCAACGCCTCAGCTAGCTTGAAAGCGACCCTGGACCTCTACAAAGAAATGATGAAAGTATACAGCGCCGCTCACTAAGGACGCACAAAGTCAATCCACTCTGGATTGATTGATGGCTGCCACCGAAAGACGTGTTTTCTCGGTGGCTCCCAACTTAACAATGTTGTGTCGATGTTCATGCCCAGATGGCACCCCGTAAACGTCGATTTCTAAAGCTTACAGTCGGCAAACAATTTCTCAAACTCCTGAGCTGGCAGCGGCTTTGCGAACAAATATCCCTGGCCGAAATCGCAACCCGCCGTGGTGAGCAATTCACGTTGGCTCGAGGTTTCTATGCCTTCGGCAATCACTTTTATGCCAAGTTTATGCGCCATTACGATGATTGCCTCGCACAAGGCCAGGTCGTCGGAACCGCTGGCGAGATTGCGGACGAAACTCTGGTCTATTTTTAGATAATCAATGTCGAATTTTTTTAAATAAGACAGCGAAGAATAACCGGTGCCGAAATCATCCAGCGACACTTGAATGCCTGCGTCACGGAAAGACAAGAGTTGCTCGGCCACACTGTTATTCGCATCTAGTAGCAGGCCTTCGGTAATCTCGATGACTACGCTTTGTCCGGATAGGCTTAGCGTGTCCAGGCGATCTAGCCAGTCGCGATGGCTGTCTCTTTCGTTACGAAACTGTACCGGCGACTTATTGATACTGATCTGAAATTTTTCGTGTATTGATTGACGCCAACGGCTGCTTTGTTCTGCGGCTTCCTGAAAAATCCAATTGCCTATGCTACTGATCAAGCCGGTTTCTTCAGCAATCGGGATGAAATCGGCCGGGCTGATCAGGCCGCGCGTAGGGTGTTGCCAGCGGATCAGTGCTTCGGCTTTCCGCACGTTATTGGTGGACAGTTCGACGATGGGTTGGTAGCACAAATAAAACTGCTGCCTGGCGAGAGCCACTCTTAGATCGTTGCTTAGTCTTAGCCGGGTCTGCGCAGACTCCTGCATGGTCGGGATGAAAAAACAATATTGATTCCTGCCCTGGTGCTTGGCCGCATACATTGCCTGGTCCGCATGTTTTAACAGGGACTTCAGGTTGTCGGCGTCGTCCGGGTAAAAAGCAATGCCGATACTGGTAGAGATATAGGCAATTTCGTTGCCCAGCTGAAAACATTCAGTCATTTTTTGCAGCAAGTTGCCTGCGATGCGCTCGGCATTGCCAGGGTCGCCGACATCGCTGAGGATCACCGTAAACTCGTCGCCACCAAGGCGGGCCACTGTATCGGTCTCGCGGACGCCGGCCAAAATACGGTGCGCAGCAATCTGCAGCAATTCGTCGCCCATATCATGACCCAGGGTGTCGTTCACTTCCTTGAATAAGTCCAGATCGATAAACAACAGGGCCAGACGCTTATGTTCCCGGTGGGCCTTTTTGATGTCTTGGCTCAGGCGGTCGTAAAACATGCGCCGATTTGGCAATTGGGTTAATGGGTCGAAATTGGCTTGTTGCCAGATCACGCCTTCGGTTTTTTTCTTTTCGGTAATATCTGAAAACAGCGCCACCCGGCGTTGCATGGTCTGCTGAGCATCGAAGATGGTATTTACAGTTAGCCACTTGGCAAACAACTCGCCGTTTTTCCGTCTATCCCAGATTTCACCCTGCCAACTGCCTTTACTTCGAATAGCTTGCCACATCGCTTCGCTATGGGCACCCGTGTTTAGAAGTCCGATATGTTTACCGACCACTTCCTCTAATTGGTAACCGGTTATGTGGGTGAACGCTGCGTTGATTGTCAGAATGCGGTCATCGGAGTCTGCCAACAACATGGCTTCGCTAGTGTTCTGGTAGATCAAAGCCGCTTGCTGCAGGGCTTCGTCAATGCGCTTGCGCTCGCTAATGTCGCGAGCGATAGCCAGGTTGTAGCCGATGTTGGCATATTCGAAATAGTTGGCGACCACTTCTACCGGAAACAGTCGGCCATCCTTGTTTTTGTGAGTAGTCTCCAGCGTGATAGAGCGCTTACTCTTTAGTTCTGCCCAATGCTCAGCCCAAATTTCGCGCGGAAAGCCAGGGTCGACATCGAACACGCTCAGTCTCAGCAGTTCATGGTGGCTATAGCCCAAGGCCTTGCAGGATTGGTTGTTGATATAGACGAAACCGGCATTTTCGGCAATCAAATAGGCGCTATCCTGCATTTGGTCCATGCCGAAACTTAATTGCGCCAATCGTCGACGAGAGGTCTTTTGTTCGGTGATGTCTCGAAAACTCCAGACCCGCCCTGCCGGTTGGCCGTCTAAATATTGCGGTTGGCAGTAGCTTTCTATAAATCGACCGTCTTTAAATTCCAGTTCGTTGGTGTACCGTTGTTTGGGATATTTAGAAATTTCTTCAATTCGGGTCAAGAAGGTTGGCCGGTCTTTTAGCAGTTTCAATGCATAGCGCAGCGATTTTTCATCATCACCTATTTGTAAAGAACCTGCCGGAATACCCCAAATCCGCATGAATTGGGGGTTGAAGGTGGCTATTTTGCCGAACAGATCAACCACCAATATCGCGTCGGTACTGGAGTCTAGCGCGGCTTGAAGTATGGATAGGGTTTTTTGCAAACTGACTTGTTTCTGTTAGGATTGAACCGTATCTCGGCTAACCTGCTGGTAGATAAATACCAGCAAAGGCTTATATTCGAAAGTTGTCCTATAAGCCTAGCTGATTCCGTCGGTGCCTGCGGTTTTTTAATGGATTAAGCCAAAATGTTTATGGCGTAGCGAAATAATGCATCGCGCCCAGCAGGGGGGTTTTCGGATTCAACGCGAGTTTTACCGATAGCTTGGAGAGCAAGGGCTGAAACCGGCCTTTTGCGACAAAAGCCTGGATAAATTCCCCTGACTCCAGCACCGATCTGATTTTAGGACCGATCCCGCCGCCTATGAACACCCCGCCCGTCGCAAAAGTTTTCAGGGCCAGATTGCCGGCTTCCGCACCGTAAAGCTCCGCAAACAGGCGCACGGCTTCGCGGCACAAGGGATCTTCGCCATCCACGCCCAAGCGCGAAATCAGCGCATTGCGATCAACCCCTCGGGCTTCGGCAGTTGGGGGGATGGCGGGACAGGCGGGCGCAAAACGCGCCTCGGCGAGAAAATCGTAAAGATTACTGAAACCAATCCCGGACAATAGCCGTTCGCAGCTAACGTGAGCCGGGTAACGACCACGCAAATACAGCAGCAATTGATCTTGCTGCGGGTTTTGCGGGGCAAAATCGCAATGACCGCCTTCGGTGGCAATCGGATGATATTTGTCGCCGTCCCAATGCAGCATGGCTTCGCCGAGACCAGTGCCGGCGGCAATCACTGCAATATTGCCGGTTTGCGGCTCAGCGTTGGGATTCAGTTCGACAAAGTCCTGCTCCTGCAAGTGCAGCATGCCGATTGCCATCGCTTCCAGGTCGTTAAGCAATTTTACCTGCGCGGTGCCCAGTCGGACTTTGAGTTGTTCGCCATCCAATAACCAGGGTAGATTGGTGGTTTGGCAGCGCTGATTGACGACCGGTCCGGCAATCCCGAAACAGGCCGATGTCACCCTTGGGCTGTCGCTCAGAAATAGATCCAGAATTTCCTCAAAAGTCTGAAATTCGCCGCTGGCAAAAGTTTGTTCTTGCAAACAGCTCAATGTGCCGTCGGCTAGTCTCTCGAGTAAGGCCAGAACTGTTTTGGTTCCGCCAATGTCGCCGGCTAGAATCATATGGGTCCTCATCAGGTTGGGGTGGCGTTATTGAGCAAATGGATCAAGGCATCGAGTATTGCGTTAGCCAGCGCATGCGGCGGCAACTGGTAAAACGCTTGCCAAGCCAGTGATACACATTCTTCGTAATGGTCGCGGTACTGCGGATGCTGTTGCAACCAGCACAGTCTGACAGCGTGACCGATTAAAATATCCGTAACTAAGGTATCGTCGATATAAAGATCGGGATAATCGCGGACGATGGATGCCAGCGCGCGCAGCGCTTCCACGCTCAATTGCCGATACACCGGCGCCTGAATTTTATTCAGAATATGGTTGATATGTAGCTTAAAGCTTTGCTCGCCAGCGGTCATTTGCGCCAGCATGATTTCACTGTCGATCCGGCGTTTGCTATTGTATTTCTCGCCAACCATTAAGCCATTACAGTGATGCAACAAGTCCCAGACCCCTGCGAAGAAGGCCTCATTCTCGCGGCCGACGCTGCCTTGTTGTTCGCGCCAGGCGTACCAATCGTCGGCGTCGCCACGGTCTTTTGGGTTCATCGATTCAGGGAAACGCGCTGCGGTTAAATCGCGATGCGGACCTTCGCAGTGTAGGGTTTCGACTTGGCCGAGTTGGTTTTCGCTGTTGTTGTAATCTTCCAGGGTTTCTTGCAGTAAATCCGCAACTTGGTGAGGCGGCAAGGACAAAATGTCGCTAAAAGCCTGATCCAGCGAGCTGCTGTTCAGGCGTTTCTGCCTGGCGATAATCAATTGCAGGATGTGACCAACGCGAATGGTGTGCATATCCGCGAACAGTTCCGGCTGTAACTTGATCAGCATGCCCAAGTAGATGATCAACTCCTGGATGATGATCTGCTGGCTGCTGTCGTTGGGGTTAAAAGTACGGATGGTATCCAGGATTTGCCAGGAGTCGGTGGGTCGGCGCAAGGTGGCTTTGCCGCTGTAAGCGCGGCCGACGGTCAAGCCGTGTTGACGGACCAATATTTCCGTGGCGGCCTGTTCCAGATTGATGTCGTATTTGCCCAGCAAACCGGCGCAGCGCCTTACGATATACCAGGCATGGTGGTCGCCGGCGCGAACATAGACTTCTTCCAGTAAATCGCGCACCAGGCAAGCTAAGCCGTCGCCATTGCGCAAGCCGGTGTCGTGATCAAGGCTATGGCGTTGGCAGAGCAAGGCCAGCGCCTCCAGTTGTGCATGTAGGTTGGGGTTGTTTTGCAACTGCCAGACAAGTTGGGCATCGTCGCCGATTTCCCACTCTGTTATTACAAAGCTGTCCAGCGCTTGCGGCGCTTGATCGTCGTGGGCCAGCAAATTGGCGAAGGGGCGTTCGACTTCCTCCCAGCAGGCTTCCGAAAAACTAAAACCGTGCAGATTACCGATCTTTTCCCGGCTGGAGGTTTTCACAAAATCGGTTAACAGCCCCAGTTTTACTGGTGTGCCTTGCACATCGCCTTGGCGGAGTTGGTCGATAAAGCCCAATAAAACTTGCCGATCTTCATTGCCCAGCATGTTGTGCTTGATATTGATGACCAGCAAGGGCTGCGCGGGATTGTCCCAATGCCGAATGATATAAGCCAATTCCATGCGCAGACGCTGAATCAGCAACTGGTTGTCCATCGCAATGTAGAAACCTTTTTGGTTCATGAACTGCGGCAGAAACAACAGGGGTTCACCTGCCAGAACATAAAGTTTGGAGGTTGCCAGCGTGCGCAATTGCCTCAGCGGCCTGCCGCTGAGACCGATGCGGTCATTGCGACCGACCTGGGTGTAAGCGTCGGCCAATTCGCTTGCATCGCGCACTTGAATCGGCGCAATCTCGGTCAAGGTTTGCGACGGAATGCCGCGACTTCGCAACTCGTCTTGTACCTGTTCGTCTTCGGCCAGCAGGGCAATCTGCAAGGTGGAATCGGGGTACAAGCGGGTGGCTTTGTAACGGCCCAGCGGATCGATGTCGTCCAGGTTGATGAGGCCGTCTTGCAGCAAGCCACCCAGGATATACAAACTTTGCGCCCAGACCAGTGGCACGTTTTCGTTGGGGACGCGGGTTTGGCTGTGCGGGTGACGTTTTTCGGCGTCGATCGCACTATTTGGGACAATGTAGAGCTCGGGCAGCAACCATTGGCCGTTTTGCTCAACCAGCAGATCTTCCAGGCGGCGTCGGTAATCGCACACCCCGTCGGTATCGCCGGCAAACAGTTTGTTCAGCAACAAATAGCAGAAAAACAGCGGCCATTCGCATTCGATGTCCATGAATTGCTTCAATTCATTGGGTTCGTAATGCAGGCGCTGATGGTCTTCGATCACGGTTTGATGGCCGTCCAACAAGAAGCGTTTACAGCCGTAGCGGCCTTGTAGTTTGTCGACAATCAGTGACTCAGTTCTTTCGCGTAGCGCTTTATTGTCGACCGCGAAGGCCGGAAAGCCGGTCACACTCAGTACCGCTGAGTCGACTTCCTTGGAGATGGATTCACGCGGCAGCAGGGCTTCCAGGGTAATGCGGGTGCGAGCAATGTCGTCACTGATCACGTGGATGATCGCAGTCTGGCCGCCGTCCTTGCCGAACAAATTGCAACCGGACATCGCTTCCAGTGCGGCCTTGGCCATGCCGATCGAGCTGGCGTTCAATTCTGCCAGGCCGTGATTCATTTTATTACCGCGCTCCCAGATGCCGTAGTCCGGTGTCCGATAGGCGCGGCTGACGTAATGCACCAGGTTTTGCACGAAATTGACTTCGTCGATGCTGAATACAATGCGCAAGCCGGAGGCGGTCATTTGCGCCAGCATCAGCAAGAACAAGGAGGTGGCGTCCAGTTGCAAATGCCCCCACTCGCTGTCGCCGACCACTACTTCACCGCTAGTGGTTTTGTATTTGGCGTGCAGCGCGTCCAGCGGGTCCTGGCTGTGCTTGAATTTTTCGACTTTCGCCGCCTGGCGCATCATCGCCGTTAACAGGCCGCGCATCAATTTGACGACGCTTTGCTCCAGCAGATAGGTGCGTTCCTGCTGTCCGTCCACTTTGCGGTACGCTAGCCCGAGTCCCCAAGCTGCCAAAATGCTGTAGACATTGTCCCGCACCCAAGCATCGGTGTAATTGCCGTGGGTGGTAACGGCGGTACTGGCCGGTAGCAGGCCACTTATCCAATCCTGGCGTTTCAGGATAATGTCTTGAACTTGCTGATAATACTGGTCGAGCGTCTCGGTTTGACTGGTCGGCATCATGTATTTAATGGATTGTGAGGTGGCGTTTAAAGAATTGGGCACTCAAGCTTTGGGCAAGGTTACTCCGGTTTGGCCTTGATACTTGCCGCCGCGGTCCCGGTAAGAGGTTTCGCAGACTTCGTCGCCGCCGAAAAACAGCATTTGCGCGACGCCTTCATTGGCGTAGATTTTGGCCGGCAGCGGGGTGGTGTTGGAAAACTCCAGTGTCACATGGCCTTCCCATTCCGGTTCCAGCGGGGTGACATTGACGATAATGCCGCAGCGAGCGTAGGTCGATTTACCCAGGCAGATGACGAGCACATCGCGCGGAATCCGGAAAAATTCCACAGTGCGTGCCAAGGCAAAAGAGTTGGGCGGAATAATGCAGACATCGGATTTCACATCCACAAAGCTGCCTTCGTCAAAGTCTTTGGGATCGACGATGGTGGAATTGATGTTGGTGAAGATTTTAAATTCGTTGGAGCAGCGTACGTCGTAACCGTAGCTGGAGGTGCCGTAAGAAATGATGCGGCCTTGCGCGGATTCACGGACTTGCCCGGCCTGGAAGGGCTCTATCATGCCGTGTTGCTCGGACATGCGGCGAATCCATTTGTCTGATTTTATGCTCATGTTGCTGGTTGGGTAGGGAAAAATAACAGAATGTCCAAAATAGCATATTAGGGCGGAAAAATCGCTAGTTGGCTTGGTGGATGGCGCTATTTTGTTGGGGTTGGTGATTGCTTGTCTCGGATTGCGGTTTGCGAAAGAGTTTGGGGGGGGTCGCGCTGTCGCCTAACTCCGATACCCACTAAAGCTGAAATGGTCGAATGATTTTTCTAAATTAGAAAAAACTTATTTACAAAATAAGACGACCGGTCGCATAATGCGGCCCATGGCGAAAACGGCACCCAAACAGCTCAAAAAAGACAAGCTCCTGGAACAGGGCGTCAGCTTGCTGCTGGAAAAGGGCTACCACGCCACCGGCTTGAAAGAGATCCTGGACACTGTGCAAATTCCCAAGGGCTCGTTTTACGCTTATTTTGAAAGCAAGGAACGCTTCGCCGCCGAGGCCATCCATCACTACATCGAGCCGTTTATCCTGCGCTTGTCCGGGCATTTGCAAAACCCGGAAACCGACGGCTTGGCGGCTTTGAAGGCATACTACTTGGGATTGATAGCTGAAGTGGCGCAAACTGGTTTCAAAGGCGGTTGTCTACTGGGAAACTTGATGGGCGAGATTGGCGATACTAGTCCCTTATGTCGCGATGCTTTATTGGATGCGGTTGGTCGCTACAGTGCCTTGCAGCAAGCGGCGTTGGAGCGCGGACAAAGACAAGGTTCAGTAAGGCTGGATCGCTCAGCGAAAAGCATGGCGGATTTGATGTTGAACGGCTGGCAGGGCGCGCTGTTAAGGATGAAAGTTGAGCAATCGGTAGAGCCGTTGCAGGCGGTTTGTCGGGATTTGTTGGATGATTATTTTCGGGCTTGATTGAGTTCCTGCCTTATCGCATGCTAGCGCCAAATTGGAGGTGATTTATGGATACGCAAACGATAACCGAACAGGCTTTAAAACTGGCTCCTGCAGCAAGAGCGTATATTGCGGAAATACTGATCGAAAGCCTGGATTATGTAGATGACTTTCCGGTTTCCGAGGAGTGGCGGCAAGAAATTGAAAAGCGTTGCAAGGAAATAGATGCCAATTCGGCGCTGCTGCTGGATGGCGAACAAGTCATGGCGGAGCTAAGACAGAGCTATCTGTGAGGTATTTCCTTGATCCAAATTAGCGTGGAGCGGAAGTGGGCTAGATTGTTTTCCAAAAACAGTCGTGTCGGTAGGTCCAATACGTTTTTTAGTTTTTTAAAAGAAATTTTTATGAATCTGTCTCGCTGCATTATTCTAATTTTAATGACTTTTGTTGTTAATGGTTGTGCCTCCACCCGGTCTATTACCGCTGAAAATAAGCAAAAGATTCGGTCAGTGAAGGTAAACCAATCCGTCAATAAGACGCCGGACATGTTTTATCTCGGCCCAAAGATGGCTGTTTCTGCTGGCTTTTTGGGCGTTCTAGGGGTGTTGGCTGCCAACAATCCAAATAAATCAGAAGCAGACTTACTGCTTGGGTTTGCTGAAGAAAACTCTATTTATATCGACAAAATCGTCTACGAAGAAGTTTCTAAAGCCGCACGACAAGTTGGCAAGTTTGAGATTATCGAAAGTGCAAGCCATGATGTTGCAACCTTAAATATCGGTATATATCTGTACGGTTTCAGTGTGCCTCATGGGTTTAGTTCAGAACTGGTACCAATACTAGCTATCGAATGCAATTTGGTCGATCCGTCGGGCCAGGTCGTATGGCTTGATCGGGAGCAAGTATTGTCTCTGGGAAATCCGTCGAATAGTTTTTCTCTAAAAGACATCGAAGATAATCCTAAGTTGATTGATGCAATGTGGCGCGTCTCCGCTAAAACTATTTCTGAGAAACTTTTTAACGATATGTAAGAGAGTATGCAGACGGGGGCGTCGACACGTCTTGCATTGATCAATTAACCGCTGCCCACCCGGCAGCATTTTTTAACGCCGGCATTTTAGACGACCGGTCATTTATTAGGAGGCCATCGTGCCCAAATATATTATCGAACGCGACATTCCCGGCGCCGGCCAGCTGACGCAAGCCGAGTTGCAAGGCATTTCCCAAAAATCCTGCGGCGTGTTGCGCGACATGGGATCGCGCATCCAATGGCTGCAAAGCTATGTCACCGGCGACAAGGTGTATTGCATTTATATCGCCGACAACGAACAAGCGATTCGCGAACACGCCGAGCAAGGCGGTTTTCCGGCCAATCGTATCGAACAAATTACCACCATCATAGACCCGACCACGGGCGATTAAGCATTTCATGGTTCCCACGCTCCGGCGTTGGAACCGAGCCAGGGACGCTCCAGCGTCCCGAACCGCTAGAGCGGTTCAACATGCATTCCCGCGCTGGAGCGTGGGAACGATAACAACAACCAGGGGAGAGAACACCATGACATTCAAACTAAGCACTTTTACCGCCGCGCTAATGCTCGGCACCGCCAGCCTGTCCGCCAGCGCCGACGAAACCTGCGCCTCGCCGTACATGGCGAAAATTACCGGCCAGGAAGATTTTGTGTACATCTGGACTTTAGGCGCAGAAGGCGTCGGCGACGAGCAGGACAAACTGGTCACCGTCGACGTCAATCCCACATCCAAGCAATACGGCAAGGTGATCGGCAGCCTGTCGGTGGGTGGCCGTAACGAAGCCCACCATTCCGACTTTACCGACGACCGTAAATTTCTCTGGGCGGGTGGTCTGGATACCAACAAGATTTTCATCTTCGACGTGTCTACCGACCCCGCCAAACCCAAGCTCAGCAAAACTATCACCGATTTCGTCGCCAAGAGCGGCGGCGTGGTCGGCCCACATAGCTTGTACGCCTTGCCGGGCCGGATGATCATCACCGGCCTGTCCAATAACAAAGACCACGGCGGCCGCACCGCGATTGTGGAATACAGCAACGCCGGCGATTACATCGCCACCTACTGGCTGCCGACCGATAGCAATTTAGAAGGCGCGATCAAATCCGGCAAATACGCCGACGGCTATAACTACGACGTGCGGGTGTTGCCGCGTAAAAACCTGATGCTGACCTCGTCGTTTACCGGCTGGTCGAACTACATGATGGACTTCGGCAAAATGCTGGCCGATCCGGAAGCGATGAAGCGTTTCGGTAACACCGTGGTGCAATGGGATTTACATAGCCGCCAACCGAAAAAAGTCTTCGACGTACCGGGTGCGCCATTAGAAATCCGTTGTGCTTGGGCGGAGGATCATAACTACTGCTTCACCAGCACTGCGTTGACTTCCAAAATCTGGTTGATACATCAAGACGACAAAGGCGAATGGCAAGCCAAGGATGTCGCGGACATCGGCGAACCGGCCAAAATCCCGCTGCCGGTGGATATTTCTATTTCCAGCGACGACAAAACCTTGTGGGTGAACACCTTTATGGACGGCATGACTCGCCGCTTCGATATCAGCGATCCATTCCACCCCAAACAAGTGTTCGAACAAAAAATCGGCGCTCAGGTGAATATGGTGTCGTCCAGCTGGGACGGCAAACGCCTTTATTACACCTCGTCGCTATTGGCGAACTGGGACAAAAAAGGTGCGGACAACGAGCAATTCTTCAAAGCTTACAGCTGGGATGGTAGCAAGTTGACCGAGCAGTTCTCGATTGATTTCAATAAAGAAAAGCTGGGTAGGGCGCATCAAATGCGGTTTGGGGCCTATGCCTTGTATGGCAAAGCGCCTAAGTAAAGCCTCCAGACGCAGCTAAACGCCTGCTTAATCGTTTCGACCTAAATCCGACCTGGTTTAATGCCAGGTCTTTGGTCGCAAAACGCCAATCTGTCTAAGCATTGCGCAATCTGAAGACACCGGTAATCTGGTCTAAGATTATTCCAAGCGATAGAACGCCTCAGGGATTGTGTCGTAGAGTTTGAAGGAATAAAAAATTCATTTTTATCAAAATCTTAGACTAAATCATCATGCATAAAATACTGGTTGTCGATGACGATAAAATTACCCACGCGTTCATCAGGCGGGAATTGGCTTATAAATTCGATCTTGACGCCACCTTTAATGGTGAGCAAGCCTTAGCAGAGTTAGAGCAGAACCTGCCGGACATTATCCTCCTAGATGTGGAAATGCCGGGCCTCAATGGTTATGAAGTCTGCGAACGGGTCCGGGCTAATCCCAGAACAACTGATATTCCGATCATCTTTCTTTCCGGTAGAAGCGAGCTGCGCGACCGGATGCAGGGCTTTGAAGCCGGTGCAGACGATTACATCGTCAAGCCGTTTCACCCTGAAGATTTGACGGCCAAAATCAATATATTGATCCAGTACCGGCAGCGCCGCCAGGAGTTGTCGTTACAGGTGGAAGAAGCGCGAAAAACTGCATTTATTGCCATTTCCAGCTCAAGCGATCTCGGGCAAGCCATCAATTTCATCGAAAAACCCATGTGCTCAGCGACTTCGATCAGCTGGCCAAAGCATTTTTTGCCGTGACTCGTTCAATGGAATTGAAGTGCACGATGATGATCAAAGGCCGGGCGGGCAATTTGTTTTATTCCTCCTCGCATAACTCGGTCAGTCCGATGGAGTCGGAATTGATTTCCGCGTTAGCGGCGGAGAAGCGCTTTTTTGATTTTGATTGCCGAACCCAGATTAATTACCCGAATATTTCCCTGTTGATCAAAAATATGCCGCTGGGCGATATGGAACGCTACGGTCGGATTAAAGACTTCTTTCCGGCCATGCTAAGCACGGCCGACATCAAGATCGAACAAATCCAATCGCAACTCGCCGTTGCCCAACAAATGAACGAAACCCGCGAGGCGTTTGCGGTCGTTGCAGGGATATTGGAAACGATCAAATCCGGACTTGAAACCAATCAAAAACAAAGCGTCAAAATTCTGCGCAATATGTTGATGGAACTGGATAATAACCTACCGCGCATGGCCTTGGACGAAGACCAGGAGCAATACATCTTGGATCGAGTGGATAGGGCGATTGAGGACGCGCACCAGGCTATTTCCGCAAACGAGAAAATCAATGAATCGTTTCAGGCTGTATTGGAGAGTTTGCAGGATTTACTGTTTAAACAGCAGCAGTTGCAGGCGTTGTTGTTGACGCCGGTTGTGGATGAGGTTCAGGATGATGAGGGGTATCAGATGGATATTGAGTTGTTTTGATGGTTGGTTTTTGTTGTTCGAGCGTTGTTTAGTTTTGTGTCGCTGGCGCGACGGCTGGTTTTGATGTCGGGTCTCGGCCCGACAGCCGAGTAACTTTTCTTTGTTTGGCCAAAGAAAAGTCACCAAAAGAAACGCCACCCGGATGCCGCTTGTTTCCTGCGCGCCGAAGCTTTTATCGAGGGTCGGCAGAAGGGGCTTCCCAGCCCCTCCGCCGACGTGCGGCATCCATGCCGCACCCCTTCGGGCTGATCTCGATAAAAGCTTCGGTACTCGGCGCGGCATACGGGATTAACCCCGCGCGAAATCCGACAGCTTATTATTTAGAAAGTTTTGTAGGGTGCATTAGCGGTAGCGTAATGCGCCGAATTATTAGTGCCAAAATACTCAATGCATCTTACGTCTTTTAAATTATGAGTTTAGGAAAATGCAATTAGCCAAACTACGTATTGAGCCTTCACACTTGGCTATAGCTGCTCTTTGTCTCTGGTTTTTTTCGCTCTTTTTTCCAGGGTTTAAATATGGATTTGGAGGAGAGACTCTAAATGGTATTTATATATTGTTACTCGGGATACCGTTTGGTTGGATGAGTAACGGATGGGCTGTTTATGCAAACGTATTCTTTATTTCAGTATTCTTTAAAGTAATCAGTGAAAAAAAACCGGTCTGGTCGGTTTTATTTATGGTTGGATTCGCAGCTACTTTGCCCCTCTGTAATGAAATACTTGTCAACGAAAATGGGGGAATGTCACCGATTACTGCCTGGGGGTGGGGCGCTATTATCTGGATTGAAGCTCTGATTCTGATGATTTGTGCTGCTTTGTTACAAAAGGGGATTCTAAATGCGAGAGGCCTTTGGTTGTCCGGTGTTTTAGTGATTGCCATATTTTTAGGCGCCTATCAGGTGCATTTGCGCCAATTGCGAGAAGCTAATGAGCAAGAAAAAACGTTGTTTCTAAGTGGAAAAATGGCGTTCATGACGCTCGACCCTTGTGGAATTGAATTGACTTCGCCCGAACGGCAAATGATCCAGTCTAATGCCACGCTTGGCGTATACATAGATGCCCAACTGGCTGAGCCAAAAGAAGGCAGGCCTAATTTATATTTTCCTTTGCCAGAAAATTACATTGAAATAAAGAGTGATCGCGAATGGATGGCTCATAAATTATATAACGGGCTTGGCATTCGCGTACTTCAAACTAAACAGAATAACTATCCAGTATTGTAAGCCAAAGAAAATCAAGGTGGTGCGGTTATTCGATTGATAGGTGAAAAAAAAGAAGTATTGTTTGAACAGCTGTTAAGAATTAAGTCTCTGGGAGATCGTAGTTATTATTGCCCATTAGATAGTCAATATGAGAAGAATTATCCACAGGGAAAGTTGGCGGACGGGGTTGATTCCGCGTTAAAAATAGTTTTAGGTTTTAACGGCTCACCAAAACAAATGGAGAAAAAATCGGCAATATCGGAGGAGCTAGCCGAGGAACACTGCGGATTTAACATGATTCGACTTAAAGATGGAAATCTTCATGGTGTTATGGACGGACGTAATGTAATCATCGATTTTTCATGGATTGAAGATTACACGGAGTTTTGCTCGGATCATTACGTCGCGCTGGCTCGAGTAACGGAGGTAGCAAATAATGATTCTTCGTTAGGCGGTAGCGTGTTTTTATTTGATCGGAAGACACTGCGCCCAATTGTAAGGTTTACAAGTCATCCCAGAAAAGGCTCTGATAAATTTAGTTTTTTAAGCTCGAACAAACTTCAATCTGTGCGTATCAGCCAGTCTTCAATGTTGGTGCAAACAGAAATCGGTCAACTAATAGCTGAAAATGCTGAGTTTTTTTAAGTTTTCACTTCGGTCGGTAGAGCCGTAGATGTGCTGAACAACGTTAAGCGCATCGTTCGCGATAGTTAATTTTGATATTCCGGGATGGTTTTATCCCGTATGCCGCGCCGAGCACCGGAGCTTTTGAACGGATCAGCCCGTAGGGGTGCGGCATGGATGCCGCACGTTGCCGAAGGGGCAGGAAGCCCCTTTCGGCGACCCCGTTCAAAAGCTTTGGAGCGCAGGATAAAAGTGGCGTTCGGGTGTCTTTTCTTTTGGATACTTTTCTTTGGACAAGCAAAGAAAAGTATCTCGGCTGTCGGTCCGAGAACCGACATTAAAAATAAGCCGTCGCGTCAGCGACACCAATCCTGATGAGCAAACACCATCCATGAAGCCCCCTTATCGCCAAAGTCTATACTGTCTTAACGCCGACGCTGGAGCGTCCGCCGCAGCATTCCCACGCTGGAGCATGGGAACGATAGGGTTCCTCTGCTTTCTCTTTACCCTGGTAATGCCAATAAGCCAAGCGCAGGAAACTAAACCCTTAGCCCCCGGCTACACCGCCCTACCTTTTAAACCCGCAAAACCCGGCACCTACACCCTGCCAGTCATTAATCCAGCCGCCAACGGCGAAGTATTAACCACCAACAACCAGCCCAAACAACTCCACGACTTGATGGGCGATAAAATCGTCATACTCAGCTTCATCTACGCCGCCTGCAGCGATGTCAACGGCTGTCCTCTGGCCACGCAGGTGTTGCACAAAATCAGCCGGCAATTGCAAAAACAGCCGGAATTGGCCGATAAACTCAGATTATTAACGCTCAGCTTCAACCCCGCGCAAGACACGCCGGAAATGATGCGCCATTACGGCGAGGGTTTTAAAACCGGCGATTTCGACTGGCAGTTTTTGACCACGCGCGACGAAACCGCTTTGCAGCCCATCCTCGACGGCTACCAGCAAAACGTGCAAAAAGTCTACGACGACAAGAGCCAGTTCACTGGCACTTTTTCGCATTTGCTGCGGGTGTATTTGATCGATAAGGACAAAAACGTCCGCAATATTTATAGCGTGGATTTTCTGCATGCCGACACGCTGATCAACGATGTAAAAACCTTGCTGGCCGATGCCAAGCCGCAAACTGCGCCACTACCGGCACAGGCGGACATGTTGTTTCAACCCGGCGACAATAAACAAAACTACCAGCAAGCCGATTACCAAACCCGCTCGCTGGCGCTGGCCCAGCGTCTGGGTCAGCCGGCTAATTTGCTGGCGTTTGCGCAACAACCGCCGCTGGGTTTACCGAAATTGCCCGTGCCCAAAGACAACCCGCTCACGCCTGCCAAGATAGCACTGGGCCGCAAGCTGTTTTTTGACCGGCGGCTGTCCTTGAACAATACCTTTTCCTGCGCGATTTGCCATATCCCCGAACAAGGCTTTAGCAATAACGAAATGACCACGGCGGTCGGGATCGAAGGGCGCAGTGTTCGGCGCAACAGTCCGTCCTTGTATAACGTCGGTTACGCGCAATTGCTGTTTCACGATGGCCGTGAGAACAGTCTGGAGCAGCAGGCATGGGGGCCGTTGCTGGCGCATAACGAAATGGCGAATCCCTCTATCGGTTATGTGGTGGACAAACTAAAAGCCAGCGCCGATTATCGCGGGCTTTTCGAAAAAGCCTTTAACAAAGGGCCGACGATGGAAACCATTGGTCAGGCGTTGGCCAGTTATCAACGCACTTTGAATGCCGCCGATTCGCCTTTCGACCGTTGGTATTTCGGTAAACAAAAAGGCGCGCTCAGCGAGGCGGCGCAGCGCGGTTTTGCCTTGTTTACCGGTAAAGCAGGTTGCAGCGCTTGCCATAGCATCGGCCAAAAAACGGCTCTATTTACCGATCAAAAGCGCCATAACACCGGCATTGGCTATGCCGAGTCCATGCAAAAAGCCCCGGAAAAGCAAAGAGTACAAGTCGCACCGGGCGTGTTTTTGGATGTGAACAGCGACAATCTCAAGGGACTTAATCCCGAGAAAGCCAGCGATCTGGGCTATTATGAGGTCAGTCAAACGCCTGCTGACCGTTGGGTTTACAAAACCCCGTCGCTGCGCAACGTGGCGCTGAGTGCGCCTTATATGCACAACGGCGCGTTGCCGACTTTGGCGGAGGTGGTGAAGTTTTACAATCAAGGTGGCACGGCCAACGAAACTTTATCGCCTATGCTCAAGCCGCTGGGCTTGTCCGCGCAGGAAAGCGCGGACCTGGTAACATTCTTGAACGCGCTAACCGGCGCTAATGTTGGCCTTTTGATTTCCGACGCCTTCGCCGTGCCGGTTGGCGATAGTGCGGCTCCTACCGACATCAGCGAGGGGAAATAGCGCCTCGGCCTGATCGGTTTTTGTGTCACAAAGCGGTAATATAGCGCTGCTAAATTAGTGGGATACTTGGGCCATTTAGACTGAACATATTTATGTCGAACTTGAAAATCCTGGTCGTCGAAGACGAAGAAGCTATCAGGGAAATGCTGGTCATGGTGTTGGAACAGGCCAATCTCACTGTGATTGCCGTTAGTAGTGCCGAGCAGGCGAGAGAGAGTCTCGCAGATAACATGGTAGATTTGATTATCCTAGATTGGATGCTGCCGGGGATTAGCGGTGTGGAACTGGCGAGACGCTTAAAAAACGAGCCGGGTTACAAGGAATTGCCGATTATTTTGCTGACCGCGCGCGGCGAGGAAGAGGACAAGATTCGCGGTTTGGAAATCGGTGCCGACGACTATATGACCAAGCCTTTTTCGCCCAAGGAATTGATCGCCCGCATCAAAGCCGTGATGCGTCGTAGCGGCAAGATGTCGGAATCAGGCCTGCTTAGCGTTGGCGACATGACCTTGGATGCCGAACAGCACAAACTGACCATTGCCGGACGGAGTCTGGACGTCAGCCCTACCGAGTTTAGATTGATGCAGTTTTTTATGACCAACCCCGATAAAGTCTACAGTCGTACCCATCTGCTTGATCAGGTCTGGGGGCGCAGCGTATATATCGAAGAGCGTACTGTCGATGTACATATTCGTCGCCTGCGTAAAATCCTGGCCGAATACGGTCGCGAGGAACTGATCCAGACGGTACGCGGATTCGGTTACCGGTTTTCAATGGCGCATTAATTGTTCATGCAGCGTTGGCAGCGGGAAATAAATATTGCTTTGGCTTTACTGATACCGGCTTTGCTGCTGGGTTTTTTTGTCGGGCATTTAAGTTATTTTTTGTTGGCGATTACGCTATTTCTGTATATCCGGCAGACCATCAGCGTTGATAAGCTGGAGCGCTGGCTCAGTCAAGGTGGAATTGGCGAACGACCGGATTTCAAAGGTATCTGGGGAGACATCTACTATCACCTATATAAAATTCGCAAAAGTCAAAAGCGCCGTAAGAAAAAACTCGGCAAGATGCTGGATAGCTTTCGTAAATCCACCAGTGCCTTACCCGATGCAATTGTGGTGTTGGGCGCATATGGCGAGATAGAGTGGAGCAATAAAGTCGCCCACGATTTTCTCGGACTGAAAAGGTCCGACAATGGCCAGCGTATTCCCAATCTGGTGCGTCATCCAGTGTTTGTTCAATATCTGAAAGAACAGGACTACCGCAACAAGATCTGTATTCCTTCCCCGGTTAACGAAAACATGTTTTTGCAAATCGGTATTGTCCCTTACGGAGTGGGTTTGCGCTTGTTAATGGCCCAAGACGTCACGCATCTGAAGAATATCGAGCGCATGCGTACCGATTTCGTTGCTAATGTTTCCCACGAATTGCGTACGCCCATCACCGTACTGCGCGGCTATTTGGAAACACTGCAGGAAATGGATCAGGGCAATAGTCCTTATACCCGGTCTTTTCAACACATGGCGGCGCAAACTGAGCGCATGCAGTTTTTGATAGACGATTTACTGTTGTTGGCGCGTCTGGAAAGCAAAATCAAGAGATTTGAATGTGTCAATATCCCAGAGTTGCTCGGGCAGGTTTGTCAGGAAAGCGATCTGTTGGAGCGAGACGAACGCCGGGTCGAACTGGTTGTGGAAAGTCAGGCCAATGTGCGTGGCGACATGGAAGAATTGCGCAGCGCCTTCAGCAATCTGTTGGTCAATGCCATGAAATACTCGCAGCCCAGTTCGCCAGTTAAAGTGAGTTGGCGCGCCAAGCCAGATGGCGGTGTGTGCTTTGAAGTGGAAGATTTTGGAGACGGCATAGCCAGTGTTGATATTCCCAGGGTTACCGAGCGCTTCTACCGCGCTGAAGTGAAGCGGAACCAACAAGTCCCCGGGACCGGTTTGGGCTTGGCAATAGTCAAACACGTATTGGTTAGGCACGATGCCAAGCTCGAAATCGAAAGCCAGCTGGGTAAAGGCAGTAAGTTTCGTTGCCTGTTCCCGCGGCAACGGGTGTGCTGAGGTACGGTTAGTTCTTTGCTAGAGCATCGTGGGTGGGGTAGCGAATTGGTAGCTTTGCGCCTCGGCTTGTTTGGCGGCGTCCATGGCCGCTTGCTTCAGTGCTTCGGTATGGTCGGCATCATTTGGGCAGATGGCGATACCGATGCGGCAATGGAGTTCGATGCTGTCGCCTTCCAGCGTAAACGGTTCGGCGAGTTCTTGGAGAATCAATTTAGCGATGCGCTCCACGCTGTCGATTCTTTCCAGGTCGGTGAGAATAATCGCAAATTCCGCCCCGTCCATTCGTGCCACGAGATCCGTCTCTCTCACGTTGGCCAGTAGTCGTTGCGCGGCCTCCTGCAAGACCTTATCGCCTTTGGCATAACCGAAGCGCTCATTGATTTCTTTTAACTGCTCGATATCCACCACCAGCAATGCCAAAAACCATCTCCCGCGCTGCGCTTTTTTAATATCTTGCGTTAGTCTGTCGCAAAACAGGTGCCGGTTGCCAATACCCGTGAGCGGGTCGAAATTCGCTTTTTTCCAGAGTTGCTCTTCATCGAGCTTGCGCTGGGTGAT
The DNA here is from genome assembly GCA_002083615.1 of Proteobacteria bacterium ST_bin11. Taxonomy (GTDB): domain Bacteria; phylum Pseudomonadota; class Gammaproteobacteria; order Methylococcales; family Methylomonadaceae; genus Methylomonas. The sequence goes on along the minus strand of MSXO01000014.1, from coordinate 188,101 downwards.
GTCGAAAAACAGGCCAATGCGCTTCAGTGGTATACCGCTACGGTCGAAAATGGTGTTGATACTGAGCTGCTCGACATACAGTTCGCCGTTTTTTCGGCGATTCCAAATCTCGCCTTGCCACTGCCCGGTGCTGTTGATGGTCTGCCACATGCTGGTGAAAAAACTGTCATCATGCCGGCCTGCACCCAGAATGCGAGCGTTCTTGCCGATGACATCCTCGGCGGAATAGCCGGTTATCCGGCTGAATGCGGGATTGATTGAGACAATGGTGGCGTCCGCTTCGGTAATCATCATCGCTTCGCCACAATGCTGGTAAAACAGCAGGCCGAGTTGCCTATCTTCTTCAGCCAATTTGTATGCCGTGATGTCTTGCAGAATGCCGGTCATGCGCGGACTATTACCGTGCTGATGACAGCCAGAGCCGCGAATCCAGCGGATTTCGCCGTCGATTCGGCGAATACGGCATTCGAAATCCCAATTCTCGCCAGTGGCCCGGGCTTGGTGGAAGCCGCTATTGACCATCTCCCGATGCTCCGCTAAAACATGGCCGAGAAAAGTGTGGTACGTCCATTGCGGTAGCAGATGGCTGTAGCCGAATATTTGATCGTGTCTCTGGGTGCGGTGTACCGAATAGTCTTGTAAATCCAGGTCCCACGCACCGGTATCTATCGTGTCCAACGCAAAATTCAAACGGGCTTCGCTCTGTTGTAAAGCCTGATTGGTTTGTTGTTGATGGAATAAGGTCAGGGCTAACGGTATGCCCACACTAGCTAGGATGAATAGATAAAACCAGATATTTAACAGGCCATTGTGCAGATCGCCGGTCGCGAGTGTGCCGGACCGATGCAGTAAGCCCCAAAGGGATTGAATGGCCGTCATTGCTATCAGTAGCAATACACCGTGACGACCGAATCTGACCGCCGCCCAAACCACGAACAGGAAGGCCCAATAGGTTTGGCCATACCCATTGAACAAGTCAGGAAACCAGCTTAGAAAAGCAGCTTGACCGCTCAGAAAACTGAGCCCGAGAAATGCCAGGGTTTCGAACAGACGCCGACGGGCGAACCAGTCTTTCGGCCAGTTTCGCCAGATCAGAATCAGAGGCGTGACTAGGGCAATTCCCAACACATCGGCCATCCACCAGTGCAGCATGCTCGGTAGCAGTGCAGCTGCCGACAGATACTCGCTTAAAAGCAAGCTCATCGGGCCGATCAGTGCGCTGAAGCAGGCGGCGACAAAGCCGGTCAATGTCAGCCAGGCAAAATCGCGGGGACGCCTAAGCGATAACGAAAATCCTGGGTTGCCGAGCAGTAGCCAGGCACCAAGCCAGGATTCCAGCGTATTGCCGGTAGCGATGCACGCCGATATGAGCCAAGAGTCGCCGACCAACATCCCTGCCAGGAAAGCACCAATGAAAACGCCTGGCCAATAGCGCTTGCCGCCCAACAGAAAAGTTGTAATCCCCACGCCAGCAGGAAACCAAACCAGTGTGACATTGCCGTTGTTGGAAAAAAACGCCAATACGAGTTTGGCTAACAAGGCGTAGAGCACAGCTATGCCGACGACTTTTAGTCCAAAGATGCTACGTGAAGTAAGAAGCATGAGGTTTGCTCTGTGCACGGGTAAGCTAAAAAGTGTATATCAGTAGTCTGCATTCTCCAGTTTTTCCGGGCGTTTTTAAGCCGAATCGCTAGAGAAAATCGCAGACAAACAAGCGGATAACTCTATAATTGCCCGCATTTTCTAGCTTGACCGAGGGTGGGGATGATTTCAGAGACGGTTGTTGAGTTATCGCGGGCGCAGTTTGCGCTGCATGCGGTGCAATATTTTTTATTCGTGCCGCTGACGGTGGGCTTGTCGCTATTATTAGCGGGCTTTGAGTCCTGGTTTGTGGTTAGCGGACAGCTTTTTTATCAAACAGCTACCCAGTTTTGGGGCAAACTGTTTTCAATCTGTTTTGGACTCAGCATCGCGGTTTCTCTGGCTATGCTCTGTCAATTCGGGGCCAATTGGTCGTATTTTTCACATTATGCCGGTGATGTATTTGCAATGCCGTTGCTGTTGGGTGTGGCTGGTTTGTTTATAGCTGCCAATGGCTTGGGTTGGTTTTTATTTGGCTGGCAGCGCTTAGGGAAGGGGGCGCATCTTTGCGCGACTTGGCTAATCGCTATCGGCTGTCACCTGAGTTTGTTCGGCTTTTTAATCGCCAGCGGCTGGATGCAAAATCCTACGGGCGCGGAATTAAATGTCCAAACCCTGCGTTTGGAGTTGATCGATTTGTCGGCGGTGCTGACTAATTCGCTGGCGTGGGCGAAGTTTGTGCATAGTCTATTGGCCAGTTACGTGCTTGCTGCTGGCTTTGTTTTGGCTATTAGTGCTTACTATTTGCTGATGCAGCGTGAAACCGATTTGGCTCAGCGTTGTTATCGCATAGCGGCCGCTTTTGGTTTAGTCACCCTAATCGCGACCATGGCCATAGGCGATACCAGCGTTTATGGGCCTGGTGTGATGCAGCATAACAAGCTGGCGGCAATTAACGGCCTGTCCATTGATGCGGCGCTGGAGCAGAATCGTCAGCGTATCGTTAACGGGATAAAAGCTTATGCCCTGCTGCAAGAGTTACGTGACGATAAAAAACAGCCGGAATTGTTGGCAGGGTTTGCCGCCGCCAAAGTCGATTTGGCTTATGCCTTATTGCTGAAGCGTTGGCGAGAGAGCGTAACCGATGCCAGTCCGGTGCAGATAGAACAAACCCTGCAAGCCAGTTTACCGGCTACTGCGCCCTTGTATTGGGGCTATAGAATAATGATTGCGACCGGCTGCTTGCTGGCGCTGCTGTTCTTAACGACGAATGCTGCCAATCTCCTCGGTTGGCGACCGAACTGGCTATTTAAAGTCAGTCTTTATGCTCTACCCTTGCCGTGGCTAGCGAGCGCCAGCGGCTGGTTTATCTCGGAATTCGGCCGGCAGCCTTGGCTGGTCGCCGATGTGCTGCCCACTTGGCAAGGTGTTTCCACGCTGACTGTCCCCGATATAACCGTCAGCCTAATGGTTTACGGTTTGGCGTATGCCGGGCTGTTGGCGTTGGCTGTGATGTTAACTCTAAAAATTATCGAGCAGGGCAGTGCCGACGCGTTGCCGATTAACCGGGAGCCAAGTTATGTTGCTTGATTATGAAATGCTGCGCTTGGTCTGTTGGGGCGTGTTGGGATTGTTTGTGATCGGTTTTGTGCTCAGTAGCGGCATCGAAATTGGCGTCAGTATCCTGTTACCCTTTATGAATGCCAACGAGCCGCAGCGTGCTTGGCTCGTTGCCAGGCTAGCGCCAACCAGCGCCGGCAATCAGGTTTGGCTATTGGCGATCCTTGGCGTGTTGTTTGCCGGTTGGCCGACAGTCTATGCGGCGACATTTGCCAGTTTTCACTCTTTGCTGTTGTTGACGGTGTTATCCCTATTCGTGCGGCCTTTGGCTTGGTATTTCAGGGCTAGCGTGACTCGCGAGGACTGGCTGAAAAAATGGGATAAAGCCTTATTCATTAGCGGCATGCTGCCGGCTGCATTGCTGGGCGTGATGGCAGGCAATCTCTTGAAAGGTGTGCCGTTTCATTTAGCCAGTGACATGCACATCGCTTTTCTGGGGAGTTTTTCCGGGTTATTCAGTCCGTTTGCATCGCTGGTCGGCGTAACTAGCGTCGCGCTATTGATGATGTATGGCGCCCTGTATTTGCAAACGCATACCCAAGACGCGGTTTATCAGCGCAGTAAAAGCTTGGCAATGTCCAGCGGCTTGGTTTTTTTGGTGTTGTATGCACTGGCGGGCGGCTGGATTACCCATCTGGAGGGTTATCATGTCACTACCGATATTATGCCGAATGGGGTTTCCAACCCCTTGACCAAATTCGTGAAGCGCGGCGACGGTTTGTGGCTGGATAATTACGAGCACGAACCGACTTTATGGGCCTTGCCGGCATTGGCCTTTATTGGCGGCATAGCCGCGTTGGTGCTATCGCGTTTAGAGCGCGCTTATTGGGCCTTGTTGGCTAGCGCGGTGACAGTGGTGATGGTAATCCTGACCATGGCTGTATCCATGTTTCCCTTTTTGGCCCCGTCCAATATATCCTTGAATAGTTCGCTGACAATTTGGGACGCCAGCGCCAGTCAAGCCACATTAAGTGCCTTGCTGTGTGTGACCGGCATATTGCTTCCACTTATGGCGATTGCGACGCGCGGCCTGTATAAATTATTACCCTGAGTCCGGCTATGATCATTTCGGCGAAATCGATTCAATCGAGACTTCCTTAACCGGCATAACTCTGATAAAACCTAATTCCCTAACAACTATAACTAAAAAGGTAGGCGCATCATGAAGAAAATCCTTAATCACACCCTGATCGGCGTTTTGGCGTTTATTCCGATTATGGTCATTGTGCAAATCGTGCTGTTCGTAAAAGACCGGCTAACCGATTTGTTTCAATTCGTTTACGGTTATTCCGATAATTATCTGGTGACATTTCTGTTGTTCGGCGCCAGTTTTGCGACCATTACCTACGTGGGGCATCGGGTTAGCATGGGCCGGTTTTCCATCATCGCCATGTTCGAAAACCTGATCGAGCGGATCCCGCTGTTAAGTACGATTTATCGCGTCACCAAAAAGCTGGTGAACATGATCGCTGGTCATCAGTTGCAAGAACCGCGCGAAGTGGTTTACATCGAATATCCCAAAGAAGGTATTTGGGTGCCTGCCTATGTCACCAACAAAACCGAAGACCGTTATGTTTTGTTTGTGCCGACTTCGCCTAACCCTACTTCGGGTTTTGCGGTGATTGTGCACGAATCAAAAATCGTCAAATCGGATATGAGCATTGAGCAAGTGACCAGCTTTATCATCAGCGTTGGCGCCGACTTCGAGAAAGTGTCCGAAATCGCCAGGCTTCCAAAGTAATTGTGTGGGGTGGTTGCAGCGATGACCTATCCTGCAACATCATCGGTTCTCGGCTTTATGCTGTTTCAGGAAATTGGACTGCCATGCACGATCCCAGTTATTTACTCGCAGAGGCGCTCGGTGCTAGTCTAAACGCACTTAATTTACGCCTAGCTTTGGCGGAGTCCTGCACCGGCGGCGGCATCGCCAAGGCAATCACCGATGTGCCCGGCAGTTCCGCCTGGTTTGATCGAGGTTTCGTCACATACAGCAATGATGCCAAGATCGACATGCTGGGTGTTAAGCCGGAGACTTTGGCGAGAGTAGGAGCGGTCAGTGAGGAGGCTGCTTTGGAAATGGTGGCCGGCGCGTTGACGCATAGCCTTGCGGATTGGGCACTGGCTGTCACCGGCATAGCCGGACCGGATGGCGGCACGCCTGCAAAGCCGGTCGGCACGGTGTTTATCGCTTGGCAAATGCGTGGCGCTAGCGGCGTTTGCTGGAAAAAACAATTTAGCGGCGACAGGCATTCGATACGGCAACAGGCAACGCTGTTTTGCCTGCTGCAACTTTTGCAAATGCGGGAAAACCCTTAGACCTCTGACACTTTATGGTTATGGAATTTGCTATCAAGGATGTTCAAACCCTTTCTTGGGCCTACTTTCATAGGCATAGCCGCTGGTTGGCGCCTATTCTGTGCGGTTTGGCATACTACGTGGCAGCATGGTTGGGCATGAAAGCCTCGATCATGGCGGAAGGTATTGCCATCTTCTGGCCTGCCAACGCGGTAATGTTAGCGGTATTGCTGGTTACGGATCAGCAGCGCTGGCCCGTATTCCTGTTGACATTGCCTTTCGTTGAAGTCGCAAACGATTTGTCCAACTTCAGTTTGGAGCAATCGGTTGGCTTTGCTCTTGCCAACCTCATCGAGGTTTTGCTGGCAGCCAGTCTACTGAAGCTCAGCGCCGGCCTGCCGTTTAAATTCGAGCGCTTGCGGCATGTGGCATTATTTGGTTTTTGTGCCTTGGTGGTGGCGAGCGGCATCGCTGCGCTTATGGGCGCAGCGGTGTATGCACTTTCTGCCAGCGACCACACCGCTTACTGGGATAATTGGCGTATCTGGTGGTTTGGCGATAGCCTGGGCTTGTTGATTCTGACCCCGGTCGTGTTGGAGTGTCTGCAGCCGCCTCAGGATAACTGGAATCATATGCCTCGGGCAAAACGGCGGATTGAGGCTTGCGCGCTATTCGCGATCACGGCAGTCATTGCCATTTGGATATTTGCCAAGCCCGACTTGATGAGCGAGCATTCGCCGGCTAGTCCTATGCTGTTGTTGCCACTGACGATTTGGGCGGCAAGCCGATTTAATATCCTGGGGACCGCGTTGTTGAATCTCTTAATAGCCGTTATCAGCATCGTCAACGGCCTTAATCAGCATGGCCCATTCGAGACCTTGCAGCAAGCCGAGCATGTCCTTAGGTTGCAGGAGTATTTGGCGACGCTGGCGTTTTCTTCGCTGGCGCTGGCGGCTTTATTCCAGGAGTTGCGGTTGCAAAATGCGCAGCTTCGCGTGTTGGGGCGAGCAATCGATGCGTTGCAGGAAGGTATCTTGATTACCGATGCCCAAGGAAATCAACCTATTATCTACGCCAATAGCGGGTTTACGACAATAACAGGTTATCCGCTTGCCGAAGTGATAGGTCAAAACCCAAGCTTTTTATTGGATAACAGCGGCGATGCCGAGGATACGAGAAAAATCCGTGCGGCTATTACCAGTCGGCAGCGGGTGCGCAGCATCGTGAAAGCGCGCACCAAGGTGGGCGGCACCTTTTGGAATCAAATGACTCTGGATCCGGTCCGCGACGAAGCCGGCAATGTCAGTCATTTTGTCGGTATTCATCACGATATTACCGAGATAATGGCTGCTGAAAGCGCTTTACACAGCGCGCATCAGCAGTTGGAAAATACCAATCGCGAGTTGGAGCGACGCATCGAATTACGTACCCATGAGCTACAACAGGCCAATCGCAAGCTAGCGGAACTCGCATCGACCGATCCGCTCACCGGCGCGTATAACCGCCGCTACTTCATGGATTGCGCCCACGACGAGTTTGATAGGGCCGTGCGTTATAGTCGGGTGTTGGCTGTGATTGCCATAGACATCGATAACTTTAAGCTTATCAACGATAAGTACGGACATGCGACCGGTGACAATGTGTTGATAGCGCTGACAAAAACCATCGAAAGCAGTTTGCGCCCTGCAGATATCTTTGCCCGTTTTGGCGGCGAAGAGTTTTTTTTACTGTTGCCGGAAACCGCTCTCGAGGAAGCTGGCAATGTGGCCGAGCGTTTGCTGGTGGCTATTGCCAACTTGCAAGTCCCGGCAGACGGTATAGCCGACAGCTTGGCGTTTACGGTTAGCATCGGGGTGGCGGAACGCAATCCCCATGAAGCCTCAATCGAAAAACTGCTGGAGCGCGCCGACCAGGCACTGTATGCGGCCAAGCATGCCGGCCGTAATTGCGTACGTAGAGCAAATCTGCAAATAGCCTGAGACCCATCTCGTGCTCACCGTCTGAGTGGGTATGCCGGGGCGACGCGGCCTTTAGAACTCATAGGATCACACCATTTAAGTTTTGGCGGAAGCTTATACGTAATCAGGAAAAGCTTTTAACTCCGGTTCACAAGTTACGCTAAAATGCCGCTTCTTTTGCTTGCGGATGTTTGCGCTATGTTGAAAAAACTCCTTCTTTTCACGGCTGTTTCCGTGTTGTTAAGCGCTTGCGCTACTAGCCCGACCGGGCGCTCGCAATTTATCTATATGCCCGATACTCAAGTCGATCAGATGGGTTTGCAAGCTTTTAGCAGCATGAAGAGCAAAAACCCGATCAGCGGCAATCAGCGCTTTAGCCAATTTGCCCAATGCGTGGCCTACGCCATCATTCAGCAAATCGGTGGGCAATGGGAAGTGGTGGTGTTTGAAGACGAATCCTTGAACGCCTTTGCCTTGCCCGGCAACAAAATCGGCGTGCATACCGGCCTGATCAATCTGGTTGATAATCAGGATCAACTGGCGGCGGTAATCGGCCATGAAATTGGCCATGTGCTATCCCGGCACAGCAACGAACGCTTGTCTCAGGAAACCGCAGTCAGTACCGGTTTGGCGATGGTGCAAGCGGTGGCGCAGCCACAGAGTGCGTTGGGGCAGACCGCGCTGGGTTTATTGGGCGTGGGTGCGCAATACGGCGTGATCCTGCCATACAGCCGGGTCCACGAAACCGAAGCCGATACCATTGGTTTGGATTTGATGGCCAAAGCCGGATTCGATCCGCGCCAGAGCATCAATCTATGGTTGAAAATGGACAAAGCGGCGCAAGGCGGCCAGCCTATCGAATTTATGTCCACTCATCCATCGCATGCCAGCCGCATCGATAATTTGAATCAAAACATGGGCAGAGCCGTCCAGCTACAGCAACAAGCCTGGGGTGCCGGCAGACAACCGCGTTGCAGCAAATAATGAACCCGCATTTATCCCAGTTACACCCTTACCCGTTTGAAAAGCTTGCCACGCTGAAACAAGGCATTACGCCGCCAGCCGACAAAGCGCATATCGCCTTGTCGATTGGCGAACCGAAACACGCCACCCCGCACTTTATCCAGGAAGCTTTGCTACGGCATTTGCACGGTTTGACGCAATACCCCACGACCAAAGGGTTGCCGGAATTGCGCCAGACTATTGCCGACTGGACCTGCCGCAGGTTTGGTATTCCGTTAGGGGGTGTGGATGCCGAAACCCAGGTGTTGCCGGTCAACGGCACCCGTGAAGCCTTGTTCTCGCTGGCGCAAGCTGTAATTGATCCTGCCGACAAGCCGGTGGTGATCATGCCCAATCCGTTTTATCAGATCTACGAAGGTGCCGCTCTGCTGGCAGGCGCCGAGCCGTATTATCTGAATACGGTCGAGGCCCACGGCTACTTACCGGACTTTGACAGCGTGCCGGAGGCGATCTGGCAGCGTTGCCAGCTGATCTTTATTTGCTCGCCCGGCAATCCGACCGGTACGGTATTGACACCAGCCGATCATCTAAAATTATTGGCGTTGGCCGACAAGTACGATTTTGTCATCGCTTCCGACGAGTGTTATACCGAGCTTTACGACGACGAAGCCCATCCGCCGCAAGGCTTGTTGCAAAGCGCTTTTCAGGCCGGCATTACCGATTTCAAGCGCTGCGTGATTTTCCAAAGTCTGTCCAAGCGCTCCAATGCGCCGGGCTTGCGTTCCGGCTTTGTCGCCGGCGACGCCGAGGTGTTGCAGCAGTATTTTAAATACCGTACCTACCACGGCTGCCCGATGCCGGTGCCGACTCAGCACGCCAGCATCGCTGCCTGGAACGACGAGGAACACGTCAAGCACAACCGCCAGTTGTACCGCGAAAAGTTCAGCGCGTTTATCGAGATTTTGCAGGATGTTTGCGAGATCAGCCGGCCGCCGGCCAGCTTTTATATCTGGTTGAAGACGCCGATTGATGACGCTGAGTTTGCTAAACAGTTGTTTGCTCAGCAAAACATTACAGTGCTGCCCGGAAGTTACCTCTCTCGCGACAGCGGCGGCATCAACCCCGGCGCCAACCATGTGCGGATAGCTCTGGTGGCGCCTATCGAAGAATGCGTCGAAGCCGCGCAACGGATTAAAGCCTTTCTAAATGAAAACCACCCGTAGGATGTGCTGAACAAGGTGAAGCGCATCGGTCGTGAAGGCGATGCGCCTCCTGCGTCGGCACATCCTATCCCCGTTAATCACTAACCCTAAGAAATACCATGTCAAACCTGGAAACCATCATCAACGACGCCTTTGAAAACCGCGCCGAAATCAGCCCATCCACCGTCTCCGCCGAAGTCCGCGAAGCGGTCGCGACCGCTTTAAATATGCTCGACAAGGGCGAAGCCCGCGTTGCCGAGAAAAAAGATGGCGATTGGGTGACCAATCAATGGCTGAAAAAAGCGGTGCTGCTGTCGTTTCGGATCAACGAAAACAAAGTCATCGAAAGTGGTGACGTGCGTTACTACGACAAAGTGCCGACTAAATTCGGTCAATACAGCGAAGCCGATTTTGCTCAAGCCGGTGTCCGCGTGGTGCCTAATGCAGTGGCGCGTTACGGTTCCTACATCGCACCCGGCGCGATCTTGATGCCGTCTTACGTAAACATCGGCGCTTACGTCGACAGCGGCACCATGGTCGATACCTGGGTAACGGTCGGCTCTTGCGCACAAATCGGTAAAAACGTGCATTTGTCCGGCGGCGTCGGTATCGGCGGCGTTCTGGAACCTTTGCAAGCTAACCCCACCATCATCGGCGACAACTGCTTCATCGGCGCCCGCTCCGAGATCGTCGAAGGCGTCATCGTCGAAGACAACTGTGTGGTCTCGATGGGCGTCTACATCGGCCAAAGCACCAAGATTTTCAACCGTATGACCGGCGAAGTTAGCTACGGACGTATCCCTGCCGGCTCCGTTGTCGTTTCCGGCAACCTACCGTCCAAAGACGGCAGCCACAGCTTGTATTGCGCGGTGATCATCAAGCAGGTGGACGAGAAAACTCGCAGCAAAACCGGGATTAATGAGTTGTTGCGGGATTGATTTCGCTTTGAACTATCGGCTGGGTAGAGCGGAAACGAAGTGAAGGCCACGTAGTGAAACCCAGCTTTAACTTTTGTTGGTGCTGGGTTTCATTGCGTTCAACCCAGCCTTCCTTCTTTGTGATTAGTCAGATAATTTGGTTTCGCACCATTGTTTAGGATTGTATTTTTCCGAAACATCAATACCCTTTTCATGCGCCTGCTGTATCAGCCAATCTAAATTCGACCGCTCGGTCAAAGTTGCGCCGGTATCAGCCTGTTCCGCCAACGAAAACCAGCATTTCGCTTTACCCATATTCAGTGGATATCCACGACTACCGTGAGCATATGAATTCATCAAATAAATCTGGGCTTCTTGGACCCCTTTTTTTGCGGCTAACAACATAAACTCGGCTCCTTTATGCTCGTCTAAAACTGTTTCCTGACCGGGAAAGTCGGGCGGCATCAATAAGCCACCCATTTTGTATACGCAAAACGGTTGCCCAGCCTTTGCGGCACGAACAACATAAAATTCGTAATCTTTCATATTTAGCTGCCAGCGGCGAATTACCAAGGCCGCGAGACATCGTGCAGACGAGTCTCCTCGGTCTGCTAAATCCCGCAAATGCCGGTAAGCGCCCCACTCCAACGGCATTAACCAGTGACGCCCGGACATGCCGTACTTCACGTCCAACAGTTGATAGGCTAAATCGGCAACTTCAAAGCCTTGTTTGGCCATATCCAGGATGAGCTCTTGCCGCCTTTCGTTCGTATAATGCGGTGGCCAGGAGCCGTTTACCGAGAGCTCGTTGAATAACTTCACATCCATACGTTGGCGTTCAGCATCCGCTAACGGCGGATAGTCTCGCGGCGGATGATAGGGCGGTGCGTAAATGAACCAGCCGATTGCGATCAAGAAGATAGCCGCGCACGCCAAAATAATTCGGTTGATGCTCATTTTATTGTTCATAGCTATCTCAATTACTATGGCTTGGCATTTGAGGTCCGCAGTGCCATTTAACGATAGGATGCTAGCTGGTTACGTTAGTTGGGGAGAGGAATCGCCTACGACTGTGATAGCCCTAAGACGCAAATCCCACTTCCTCCGCCCGAATCGTAAACACCATCACCAACTCTTCATCCTGTTGCAAGGTCAACGGCGTCGGCAAGCCGTCCGTGCCGGGTTGCTTGCCGATGATCGGCTCGATGCAGACATACTCGGCTTTTTTATCGCTCCAAATACCAAACGCCAACGCAAGATCGTCCTGCACTGGCGAGATATTGCAAGCCATGCTGACAGTGTAATCGGCTGTGCTTAATTTGACCGGTGCCGCTAGCGATGTCGCGTGGTGTACTCGTAAACTATCGTGTGGGAGTGCGGCGACCTCGATCTGGGTATCCGTAATATCGATAACGCTGCCGGGTGAAATCGAAAAATAAGGATGAAAGCCGGGGCGAACCAGGGCGGTTTCCGACAGCGCGCGAATCCGGGTGCTGACCGTCAGGGTTTTGCTGTTGGCTTCCGTCAGTTCCTGCCAATCGGTGACTACCTCGACAGAGCCCCAATTCACATCAGCCGGTGCGGTGAGGTTTTTTTGATGTGGCAGGTCGCTCTCGCAGGGCGTTATGCGGTATTCGCCATGTTTAAGCGCAAAAGGCGGGGATAATTCTTCAAAATTGGGTATACACAGATATACGCCGCCGCGCGAGCCGCCGCCGGCTTTGTCGTGCAAGGGTTGGATAATATGAATGTCGTCTAACTGCCAATTAATTAAAGTACCTGTGTCGGTGAATTTCATTTTTAAAACTGTATCCTGTTCTTAAATGGATTGACGGGATTAAGTGCTGCTGGATTTGAGCACACTGATCGGCTGAACTCGGCACCCGTCTTCGTGGTTTGGGAGCGCGTTGCTTCGTTCGCCGCGGTCTTCAGGAAAAACCGCTCTTTGGGGGCTATTGTAAACAAGAGGGCGTGGTCGGTGATGCCAATTTCCGCAATTCGTTTGCTATGACTGAACCAGACGATCCGCCGTATCACGCTTGCTAATTGTCTTGATTGGCCTTTTCCGACAGTCTATTCAGGATGTCCGGTACAAATCGCTCTGAAAATCCGGAGACGAAGCCCCACACCACCGCTTTGGCGTAATCGGTTGCCAGGGCGGGTTTCCAGTGCCGTAAAAAGTCCAGAAATTGGTCGCATTTGTCGACTTCGCAATTAAAAGCCGGAAACAAGTCGCCTTTGATGATGCCTGAGGCAAATACCACATATAGAATCACTGCCGCAATCGAGCCGATTAAGGGCGGGATGCTCGAATAGGCGATGAGATATAGGTTGGCGTCGCCCGCCAAGCCTTTGAAGCGCGACACCGGTAATACGTGCTGGAATGAATATAGGCGTCGCAAAGCGCTGACGAATGCGCCTAAAGTGCCGGAAACCGCGACAATTGGCAGTATCGTGAGCTTTTCGAAGCCGTTTTTTTCTTGGTCGGCGCCCAGCAACAACAGAGCGGTTCCGGCTGTTAATGTTGCCGTCGCCACAAATAGCCAGAATACCAATTGTCGATGGATGGAAAATTCGTCCGATGACAGCGTTTCTGAGCCGGTGCTTGGGTTGTGAGCGCTATTGTTTTCCAACATTTGATCTCCTTAAGCCGCCTTGTGGTTGTTATCGCAAAAATATAAGCCTAAGCGAAAAGGATTGATAGCAATCTTTCGGATGCCCAGCCATGAGAAAATAAACCCGTAAATTCGATTTTTCCGGTTAGAAACGATGCGAGCAACCGATATTTTTTCCTTAGAACGCCACGATGGCGAGTATGAAAACTGGCCATTGCAGACGCGATTGTTGATCAATGGCTTGCCGAGTTCATGTTACTTGCCAGGCTACCGGCTGTTGCATCAATTTCAAACCCCGGCCAATGAGTATCTTTTAATCAGCGATTGCGATTGTCCGTTTGAGGAAGCGACGGAGGTGATTTTGTTGGATAGCCAGTGCAAAGTGTTGGCGTTGCGTTCGTTTCGCGTTCCTTATGGTGCGTTTTGTTTGGACGAGGCGCAGGTGTTGGACCCTGCCAATTTAAAGCTCAGCTTTTTTCGAGACGACCATTGGCAGCTTACTATCACCCCGAAAAACCAATTCTGTCTGCATTTTTCGAGTAGAACTGGGCTGCCGGCGTTTAGAACACGGCTTCAGCTTAAACCGCTATAACTGATTGGAGCGGGAGCGGAGTTGATACCTTAAATCCTGGGGTGATTTGAATTTTCGCAGCAGGCCAATGCAATTGAAATCGGAGCTGGTAAGCTTTCGTTGACGAAAATGGGGCAGGGCGCGGAAATGCAATAACAGCCAGCGCGCGACGGCGCGTTAAGGCTTGGCAAGAATTAGGAGCTATGCGTTACAATGTCGGAATTAGTTCCAAGGAGGCAACACAGCATGAATGCGAACCCTTTCGAAACGCTGCCCAAGCGCACCTGATTTAACCGCCGCCTGTTGCCGGCCCTGTTTTTCTCTTCAATACTAACCTGCGAGCAAACCATGCCAGAAAATATTTCCAATAATGCCCTAATCCTCGCTCTGCTGTCCCTGAACGGCGAGATTGCTATCCAAAAAGATTATCTGGAGTCCGGCGAGGTTCCAGAGGATGAAGTAACCGACGAAGAAGAAGTGCTGGACGATTTGGAGCAAGCCTTCATGGAGTTTGTCGATGTTTACAAAGCCCGCGCCAAAGCAGACGACTCGCTGCCCAGTATCGAAGAATTGCTGGCCGGCGAAGAAGGCTAATGCTGCATGATCGTAGTTTACGGCATCAAAAACTGCGATAGCGTCAAAAAGGCGCGGACCTGGCTGGAGGCGCGGCACATTGCTTATCGCTTCCACGACTATCGTGTCGATGGACTGGATGCGGCTTTGCTGCAAAGTTTTGTCGATGCGCTGGGCGTGGATGCCGTGCTTAACCAGCGCAGTACCAGCTGGCGCCAACTGGACGACGCCCAAAAATCCGATTTAACTCCCGACAAAGCCGTGCAACTCATGCTGGCTGTGCCGACCTTGATCAAGCGCCCGATTCTGGATAATGGACAGCAACTGATCGTCGGCTTTAACCCCGATCAGTATCCAAGCGAATAATGAGCGAAACCCTCTCCCTGTTAGAAGCACTGATTCGGCGCGAATCGGTGACCCCCAACGACGCCGGTTGCCAGGATTTACTGGCGGCGCGTCTGGCCAAGCTTGGTTTTCATGACGAACGCCTGAACTTTGCCGATACCCAAAATCTGTGGTTGCGGAAGGGGCAGCAGGCGCCGCTGTTCGTGTTTTTAGGACATACCGATGTGGTGCCAACCGGGCCGCTGGCGGCGTGGGATTCGCCGCCGTTTGAACCGACTATCCGCGACGGTAAACTTTACGGCCGTGGTGCGGCGGATATGAAGGGCGGCATTGCCGCGTTTGTCACCGCCGTCGAACGTTTCCTTGCCGACTATCCCGAACATAAAGGCTCGATTGCGATCATGATGACCAGCGACGAGGAGGGCATAGCCACCCATGGCGTGGTCAAAGTGGTTGAAGTGCTGGAACAGCGCGGCGAAAAGATCGATTGGTGCTTGGTGGGCGAACCGTCCAGCGACAAGAAAATCGGCGACGTGATTCGGGTCGGGCGACGCGGTTCCTTATGCGCCAAACTGACGGTGCTGGGTATTCAAGGTCATGTGGCCTATCCGGAATTGGCGGAAAATCCCATTCATACTTTCGCGCCGGCTTTGCAGGAATTGACTGAAGAAGTGTGGGACCACGGTAACCAATTTTTCCCGCCAACCCGCTTGCAGGTATCGAACATCAACGGCGGCACCGGTGCGGAAAACATCATTCCCGGCCAGGTCGAAGTGCAGTTTAATCTGCGTTTTTGCACCGAGTTGGATGAAGCCTCCATCAAGGCTCGTACCAAGGCGATTCTGGACAAACACGGGTTTAAATACGATCTGCAATGGCGCTTGTCCGGCAATCCGTTTCTAACCTCGAAAGGCGAATTGATCGATGCTACGCATGCAGCGATCGAAAGCGTCTGCGGTTTCCACACATTGGATGATACCGGCGGCGGCACCTCCGATGGTCGCTTCGTCGCGCCAACCGGTGCGCAAGTCATCGAGTTGGGGCCGTTGAACGCCAGTATCCATAAGGTCAATGAGCATATCGGCCTGGATGAGTTGGAGAATTTAAGCAGGATTTATCAGCAGATTTTGCGGAATTTACTGGTTGACTAGCTGGCTGATTAATTGATTCGAACCAAAAGCCACTCGAAGATGGTTAAAGGGTTAAGGCGCTTTGTGCCGCTCCTAAAGTCGAGACTTAGTTAGTGCCTAATTCACCCGCACTGATCGTGAACAACCATAGTGTTCATTAGCCAAAGTGTTTTAGTGCTCACTAGGGCTACAAACTAAAGCAAAGCAGAATATATTTGTTTTCAGCTTGAATCTTAGCGTGTTTTTAAACGGCTAAAATTATTGAATTTATCTAAGATTTTGATAAATAAGATGAATGGTGGGGTGAACGATGGGGCTGGAACCCACGACAACCGGAATCACAATTTGCCCTTTAATAGTTATTAGCCACTAAATCAATGCTTTACATCCCTGCCTTTTGCCAAAGAAACTATCTAAAAGCTTGGCGCTAACGGCACAGTAATACCAAGCTAGCACACTTTTAGGCGCAGCCATCTAGCTGCGGAAATAGACATGTGCTTAGAAAGCAATTTGCCCCAAAACTTTTTAGCGATGATAGTTTATCTATGATCCTGGATTATATCGAGTGATACAACATACAACCAAAAACGACCCAATGCCAGTTTGAAAGGAAAAAAACGTCATCGCGCTTAAAATGCTTTTCTGCCAACCTCCACGTTGGCAGCCTAAGTCATGGCAGGTATTCCACTTTAAATTTCGGATTTGCTGATAAAAGGGATGGGGCCACCTCTCTAGAGCCGCTAACCAACCTTCAAAAACGCGTTAGTTCCCACTCCATTGATATTTAACTGGCACTTCGGACAGAGCATCAGGTAATGCGGCATGGATAGCTGCTTCAAGTTCACCTCGACCACCGGTTTGCGGTACGATCTTTCCCCCTTTGTGCAGCTCGCCAATAATCACGAAGGTCAGTTCAGCGATGGTGTTTTTCTCTTTTAGAAGTGAAACACTGATTTTGCCTTTGTAGCAATCGTCCGGGTTAAAACTACTGACCACAGCTTGGGCATGCCCTTTTCCAAGAAGTGCAACCGGACCGGCGGCTATGTAGCCAATCGAGTTGTGTGCTTGTTGTTTGGAGTTGACGTAATCGATGAGCGCCGTTAGGTTTTCTTTATTAGTTTGTTCGTACGACATAGCTTACTCCTCTGGTGAATAATACTTAAAAAACCCAAAATGACTTTTAAATAAAATATACAATTTCTTAAGCAATTTGTGGCTTAAAGGCGTTAAATAAATAGGTTATGTTAAGCCATAAAATCCTGGGGTCTTGATAACCCGGTTAAATACTTTTTGACTAGATGTTTATTAGTCGTATTGCCTGTTACACATATTAATTCTAGCAAGTCGATATCAAATTAACGCGCGCTATAGATCAGAAAATTTAATAACGATATTAAATGATGATTAAATTGTTTAATAAACTAATTGCTCCATGACTAGAATGGTTTAAATACTGATTGGTTCAGTAGTTAGCACATCAATTAATTTCGAATATATACCAGTCCACAGCGTCTTGGCAATATTTTTTAGGGGTTAAAATCACTTCACCATCAAGAACGACAGAATAGAAAATTATAAATTTCTAATAAAATGATAAGAATATATTTTTGGTTGATCCGCTAAATGCTCAAGTTAAGTTGACAAAAAAAAGCCGAAAAAACATACTAAGTCAAACAGGTTATCGACACTTAAGCGCAGTCTTAGTAGCCTTAAGCTTTGTAGGTATATTTGCCTATTTTGGATTTAATTTTCAGCGAACTAAACTTTTAACCTCTGGCAAGGAGAATCACTATGACAGATATGAAGCTCGATCAAGCCAAGCAGCTTATTAATGATTATGAAACCAAACAACTCAATGCTGCCAAATCAGCAAAAACCACAGCAGAAAGTGAACTTACCAATGCCAAAGACGCTGTAACGGTTGCGCAAGCTGAGCTGATTAAGGCCAAAACGGCTCTCGATGAAAAACAGAATGACCAATCCGCAACGCAAACAGATAAGGACAACGCCGAAAGAGATTTCAAAGGCAGAAGTGTAGCTCTTGAAAATAAAAAGAAAGAATTGACGACCAAGGAAATTGCGCTCGTCGCCGCGACTGATAAACTCAATGCACTCCAAGCTAGCCCCGAGCCCGCGCCCGAGCCCGAGCCGGAGCCCGAACTCCCGCCTCCGCTGCCGAAGGCTGTGTTGGCGGACATAGAGGGTGACGCCAATGATTACATGTTGGACGGTAAGTATCACGTTGGCGTAGCGGTCGATCTGACAGCCAGCGGTGCCAAATCGTCATTGATCATTCCGGACGCAGCCAGCGTCACCAATGGCAAGTCGCCAGTCTTCGTCGACAAGCCAATCAGGATTCAAGGCAAAAAACTTAACAACTTCCTTGCCAAGAAAAAAATTAATGTCCCCGACAAGGCGCAAAACTTGCTTAAAGACACTACCGTCAGTTTGAACGCGTTTTACTATCGCGGCGACCAAAAAGATGAGACTACCCAAAATGTTACCAAGACCGGCGTCACTTTAATGAGTTTTGAAGTTGGGTTTACCAATGGCATCATCTCGTCACTGACAGGCGATCCGGACTTTCAAGAACTGTTCGATGTCAAGGGTGCGTCACTCCGCATCCTGCGCTGCGATAAAAAAGACCTTCCGGAATTGCAAGCTTATGTCAAGGCTTTGACCTCGGATGGTTGATTATGTTGGCTTGAGACAACTCGGTTGGCATCAAATCACGGTCAACCCGTGTTGCCTTAAATCCTGACCACTGCGATTGGCGGTAATCGCTAATCACCAATCGCATCAACAACCCGTACTCGACTAACCCTGGCCCATGGCTGAAAACAACCCGAAAATCGAATCGGTAGCGTTGGTGTTAGCGGGTACTGTCTTTAATGTACCGATCGAACTTTGCGCGGCGTTTGCCGATGAAGGCGGTACCCAGAACAGTGTCTTCAGCGGGAAAGCCAAATTCCACAAACCGCTGAGCGAATTTTTTCAGGCGTTGTCTGGACAAGTCGACGAAGAGGCGGGCCGTAACTTACGTCTGTTAGTGGGCGAAAATCATGCGAATCCTATCCTGGATAAGCTGGCATTGGCATACCAAAGTGGACAACGCAAATCGGCACAATTTTCCGTCACACTCCTTGCCGGCGACAACCGCTTTGAAATTGCGGCGATAAAGCAGTTTGCGAATGGTGGTTTTGCGGTCGGCGTAACCTTGCAATCCGACGGAAAACCGATCTTGGGCAATAGATTGCAAGGACTAATCGGCGACGTTGGTTTCAAGGCCATTGGCGTTCAATATGCCAGTAAGGCGTTGCGCGACGTTCCCTGTCTGACCAACGATGATGTTGTGGACCTGAGTCTACTGCCGCCGCCTTTGCGATATTTCGATGCGGGCATCAACGTGACGGCGGACATCCTGATCGGTGGCATTAATCCGTTGCAAGATTTGCTGACCAAATTACCGCCGGCCACCGCGGACGACGATGAGACGCTGGCTGACGACAGTTCACCGCCGAATGGCAGGCAAGCGCCGTCGCTGTCCGACCATTCACCGATCCACTGGTTCGAAACTGGAAAAACCATCGGCCCGTTGTCGCTGCGGCGGATTGGCCTCGGTTTTCAATCACGGCGCGTCGCTATCAAAATCGACGCCGGCCTCAAGTTCAGTTGTTTGATGTTTAGTTTGGAAGGCTTGGGGCTGACCTATCCGATTGATCAGTTGTCCACCGACCCGCAAAAAATTTGGGAGCATGTCCGTTTTCAGCTGGATGGTGCCTCCATGGGTTTCTCGCAAGGACCGATCACCATCAGCGGCGGGTTGTTGAAAGTGCCCAGCGAGCAATTGCAATTGGACGGGACATTGCTGGTACGCACGCCGCTATTCGGTCTGTCGGCCCTCGCGTCGTACGCCAACTTGAACGGCACGACCTCGTTTTTCATGTTCGGGGTGGTGCATAAAGCACTGGGCGGCCCGGCGTTTTTCTTCGTCACCGGACTGGCGTTGGGCTTTGGCGTCAACCGCTCGCTAAAGTTGCCGCCACTTGAAGATGTGCATAACTTTCCGCTGATCCGCGCCGCGACGGATCAGAGCTATCTGGCCGAAAACCTCGACTTAAGAGCGATTAGCCAGAAACTTGCTCAATACGTGGCACCTTCGGAAGGCAACTACTGGCTGGCCGCCGGCATTAAATTCACGTCATTCGGTCAAATCGATTCCTTCGTCCTATTGTCAGTGTCGTTTGGCACCCGGCTGGAATTCGGCTTGTTGGGCTTGTCACGTTTGCAAGTGCCTAAACTGACGCCCGGCGCAACAACTAATGCTATCGTGCCAACTCTGGTTTACGCGGAAATGGCGATTCGAGCCGTTGTTGCGCCCGACTCAGGAGTGATCTGTCTTGAAGCCCGATTGACCGAGAATTCCTATATCCTCAGAAACGATTTCAAAATCAGGGGCGGTTTTGCGTTCTATGCGTGGTACAGCGGTATTCATGCGGGCGACTTTGTGGTTTCGCTTGGTGGTTACCACAACAAATTCAAAGTACCGGCGCATTATCCGAGGCCGGAACTGGTCGAGTTCACTTGCAAGATCGGCAATACCGTAACCATCAACGGCAGTTGTTACTTTGCACTTTGCCCCAGCGCCATCATGGCCGGCGGCCAGCTGAACATTATTTTTCAAAGCGGCAGCATCAAAGCGTGGTTCACTGCCTATGCCCACTTTCTGATTCAATGGAAGCCGGTCTACTACGAAGCGCTGATTGGCGTTTCGATCGGGGTTGCGTTGCGGTTGAATCTGGGTGTGATTCGAACCAACATTAGCGCGGAATTGAGTGCTGACGCGAAATTATTCGGTCCGCCGCTGGCTGGTGAGGTCAGAGTGTCGGTGGCGGTGGTGACGTTTACCATCAAATTCGGTGAACCCAGCCAGGCTCCAACGGCGTTGGTCTGGGAGTCGACGGATGTCGATAAATCTTTCGCGGCGTCATTTTTGCCGCCGACGTTAGTCACCATTGCCATCACCGATGGCATGGTCAAGGAAATTCAGCAGGACCCGAAAAACACGTTTGTGGTTTCGGCGCAAAAACTAACCTTAAACCTGCAATCGGCAATACCGCTGACGGCGATTACCGTCAACGTCAACAATCTACCGTTGGTGCCACCTCAACCGACCATCGCTGGAAAGCCAGCCGAACTCGGGGTAAGGCCAATGGGTAAAACGTCGTATCATTCCACAATGGAGGTTGTCCTGAGTCCACTCGGCGACGACACCACCGAATCTGAGCACTATCTCTCGCAGTTTCTCGAATTCAATTTGCAATCCAAAAGTGTTCCCATCGCACTCTGGAGCAATGGCAATCTCGATAAAACCACGCCGCCAACCGATCAGATGATCGACAACGTACTGAGCGGTTTGGAAATAAAAACCAAGGCAGGGCCTCGCCCATGGCAGACGCCGGCACTCGACCTCAGCGTATTGGCCTATGACTCGAAACAGGTTGATTTCAGTTGGGCTCTCGTCAAACCCAAGCGTGCATTAAGCGGTTTTGGTGAAAAATCGCTCGGCAACACCATCGCGTCCGATGAAGTTGTTCAGCGCAGAGCAGCAATTCTCGACAAATTAGCGGCATCAGGCCGGCATGTTACGAACGCAGAGCAACTCTCCCTCGGTTATATCGCGAAACATGCCGAATACATTTTTCAAGATATGCCGGCCATGGCGCGTGTCGGACAATATCGACCACGAGCCTATCTCGACACTTAGGGGAAGCCATGAGTGAGTTGACGAACGAAAAGGTAGTTTACGATCCTCCCGTTACCCTCAAGGTGGGTCAAATCCAATTTGCAGCGGCCTGTCTTCCACCGCTCGTTGCCGGTGAGTATCGGATTCGGATCAAGCAACGTATCCTAGACAGTGCCGCGCCGGATGCCGCCCCGTGGCATGCGGAACCCTACCAAGCCGGACTGGATTTCTCCGTCGAAGCGCCGAGATTCAACCTGAATCCCAGCGACATTCATGCAGTGTACCCGCCCGCGAACCAAACAGGCCGTTTCGACAATGCATTCCCACATGTTGTTTTTACCCGGCGCACGCTGCCGTGGGAACGCACGGTGGACGGCAAGGCTCCAACGAGCCAGCAATCTTTCGCACCCTGGATGGCGCTAATATTGTTGAAAGATGACGAATTGATCGCACTGGATAGCGCTGGCAAGCCAACCCATCAGCGCCATGAACTTAAATCGTTGCCGGTTTTACGCGTCGAAGGGGAAAACGATTGCCTGTTATTTCCAGCCAACGCCAACATCCGTGCCCCGGACTTGCAACAGAGCAATCGCGAAAAATGGAATCGCGAACAGGCGCTATACGCCAAAGAACGCTGCTTGGCGATTGATCTTCCCGCTGAACTGTTCCATGCCGTGGCGCCGCGAGAAGGAGATCTGCCCTATTTGGCGCATGTCAGGCAAGTCGATACCGGCAACAAGGAAGTATTCGCAATCAACGACAAGGGATGGTTCTCGGTAGTTGTGGGTAACCGTTTGCCGCAAGCCGGTCAACAACACCGAGCATTCTTGGTTTCGCTGGAAGGCCACCAAGCGCGATTGCGGGACGACTGGATACCTGAGCCTGGCACACGAATTCGTCTGGTTGTTCTCGGTACCTGGGTATTCAACTGTGAAGGCACCAATGATTTTAAAGGAATGATGAACAACCTGACTGTTGGCCCCCTCAATTTACCGTTCCAACCATACGCCGATGATTCCCTTGAGCCAGAGGATATTGTTAATGGTGCCTACTCGCGAGGCTATACCGCATTCGATCATACCTTCCGACATGGCGAACAAACTGTGTCTTGGTATCGCGGGCCCTGCGTCCCAGTGATTTACAACCAGCCGAAGCAAGTTCAAGAGGTCGCGACGTGCGCGGACGAATTACTTCGCTACGACCCGGATACAGGCATGATGGACGTCACCTATGCTGCCGCCTGGCAACTAGGGCGCCTGTTGGCGCTGCAAAATCAAAGTTTTGCCCTGGCGCTGCAGCGTGTGAGGCAACAAATGAAAAGCGCATCGGAACGTCGATTGCGAATGCAGGAATTGGAGCAATTACGCAAGAAACGCGGCTTATCGCCAGATGCCGGCCGGTTTGAGGATGAGATATTGCAAAACATGGCTTATGGTTTCTCTGACGACTGGTTTGAGGTTAGCGGCGATTAGAGCGTCGACTGAGTAACTTGGAATAACACAAAACAGTATGGAATCATTGAACGCCGCCGCCCTCGCCAAAGAACTGGACAGCATCGACCCCACCACGTTGGACAGCTCGTTTGATGATGTCACCGCTTGGCTTGCACGGCTGGTACTCTTGTATGGCGTTCCGCTCGACTATTTGGTGCCGGAATCCGCAATGCTTCCCGAGAACTCGTTACGTTTTTTTTATATCGATCCGTTGTGGATTCAGGCGCTGGTTCAGGGTGCCTGCAGCATTGGCAGGAACGGCTACGGCGACACCCTAATCGATCAAGCCTTAAACCGCCGCCTGCAGCCGGCCAATTCGCAGAACGGCCTCAGCGATCGCAAGCCAGCAAGCGTGCGTGATCAGTTGCGTCTGCAATACGAGTCTGTCGAAATGCAGGACAACCAAGAAATCCTGTGCTGGCCACTGACCGGTTTTTTCTTGCGTTCACCCGTAGTCGACGGTTGGCGGGGACTGGAAATCACCGGTTTTAGAAATCCTGCCGCATCTGCAACGCATGAGCCATTGAAACCGCTGAGGATCGAGCAACTGGCCGATGACATCATGTTTGGCCTCTTTAATGGAACCGTTGATCAGTTGGTTATTCGCCAACCCCAGGAAAGTTTGCACTTCGGATTGACCCGCCAAGGTAATGGATACGCTAAAACACTGCGCGAATTGGGCTACCACAACCCCCCCGCAAGCTGGCAAACCCTTGACAGGTCCAAACGCGACGATCGATCTGGCGTCCGGTAAATACCTCCGAGATCAAAAAATCGCTGGCGTTGTGAATATTCGAAACTTGGCAGATGCGATGGAATCCGCCCTGACAAAACAAAGTCAGCTTGATAACGGCAAATTTACGTCCGCTGAATTTGCAGTCGAATTGATCGAAGCAGCAGGGGAATTCAAATTTAACGTTCAATTTGAAACCGCCTCATGAACAACGATCTGCGCTTGTTGATTCCGATAAACATCGAGGCGTTGGCGGTTGACAATGACCAAGCCAGAAAAGCCGAGTGGGTCGACCTAAAGCCGGACTTTCGTGGTATCACCAGATTGAATGAATTCCTGGGTTCGCAAATGGCACAGGGGGGGCGTTTCAGTTCCACCAAAGGTTCGCGGAAAGCGGGCGTACACCTGCATTGGGCGCTACCGGACGGTTTGCTACACAGCAGCTCGCACCGAGACGAGGACGGAAGTCCCGAGTTCGCAGGGATTCCCAATCGCTGGCTGGTAGTGCGTTTTTGGGATCAAGCGCCTGATAATGAAGCGCTGAACATGGAATTCAAAGCCTGGCTCATTGAAAGCGATACGGTTGTCGATGCCAATGAAAGCAGCTGCGTCTGGCCGACGCTCAACTCCGCAAGCCTCAATCGGGAAGAGGATTACTTCGTTTACGTCGGCAAGGTCTATAACTTGGAGGAATGGCCGGGCGAAACCGAAAAAAAACGCGTCAATATCACCGCCATTGGTTATGGCGATCCGAGTTTCGCTGCCTATTATCCGGCATGCAAATCGATACTCGCGTTTTATGATCACGATTTTTCCGGCGTCCGTGAAGGCGCCACACTGAACTACCTGGTTACAGGCTGGTATGCAGACGCGTCCGACGACCCGCTGCAGTTCGCATTACGAGATGCCGATACCCATGACCGACTTGCAATCGTCGAGCGCTTTTTCGCCGATAAGCAATGGTTTTATCCAGGGTTACTTGAAATCGCGGAGAAAATGGATGAGTCGAAGCAGTTGCGGGAAACGTTGAAAGATGCGGACGATATGCTATCCAGGTTAAAAAACAGTGTCAGCGAAAACGACATTAATGGAGAGCGTGCTTGGGAGCAAAAAATCTTCGCCGATGCAAATAGGCAAGTTCAGCTTGACCGGGAAATTACTGATTTCGGCGAAAATCTGCCAACGGGCATTGTTTGCCATGGTTTGTTAACCGGCCTGCAATGGCGTCGTTCAATCTTGAGCAGCGTACCGAAAGACCCCCCTTTCAAAATCGCAATCGGCGAAACAGCGGTGGAAGCATTATCGGTACTATTGTCTTCGGATACCGGCGATCTGGGCGACCTATTGGCGTCGTTTCAATACGATCTGCTTGAGGAATTCGAAAAGCCCGGTGGTGCGGCGACAGTGAGTTACAAATTGCACGAGCGGGGCTTCAAACCCTCGTCGCGCGGTATTCGCTGGGATGTCGTTCAGGAGAATCCGCTGCCTAGGGATGATTCGGACAAGCAACAGTCAACGCCGATTCCAGGTGATATTCGCGGCCTGTTGGAAAACCTCAACCAGCGTCAGCGGCGGATCAACCAGTTATGGCGTGAACGTGATGGATTGCGCAGCCAACTGTACGCAACCTGGTATAAAAAAAATCTGAATGCCGCCACGTCGTCTGATTATCAGCAGCAACAAGAATCCTTGCTTCAGGACATACGTCGGCTCAATCAGCGCATTGAGGATCTGCAAATCGACGATGCGGCGACAGGTAAACGCCCTCGTGGCTCGGAATGGAACGAACTCAGAAAGCAAATAGCCCGTTTCCTTCCTGGCTGGAGCCTCAAGTGCTTCGATGAAATCCCGTTCTGGCGACCTAACGATCCTTACATTCTGCTGGCCGGCCCCGCCTTCCGGCAGAATAAGCGGCACGGTGAAGACGGACGCTTTTCGCCGTGCGGGCGTCTCCTGTGCCGCCTAAGCAACCAAACAATCGCTGGCATCAACATCAAAATTCCTTATGCAAAAAATGCGCAGTCCGTGGAGTTTGGTCGCTACGAACTCGACCAATTCTTGCCGTTGCGTGATGGTCTGAAACGAGATGACATCCCTGCAGAGCTGGCCGATTTGATACGGGAAGCACACTTACTCGCCTTGGATCCCAAAACATTCGAGAGTTTATCGCCACCTTATGATCCGGCTTGCCTCAAGAAGGCACGCACCATTGTCGAAACTGCTTACGAAAAGAACGAACCGGGCCTTGCCGTAAAACATTCCGGACAGATCAACTCGTTGACCAATGAATTTCTGACTGGTTATTTGAAAATAATCTGGGATATGGCAGAAAATCCGGCTACTGACCATCAACAACTTCGCTATCCGATTACTGATCAGGTAGCGACTGCAAGCTGGGAATTGCTAGGCACATTCCCTTCGCCACTGTTTATTACGCGCTGGAAGAAAAATCCCTGGATTCCGTTATTTTTGCGCTGGCAAGTGAGCTGGAAATCGAGCGCCCAAGACACCGCACACATCTTCGAAAACTGGCAACTCAACGAACGAGGTACCGTCTTCGCGCGCAATAGCGGCGCACCAGTAACGGAAAGCAGAGCGCTTTACGAAGGTACGTCGTTGTTGGGACCTACCGCGACCAAGTTGTTTCGAAACCGCTTGCGCCAATATAACCTGACAAGAGACGTTCCAACGCTCAAACAATTTGAGACTGCGCTTTATAACGCAGACATCTTGGGGCAAAGCCTTGGCGGCTTTACCGATCAATTGCTGATGCGCAAGGCTTACACCGAAATTCACCCACTCGAGCGTGTCGACAACGAGAATCCGTGGCCGCAATTCTCGGCGATCTTCGACGAGATAAAGGAGATCGAGTGGCTATCACCGATGACTGAAGCAAAATTTTTCCCCTTGCGCGCTGGTGAATTGAAATTGCATAAATTGTGGGTGGTCGACGCTTTTGGTCAGGTGTTGAAACTCGAAAGCAAAAATCCTCAACGGGCTTTTTTGCGTCCCAAGGTGCCTAAAAATCGTGTGGGCCCGAACGACTCGCTGCTATTGGAGCCGCGACTAGCTCAAGCCTCGCGCATTTCGTTGAGTTGGCGTGATGCGAATTGCGACACTCCAGTCTCCGAGGATAAGGATCAAGCCGACACTAATAACAGTTTCAATCCAATCTGCGGTTGGATTTTGCCTAATTTTCTGGACCAAAGCCTCTTGGTTTATGACGCCGCTGGTTATGCGCTGGGGGCGCTTCAAGCGGTACAGCGCAAGTCCTGGGGACAGGGCGCGGGCGCTAAACGCGAACCCATTGAAAGCTTTCATTGGCTGGACATTCCTGGCAGTGTGCCAAATATGCCCGATATCAGGCGAGACAAAAATACAGACCCACTTCCGGTTAGCACCAATAAGCATTTGCGCGAATTCGTCAACCATTTGCTCACATTGCAAGACGGTAAAGGTCAAACGTTTGCCGAGCTGATGAACCGATTTTACCAATCGGCAACGGCTGGCAGCAAAGTCACGAACGACAACGCCAATCTTGCGCTGTTGATCGGCAAACCTGCTGCTTTGGTGCGCGCATCGATTCGATTGGAATTTGATGGTCGTCCGGCCTGTTCTCAAGGCATGCTTAGAAAACAGGACGACACCGGCGGTATCGAAACGTTCGAACTACGATTACGGCTAGGTGACCGAAGGGCCTGGAGAGGGACCTGGTTAAGCTACGATGGCTTACTCGGTTTTTTTGTCGGCCAAAAATATGATCGGTTTTATCCGGCATTTGGTGCAAGTGGTAAGAACGACGCCTACCATCAATACGGTTTCACCCCAGCGTTATCCGTCAATGAGCCCGTCGATCTGACCTTGCTCATGGACCCATCACGAGGTATTTGTGCGACTTGCGGCATTCTGCCGCGCAGCCATTTTTCGTTTCCTTATGGTGACAGCCAGGCTGTGCTGGATAACAAGCAAATCATATTCAGCACCGGCCCGGTTATTAGTCCCGACCGAGAGGAAGAAATTCATATGCCTCAACCTTCTGATCTTTTCGGTCAATGGTCTTGGACACATCATCCTAAATTGACTGAGTGGGGAGAAAAAACGATCTTTGATGTACAAAAACAATACGGTCATTTCTCAGGTTTGCCCAATCGTATCCAGGAAGGCTGGC
Source organism: Proteobacteria bacterium ST_bin11 (assembly GCA_002083615.1). Lineage (GTDB taxonomy): Bacteria > Pseudomonadota > Gammaproteobacteria > Methylococcales > Methylomonadaceae > Methylomonas. The sequence goes on along the minus strand of MSXO01000014.1, from coordinate 160,191 downwards.
TAAAACTGCTGACAGCCCCGTTACAAATTAGGACACTGACAATCCAAGGCAAAATTGCAAAAACAATACTGACCGACACCGAGATTGCCGCCAAACAACCGCCTACCGCGGATCGTTTTGAAATCGACAAAGGCGAAACGCTCATCCTGACATGGTCCTTGACCGGCGCGGATTCGGTCCGTTTGCAGGTAGAACGCGAGGTACTTTTTGAATCGCACCAGCCTCCATTGCCGAACCAATATGCAGTCAGGGTCGACAAGGATACGGCTTTCACGTTAAGCGCCGCAGACAGAAACGGTAATACGAGACAGCAAACCATTTTCGTTTCCTCCAAAGAAATCGGCGATCCCTAGCGGTAGGTATTGATGTTGCGGCACCCATTACAAAATTGAGGCAATCAACGATGTCTGAGATATCCAACAACCTGAGGTTTACACTCACCGCGGAGAATGGTGGGTTGACGATTGGGGAAGACTTCAAATCAAGCAATACCCTGCTATTTACTATTCGAAACCTCAGCAACGAAGCGCCATCCGCTACTCAATGTAATCCGATAATTTATCTGCGGGGCACGATAGGCGCTAACAGCGACAATCTTTTTTTAACGCCGCAAGATGCGCAAAACGCGATAGTGGATATCGTGACAAAATTCAATGATGTCGATTGCCAATGGCGTGTATCGAGCGATTCGGCATTCTGCTTGGCTGTCGAAATCAAAAAGCCATCGTTTTTCAGTAATAAGGATGAAACGATTCAGGTTAGAGTCACCAATATTGTGACTAATGCGGTGACGGGTGATATTCGAATTTCCTTATCGAATAACCTTGATTCGAACGCCATTGACTTTGGTATCGTAAAAGAACCCGTTGCCCTCAAGGCAAATCTTTATGCAACACTCAGTGTTACCCCTTCCGAGGATTTCCGTGACAGCGATTTTTCCGATAGCAAAAATCGATTGGTGCTGATGGTCAAAAATTTGGCCGCCACGCCCATTGCCAGTAGCGATCGGGTCATAAAGCTCAGCGGAAATATCGGTAATGACCGCACGGCTTTGTTTCTGACAACGGACGACGCGCGTAGCATCGCACCGATACTCCCGGAAGACTGGCGCTACGAATGGGATTTCTCTATCCAGAACAAATTTTGCCTCCTACTCAAAACGTCGAGAGATTGCCTATTCGCTGGCAACGAATCCCTGACGATAACGCTTCCCAACCTGATATCGAGAACGCCTTGTGGCGATGCGCAACTCGACGTTAGCTTCGGTTTCTCAAAACGCTTATTTGGTTTTCTCGCGAAAAAAATCGCCGATACCCCAGGCATCATCAGCTTCGAATCCGAACCCCGTGAATCAGTGTCTCATTTGCGCGGTGACAACGTCGTCTTGAAATGGCAGACATATGGTCTGCAAGACATCGAACTGACGCGCTCAGGTTCGTCGCGCACGCTTGCTTACCAGCGTGATGGCGAACTGGGAGGACGCTATACCATCGTAAATGTCACCGCGGATAGCACCTACCGGCTGAGAGGCTACGACGGCGATAGAGTGGTTGAGCGCGAACTCACCGTCAAAGTGCTCAGACCCGGTTGGTACGATGCCATCAACGTGCTTCAGGAAGGCGACCCAGGGTACCCGGTCGCGCAAAATGCTGCGGAAGCCCAGACATTAGAAAACGCAAGAAAACAACTGCTTGAGCTGACATTACTGATCAATGCCAATAACGAGAAGATCTACGGCATCTTTCGCTGCTTTGTCGATAAACGCGAGTGCGCAATGCTTTTCGAAACCGAAAACCCCTTTGCGGATTGGTCTCTGGTCGAATCTTCCGTCGCGGGAAAGCCATCCGGTTTGCGAATTCCCAGCGGCTTTTCGACCAGTCCCGGTGTTTACGCGGACAACAAAATCTGGTTGATCGGCGGTAGCCAGATCGACAAAGTCTACTCCAATGAGATTTGGTGTTTCGACCCGAAGCAAAAGATTTGGAGCACACTCGGTCAGGCCAACTTCCCGGCACGAATGGGGCACGGCGTCGTCGAGCTCGATAACAAAATCTGGGTGATGGGCGGCCACAACGGGAAAGCTTTGTTTAAGGATATTTGGACTTTCGACCCAAAAAATGAACAGTGGACTCTATTAACCGCATCGGGCACCGATGACTGGAAAGGTGCATGTCTTATCAGTCCGACAATTTACCAAAAACATATATGGTTATACGGTGGTGCCTCCAAACCAGGTGCCGCGTCGTACAACGATCTCTATGTATTTCCCTACTCAAATAACAACGCCTACAGTAGTGAGAAAAAAAACACCGATGCCATTACCGATGCAGGTTCTAAAACACCTATCGGGTCATGCCTTCAGTTCATCAATAATGACTTGCTTTTGTTCGGCAAATTCAGGACTGAAGCAGGGGAAAGTCGCTTGGATGAAGCGCTGGCGTTCCGCCTCAGTAATCCCGAAACCTCCACGTGGGAGCGTTTTCCCAGCGACGGCCTGGAATCTTGGGGCGCGGATACCACTTTCAGCTATCAGGCAATCAATTTCCGAGACAAAATGCTGGTCGCCAAAGCGCTTCCCCGGAAAGACGAGGACAAGCGAAATCCCGTATTGAAGATTTATGTTTCTTAACCTTCAGTTATCTTTCCCAATGATCTGGTCAGCTTCCCCTCAAAAGAACGGTTCCCAAAATCGACTTTGCATCGAGGTTGTAGTGATAGATTAAAAATTCAGTATGTAAATCCGTGCGCGGATGGAAAGATTGGATAACGTACAATTACTTTTTATAAATTTAAATAATTGATTCATTAAGCGAGCGGTATTTATGAACACGATACAACGCTGTACCTTCCTTATCTTCTGTCTACTGTTCTTCGTCTCACAATCCCCGGCCAATGATCTTAACCCATTAAAACGAACGACAACCCTGCTACCTGATTCGGAAAATGGCTGGCAAAACGATAGCTTGCCTTCCTACTTATCAATTCGTAACCCGGTATTGAAAAAAAATGATGACCCCAATAAACAACGAAAAGCCATTCATCTTAATTTTAATTTAAATAAATTACCGAAAAACATCACCGCTTTTAATGCTTGTAGCTTACGTATCGTCGCAAAAAAATCCGAGCCTTCGCGAGAAAGCATAATGTCAGTAACCGGCTCTGTTTCACCCGATCCTAAGCCTGTCATTTCTTTGAGCGACCTGAATTTTAAAGAAAAAAATACATACTTTAATCTGGTGGGATTCGGTTCAGACATGGACTTGTGCACAAAGATCGAAGAGATTTATAAAACGCAAGTATCTTCGAAATCGCTTGAATTAATATTGGAAACTGATAGTGATAACACAGGAGCATTGTTTTACTCGACAAAGTCCAATGATGACAACCCCTCCAATATCCCACGATTGGTCATTGAATTTTCTCAGGATCCAGACTTGCCTTTACAAACCGCAAGTTGGTCTCAACATCAACACAATCCAGAGCATACCGGCAGGACACCGTGGAAACCTTTTGCAGCGCCGGATGCATTCCAGATGAAGGCAATATCAATCCCTATAGGCAAAATTGTCGATTATCCATTGATTTTTCAAAATAAGCTTTATTTGATAAGCAAAGATGTCGAGACCAATTATCTCTTATGTCTCGATTTCCTAGGCAAAGAATATTGGCGCAAAAATATCGGCTCCGGCGTTGTGCAATCTTCTCCAGCAATCAGTAACCAAGGCATCATTTATGTGGTTACTGAAAATAAGATAGCGGCTTATAATTTGCTGACGTCTGGCGAACCGATCGCACAATATACTTTACCTAAAGAACTAAACGAAAAACTGAGTGCGTATACCGATATTACTATCGGAAATGACGGTAGTATTTTTTTAGCACTAATACAAAATAACCGGAATATTATTCAGGGCTTTGCGAATGATCTCAAACCTTTTTTGAAGATTATTCCAGCATCGGAACTCAATGAAAAAATTAGTTCGATAACAGTCAGTGCAAACGGCGATAAACTCTATGCACAAACGGCCAACCAAGCATTGGTCGTCAATATCGCCAATCCCGGTGCGCAATACGAATCCGAAGCCCGCAGCAATTCATTTTCCGAGCAAATTGCCATTAATGTACCGATTGCCGGCCCCGCAAACAATATGATGATCGTTTCCGATACTCATCGTAGCGCCCAATCAGCTCGAATCCGCGCGTTGGCTGATGATAACGACAACGCGCTAAAAAACATTTGGAATCAAAGTGGCGGCCCAATGCCGCAAGCAGTCCTCGGTTCACAGGGCGATATTTATTATTTAACCAATGGCAATTTATACCGCCATAAATACAATGAAGTCGGCGCCAGCACCCAAGTAACCAGTGACGATAAGTTGAATGCCACGAGTAATTTGTTAATTGATGGGGCTGATAATGTCTATTTTTGGGATAACGGCACGCTCATCGCGTATCTGCAATCAACCAATAAATTGATAAGACAAGACTTCACACAGAGCGCCCAAATACTTAATGGATACCGCGCGTTAAAAATCCCTAAAATAACGGATGACAACCAGACGTCGGCAACAAAAGAGTCCATCGCTCCCGAGCAATTTGTTCGCTTGATGTTGGGGCCTGACGGTACAATTTGGGCGAATAACCAAAATGATGACAAGTTATTTGCCTTCAAACCCATCGTTAAGGATGAAATTAACATTACTAAACAGGACGATGTGAAGCCAATGACGTATTACCGAACGGAAAATAATTTTACGGCTGCGGCAATAAAGGTTAATTTTGGAACACAGTTAATCTTCCAATCAGGAAAACGCATAAGTTTAGGAAGAGGATTTAAAGTGGAACGCGGCGCCAGTTTGATCGTGCAGAAATATAGCGACTGATCCGCTGATCACGAGCCTGCCAATATCTATGTCGACCATATAACAAACGATAACTCGATTGGCGTGGTGGCTACGCTTTATGCAGTGACGACATAATCCTATCTTATTTATCTAAATCGCGAATGAATTTATCGAAAACCAGCTATCCCAATGCAACAGGCGTATGCCAAAACCGAAACCCAAGGAGTCTGTCATGAAATTTAATCCCCCTTTTAAACTAAATAGATTCTCCAAATTTCTGGAACGTTTATACCTGAGCGAAACGGTTCTCGTAACCGGGCTGTTTTTGGGTGGGCTCGGTAGTGCAATTGCTCAAGCCATTGATAGTCCGCTTTATATTGATGAAAAGGGGAATGTCACCATCGGAAACAATAGAAGCGTGTTCATCGACGAAACCGGCAATTTAGAGATCGGCACGCAAATACCTGCCGGTAATGTCAAGATCGGTAGCAATCGAGCACTGGTGATCGACGCCAAAGGAAATATCGGTGTCGGTGACAATTCCAAAGAATTCCAAGGCTTTCAAGTGAAACTGCCGCAAGGTGTCAAACAAACGCCCGGCGTCGGGATTAGTGGTGGCCCAACCGGCAATGCCTCGATTGAACTTCGTAACAACAACAGCGGCACACCTTTCATAGACTTTTCTCAAAAAATTGACTCGGATTATGACGCACGCATACGCTTGATCGAACCGGGCAAATTGGCTGTTGAGGGCGCCAGCGTAAACATGGAGAACGCGACGGTAGATTCCTTAAGTGTCAAAAAACGTCTAACGATGGTGGGAAGGCTGTGGGTCAATATGGAAGCGGAAACGACCTATGAAATTACGGATCGTTTCCATTTGTCGCTGGGTTCGCAATTTCGTAACTACACCAAAACCATTCCTCAAGACGTATTTGTGGCTTTATGTGGCGACCGGGATGGCTGTCAAGTTCGATTGGGTATGACGCAATGGGATAACACCACTCAAAAGGCGGCCGCTTCGAAAACATTTTTATTGTATTACAACGAAGAAACCGGTCATTGGCGCGCCGATGACGATCATTATGCGCAAGGAACCGACGGCAATAAGCAAACAGAACACGTGATGGATGCCGGTAATTGGCATGCCTGTTATTTGACCGACGGCGTCTATGAAAAAACAGACTTAGGCGATGGATCAAAAGGTATGCAACTACTTTGGTCGGAAGGGGGATACGACAAAGATTTTCGCACATGCGAACTAACCCTAATCGATTGAGGGCAAGAGATTAAAAAGCACGCATTGGAAGTAAACTTGCTGTGGTTGCAACACGGCATCCAAGCCATGTCTGGGTAAGGCATCCAACACTTTTGCTATGAATCTGTATTCTTGTTGCCGTTCACGATGTCGCAGAACCGTTTGCAGTTGGATCAACAGCCATGGCATGTCGGCAAAGGGGGCGCCGTTGCGTAACGCGCCGGGTTATCGCTCAATCAACGGAATAAGTGCTGCCGATCGTAGCTGGCCTGATCACGGGTATAGTAGCCGCACATGTTGAGCGACAACAGCACTCTCGGTGCAGACAACCAGTCGGTCGGCATACAAATGTATCGTCGCTTTGCGGTTAGCCAGGCGACAGGGTGCGGAGTATTGATTACGCTCCACCGTCACTAGACAGGTACTGGAGGCGCGAGCCAAGAGTTCGACATAACCATCAAAAGGGGCGGGCAGCGGTATCAGATAAATCTGCTCTTGCTCCAGTACCTCGGCGCCGCAAATGCCGGCATAATCGGGATGCTCAACCGCTAGCCATAAGGCGCGGCAACGCTCAAGCCAAGTGTTCAAGGCGTCAAACGACGCAAAGCACTGGGTCTTAGCCTCATCCACACCGCTATGGTACGAATTAAACAACTAGCAAAAGAGAAGAATCCTGAATTCGTTGATTTCACCTTCTACGATTTGAAGCGTAAAGGTGTTAGTGATACGTAAGGCAGCGATGAAGACAAGCTGAATGCTGAAAGGGTATGATAACGAGATAGGTGTTGTAGAACCAACCAAGAATTAGTGGCGAACTACTCTTTGGTTAAAACGGGCGGATGGCTGAAGAAGCGAATAAATCTTGAAAAATCTTTTTCACCAGACTTTTCAATAGATTAGTCCATGATGATTTTATCAAACCTGAAACCCGTTGAAATTCAACAAGTTATTGGGGTGAACGATGGGGCTCGAACCCACGACAACCGGAATCACAATCCTTTTTAAATTTAACATTTTGAACCACCTTTTTTAGATTAAACGTTTTTTTCTTTATTTTTTAACAACTTGAAAAAGTAAATCGTTGTTTTATAACGAAATCGATTTTGTCAATTTTGCCCTTTTTGGCACGTTTTGTAACGACTTCACTTTGTCCGGTTGACCAATGGTTGACACTTTGTAAACCTCAGAAACCAGGCATTTCAGGACCTCGATAGATTACGAATCTGAAAAACAGGAAAAGCTATTTAACACAATCAAAATAATGCCTAATAGCCAACCTAATGACTGACGATACGGTACGATCATCACGCACAGCCCTTTCAGATAACAAAGCTATAAGCTCATCATCCAGAGCAACGGACGTAACGGTTTTTGCAGGAGCTTTAGCTTTACCCCTACCCTTTTTGGCCGGTTTTAGACCCGTAGTTTCAGAAGACATTTATGACTATTTTTTGATATGTTTTATTTATTTTTAATCTTTTTTCACAAGCTGTATAACATGAGATTCTGAATTACTAGGAAACATAGCAACAACAAGGTTACGCAATGGCAAATGATGTTCTATTGCACGATCAGAATAACCAAGCGTAGTTTCAAGGCATTTTTCCAACACAAGCGCGCTAGAAGCATCAGGAAGACGACCGCGAAAAAGATCCATAGCTAACTCAGTTTGTTCTTCATCGCTTTCGCTTAGATGTAGAATGCGAAATTGATATTCTTCCCCCTTTTCAAAACCATGAGCAAAACCTAATTTATAACCACGATCATATTCAGAGTCGGAAGCAGAAGAAAAAACGCTTACAATTTCATCGATGACTTCATATTTTTTTAGGAAATTAACAACCTCATCATACCTACTAACCGGAACCCTCAAAACGCGGGTTTCTTCACCATATTTTAAATTTCTCATTTTTTTCCTTATAAATTAATAACTTATTTCGTTACGGTATCAAATGGAAAAAAGCGCGATTTTTTAGAAAAAATCACTCAATTTCCCCGTTTTTTTATTACATTTTCACCTTTCAGCAGCCGCTAACCCGCATTCCACCGTTTTAAATTGTCATTTATGACACCTTTGGTATCAAAAACTCTCTTTATTTGACGTGTTACAGAAACGTCAGAATCGCAACCAGCAAAAAACATGTTTCACGGATAACTTCAACGGCCACCCATACCCACGGGGGCGGCTGCATACCTTCCGGGCCTTTGGCCGATAAAAACCCGCGTGAGCGACTGCGTCGACTGTTTTATATTTTGGCCTATTAGAATGGGGAAAATTCCGGGGGGAAAGCCGGGGCATGTCCAAGCCGTGGACGGGGAGCCTAGCAGCCGGGGAAACCCGAACCAGCCCCAAAAACAAAAACCGCCCCACAACTCGCGAAGCCCCGCCCACCACTTGCACACACCCCGCCCCCCGGTTTTCCCCCAATCTAACAGGCCGCCATAACAGTTTTGCACCCTCTCAACCCTTTTTTATTTTGATACGTAAGCTATTCCGCCGCCCCCGTGGGTATGGGTGGCCGCAATTCCAAAAAATGGAAAGGAACGGACCAGCCCTCGACCAATCACCCCCATCCGAAACGCAACCCGCCACAGAACAAAGGCACCAACCACGGCCAGAACCATCAAACCACCACAACCACGCAGACAATCGAAAAGCCACCGCACCGGGCACGATAATACACATTTTTTGCTAATAAAAAATATTTATTTTTAATATTTATTATCTTTTATTATTAAGAATTGCCCGTTTAGACAATATACAGAACCCAAAGACACAAGGAAACTTATGGCTAAATTGACCTATAAGCATACGGATACGATTAAAAATGACGATCAAGAAAACGGACTCAGGAGAATGGAAAGCAGACATTCAACCAGGGGGGAGAGGTGAAAAAAGATTCCGAAAGGTATTTAAAACAAAAGCGGAGGCGGAGCGATGGAAAGCGTTCATGTTAACGAAAAAGACAAAAGAGCCGGACTGGCAACCCGACCGGAAGGATACAAGACGACTAGAGGAAGCTTTAGAAATCTGGTACGACCACCACGGAAAAACCTTAAAGGCGCACCAGGACACATACAACAGACTTAAATTGATAAGCAAGCGACTGAAGAACCCGCGCATATTCCAAGTGACAGCGGAACTCTTTAGCGAATACAGAAAGCAACGCTTAATCGACGGAATCACCCCCAACGGAATCAACAGAGAGCACGCATATTTAAGAAGCGCAATAAACGAACTAATAAGGCTCGACAAATGGAAAGGCGAAAACCCAATAGCCAAAATAAAGCTAATGAAGATCGACGAGCACGAACTCAGCTACCTGACCACCGACGAAATCAACCGATTCATACGACAAGCCAAGGAATCAAATAGCGCGGATTTATTGCTCGTGGTTTCAATATGCCTTGCGACCGGCTCAAGATGGTCCGAAGCAGTGAACCTAAAGCCCCAGAACATCCGAAACGGCCTTATAAGCTACTCAGGGACCAAAAGCGGGAAAAACCGAGCCGTACCAATCCCGAAGAACCTAGAAGACGCCCTAAAAGCGGAGATAAGGGAGAAGCACGGAAAAAAACTATTCACCAACCCGATAAAAGCATTCAGGAACGCAATAGAACGAGCAAATATAATTTTACCGGACGGACAAGAATCGCACATCTTAAGACATACATTCGCGAGCCATTTCATAATGAACGGCGGAAATATTTTAACTTTGCAAAGAATCTTAGGGCATCAAAGCCTAGACATGACAATCCGTTATGCTCACCTAGCACCGGAACATTTAGAAGAAGCAAGAACGCTTAGCCCATATGCAAAAATCTGCTAAACCAGCCGAAAACAAACGAAATCAAAGCGAAAAAAGTTTAACAATCCCCACCCCCTTTATTTTTCAAAAAGGGGCAAGGAAGGCTAAAAAGGGAAAGCACTCAAGGCGATTGAAAACCCTGTAAATCCTCAACCACTTAAAAAGGAACCGGGGAAAAAGAAACAAAAAAAACCGGCTCCCTCTCTCAAGCTCAAGGCTACCCACAACAGCGGGGCGAATGCCCTCGGCGCATTCGGTCACGGGTCAATAATTCCACGGAAGCCCGGCCTAGTCAAGGGCGCTACGCTCGACTTCCCTTGACTAGTCCAGCCTTCCGCGAAATTCCCACCCCGCGACCGAACGACGGCGAGAGGCTACCCACCCCAAAACCCCAGAAATTCAAACCAAGACAGAAAGGCCGAAATAACTAAGATTCCACAGGCTTTAAGGGAAAGTTCTCATCAATGGACTTTTTGAGCAGTAAAGCAGCCAAGGCATAACCAGACATACCACGCCGAGCGGCTTCGAATTCCAAGCGCGCATAATAGGCGTAGGGAATAGCAGTTCTCATTTGCCGATTCTCTTTAGCCGCCGAAGATTGAACGGGCGGAATTAAAGAGGTTTCTTCTTTTGGTTGACTTTCGGTTGACACTTTAGCACTCATAGGGACCGCCTACGAAAGCTAAGTTATTGAATTTATTGGGGTGAACGATGGGGCTCGAACCCACGACAACCGGAATCACAATCCGGGACTCTACCAACTGAGCTACGCTCACCATAATGATGAATTTTTTGCGATGGCACGCTTGGCAGGACTCGAACCTGCGACCCTCGGCTTAGAAGGCCGATGCTCTATCCAGCTGAGCTACAAGCGCAAATCTTGGTCGGGGTAGAGAGATTCGAACTCCCGACATTCTGCTCCCAAAGCAGACGCGCTACCAGACTGCGCTATACCCCGAATTGACCTTCTTATTATCCCGAAGAGCAGTTGCACCTCAGAAAGATGCCTATGATAGAGACATTGATTTAAGGCGTCAACAGAATTTTTGATTTGTACTCTAGGCTTGAGCCAGCTCGGCAAAACAACTGGCATAACATGGCCAAGTTAAACTAGTCGACGACGCACGCCAAACTATCCACTTTTTGGAAGCCACGCGGCAATGCCGTACCCCGATTGGCACGATTTCCAGTGTATTGCGCAATGTCCATGGCTTTGAGCGTAACGTGGCGCTTACCGGAGACAATTTTCAACTCGCCATTCAGAGTCAGCGCTGTGACCGCGACGACAGCGTCCTTCCCGGAGACCAAATCTGCGCTGGGAATTTGAATCAATTTATTGCCCTTACCCTTAGCTAACTCGGGCAAGTCTTGTGCGGGAAAGATTAGCAATCTACCTTGCAGTGTGGCGACCGCTAACAAATCACTGCTATGCGCAATAGGCGTCGGCGTCATTACTTTCGCGGCGGGCGGCAAACTCAATAATGCCTTGCCGGCCTTGTTTTTACTTTGTAGCTCTTTCACTTGCACTCTAAAGCCGTAACCGGCATTACTGGCTATCAATATCCAGTCTTCAGCTTGGCCGGTAAATACATCCGTAAACAAGCTACCCGAGGCTGGATTCAAGCGTCCGGTCAAGGGCTCGCCTTGGCTACGCGCAGAGGGTAGATCGTGAGTGGTGATGGTGTAGACTCGCCCGGTGGAATCCAAAACATAGGCTGGCAAGGTAGTACGGCCTTTTGCTGACGATAAGTAGCTGTCGCCGGCGCGATAGCTCAAACTTTCCACTTCGATATCGTAGCCCTTGGCCGCACGGATCCAACCTTTTTGCGACAAGATAATCGTCACGGGTTCATTCGCGATAAGTTCCGTGGTGTCCAGTGCTTGCGCAGCGTCACGGGCGACAATAGGAGAGCGACGGTTGTCACCGTATTTTTCCGCGTCGCGTTCGATTTCCTTGCGTATCAGACGATTCAGCAAACGTTCCGAACCTAAGGTTTTTTCCAGCGCCTGCCGTTCTTGCTCCAACTCGTCTTGTTCGCCACGGATTTTCATTTCTTCCAGCTTGGCCAAGTGCCGCAGTTTCAGCTCCAGAATCGCTTCTGCCTGCAAATCGCTGAGTTCAAAGCGGGCCATCAACACCGGCTTGGGATGATCTTCGGCTCTGATGATGGCAATCACTTCGTCAATATTCAGATAGGCGATGAGCAAGCCTTCCAGAATATGCAGGCGCGCCAGCACCTTATCCAAGCGATATTGCAAACGGCGGCGCACGGTTTCAGTTCTGAAGCTAATCCATTCGGTCAAAATTATCCGTAGATTTTTGACCTGCGGCTTCCCGTTCAAACCGATCATATTCATATTGACCCGGTAATTTTTCTCCAGATCAGTGGTGGCGAATAAATGCGACATTACCGCATCGACGTCGATGCGCTTGGTCTTGGGAATAACTAAAAGTCGAGTTGGATTTTCGTGATCGGATTCGTCGCGTAAATCCTCGATCATGGGCAGTTTTTTTGCCAACATTTGCGCGGCAATTTGTTCCAGCAACTTGGCACCGGAGACTTGATGCGGCAAGGCAGTGATAACAATGTTGCCATCTTCCAGCTCATATTTGGCACGCATCTTCACCGAGCCATTGCCGGTCGCGTACATTTTTTGAATGTCAGCGCTAGAGGTGACGATCTCCGCATCAGTCGGATAATCCGGCCCTTTGATATGCGTCAGCAGATTTTCCAGTGGCGTTTCAGGATCGTCCAGTAATTGCAGACAGGCGTTGGCGACTTCGCGCAAATTGTGCGGCGGAATGTCGGTGGCCATGCCCACAGCGATACCCATAGTGCCGTTCAAAAGCACGTTCGGCAAACGCGCCGGCATCAAACTGGGCTCTTTCAAGGTGCCGTCGAAATTATCGGTCCAATCCACCGTGCCTTGACCCAATTCGCTGAGCAGGGTTTGCGCGTAGGCGGTCAGTCGCGATTCGGTGTAACGCATCGCCGCAAAGGATTTCGGATCGTCCGGCGACCCCCAGTTGCCCTGCCCATCGATTAAGGGATAGCGGTAAGAAAAGTCCTGCGCCATCAGCACCATGGCTTCATAGCAAGCCGAATCGCCATGCGGATGGTATTTACCCAGCACGTCACCGACAGTACGTGCCGATTTTTTGTATTTGGCTAATGCGGTCAGACCGAGCTCCGACATCGCATAGACGATTCGGCGCTGCACCGGCTTCAGGCCATCGCCGATATGCGGCAAAGCCCGGTCCAAAATGACGTACATGGAATAATCCAGGTAGGCTTTTTCGGTGAATTCTTTTAACGGGAGTTGTTCGAAATTTTCCTGTACGCCCATGGTTTTGCGAGTAATCCTGAGTTGTGAGCCGCGCTATGGCGGCACGATAAAGGCTGGTTAAAATACCACAGTCATGAGAGATCGATCAGGGGAAATAGGCTGGACCGCTGGCAGTGCGAAGGAGTCTTGCCGAAAACCCGTGCGCGTGTAGGAACCAAGGCGAGTATTTAAGCAAGCTCTGTTACTATGGCAACTGTAGCGACACTAAATAAGGGTAGATGTGACTGAAACCAACTCGACCAAGGTCACGTGCCAAACCTGCAAGCTATCGGACCTATGTTTGCCTTTTGGTTTACAACAATGCGAAGTCGAGGAACTGGCGACAATAGTCCGCGACCGCCGGCCGCTGCAAATCGACAATTTACTCTATCGGCAAGGCGATACTTGCAACAGTTTGTATGCCATTAAATCAGGATCGTTCCGCAGCTTTATCGCGAATCAGGAAGGCGAAGAACAAACCATAGGATTCTATCTTCCGGGCGAATTGATGGGGCTGGACTCTCTGCAATACGGGCGCTTTACTTGTTCGACCGTTGCGCTAGAAACCGCTTCGGTTTGCGAATTGCCCTTAGGGAATCTCAATGAATTATGCGGCAAGATCCCTAGCTTACATAGCCAGTTGATGCGGATTTTAGGTAAGGAAATCTCGTCGGATCACGACAAGATCATCCTGCTTGGGCATCGTTCAGCCAAAGAGCGGATGGCGACTTTTTTGTTAATGCTCTCGCAGCGTTATGCGTCACTGGGTTTTTCCAGCACAGCGTTCAATTTAACGATGAGCCGTTTTCATATCGCGAATTTTTTGGGCCTGACAATCGAGACCGTTAGCCGGCAATTGGCGTATTTAAGTCAACAGGGCATTATTTCTGTCAAGCAACGGGGCATAAAAATCCACAACTTAGGTGCGCTGAAGACCGTTGTTAAGTCCTGCGATGTCAGTTGCAAGGTCGATACGAGTATTTCGGATTGATATTGCCGCACTGCGGAGACACGGCAATACCGCATTTCAAGCTTAAGCGGCTTATTTGCTTTCTATAGAAGAAGCGGCTTTTGGTTTGCTCGGTCCAACGCCTTGCTCGCCGCATGCGGCCAGGGTGGTGACTGCGATAACTAACAATAATACTTGGCTGATCAATTTCATGAGTTTTCCTGTTGTAACGATGTTTTTATAGTTCACCTTTGCCGCGCCACAGCGCATTCTCAAAGGAGATGCTCTCCAAGCCTTAAGGCTTGGAGAGCATCATTACACCGAACTGCTAAAGCCATTTGACATCGATCAAATGGCGTAAGGATTTAAACTTGCTTTGGCCGACTGCCATGATTTGAACTCTTTATTCTTTCGTTAGGTGGCTCAGAAATTGGCTGTATTGCAATTCACAAATTTCGGTCAAGAATTCCGGTCTATTTGGTGCGACATTTTGAAAAGTACTAAGCCCCTAAACGTTTTCTCAGTGATGTTATTCGTGGCCGGCCGGCGAATAGGCTTAAGCCTAATAACCAAAGTTGCCAAGCGGCAGGTATTGGCACTGGCTGAACGTATAATTGATACTGCTCGTGAAATCCAGCGAGAACATCGTCGTAGGCACGCTCTTCGTTGTAGAGCATCTGCCGCCTATCATGGGGGGCAAATTGAAGCACTAGCTCGTTGCCGCTTTCGACAAATGTCATGCCGATCAGATTGATTTCCTCCCTGACACTACATCCATTCGCTAAACAAATTAACAGTGGTGGTTCTGCGGCGATTAAATCTCCGCTACCGGTACCCCCTTGCTCAGTTAGCGTCCACTGCGAATAAGCGCGCGAGGCAAGCAGTGACTTAGGTGTTAGCTGAAAATGAATCGTTGGTGGGTCGATCGGGTCAAAAAAACGAGGCAGAACTACTTGGGTTGGCGTTATTTTGTCCGAATATAAAGCCACGAGGCCAGTCGCCGAATTGGAGTAGCGTTCGGCAACTTGCAGCCAAACGTGGCCTTTTAAAGGGATATTCGACTCTCTAAGTTGGGTGATTGGCGGATTTTGGGCGTCATCAACATAGTTTTGTTCGTAGGTGGCTGCGGAAGGCTTTAGTACCGAGTAGCGGAACAAATAGCCTGAGAAATCTTTAGTCGAATAGCGAAACGCGGCGATGCCGCCCAGTTCGAAATCACTCCCAAATCCTACCAAACACTCCGCTGTGATGACGCAGGTTTGGATTGGAGTGGGCAACTGTCTTATGCTAGAAATCGTGGCCGCTTGAAGCGATGGTAAGTAAAGACTTAGACCCATACCAATAATGACTGACAATTTTGCGTTCATAGTTAAATCCTCAGTAAGCTGTTACTTGAAACTAAAATGCAATTTCCCTAATTTTTACAGCAACAAAGCAAATATCCTTAACTTGCAGATCCCGACCGACATTGAATAGCAGTCAGCTTGAGTTGACCAAAGTCATGCTCTTCGTAGGAAACCCAAACCCGGCATAACGCAACGGGTTTGGACTGGTCAGTCAAAGCAAATTACTTACTATCGCGACGATTTTGATCCTCATCGTCGTGATCATTTTTTTGGTGGCGAACTTTACAATAACTTAAGGAACCTGGATTGACTGATGCATCGCGAGCGGCAACCCCAGTATCGGCAAAGTCAGTAAACAAACCGTCAACCCCCAAATCATAGTAATAGGTCATTTCTTGTTGCGGATCGGCAAAGCCGTAGCCGGAGGCATCGTTACGGAAAGTCCAGGTGTGGACCAGTAAGCCTTTATCGTGAGCCATTTCCACTACACCGGTACTACCTTCCACC
The DNA here is from genome assembly GCA_002083615.1 of Proteobacteria bacterium ST_bin11. Taxonomy (GTDB): domain Bacteria; phylum Pseudomonadota; class Gammaproteobacteria; order Methylococcales; family Methylomonadaceae; genus Methylomonas. The sequence goes on along the minus strand of MSXO01000014.1, from coordinate 144,151 downwards.
CGCCGGTCTTTTATAGTGACGTTTCCATCACCGTCGCGATCAATACCATCAGCAACCGTTTTTACTAAATAGGGCTTCCAAGGACCGATTGCATCGGCGTAGGATTTAACAAAATCCAGACCATCGTTACTCAACAAGTCTGCAAAGGTCCGTTGATCGCCCTTTACCACGAAGTCATAAGGCTGTTTATAAGGTGCAACCAGCGACATCGAGCCGTCAGCATTCACATCATCCGCATCAACGAGCTGGACCAGTTTAATTCGGGTTTTACGGCTGAGATATTGCAGATTACTCACTTCAAAAGACTGGATAAACACCGGTGCGCACGCGCTGTTACCGTATTCCTTGTGCAGCTTTTTCAGCAGTTTGTCTTCAAAGAAATTCTTACCGAATAAGGGCTTACCTTTGGCATTTTTCAGATCGGCATGATAAGTGGAGTGCTTGATTTCTGGATAGATACCAATCATTCGACCGGATTTTTCGCTTTGTTTTTTTGCCAACGCGATCACTTCATTCAGGGTTGGAATTTCAAACTCGCCGTCATACGAATTATCCCGTCCGCGGGTTTGAATAGCGCGCAGGGATTTGATTTCTTTTAGGGTAAAGTCGCTGGCAAACCAATCGGTCACTGGAAAACCATCGACCAAACGGGTCGTCTTACGATCAGCATATTCGGGTCGAGTGGCCACATCGGTGGTGCCTCCTATCATTGGTTCGTGACGGGCAATCATCTGGCCATCCTTGGTCAAAACCAGATCAGGTTCGATAAAGTCCGCGCCCATGTCAATCGCCAAGGCGTAGGCTGCCAAAGTATGTTCCGGGCGATAACCTGAAGCACCGCGATGGCCAATGACTAAGGGACCGGTAGTAGCATGCGCGTGATGTTTGCTGTTCGGCATAGCATAAGCACTGTTTTGCGTACCAAGCGCAGCCAACAGTGCAATCGTCAATAACGTGGGTTTCAACATAAATAAAGTCCTCATTTAGCGTGAGTTTAAATGGCTTAGCCAGAGAAATTGCCGAGCGGCAGATACCAGCCCGGCAACGAGTTTTTAGTCGTGATCGCGACCGCGACGATCATGCTCTCGATCACGTTCAGCATCAGCGGCTAGGGTTTTACTGAATACAACAGAGCCGGCGATATCCTTGAAATCCACCGTCATAGTGCGGCTTTTTCTGTCGATGTTTACTTCACCAAAGAATTGCAGGCCGGCGTAAGGCGACAAATTGACTTGGCCGGCTGGCGGGGCTTTCGTGAAAACAACCTGCGGGCCGAAGGTACCATCGGCGCTGTTCGGGCCAAAGGAGCCGGCATTTAACGGACCGGCGACGAACTCCCAGAACGGTGCGAAATCCTTAGAGGCCGCTTTGCTTGGGTCGTAGTAGTGAGCCGCGGCGTAATGGACGTCGGCAGTCAGCCAAACTAGATTGCTGATACGCTCTCGCTTGATAAAGCTCAACAAACGAGCCACTTCCAACTCCCGACCTGCTGCCGGGCCGTCGTTGCCATTCGCAACCGCTTCCCAACGCGCTTGGCCTTGGGCGTTGTTACCGTCACCGATATTTAGGCCGATCGGCATGTCGGCGGAGATGACTTTCCAGGTGGCTTTAGAGTTTTTTAATTCTGCCTGCAACCAAGCCATTTGCTCCGCCCCTAAAAAGGCGGTTTCGGCATTTTCCTGGGGCTGCAAATTGGCGGTATTCGGGCCGCGATAGCTGCGCATGTCCAGCACAAACACATCCAACAGCTTGCCGTAGGAAATTTTGCGATAAATCCGCTCGGATTCTTCGGCGTCGTAAGGACGCAGCGGCGCATACTCAAGGAAAGCTTTGGTGGCGCGGGCAATCAGCGTCGGGATATTCTTTTCGGTGTAGCGCGGGTCGTTACTCAAGTCTTTGGAATCGGACCAGTTATTGACCACTTCATGGTCGTCCCACTGCCAGATTTGCGGGACTTCGGCGTTGAAGCGGCGGACGTTTTCGTCTAACAGATTGTATTTATAGCGGCCACGGAACTCGTCCAAGGTTTCCGCAACTTTACTCACTTCCGGCGTCACCAGGTTAGTCCAAACCTGGCCATTTTCAGCCAGCTTGCTTTCTGGAATCGGGCCGTCTGAATACACATTGTCGCCACTTTGGATGAAAAATTGCGGCTGCACCTGGCGCATGGCTTCGTAAATCTTCATACCGCCGAAGCTTTCGTTGATCCCCCAGCCTTGGCCTGCAGTGTCGCCGCCCCAAACAAACCGAATATCATCGCGCTTACCTATCGTATGAAAGTGTCCGATGACGGGTTCGCTTTTGCTACGGGCGTTGGTCAAATCTTCAAACCAGACTTTTACATAAACGTCCTTGCCTTCGGGCAGACCGGTTAAATCCTGACGCGCGGTAAAGTCGGTTTCCGCCAGGGCATAAGGGCCGCGAACGCTAACAGCTTCCCTGAACTGCGGATTGAACGCATATTCCACCATCATGCGCGATGGGCGATCAGCCCGACTCCAAACGATAGCGCGTCCGGGTGCCAAGTCGCCGATCTGAATGCCTTGTTCCATTTGCGGTACGTCAACGGTTCCGGCAAACACCGACGCGTTCAGGGTGAACCAGCCGGCGATAGCCAATGCCAATGTTGTTGGTTTTAACAAACCACTTCTAGGTGTTAAGAATTGCATTGCAACTGCTCCTAAGCGTTATGAAGAGGCCCGGATTATAGGCAGCGGCAAATGACAGGTTGATTAAGGTCTGCGCACAATGCGGGGAAACGATTCGCAGCCAATTCCGTCAGCAGGGAAGCTGTTTACCTGCTAGATGCTAAACAGGCGGGGTCTGCCAAGTTTTGTGATGTGCTTCGCATTTAGGCACGGTTGTTGCTAAGCAACATTTTGTCTTTCGCTTTTTATTTCAATTAGTTACGATTAGTCTATTATTGCTACTCCGCTAAAGCTCGGCGTGTGTTTCGCTTGTGGATTAACAATTGCTTAGCCGCCGATAACGGCGCATCTAAGCAGACCCGCAAGCTGTTTTAACCCGCGCGCAACTAAAAGCCATTTAAACCGATACGACTCCCAGTCGCCGGTGTATGCCAGCTACAGCAATAAAAACTATAACAATAGCAAGCAAGAGGCAGGAATCATGATCAAACCCGGCAGCACGCGGCGCGGAGCCAAATCCAAACAACTGAATCGTTTATTGACGATCCCGGTATCCCATATCAGCGAATTAGTCCGTTGGATGCTCGACTACGGCGGGGTGCCGTATCGGGAAGAAGGCAGTGTGCCGATGCTGCATTTACCCGCCTTCTTGTTGGCAGGCGCCGATGCTAAGGCCATGCCGGTGTTGATCACAAGCGAAGCAACCTTATGTACCATGCGCGAATCGCTGCAATACATCGATGCCCGTTTACCCGCTGAACTGCGGCTGTATCCGTGCGATGAGGAAGGCATGGCGGAAACCGAACGCTTGCTGGCGTTGCTGGTAGACAAATTGGGTTTGGCAACCCGCAATTACGGCTATGCGATGTTGCTACCACACATAGAAACGGTGCTGTCGTTCTGGCAACAGCGGGTGCCTAACTGGCAAAAATGGTTGGCCGAACGCGCTTATCCCGCATTGGCTAAAGCCATGGAAAAATCCCTACCTGCCGATCCCGGACAAGTCGAACCCTGCAAACAACAAATTGAAGCGATTTTTGCGGAGCTGGATGCACTGCTGGCCGACGGCAGAGCCTATTTACTGGGTACGCAACCCAGCATCGCCGATTATTGTCTGGCCGCACTATCCGCGCCGGTGTTGTTGCCGGCTCAATTCGGCGGCGTACAACCGTCCAAGGAAGCATTGCCAGCCGCCTACCAGGCTTTTGTCGAGCAATTAACGGCCACACCAACCGGGGCCCTGGCCTTGAAAATGTACCGGGAACATCGACCCGCCCCGGCACCAATGCTGGACTATCACCCCACATCCACCACCCCGCAAAATATCGTCAGTTATTACCTGGCGCGCGGCATCGCCATGCTGACCGGAGCCACGGTGCAACGCCAGTTATTCGGGCTGTTACGCAAACACAAACCCGTATTGGTGCTGGGCAAACGCGTACTTGTCACCCTCGACAAGGATGTGCGCGAGACGCTGGCCCGCGATACCGAATTTACCATCGCCGAAATCAACGCCCCGAATATGCAACGGCTGAACGGGCCGTTTTTCTTAGGGATGGACCGCTCGGAAGCCTACAGCAAAGAACAAGGCGCATTGCGTCGGGTCATCCAGCCCGGCGAAGACCAATTGATCCGTCGCATCGTCCGCCAGCATTGCGATGAGATGATCCAAGCCGCCTTGCCGGTGGGCCGCATCGATATGGTCTCGCAATTAACCCGACCCGTGGCGCGGCGCTTTATCCGCGATTACCTGGGTGTGCCCGGACCGGATGAAGTGACGATGATGCGCTGGATGCGTTCCCTGTTTCACGATCTGTTTTTGAATCTCAGCAGCCAGCGCAGCACTCAAATAACCGCCGAACAGTCTTTCCAGGAAATGGGGCCATACCTGTTAACTCTCATCGCCGAGCGCCGGCAACGCATCAAACAAGGCGAGCAGTTCGAGGACTTTCTGTCACGGCTAATCAAAATGGGCATGGACGGCGAGCACGATCTGGACGACGACGGCATCCGCCGCAACATCTCCGGCCTGATTGTCGGCGCACTGGACACTACCTCAATGGCCACCACCTTGATTGTCGAGCAACTGCTCAGCAAACCCGATGTCTTGCAACGCGCCAAACAGGCGGTCGATGACGAAGACAAATTATTGCATTTGTGTTTCGACGTGTTCCGTTTCAACACTATGGCGGCAGCCATGCGTCGGCATTGTAAGAACGGTGCTGAGGTTGCCGGCGTGAAAATTCCGCCCGGCACTGAAGTATTCGCCTTTACCGCCTCGGCGATGTTCGACGAAAGCGCTTGGCCGGAGCCTTTTAGTGTGCGCGACGACCGCGCGCTGGATCGCTATATGCACTTTGGCGACGGCATGCACCGCTGTTTTGGCGAATACATCAATCGCATCCAAATCCCGACCTTGGTAGCCAGTTTGCTGCGCTTGAACAACTTAAAAATATCCAGCGGTATCTTGTACGACGGACCGTTTCCCGATCAATTTGTCCTGAGCTTTGATCGGTAATTTCTTCATCAGCACGATAATAATTTCAAGAGGACGTGTGTATGCAACAAAATCCCATGACCGTTATCACGGAAGTATTGCCGGACCAGCTACAGAAGCTGGAAGCGTATTTGGCACCGATAGGCACGGATATCAAAAACAATCCGGTGATTAAGTTTTCCGATTATCAACAGCTGCACTACTGTACTTTTTTCGTTATACCCGGCAAACATCCCTCAGAAGTGGATACCGGCGAGCCCGCTTTGCTGGCCTTTGAAGCCAATATAGACGGCGATGTGAAGCAATTTATCAACGATTTGCTTGCCGGCAATCCGGAGTTTGTGAATAGCGTTTATAGCTGCTGCAAGGATTATCCGGGCGATAACGTCAGCCAACTGGCCGACTATTTATTGAACAACGATTTTGGCGCCAATGCCTTTTACGTCGCCCACCCCGGCCAGACCCGCAATACGATTTACGAGCAACAGCAAATCCGCCAGCGTATCCAAGACTATATCGACGCCAATCGCCCGGAGTTGGCGGCTAAACAGCCGGCTGAGATTCATGCCGACATCGTCAAGCATTTAGGCACCATCAATAAACCCGAGCTGCAACCGTTTTTGAGCAGCATGGGGCAAAACATCTTCAATGCTTTGTTAGCCGTGTTGGGCATATTGTTGGTGGGCGGCTTCTTCGGCATGTTCGGGCCGCTAGTGGAGTTTTTGGTGGTATTGGTGCTGATAGCCGGCGTCGCATTCGCAGTGGTCTTGCGCTGGAACGAGATGCGCGACAAACAGGACGATAAGCCCTGGGTAGTTTCCGAGCAAATGGAAGCTATTCAACGCGTGGAAGACCGGCAATTGCAAAACCATCTGACCAGCGTCATCGACATCAAACCTGGTTGGTTCAGGCTGACCACGCTGAAAGTGGTGCTGGCAGGGATCAATTTAGTCGCCAAGCTGGTGGCTACCAAGGGCGACCTGAGCGGCATTGTTACCATCCATTTTGCCCGCTGGGTGATTCTGCCCGGCAACAAGCGCTTGTTATTCATGAGCAATTACGACGGCAGCTGGGAAAACTACCTGGGCGAATTTATCGACCACGCCAGTGTCGGCTTGAGCGCCGTGTGGAGCAACACGCAACTAGGTAAGGACCGAGGCTTTCCGGATACGCAATGGTTGGCCTTGCGCGGCGGTTCTCGCGACGAACAACGTTTCAAAAATTTCGCCAGAAACAGCCAGCTCGCCGAGTTGGTCTGGTATAGCGCCTATATCGATTTGTCCGTGAAAAATGTCGCCAATAATCGGGCGATTCACGAAGGTTTATTTTCTACGACCAATCTGGCTGCTTGGCTGAGATGCTTATAAAAGGACTCCAACAATGACCACCATCGACAAATTAGAAGACGTACAAGGCATCGTGTTTAGCGGCTATAACAAACATATGGCCAACTGTAGTTACTACCTGTTAAAAATCGACGACGCCAGCAAAACCAAACCCTGGTTGAAAAATCTGGTCGAGCAAAACCAAATCAGCCACGGCGCAGATAAACCGACGGAAGAAACTGAAAACCGCATAAATTTGGCGATCAGTTATTCCGGTTTCGAACAGCTCAATCTGGATAAAGACAGTCTTTACAGCTTTGAACTGTCGTTCCGGGAGGGCATGCATTCCGAACACCGTTCCGCGCTTTTGGGCGACCGTGGCATCAACGATCCCAGCGTTTGGGACTGGGGCAGCGGCGCCAAGTGCGTGGACATGTTGTTCATGCTGTTTTCCAAAAACGACGCGATCCACAAGGCCAGCCAGAAATACCATGAAAAAGCCTTTAAGGGCGCCGGCTTGAGCGTGGTGCAGCGCCTGGAAGCCGGCGAAAAAAAACAAGACGCCAATGGCTTTGTTTTGGAGCATTTCGGTTTCGCCGATGGCATCTCCGATCCGACAGTAGACGGTTTCCCTACTACTACCGATACCGGCGAAATCGCTACTGGCGAGTTTTTGCTGGGTTATCCTAATCAATACGACGGCAAACTCACCAAAATGCCGCAGTTGGGTGCCGCAGGGGAGGCGTTTGGTAAAAACGGCACCTACCTGGTGTTACGTCAGCTGAAGCAAGAAGTGGGCAAATTCTGGGCGTTCATGGAAGAAGAAGCCGCACGCCAAGGGATCACCGCCGACTATCTGGCCGCCAAATTCGTCGGTCGCTGGAAAAGCGGTGCGGTGGTAGAACCTAACCAAGATACCGACCCTAATAAAGTCGATAACAGCTTTAACTTCACTAAAGACCCACACGGCACCGGCTGCCCGCTGGGCTCACACATTCGCCGCGCCAATCCAAGAGCGGTAGGTTTGGGCGCTACCGAAGCAGAAGCGCTAAAGGTAGCCAACCGCCATCGTATACTGCGTCGCGGCCGTAGCTACGGCAACTTCCTGGCAAACCCGGCTAAAGACGACGGCAAAGAGCGCGGCCTCTTGTTCATCTGCTTAAACGCCAATATCGAACGCCAGTTCGAATTTGTGCAACACACCTGGATCAACAGCGTGAAATTCGCCGGCCTTTACGACGAAGACGATCCGCTGATCGGCAGCGGCGTGGCGGAGAACCGCAATTTCACGATTCAGGATGAACCGCTGCGGCGGCGGGTGTGCGGGTTTCAGCAGTTTGTGACGACGCGGGGCGGGAGTTATTTCTTTTTGCCTAGTTTGAGCGCGTTGGGGTTGTTGGGGAGTTCCTAGGTCTGGTTTGTCTTGGAATGTAGGCTGGAATAAGCTTTTTGGCGCTTCGGGCCTGTTAGTATTAATTGAATCGCTATCGCGATGGGTGTTTTTAACGTCGGTTCTCGGACCGACAGCCGAGATACTTTTCTTTGCTTGTCCAAAGAAAAGTATCCAAAAGAAAAGACACCCGGATGCCGCTTTGATCCTGCGCTCCGAAGCTTTTGAACGGGGTTGCCAAAAGGGGCTTCCTGCCCCTTCGGCAACGTGCGGCATCCCTGCCGCACCCCTTCGGGCTGATCCGCTCAAAAGCTCCGGTGCTCGGCGCGGCATGCGGGACAAAACCATCCCGGAGTATGGAGGACTCTTTAATTTACGTGAAAATTAAGTAGCCTCGATGAAACGCAG